>CP070795.1:0-44140 GCA_020343455.1 Caldifarciminota bacterium
GGAAGAAGAAATGGTTGACCAATGTAGTCACAAGAGTGGCAGCAAGAACAAGAAGGAGAAGCGCTCCCATCATCCTGAATTGAAACCTCTTGTGGATCAGGTATTGCCTTCTCTGCAGTTTCATTTGATTTCGATCTCCTTTCTAGGGCAGAGTCAAGGTGAGAGGATCAGTATCACCAAATGCAGTAAGCACATAAACATAGGCAGCACTGCCACCAGTACCCGGCGTCGTTCCGTCGAGCATGTAAGTGGAATAGTAAACACAACCCCTGATCGTAGGAGGCGGAACTGGTGGCGGGGGAGCGATCAAGTTTTCGATTATTTTATTCCCCGGATCAAATGGGTTTTTCAAACCGGGGTGGGGCTTGAGAAATGCCTCGGGTGGGAATGGAGGTATACGGACACCGGCCGCGAGCGACATATCACCCATCGGCGGACCCATGTCTGGGTCAAGGATATCATCGATCTTCGTATCAAGGTCGCCAGGATACACACCTTGCACCAGGGTCGAAAACTCCTCCACTGCCATCTGGGCAGCCATCATGTTCGCCTTCACACTCGCTTCGAGCGCTCGATTTCTCAATGCGATATAATTGGGAATGGCAATTGCGGCGAGGATGCCGATAATAACAACCACGACCATCAATTCAATGAGCGTAAAACCACTTGAAAAAAAACAGGATCTCTTGTTGTTTGTATTCATATCACTGAGGGTTGTTGTACCGAAGGAGGGGAACCAAGGTTCCCCTCCCCATGCACTCTTATTGACCAGAAGTCAGTTTCAGATCGAGTTTTGCATCCACACCATATCCGTATACATAGTATCTTACGGCATTGCTTGGATTGGTACCAACGGCAATTGCACCGGCTACATCCAGGAACGCTACCTCAGTGGTACCTGCAAGACCTACAGCCCAAACGGTCACCGTATCACCAACCGTATATGCGACATTATTCGCCGCGACAACAGGGTTCCTATACGTCGCAGGTAAGAGCGCTGGTTGGACAACGCCATTGGAAGGTATCGGGTCAGCTCCGCCGACCGTAGTAGCGTTGGTGCCTACATTTGACGCATTCGCTACTGTCATAGCAAGGCCAGTTGGATAGAAGCCTTCGGACAACGTCGCAAAGTCTTCTATGGCGAGCTGCAGTGTATGCATGTTGTTCTTCACCGATGCTTCTTTTGCCCTCTTCTGCATGCTGATGAAGTTCGGTATCGCGATTGCCGCCAGGATGCCGATGATTACGACCACCACCATAAGCTCGATCAGGGTAAATCCTTTGTTCCTCATTTTTGCCTCCTCAGCAAATAATGGTTGTACTGAAAAGTTTAATGTGCCCCCGAACATTGAACGGTTTAAAACAAACCCGACTTAACCTCGAGGCTTTAGGACACAGGCCGGACGCGTATTGAGGCTTACACCCCATCCGTTGGCAAGAAAACCACACCCATCTTAAGAATGATTGAATACCTTTTGAAAGATCAATATATCTCATTATATAGCAATTTCCGTGCCTAGTTGCGACTGAAGAAAATCTCCAAATTGCGGAAGAAAAATAATGCCCACATGTCTCATAATGCCCCAATTGTCGCATATTGATACACTTAAGCCTCGACCGTGTCGCACCACAGCGTACACTCTGAGATCATCTCTTTCTTCTATTACGCTTCTGTTTCAGTTTACGATAGAGCGTAGCCCTGGAAACACCAAGGATATTCGCTGCTTCACTCATATTGCCGCCACACCCCTGTACCACCCTCTCTATTTCTTCGGACTGGAGTTGAGTTAAGCTCCTTCTCTTTATATGCGGCAATCCGAGGTGCTGCACGTCTATGTGCTGCGAATCGGACAGGATCGCTGCCCTTTCTATGACATGACGAAGTTCGCGGATATTACCCGGCCAATCATACTGAAGCAGCTGATTGAGTGCCCCCTTTCGCAGTTCACGAATTCCCAGCTTTTCGCGTTCGCATATACCCTGGAGAAAGAACTTAGCCAATACGGGGATATCATCCCTGCGTTCCCTTAGCGGAGGGAGCACGAGTGGCACTACGTTCAAACGATAGTATAGATCCTCCCGGAATCGTCCCTCTTCCATTTCCTTGGCGAGATTCTTGTTCGTGGCAGCAATCAGCCTAACATCCACGCGTACCGGCTTGGTCGACCCCAAAGGAACGATCTCTTTCTCCTCAAGCAACCGTAATATCTTGACCTGGATCGCTGGGGTGGCCTCTCCGATCTCGTCGAGGAAGAAAGATCCTTTGCTTGCAGCTCTGAAAAGGCCCTCCTTATCACATGTAGCACCGGTAAAGGCACCTCGTTTATAGCCGAACAACTCGCTTTCAAGCAACGTCTCAGGCAGCGCAGCGCACGAAATAGTGACGAAATCATGCGTGGCACGTTTCGAACGATTGTGTATTTCACGGGCGAATAGTTCTTTGCCAGTCCCTGATTCGCCGAGCAATAATACGGTCGTATCCGTTGCCGCGACCTTATCGAGTATTTTCAATGTCGCATTGATCTCCTTACTTACCCCAATGATCTTCTGCGCTGCGGCTTCCGGTTTGCTGATATTGGATCTTATGCGGACTAGGAGCTCCTCGACTGAAAAGGGCTTCAATATGTAGTCACTCGCACGGTCACGCATTGCGCTGATCACCGAATCCATCGAGCCGTACGCCGTTATGAAGATGAACGGAATGCTGGGGTACAGACTACGCACTTTCCTTAGAAATCCGAAGCCATCCATCTCAGGCATCTTTATGTCGCTGATAACGAGATCGAATCGCTGGTTCTTTATCTCAGCAAGAGCATCCCTCGGATCCGTAGCGGCAACAACGGAGTAATCCTTCTGCTCAAGGGCATACTTCAGCCATTTTATGAGGCTTTCCTCGTCGTCAAGTAGGAGAATCTTTGTTTTCATGTTTATTCTATACTTCGGGGAAGAGTGATCGTACTATAAAAAGGATCGGTGCTATTTTCGCCTTCGTGCGAATATCTCATTGAATACAAAGGTCAACTTCGGCACGAACTTGAATTCAGTTAGCCCGTCCCTTGCCCGCATAGCAAAGCCCATCTTTGCGTTCGCTACACCGACGTTTCGCAGAGGAACTGCAAAGTCGACCTCAATACCGTGTTCAGAAACGCCGTCGATATACCAGGGATTAAAATAATAGGCAAGTCCAAACGCATTACGCCTAGCCATCAATTTGAAACGATGGGGCGAACAGTAAGTACTGTCGTGCCATGCGTCGCTCTGCCAGAACGAACGTTCATAGACGATACCAAGTGGCCACTCCCCTATCCGCGGATAGATGCCAATGGACAGACGTTGAGGTAATTCGATCACCGTCGTGTCTTCACCGATGTACACCATGCGCAACTCACCCAACCCCTCATACGCCACCGCAAATATATTATGTCTGAAGCCGATGCTAAATATCCTCCCCCTGTATCTATAGTTGAAAGTATCGACAAGACTGTAGGCACCGATGTTGTATGTCCATATCTCCCATGTATTCCCGAAAAGGAAAGAACCTGTGACCATCACATCGAAAGGTCCGAGCTGCTTGTTCAATCCCCCGTAAATCTCTTCGATGCCCCCCTCGCCGAGCGCATGCACCTGCAGTGCGCTGTCCTGCCGGTAAATATCGAAGCATTGATTGTACCTCTCGAGATTGCCTAAAACGAGAGAGAACCCGTGCGAAATGGGTACAGAAAAAGATATTTTGAACGGGTTCGTCCAGAAAACACCGCGGTATTCACCCGATTGGCTGAGCAGGGCGTATTCCGGGCTCAATGTGAAACCAATACGGGTGACGTTATCTCGCCTGACAAACGGCATACGGAAAATACTCAGATCCTCCCCTATTCCGGCGATCGAGAAGGCTGAAGAACCAATCAAACAGGTCAATAGGAGTGCAGTCATTTTCCCTACTCAATATTCCGTGGTTCTGGCGGCTGAACATAACCGATATTCAGGCTATGAGAACCGCGGACCAATTTTATGCGTGAGATATCATTGACCTCGGGACTGATACCGATGTAAAACCCGAAATTGGAATCAGGATGTTCGATGATGTGCTGGGCGTGTCGCACGATATCGAGTGTCACAACGGTGTCGCCAACACCGATCTTCTTCAGGGCGATGAGAGGTCCGGTTGGCGTATCGAACGTGGAAAATGGTTCGAGGAGCTGCCGCACCCCGATCTCGAGCGAATCGCGGTAGCTGAAATATTCAGCGCATCTGAACGAAAGTTCTGCGTAGACCGCCAGCGTGCTGTCGAGGAGGGTATCATAGTTGAATTTGACAAAATCCCGATACACAAAACCAGAACCTATCCAATCCTCAAGCAACGATGGCTCCACGCCGGTCAGGATATGGCAATCCGCCTCGACAAAAGCCGGGATCGAAGTTTCATTCTTCTTGAGGATGATCTTTCCTCCAGATCCCCCTTCACGCGAGCTGAGATAGCAGAATCCCGTATCCTGGGGAATAACTATCATTGCTTTTGCGGCCTGTATCTCCGCCAATTCGATGTAATTGAAATACAGTACTATTGAATCACCCTGGGCAACACCAAACCTGATGGAATCGGCATTGTAATCGCCACCGGGCGTATCCCACAACTCATCTAGATTTCGGTGCGTCCAATCGGCTTCGGATTCACTGAAGGTTTCGTCCATCAAATGCAGGCTGAATGGAATGGTATCGTTCTCAAAATCTGAGTCGATGTTCAGAATGAGTTTTATCTCATCCAGTCCTGTATACGTGGTATCTGGGAAATCGAACTCCAGCAGCACCCGTGACTCGTATTCGGCATTCATACCGAAAACAAGGTTGGAGGCACTGCCTGTGTTCACGTTCTTGCACTCTGTGAACGTCGAAAAGATGGACAGATTCAGAAACTGCGGATCGAGGTCGCCACGCAGGTCAAGCTCGTCACCACCAACCGGCAATTCGTTGCAGGCTAACATAATGAGGCAGACCACGATTACCCATGCTTTCATAAACGTAATCATAATCATATTTCTACATAAGTCAAGCCGCAATCTCTTTACTCACTGCACCCTTTGCCCGAGCAAGGACGTGCGGTGGTGTACGTTGCTGTGATGCAGACGGATTGCACTTGACAGAATTGCTTATTTGGTTATATTTAATCGTGGCAATCGCAAAAATGCCCATATTACATGAGAAAATAAGTACGGTCATACTCGCCGCAGGCGTCGGCAAACGCATGAAATCGAAGACCCCGAAAGTTCTGCACCGTGTTCTAGGTAAACCGATTATTTCGTTCGTCAGAGACCTTGCTCGCGAAATCGGCAGCAGCCAGACAATTATCGTTGTCAACACAAAGGCAGATGAACTTTCGGAATTAATGGGAAACGAAGTGACCTATGCGATTCAAAAGGAACCACTGGGCAGCGGTGATGCTGCGAAAAAAGGTTTAGAAAAAGCGAAACACGAAAATACCTTGATTCTGTGCGGCGACGTACCTCTGTTGAGAAAAGGAACGATCCTCGCTCTCATAGCATACCATATGCAGCAGAAGGCAGATGCCACCCTGCTTACCTGTGAGTTGGATAATCCATACGGTTACGGACGGATCATACGCAACGAGGATGGGTACGTTGTCAATATCATCGAGGAATGTGATGCCACTGCCAAACAGCGGCAGATAAGGGAAATAAACGCCGGTGTGTACTACGGTAAGACCCCATTACTTTCGGCAGCGCTCGACGGCATAACAACCGATAACAAGCAGGGAGAGTATTACCTGACCGACGCCATTCGCAATATCGTTTCCCTCCGAAAACGTGTTGCAGCATACACGATCTCCAGCGCCAGCGAGATCATCGGCGTCAACACGCGAGAACATCTCGCACAGATTCGCGCGTTGGTAAAGGACCAGTGGTACGCGCATTTAAAACGGCGCGGAGTCCATATCGAAGACCCGGTAACGATCGAGATCGACCTTTCCGTGAAGATCGGCGAGGGTGCCCAAATAAAACATCATTCTCACATCGAAGGCGATACGGTCATTCACGCCGGTGAAATCGTCGGGCCCTATGCCTTGGTCAAGAACGGTAAGAAGTCAAGATTGAACAAGAACGCCACCGGCGGATCGAGATGACTTCGCGCGGCAGAATATTGCTCTACATGCTGCTGGTCATTCTCGGCATATTTCTCGTTTCGATCGTCCTGATGTACACGAGGGAAGACCCGCAGCAGATACATCGACGTAACAGTACCATTCGTGTGGAAATTCTCAACGGATGCGGGGAACCCCGGTTGGCGATAAAGGTGGCGAACGTTCTCAGAAGGCAGAGCTTCAATGTTGTCAAAATCGACAATGCAGGCAGGTCGGATTTTAAAGAAACGGTCGTTATCGAACGCAGCAGTGAAACAGGCGAAAACGCAGCCTACTTTGCAAAGCGGATACGGTGCAAGAACATCGGAAAAGACATCGACTCGGCGCTGCATCTCGATGTCAGCTTGATACTCGGCATGGACTACCTCGAATATTTCCCCGATGTCGAGCAAGAATTATAGAGAGGAATCGGTGAAAGACGTTAGTGCGGACCTGGCCAAGAAACTGGCAAGGATAATCGATGAAAAAAGAGGCGAGGAGATAATTATCTTCGACCTGCGCGGCCTTTCACCGATTACGGATCATTTCGTCATCGCCACCGGATTGTCCGAGGTTCACGTGAAGAACATCGCTGATCATTTGATGAAAAAGGAATCCCCGCAACATATTGAAGGCTTAGAGGCTTCAAGCTGGGTTTTACTGGATTTCATCGACGTCGTGGTCCATGTGTTTTCGAAAGATGCAAGGGATTTCTATGGATTAGAGCGCCTATGGGGCGATGCGCCCACAATAGACTACTGAAATGATCAGGAACGACATACGCACGATACTACTTAACCTTTTCCCGGGCGAGGACATTGCCGTCGATTATGTACCACGAGATAGGGAAGGTGATTACTATACGAACCTGGCGTTCAGGATGGCCTCGCGCGAGGGCAAGGACCCCTGGGATACGGCACAAAGGATCGCCTCCCGAATCGAAAACCCGATCTTCAAGCAAGTAAGTGTATACCGGCCTGCGTTCATCAATTTCACACTCAGTGAAGAGTATCTGTATGAACAGCTGGCCGCAGATACGAAGCTCGACATCGGAAAGGGCAGACGGTACCTCATCGAATTCGTAAGTGCGAACCCAACCGGACCGATTAACATAGTAAGCGCGAGAGCCGCAGCCATTGGCGATTCACTGATCCGACTGTTGAGAAAGACAGGGTACGCGGCAGATGCTGAATATTATGTCAACGATATGGGACGACAGACGGATCTGCTGGCGGAGAGCGTGCACCAGCGTACTCAAGAACTCAAGGGCGGTCGCGCAGAAATCCCTGAAGGCGGATACCACGGTGAGTATATCAAGAAAGTGGCACGGGGAGTGATAGAAAAAGGTCTGGAAGATCACGAAGATATAAAAACCTACGCCATCGAGTATTTCATACGGAATCATCAAGAGGTCCTGAGAAATTTCGGCGTGGCATTCGACGTTTGGACTCGGGAATCAGACATATACAAAGGCGGCTACGTAGAGAGGGCCCTGAGTGCAATAACGGGAAAGGGATTGACTTATACGGAAGACGGCGCAGTGTTTTTCAAAACTACTGAATACGGCGACGACAAGGATCGCGTGATAATAACGTCGGATAGACGCAACACCTACTTGCTACCGGATATTGCGTACCACCTCAATAAGATGGAGAGAAACGCGTACGACCAGCTCATTGATATCTGGGGTCCCGACCATCAAGGGCACATCAAAGGAATGCTGGGCGGCATGCAAGCGCTCGGTTATGAAGCTGATACGCTTCGGATTCTCATCGTCCAGGAAGTAAAAATCAAGGAACATGGCAAGATCCTGAGCATGTCGAAGCGTGCCGGGACTTTCGCATCGCTCAGCGAGCTTCTCGAAAGAGTTCCGAGGGACGTAATTCGCTTCTTCTTCCTGATGAGATCATCGTCACAACATCTCGAATTCGATATTGACCTTGCCCTGAAGCAATCCGACGAGAATCCCGTCTACTACGTGCAGTACGCCCACGCGCGGATAAACAGCATAATCGAACGCGCGGCGCAGTCAGGTATCGAAGTACCGCAAAGCGCGAACTTGTCACTGCTCAAGGAGGACGAAGAACTCACCCTGATAAAAGACATCATCCGCTTCGAAGAGACCCTTCACGACGCCGTAGTGAACCTCGAACCGTGTATGTTTACCTACTACATGATCGACCTGGCGCGCGATTTTCATGCCTTTTATCAGAAACACCGCGTCGTCTGTGACGACCGGCAACTTTGCGAGTCAAGGCTTTACTTGATCCAGCGTACCGCCGCCAGAATAAGAGAAGGACTCGACTTATTGGGCGTCTCATGCCCGGAGAAGATGTGACATGGAGAAGGCTTGAGATGGCTAATGGAAGTCAGAGATGGCTCGAGCCATCAAATGAAATGAAGGAGGTTTCATGAACCTTGCAAGTCTGTTATCGAAAGATAGAGTCAACCTATCGCTAAAACCAGGAAAGAAGGACGACGTCATCAGCGATCTCGTTTACTCGATCAGAAAGGGTAACGACGCCGCCCTCATCGTCTCCACGCTACTGAAGCGAGAGGAATTGGGATCGACCGGCATCGGGAAGGGCATTGCCATACCACACTGCCGCTCGCTTGCCGTGGAGAAACTGGAGATCGCCGTCGGCCGTACCAACAAGCCGATCAACTTCAATGCCATCGATAAGAAACCGGTATCGTTGATCTTCCTCATTATTGCACCTCCTCAGGATCCTGGCAATCAGTACCTCATCACACTGGGTAAGATAGTCCAGATCGCCAAGGAGATAACGAAGAAGAATCTCATACAAAAAGCCAAGACACCGGATGAGTTCATCGCTATGATCAACGAAATCGAGAAGAGCCTGACAAAAAGGAAGTAGATTATGTCTGACGTCGTCGAGATGCATCTTAAATTGCTTTTTGACCTCGACAATCTGATCGCCGACACCGAAGAACCATCTTACAAGAAGATGGGGTTTCAGCTCGAAGAAGAGGCGAGCCTTGTATTGGTCAGGAAGAGGAATGAGCTGTTGCAGCAACTGCCGAAGGAGATTGCCCAGATATATGAAATATTGAAGAAACGGTACCGGCAGGCAATTGCTCCGGTGGAGAGTGAATTCTGTCTGGGTTGTTTTCAGAAATTGCCGACCGAACTCATAACTCGCAGTCAGGACATTACGACGTGTCCGAATTGCGGAAGGATTCTCTATTGGCGTAAGAAGTAAAGACGCTTCTGCACGTTGCCGCATCTTTATTTCTTGTACATCTACCGATCATACGACTCAGTGAAGGAATTCTGAAACAAAATACCGAGCGGCAACGACCGCCGGTTCATCATTGATCGATCCCGTAACTCTTCAAGATGATCGAGTTCTTCCCTGATGAATCTGTGTATTTAACGAACCGATGCGGATATTCCTTTTCGATATAGAAGAAGAACACCCAATTAAAGAACAATATCCTCGGTTTCATTTTAAGCTTCCAGCATGGAAATTCACCGGCTGGGGTGACAACAACATCCTCTTCAAGAACCTCAAGTTCCGCATTTACAATCGTTAACTCCGGTACGTGCAATCTGAACATATGCCTGAACCCTGGAGTATACTCAAAACCGCGCAGCGCGAAATCAAGCGTATGTCGGTCATAGATCGCACGTCCATTACCGTATCTGTATTTACGCCCCATGAATTTTACATGGAATCTTTCTCTTTTCGTGATCTCGAGCACGGTATCATTTTTTATGATCTTCCTTACAGTGAGTGTGCTCAGGTCCGTACTGTCCAGTGTCACCTCGATCACCCGGTCCGAGACATAGACAATATGGTATCCGAGACTGTCAAAATCCGAAGTCACCTGTATTGTACCGATCTTCCCCTTGTCATTCGTCTCATAGACCATCACTTCATTCGCCGGAATGATATTAAGTAATGCTAAAATGACGATCATTCTAATAATGCCCGAGAGTAGTTGCAGGCATACGACGTGTTCGGACGATCAACCGTCTGAACAATGAATACTCTCAGAGAGAAAGCCGGTCGACAATATCAAGGAGTTCTATTATGTCATCGATCTCATAATCGGCGCCAGAATGGGTAGTGCCAAAACGATCTCCGTAACGCGCAAAAATCGTATGCATTTTCAGCAATTTAGCACCGTATATGTCCCGTTCGGCCCAGTCGCCGACCATGATTGATTGTTCTGGATCAACCTTTAGCTTTCGCAGGGCGAGTTCGAATGGTTCCGGCGCCGGTTTCTTCTTATTTGTGTCCTCAAATGTTATTACGAAATCGAAGATGTTGTGAAGATTCAACTGGTACAACCGCAGCCAGGCTTGCAGGCGCGGTGCATCGCTCAATACGGCCAGTTTGATGCCGCGCTTCATCAGTTCCATCAGCACCAATTGAACGTGAGGATAAAGGACGAGTGCCGCTTCGCGCGCCCGCCTGTATCCGATGATACCAGCCGCGTGAATGCGATAATCGATCGTACCGAGTTCACGGCTCAAGAATTTGTCGAACACCTTCTGATCCTCTATCCCTTCCTCCTCGTATATCTCATAGATCTTCTCTTTAACATTCTGCCTCGACATCTTCAATCCCGCGTCGATCATCGCAAGTGCTGCGCTGTCTATTGCTGCATCCTTCATCGCCATGAAGTCGACGAGAGTATTATCTAGATCGAATACAATTGCTTTTATCACAGATTCTTCCTCAGTACGGCAGCGGCTTTCTCCGGGGCGATGTGGTTAATGTAGAAACCGGTCCCCAACTCAAAACCCGTGGTGCGGTTCATCCTCGGTGTGATCTCTATGTGCCAGTGAAAATCGGATCTGATCGTCGCCCAATAATCCGTTCTCGGTAAAAGATTCGGACTATCGCATAGGATAAGATTGTACGGCGGATCATTCAGGGTTTCGTACATCGTCTGGCATACCTTTTTCAAGACCATGGCAAGATCACTTATTTCCACTCCATTGATGAGCTTGTAGGTGAAGATATGACGCTTAGGCAGGATGAGTATTTCGAACGGAAACCTCGAAGCGTATGGAGCAATAACGACAAAATGGTCGCTCTGGAAAATGAGCCGGTCACCCATCTCGATCTCCTGCTGCATGATATCGCAGAATAGACAGCGTTCTTTGTAGCCATAATACTCCTGGGCACCGCTCAATTTTTGTTTGACACGCACCGGCGTCGCCGGTAAAGCAATAAGGTCTGAATGGGTATGGGACATAGTAGATGCTCCGGCAAGCGGCCCATGGTTCTTGAAGATAAGAATGTAGCGCATCCTTTTATCATTGTGTAGATCATCGATCCTCAGGCGGTACGTTTCCAGGACGCGTGACACCTCGTCTTCGCCAAGCTCAAAGAAATTCGTGACATGCCTGGGCGTCTCAACGATGACCTCGTTCGCTCCGATGCCAGTGACCATATCATATACACCCACACCGAATTTTTCCAGTTCTCCTTCGATCCGGAGAATCGGATTGATGTTCGGGATCACCCTCAATTTCCAACCCGGTCCGTTTGGTTCACCGTTGTCGCGCACCGCGTAGATCTCAGTAGGCGTCCGGGTTTCATTTCCATCACAAAAAGGACAATCACGGGCGGAAATGCCGTGATCCTTGACCGGGACTTCGGGAATGGCATCATTCTCAGTGTCTATTATCACCCATGTATCGGTAACGATATCCCTTCTGACCTCAGACATATGCCTCCTTCGTATCTTCTGCGCGAGCCAATAGCTCGATCTGCACCGTTCTTGGCTGATTAATACTACTCATATCTTGCCCAATGTCCAGCGGTTATGTGAGCCCATCTGATGGGTTCGGGTATACGATATTTCACCGACGCTGCAAGCACGATGCGCATGCAATCAAGAAGGTTTACTCGATGGCCTGGTGATACGAAAAGCGGTTTCACATTGTCTCGGGTCCGCAGGACCAAACCAATTTTCGAGCCGGCTGCTGTTATGTGGCGGCGTGCACCGCGTCGGAGCCCGGGCATTGTGTATCTTCCGTAGAGGTGTGATTTTGCACAGCCGATCGTCGGCACGTTCAATACTACTCCCAGATGTGATGCTAAACCCAATCCTCTCGGGTGTGCGATCCCCTGGCCATCGACAAGCATCACCGCAGGTTCACGTCTTATTTTCCGGTATGCACGTTCCAGCACGGGCAGTTCACGGTATGAGAGAAAACCAGGTATGTAGGGCATGTCCGCACGCTTCCTTGCACGGTGCGCTTCCAGAAACTGCATGTCCGGGAAAGAACATAGGACAATTGAAGCATACAAAAAACCTCTGTTCTGAGCTACATCACACCCTGCGATCAAGGTGATCTTCTTATTCAAAGGAGAAATCCTAACCAGACGACGAATCTTCTGCTGATTCTCGATCAGTCGGTCTATATTCAACAGACTACTCGACGGTCACGCTTTTTGCAAGATTTCTGGGACGGTCGACGTCCAGTTCCTTCAGGGTTGCAATGTGGTATGCCAGGAGTTGCAACGGTATTACGGCAAGGATAGGCGATACACACTCGTGGCATTCGGGTATCGGTATTGAATGCTTACTGATACCGCGGGTCCGGCGATCGCCTTTCGTGACGATAGTGATGGGTATGCCTTTTCTGGCAACCGCCTCTTGTATGTTATTGAACATCTTCTCATATACGCTCGACCGCGGATTAACACACACGATTGGCATCTTGTGGTCGATCAAAGCGATCGGTCCATGTTTCATTTCGCCAGCAGCGTACCCTGTAGCATTAATGTAACTTATCTCTTTCAGCTTAAGAGCGCCCTCGAGAGCAGTTGCATAGTTGAGCCCGCGGCCGAGGAAGAGAAAGTCGCGTGCATCGCTGAATTTTTCGGCGATTTCCCTAATGTCGTCGTCGAGACGGATGACCTGCTCGACCTGAGCCGACAGTTTCGTGAGCGCTGCGATATGCTCCTCAAGGTCGCTCTTACTGACAAAACCTCTCAGCGATCCCAAATAAAGTGCCAATAGATAAAGGTGGACGATCTCGGCCGTATATGCTTTGGTCGAAGCCACGCCGATCTCAGGACCGGCCATGATCTCGATAATGCCGTCGGACTCGCGGTGGATACTCGATTGGATGACATTCACCAGTGATAGCACCTTGAGGAATTTCACTTTAGCTTCACGTAGACCGGCAAGCGTATCCGCAGTCTCCCCTGACTGGCTGATCGCCATGACCAGAGTATCACTATCCAGAACAGCATCACGGTACCTGAACTCGCTCGATATATCGACTTCCGTGTGAATCCTGGCAAATTTCTCGATTATGTACTTACCCACGAGCCCGGCGTGCCATGATGTACCACACGCCTGAATCAATATTCTCGATACCTTCTTCATTTCGGCGTCAGAAATACCCAATTCACTGCCGAGTGTTATTCGGCCTCCTGCAATCCGTTCGTTTATGATATTGTGCAGTACCTTTGGCTGTTCGTAAATCTCCTTCAGCATGAAATGCGGGAAATGCCCTTTGTCGATGTCCTTAACGTCGATCATTACTTTACGTGGAGTTACGCGTACCTCTCTGCCCTGGAAATTAGTGATATTGCACTTCCCTCTTCCCAGGACAACGACGCTGTCATTGGGAATGTATATTACATCATTGAAGATGCTAACGACGCCAGATATATCTGAGGCAACAGCCGCTTCCTTGGAGTTGTAGCAGCAAATGAGCGGTGCATCGTGGCGAGCGCATACGATCTTACTGCGGTCATTGACGCTGATGACCGCAAATGCGAAATTGCCGGTCAATTTCTTTACTGTAGACCTTACAGCGTCGACCAATCCCTTACCGAGCTCTTCCTCAATGAGATGGACAATGACCTCGGAATCCGTGACCGAACGGAAGATGTGCCCCCGGGATTCCAAATCGTCCTTCAGGGATAGATAGTTTTCAATGATGCCGTTAACGACGAGGGCAACCTCCTCATTGCAGTCGATCAACGGATGGGTATTGTTCTCCTGAGGCAGTCCGTGTGTTGCCCAACGTGTATGGCCGACACCGATGCCGCCGGAGACAGGCTGACGCTTGATCAACTCCTCGAGTTCACTCAATTTGCCGGGGACTTTTCGTATGATCAGCTCGCCGTTTCCGATCACGGCGATGCCGCTCGAATCATAACCGCGATATTCAAGCCGCCAAAGACCGCCGAGGAGCACGCTCGGAACATCACGCTTACCGACATATCCGATAATACCGCACATCGTGTTATTGTACACAGCGTCTGCATTTTGTCAAGATAAGCTAAATATAACATAGAAGAGAAACTTGACTTCGACCATCTACTGGCTATGCTATAGATTGAATTACCAGGCAACGATTGTCAATGATCGACATCGACCGACTAATGGCAAATAAGAAATCTTTAGCGATGATCAGACAACCCATTATGCGCCGAATGATCCGGGCGCTTCTGCCCTGCGTGATCGCGTCGGTCTACTTCTTTGGTTGGCGCTCGCTCGTCGTTGTGGCCGTATCGTGCATCACCGGATTCGTTACTGAATACGCCTTCACGCGACGTCGTGATGAACCCGTCAGTGAGGCAGTATTCGTCTCGGCGATCATATACGCGCTCATTCTCCCGCCGACCATTCCTTTCCATATCTTGATATTCGGTATGGTCTTTGCGATAGTTTTCGGCAAGATGGTGTTCGGCGGTTTCGGTTCGAACATTTTCAACCCGGCGATGGTCGGCCGGGCCTTTCTCTACATCTGTTTTCCAATAGCAATGACTGCTACCTGGGCGTCAGCCGCGCCGGGTCCATGGGGGGCACTCGGCCTGTGGAGTACCGGTTCACTGCCCGATGCGGTAACGGCAGCAACCCCGATGGCGCTCGTAAAGGCTGGCCAGGCTCTGCCACCATCATTGACCACATTGTTCATCGGCCGGCTTGCTGGATCAATGGGTGTTACGAGCGTCCTCGCCATTCTGATCGGAGGAATATATGTCTTCTATACGAGGACGGCTAACCGGTATATCATCGTCACGGTGATCATTGTTTATGCGCTCATTAACGGTCTTCTCACGATTGCAGGCACGCCCGCCAACCCCGGTATCTTACCTGCGCTAATGGGCGGCGGTTTCCTCTTCGGCGCATTCTTCATGGCCACGGACCCAATCAGCGCGCCGCGAACGCGGCCGGCAATGATTATTTATGCGGCGATCATTGCAACTGGCACGGCAATAATTAGAACATTCTCCGTCTTCAACGGTGGTCTCATGTTCTCGATCCTCCTGGCCAACATGTTCGCGCCGATTCTCGACTACACATTCAAAAACCGAGTTTGCAGTGAACGGATTGTCAAGGATACTAAAGAGGTCAATTAATATGAGTCTTCGCGACCGGATATGGTACCCGATACTTTACATGTCTGCAATTACACTGATATCGAGCGCCGTCATCCTCCTCTTTGGCAGCCTGACCCGGCAGCGCGTGCAGGACAATCAGCTCATCGCATTTGAACGTGCAGTGCTCGGAGCGCTAGGTGCCGGGGAACAGGAACTCTCAACACCCTCTGCGATACACACTGCCTATTCGACACTGATACGAGAACCAGATGAGTCCAGCGCCGGGGCATTTCGGTTCATCAAGGATGATTCACTGATCGCCTATGCCCTGCCGCTCGAAGGGCCGGGATTCTGGGCGCCGATCAAGGGCGTCATTGGCATCCTGGCAGACCGGAGAACGGTTACCGGTATTGCCTTCTACGAGCAGAATGAAACACCCGGGCTGGGCGGAGAGATCGTGAAAGGCGCGTTCACGAAACAATTCGAGGGCAAGACTCTTTCAGATGGTGATCCTGCCTTGAGCATCGCGCCCGTGTCCGTTGTACTCGACGAGCACACTGTCCATGCAGTAACCGGTGCGACACAGACGTCAACGCGGCTAGCAAAATTCATGAACGAAACGATAGCCGACTGGCGCACACGGATGGAAAGGAAGGAATAGCAGTGGTCCGACAGAGAACGGGTGATGTAGTACTCGCCGCTCTTTGGGGTGACAACCCGGTATTCAGGCAAATTCTCGGAATCTGCAGTGCTCTCGCCGTAACGAACCTGGTGCTCAATACGGCGGTCATGGGGGCGGCAGTCATATTTACGACCGCGCTGTCAAGTTTGACCGTCTCGATCCTCCGCAAGTGGACACCGCGAATCGTTCGGATGATGGTCGAGGTGCTCATAATCGGTTTCTACGTCATCATATTCGATCAAACACTTAAGGCGTACTGGCCGGATATGAGCCGTAATCTCGGCCCATATGTGGGTCTGATAATCACCAACTGCATCATCATGGGTCGCGCCGAGGCGTTTGCCAATGCCAACCCACCGGGGCTGTCATTCGTTGACGGTCTATTCTCAGGACTGGGTTATGCGTGCGTACTCTTGTGTGTGGCAATTATCCGCGAACTGCTCGGCATGGGCACATTGATCGGTATGCCGGTACCCTTCTTTTCGACACCACTGTGGGACCGCTGGATCATCATGGTCATGCCACCGGGAGCGTTCTTTACGCTTGCGATAATCGTCTGGATCGCACGTACCATCCAACCCGATAAAGAGCCGAAGAAAAAGGTAGGGATTTGATGGATATCGGCAGCCAGATGCTACACGCTCTCATCATCCTCTTTGCCGCGATCTTTACCGACAATATCCTCCTTGCACGATTTCTCGGCATGTGCTCATTCCTGTCCGTATCGCGCCAGGTGAAGACAGCGGTGGGGTTGGGTCTTGCCGTGGTAATGGTCATGACTTTCACGATCGCGCTCGACTGGCTGGCATATCGGTATATTCTTCAACCATATGCTATCGAATACTTCCGGTTCATACTCTTCATCATCATCATTGCGGCTTTCGTCCAGTTCATTGAGATGGTAATTGAACGTTACTCCCCACTCCTCTATCAGAACTTGGGAATATTCCTTCCTCTGATAACGGTGAACTGTGCCGTCCTGGGCGCATCCCTGTTCATGGTAATTCGCCAGTACAATCTCATCGAAGCTGTTGCTTTCGGTTTTGGCAGCGGCGCCGGATGGATGATGGCGATCGTGGCGATGGCAGGAATACGCGAAAGGCTGAATAACGCGAAGATACCACGAGGACTGCAAGGCCCCGGGATAACGCTCATCATCGCCGGCATAATGGCTCTTGCATTCATTGGCTTCACCGGCGTCCTTTCGGGAAGATGAACATGACCTCGATTCCCGCTACCCATCGATGAACCTCTTCGTCATTCCGATAGCAATCATCAGCGGGGTCAGCGCCCTGTTGGCAGCAGCGCTCATCTTTGCAGAACGTGTAATCAGCAATTACGGCGAGGTCATGTTGAATATCAACGATAAGGAGAAAGAGTTCACGGTGAGAGGCGGCGCTTCGCTACTTGAAACATTGACTGACCAAAAGATCTTCATCCCCTCCGCGTGCGGCGGGCGTGGCACCTGCGGCTACTGCAAGGTGAAGGTGACCGACGGAGCCGGGCCATTGCTGCCGACCGAGGAACCGTACATGAACGCTGAGGAACGAACAGCAGGGATCAGGCTCTCATGCCAGGTCAAGTTGCGAAACGATCTGAAGATCGAAATACCGGCTGAACTCCTCTCGATAAGGCAGTACGTGAGTACTTGCGAAAAGATAGTCGATTACACTTACGACATAAAGCAATTCAGATTGACGATCCCCGAGCGGCAGGAAATGAAGTATACCCCCGGACAGTATGTACAGGTCCTCGCGCCCCAGTACGAAAAGAGTGCAGAAGAAGTTTACCGCGCTTATTCCATTTCATCCGACCCTGCGGATAAGAAAGCGATCGAACTGATCGTGCGCCGGGTCCCGGATGGGATCTGTACCACTTACCTTTTCGACTACTTGAAAGAGGGTCAGTCACTGAACATAAATGGTCCATACGGACATTTCTACCTCCGCGAGACAACCGTACCGATAATTTTTATTGCCGGCGGTTCTGGTATCGCACCGATCAAATGCATACTACACCACATGCAGAACATGCAGAATCCCCGCAAGGCAATCTTCTTCTTCGGAGTGCGAACGACCAGAGATCTGTTCCTCGTCGAGGAAATGAAGGGGTTCGAGTCCGGATTACCCGATTTTAAATTCATACCTGTGCTTTCTCAACCAGAACCAGATGCCAACTGGCGCGGAGCCACAGGCTGGGTCACGACGGCAGCCGAAGAGTATTTGAAGAACCAAACGGAAGCACGCACGTATGAGGGATATCTATGCGGCAGTCCGGGAATGATTGAATCATCGATAAAGGTACTTACCGGCTTCGGCATTCCCGACGATAAGATCTATTACGATAAATTTTCATGAACGAGAGGCAAAGATGAAGAAGTCACCTCAACAGCAAAAACTTGAAGGGTTGCTGCAATCCTCAAAGTTCTCGGCATGCGGGTTCATGGGCAGTGACGGCAGAAGCCTATGGGAGATCATCGACGAAGATGCGGCGGTGATCGCACGAGCCGGCAAAACGATGGAAGAAATCGCTGCGCGCATGAAGGAACTTACCGACGAAGGTGTGAAGGGTTTGGGCGACTGGGTGGAAATTTCCAAGACCTTGAAGGTCATGGTCGATGATAACCGAGGTATGATACCGTGTCCTTGGCCCCACCACGTGCGCTGTCTTAAGAGGATTACTTATGTCCGTTCCACGCTCAAGGAGAAAGAGATAAGATGGTCTGACCTGAGCGTGCACCTCATCAAGGAGCATGGTTTCTTCCAAGGCAGAGGCTCGCCTTACAGGGTCGACCCCGATACATTGATAAAACTCATCTTCACCGTCGGCTAGTAACGTGCCGGGATATACTCTCGCCCTGGATTCCGTACCTTAGATTCTGTTATTCTGATCCACCTCCTGCTGATCCTCTGATGACCTGATCAGCAAATTATGTTCATCCCATAATATGCCCATGACCGGCGCACCAGCATGAAAATCAGTACACATCCCCCTTGACAATCCGAACTTCTTCGCTATAATACAATTATGAAAATGAATTGCAATTTCATAAAATGAGAGGTGTTGAATGAACAAACACGGAGAGGCGATTGCGCAGTTCACCAAGCACAAATCTACCCACGGTCTCAAGAGTTCTGATAAACGCTCCTTCGTCGTCGATCATTTCATCCAGGCCGACCGCCATTTTACAGTAGAGGAACTCTACTTCGAGGTCAAAAAACTGAGGCCGGAGATCAGTTACTCGACGGTCTATCGTGCACTCAAATTATTGGCCAAGTGCGGGCTTGCAAGCGAGTCCATGTTCGGTGAAGCTGTCTCACGCTACGAACCGGTGCACAGCTCAGCACACCACGACCACCTCATCTGCAACAGGTGTGGCAGAATTATCGAGTTTGAGAACGACAAAATCGAGAAACTTCAGAAGGACGTCGCCCGTAACTACGATTTTCTTGTATCGGCGCATCGGTTAGAACTGTACGGCCTCTGTAAAAAATGCCGCAGAAAGAAGAATCGTTGACATGGGAAGAATCTCTCTGACCGAAATGGAGGAAGGAAGCGAAGGCTCTGTGACATCCATTGAAGGAGGACATGGACTGCGAGCGCGGCTGGATGCAATGGGCATCAGACCCGGAGTGAACATCACGAAAGTCAGCGGGCAGTTCATGCGCGGGCCCATCATTGTAAGAGTCGGCACAACGCAGATCGCCATAGGCTTCGGCATGGCAACGCGCATCATCGTAGAGGTCTAAGTGGTGAAAAAGATCCTGTTGATGGGCAACCCGAACGTCGGCAAGAGCGTAATCTTCTCGCGCCTCACCGGTGTGAAGGTCATTGCAGCGAATTACCCCGGAACTACCGTAGAATTCTGCAGAGGTTGCATCGGCTCCGGTGCAAGCAAGGTCGACGTCATCGATGCACCCGGCACCTATAGCCTCGAACCGACCTCACCAGCGGAAAAAGTGGCCGTCGCGCTTCTCGAAAGGGCAATCGAAGAGAAGGACACCATCATTGTGAATATCATCGACGCAACAAACCTCGAAAGGAACCTGAACCTAACGCTACAGCTATTGAAAAAAGACGTTCCTGTGGTCGTGGCTTTGAATCTCTGGGATGAGGCAAAGCACATCGGCATCTCGATCGACGCCGAAGCGCTCCAGAGCATACTCGGAATTCCTGTTGTTTCTACGGTGGCGATTACGGGCGAGGGAATAAAGGAACTCGTCACCCATCTGGCCAACGCGAAGACAGGAGAATATCATTATGTCGATGAAGAACGGTGGCACGAAATTGGCAGGATAGTCGACAAGGTTCAGGTCATCAAACACAAACACCATACGATCGGCGAGCGCCTCGGCGACCTGACGATACATCCCTGGACCGGTATTCCTATCGCCGTCGCGAGTCTCTTCCTCCTCTTCTTCGTGATCAGATTCATCGGCGAAGGGTTGATCACTTACATTACGGATCCTTTCTTCGATAGCCTGTGGGCGCCGGTCATGATGAGAATATCGGTGTTGTTAGGGGCCGATAGTTTGCTTCATAAGATAATAATCGGACAGCTCATCGATGGTTCGATCGACTTCGGTGAGTCGTTTGGCATCCTCACTACTGGTCTATATGTGCCCTTCGGCGCGGTATTGCCGTATATCCTCGCCTTCTATTTCGTGCTCAGTGTTCTCGAGGATTCGGGATACCTTCCCCGGCTGGCTATTCTCCTGGACAATGCGCTACATGCGATAGGTCTTCATGGCATGGCGATCGTCCCCATGTTCCTGGCGTGTGGGTGCAACGTACCGGGCGTTATGGCAACACGCATACTTGAGACCAAACGCGAGAGGTTCATCGCCGCAACCTTGATGTCCATCTCGATCCCGTGCGTGGCGCAGACGGCAATGATCTTCGGACTCCTTGGTAAGTACGGGGCACGCGGTCTCCTACCAGTATTCGTCACGCTGTTCGTGGTGTGGCTCATCACCGGCAACCTCCTCAGATTGCTGGTCAGGGGCGAGAGCCCGGAGATATTTACGGAAATTCCCGCGTATCGACTCCCTCATTTCCCAACGTTGATGAAGAAGCTATGGATGCGCATTTACTCATTCCTGCGCGAAGCAGTTCCTTTTGTTCTCCTTGGAGTACTGATCGTAAATCTACTCTATGCGCTGGGTGCAATAAATGCAGCCGGTCGCGCCATCGGCCCCTTGACGACGTGGTTGTTCGGCCTGCCGTTTGAGGCGGTCGGCGCGCTTTTGATGGGCTTCCTCAGAAAGGACCTGGCCGTGGGGATGCTGGCGCCGCTCGACCTCACAATGAAACAGCTCATCATTGCCTCCGTCGTTCTCACCATGAGTTTCCCGTGTATCGCCACTTTCATGGTTTTGCTAAGAGAACTGGGCATAACGGGGATGATCAAAGCCGGTGCGATCATGCTCTGTGCGGCACTCCTCGTTGGCGGTACGCTCAACCTCATTCTCTGATCGAATACTCCCAAACAAGTACTTGACAGAGCGGCATTTTCGATTATAATTATTCCATGATTAAAATGACTTCAAATAGCGAACACTCGAAGGAGCTCCTCGCGGAGAAGGGCCTCAAACCTACCTACCAGCGTCTCATGATACTCGACTATCTGCAGGAACACAGGAAAGAACATCTAACCGTGGAGAAGATCTATACCGCTCTCTCCGGAGAAATGCCCCTGCTTTCAATGACAACGGTCTACAATGCGCTCAGCTCATTCCTCAAGGCAGGGCTCGTCTCAGCGATAACGATCACAGGGACAGAGGTGAGGTATGATTTCCTGACCGAACCGCACCACCACTTCCTCTGCAGAATGTGCGGACGCATTTCGGACGTCGACGTAAAGTGTCCGGTTGCTGAACGAAAGAGCATGAAGGGGTATCTCATTGAGGAAGTACACGGCTATTTCAAGGGGCTCTGTAAAGAATGTTTGAAGCGACAGCGTAAACAACAAGCGTGACAATCGTGTCTAATTTTAGTAAGGAGGAAATAACATGAAGGAAAAGGTCGAAAAGGTCTTGGGTGAAATAAGACCGAATCTCGAAGCTGATGGTGGAAACGTTGAATTGGTTGAAGTCACTGATGATGGTGTCGTCAGGGTGAAACTAACCGGTGCCTGTGGAACATGCCCGATGAGCACGCTAACGCTCAAGATGGCGATCGAGAAAACTCTGAAGGACAAGATACCCGAAGTTCGAGCGGTCGAGCAGGTCTTCTAAAAACCCGCATCAAACTGAAAGTCAGGAGATAACTCAATGTCGAAACACAAATGCACGGTCTGTGGATATGTATATGATCCAGCAAAAGGCGACCCTGTTTCCGGGATAGAGCCCGGTACTCCATTCGAACAGATCCCGGCCGACTGGGTATGCCCGGTATGCGGTGTTGGCAAGGATCAGTTTGAGAAGGTGGACTGATGCCCCCCCGCAAAATAAAAGACGGTGTGTACTGGGTAGGAACAACTCACTGGGACCGAAGGCTTTTCGATGCACTGATACCGCTGCCCGACGGCACTACTTATAACGCATACCTGATTAAAGGCAGCAATAAGACGGTACTGATCGATTCTGTCGATCCCGCTAAAGAGTCAGAGCACATTGCCAATCTTAAAAGTCTCAATGTCGATGAACTACACTACATAATAGCGAACCACGCAGAGCAAGATCATTCTGGCGGAATACGGAGACTCGTCGATACCTATTCCACGGCGAAAGTGGTAACCAACGAGAAATGCAGGAATATGCTCATCGATCTGTTGCACATACCCGAAGAAAAGTTCGTCGTGGTGAAAGACAATGATACTTTATCGCTTGGTGACCGCACGCTCGAATTCATAACCGCACCGTGGGTGCATTGGCCGGAAACCATGCTTACTTACCTGAGTGAAGATAAGATACTATTCCCTTGTGACCTATTCGGCTCGCATCTTGCGACGAGTGATCTTTACGCCTTTGACGAAGCACGCGTATATGAATCCGCCAAACGCTACTATGCCGAGATCATGATGCCTTTTAGAACGGTGATCCAGAAACACCTCAAGAGACTTGAAGGATACAAAATCGAAATAATCGCACCCAGCCATGGCCCCTTACACAATACACCGTCCTTTATCATCGATGCCTACCGCGACTGGACATCAGATATTGTGAAGAATGAAGTCATCCTCCCCTACGTATCGATGCACGGCAGCACCGAGGCAATGGTCAACCATTTGGTAGCGGCGCTCATCAAGCGAGGCGTCGCGGTTAAACCGTTCAACCTGACGAAGACCGACATCGGTGAACTCGCGATCTCGCTCGTCGACGCGGCAACGATCGTCATTGCCACTCCAACAGTACTGACGGGTCCGCATCCGGCTGCGGTATACGCCGCGTATCTCGCAAACATATTGCGCCCTAAGACTAAATACGCCTCGGTCATCGGTTCTTTCGGCTGGGGCGGCAAGATGCTTGAACAGATTACGGGCATGATCGGAAATCTGAAAGTCGAATTGATCACACCAGTAATCATCAAAGGACATCCCAAGAGTGCAGATTACGAGACACTCGACGCGCTCGCCGATACCATCGTTGAAAAACACGAGGCACTGGGTATCCGCAAGTAGTATGCAAACCTCGTCGATATACTCTACTCTGTGGGTTTCCGCAAGCGTGGTGATTCCAGGTGCTGATCGAGCAAGATCTTTAGCCTGAAGCATATGAGAGAGTCAACGTGGAGGCAACGCCTTGATACTGGAGGGCGATCAGCCTTTGTATATCGAAGATAGCTCATGGCAAGGGTATGAAACCAAAGGAGGTCAGTAATGAGCGTTTTTGAACCGAGTGAAGTATTTCAATTCGCGATTCGCATCGAGCAGGGTGGGGAGAAATTCTACCGAGAGATGGCCAAGAAATTGCCCGACGCTGAGGTCAAGAAACTCTTCTCTGCCCTCGCCGAAGAAGAAGTCAAACACAAGAAAATATATGAAGGCATGGCTGCAAGGATGGAAGAGTACGAACCGGTTGAAAGCTACCCCGGAGAGTATTTTGCCTATCTACGTGCGTATGCGGACAATATCATATTCACACCACAGAAAATGGATGAGAAGATCAAGAGCATTACCGATGCGCGGTCGGCGCTCGAATTCGCAATCGATCGCGAGCTTGATTCCATTCTGTACTATGAAGAAGCCAAGAAGCTCGTGCCGAAAAATCAGCGAGCTTCAATAGATGAGATAATAGAAGAAGAAAGGCGGCACTTCGTTAAACTCAGCAAGTGCAGTGGCAATACAGCTGCCTGCTTGAGCAAGGATTGAATTGATTGAGCCGTAGTTATACTTTATACGGATGTTCAAAGAGTTTTAGAGGATAACATAGGAGGAAAAAATGGCATCCAAAGAGATACTCGATATGCTGAACAAAGCTATCGCCAGGGAACTGCAGGTGACAATACAGTACATGTGGCAGCACGTCATGTGGAAAGGCGTCAAGGGGTTTGCCGTTAAAGATGCGCTCAAGAGCGCCGCGATAACGGAAATGAAGCATGCCGAGGAAATTGCCGAACGCCTGACTTATTTGGGCGGTACGCCAACGACAAAACCTGAACCGATATTCGTCGGCGGAACGCTCAAGGAAATGCTAGAGCAAGACAGAAAGGATGAAGAGGGAGCGATCGCACTTTACAAACAAGCGATAGCCATGGCAGAGAAGGCAGCAGATCCGGTGACCAAGAGAATGTTCGAAAAGATTCTCGCCGATGAAGAGGAACATCACGACACTTTCTCAGGTCTGCTTGAAGAGATCTAAATAAAGAATAGAAATAGGCGGCCCAGTCCGTCGGCCTGCAGACGATCCTGCAAGTCAGATAGCAGTAAAGTGGTCAGGAGGGCGTGTTGAGGGAGAGGGATTCGATGCCCTCTCCCCCACACAATCTCTTGTATACGGTCAATGAAGCAGAAAGAGGTGAAGAATGGCAGAAATAACCAGCGAAATCGTAGAAATAATCAGAGAGTCATTGAAACTTGAATTGAGCGGAAAGAGTTTCTTTGAAAACGTCGCCAATGCTACGCACAACGAACTTGGCAAGAAGATGTTCCGGAAATTAGCCGACGATGAAGCGCAGCACCTGAAGGTTTTCAGCGAGATCTTCACAACGATGGTCGGCGAGGATTGGAGAAAACACGTTGGCGATCTCGAAAAGAATGAGAAAGCACCGATGATCGAAGCTCTCACGAAAAAAGTCGCAAGTGCCGGAAAGGAAGACAGAGCCAGCGAGCTCGAAGCAATAAGCATTGCCATGGATCTCGAAAGAAATGCAATCGACTTCTTCTCCGGAGCAGCAGGGAAGACAACGGATGAGAAGGCGAAAGAGATATTCAAGAAGATCGCCGACGAAGAAAGGCTACACTACGACCTGCTCCAGGCGCAGCACGATCACATAACGAATTCCGGGTTCTGGTTCGATATCGCAGAATTCAGAATGGATTCGAAATACTGAGGAATGAAGGACCACACCCGTTGTCATTTGTGACAATGAGTCATTGTCCACTTGGTACGCATGCTTCGTGAAACGTTAGAATCACTACGCAGTGGTATCAACGCAAATGGTTACTCAGTCTACATTCACAGAACAGTACCGGGCAGATTCCAAGAAGAGCAGAATGCGGAATTACACTGTCGGACGAGAACCGACCGAACATACCTCGGTAGCGCAAAGATCTTCTTTGGCCGGCCGCCCGATTACTCCCCCTGGGTCGAATTATTTGACATCAATGCGTCGATAGAAATCGAGAACAGCATCGTAGACTATTTCGGATCTCGGTTGGAAGAAGTTATTCTGGATGCCTTCAGCGCAAGCCTCAACGCCGGTGCAAAGCTATTCGTCGAATATTACACGGACAAGGAAACGATGCTACTTCTACAGAGAGGATTCCCTGTCGCACTCAGCAGATTGGGTTTTGAAATGCTGACACGCGGGTTCACCTGGTTCAAAGATTGGTATTTCCCCGAAGGTTTCATGGAAGGCGGTTGGAAATTGCAGGGTGAGAAACCGATCAGCGATGAAGCAAGACAGAGGCACATGAAGCTAATCACGCAGGAAACGACCAGCATCGGCGAGAGTATGCCGAGCGATGATATCCCTCTTGAATTCAAGGAAAGAGCTCTCGCGCGCTTAGAACGAATCCGAAACCTCCCGATACCATACTGCGGGAAATGATCCATTCTATGGACAAGACTCGTAACGGCATGGAGAAATAAATGTTCCGTTTTCTGAGGTGTCTAATTGTTAGGGGGAATTGAAAGGAGCATGTATGGAACGATCAAAATCTATCGAAGGTTTGCGAGTAGCCCTTCAGACCGAACTTAACGGCATTGAGTTTTATAGAATAGCAGCAGAAAAGACTGCGGACGCAAAGGGTAAACGTGTATTCCAGATGCTCGCCAATGATGAGATCATACACTACAAGGCACTGCAGAAAGAGTACTCATCATTGCTTGACAAAGAAGAGTGGCAGAAGATCGACCTTGGAACAATTAGCGCATACGACGGCGAAAGTCCGATATTCTCCGCTGAAATGAAAAAACGTGCCGGCGAAATGCATTTCGAGGTTTCTGCCCTCAGCATCGGTGCGTTGCTCGAATCGAATTCTATCGATTTCTATCGCAAAATGAAAGAGAAAAGCGACGACCCATCGGCAAGAGCATTGTATCAGCAGTTACAACACTGGGAAGAAAATCATCTCGAGGCAATAACCAGACAACTCGAATTGCTCAAGGAAGATTTCTGGGCAGAACAGCGGTTCTCTCCTTTGTTCTGATGAATGACACCGGGACTGCCATGGACGACGAGCAAGTACCGAAGAAGACAGTAGACTGCGTTGGGTTGTACTGCCCGCAACCGCTATTCCAGACACGGGAGGGCATGGACGCGATCCAGATCGGCGAAATACTCGAAGTTCTTGCCGATGATCCTGCCGCTGAAGAAGACATAAAACGGTTCGCTAAGAGAACCGGCCACGAAATCGTCAAATTCGAGAAGCAGCACGATACAATGCGTTTCTTGTTAAGAAAAACGAAGTAGGAGTGAACAATGAACAAAAAGAAACGGATTCTTTATGTGCAAACGGACGACGACCCTGAACGCCAGTACTCTCCCTTGGTCCTAGCGCAGACTGCAAAAGCGATGGATATCGACGCTCAGGTGTACTATCTCGGACAGGCACTGCGTGTGCTGAAGCCCGATACAGCTGCGCAGATAAAGATCGGTTCCTTCCCCAATCTCGCTGAAATGATTTCAAAGACGATGGAAATGGGCATCGATATTTACGTATGCGAAGCCTCGAAGCAGATGTTAGGATGGGACACAGTGGAATTGCTGCCTGGACTCAAGATAGTAGGCGCAGGTACACTCAACGACCTTGCGCTCGATGCATCGGCGACCATGTGGTTCTGATGCGAGGCCACGAACAATGAGCGTCTACCTTGATTACCAGTCATCGAAACCGGTGGACCCGAGGATCGTCGAGGCCATGCTTCCGTACTTCCACGACAAGTTCGGTAATCCTTCCTCACTGCATGCAGTAGGCGACACTGCGACCGAAGTGCTCGAGTCATCACGGGCAGCAGTCGCGCATTTCATCGGCGCTGAATCAGATGAAATAATTTTCACCTCCGGCGCGACCGAGTCGAATAACCTTGCCCTGATCGGCCACGCATTAAGAAACAAAGACAAAGGCAACCACATCATCATCTCTGAGATCGAGCATATATCGATTCTTAACATCGCCAAATATCTAGAGAAGAACGGCTTTGTGGTTTCGAGGGTTCCGGTCGACCAATTCGGCAGGATCGCCATCGAAAAGATATCCGAGCGCGTTACCGATAAGACGATCATGGTATCGATCGGGTACGCGAACAATGAAATAGGCACGATTCAACAGATGGAGACCATTGGTAGATTTTGCCGCGACAAAGGCATCACATTCCATACCGATGCCGTTGCTGCAGAGGGACTGATCCCGATCGACGTCAAGCGCGATAGTATCGATCTGATGGCTTTATCATCCAATGATGTATACGGTCCCCAAGGGCTGGGTGTTCTTTACGTGAAGAAAGGCATTCGGATCAATCCCCTGAATATTGGCGGAGGCCAAGAACGCGGTCTGCGGTCCGGGACAGAGAACATAGCCGCCATCGCCGGTATGAAAAAGGCTGTAGAGATCATGGGCGCGGAGATGGCCACAGAAACAAAGCGCCTTCAGCAGTATCGAAACAGACTGATAGAAAAAGTTCTTGATCTTGTGCCGAGATCGTATCTCAACGGTCACCCGACCCTGCGTCTGCCTAACAACGCACACTTCCGGTTCGAAGGAATAGAAGGCGAATCATTGCTACTGTCCTTCAAAGAAAGAGATATTGCGGTGTCGACCGGTTCAGCATGTAGTTCGAAGACGTTGGAACCTTCGCACACGCTCATTGCTCTGGGCCTGCTCCACGAAGAAGCGCACGGTTCGCTCCAGATTACATTCGGCAGGTTCAACAAGGACAGTGACTTCGAAACGTTGCTCGAAACGCTACCGCAGATAGTGAAGCGTTTAAGAAAACTGTCACCGCTATACAAGTGGGAGGTCTAAGATGAAATCGACACAGTACAGTGAAAAAGTCCTGGACCATTTCAGAAAACCGCGGAACGTGGGGACCCTCGAAGGCGACGACGTCGTCATCGGCAGAGTGGGAAATCCGGTTTGCGGCGATCTGATGGAATTCTACGTAAAAGTGAAAGACGACCGCATCGAAGATATCAAATTTAAGACGTTCGGTTGCGGTTCCGCCATTGCAACGGCAAGCATGATCACGGAACTCGCAAAGGGAAAGTCGATCGATGAGGCGTTCAAGATCACAAGGCAGGACGTAGCCGATGAACTCGATGGCCTGCCGCCCATCAAGATGCACTGCAGCAATCTTGCCGCCGATGCACTGCGTAATGCACTCAATAATTACCAGAAAAAAAAGAAGCCGTCAGAACCGTCGGATACACAAGGTGGCGGCAGTAGGGAGATTGCCGGTGCGGACCGATTCATAGGCAACGGAGTATTCACCGAGATCACCGATCCCTCGGCGCTCAAAGATAAAAGGGTCATGGTCATGGAAGACGGTGACCGTTCTCTGAATATCGCCCTCGAACTGACGAAATACACACAGCGTGTAGTATATGTGACGGCCAGGAAAGACCTCCCGGCTGGCAATCTCTCGGATCGAGTGGCCGGTTCGAAGATAAAGATCCTGTTCGAATCAGAGGTCTTGGAGATCAAGGGCTTGAACACCGTGGAAAAGGTACTCATACACGACCTCAACGAAGATGAGGAGTATGAACTCTTTGTCGATTGCATCATCCTCCCAGCCCGGAAATGACAGCGGTTTTCAGCGGCTGCACAGAGCGACGGTAATATGATAAAGAAGGTCCGGCTCAACATCTCAGGGATGACCTGTGCGAGTTGTGTGCGGATCATCGAGGATTCTCTGAGCAAACACGAAGGCGTCCAGAACGTGCAGGTGAATTTGGCATCGGAGAGTGCAAGCATTGAATACGACGACCGGAGGACATCGGTTGCCGACCTGAAGAAAGCAATCGGCAAGGTCGGCTATGTAGTGAGACAAGAAAATGCGGTCCTGAAGGTTGGCGGAATGACCTGCGCGACCTGCGTCGCCACGGTCGAAAACGCACTGAAGAGGACCGGCAAGGCCGCAGATGTCACCGTGAACCTTGCGTCCGAAAAAGCATACGTCTCGTTCGACCCCAGTGTAACCGACTTAACCATACTGAAAAAAGCGATCGAAGATTCCGGTTACAAGTACCTCGGGCTCGAGGGCGAAGAAACCGCCGAGATCGAAAAGACTGCCCGAGAGGCTGATCTAGTGCAGAAACGAAATCGTTTCATCTTGGGATTCGCAGTCGGCATACCATTGATGATCCTGATGTATGTACACATCCATTTGCCCTTTCCCATGGCGTACCTCATGTTCGCTGTAACGACACCGGTCTTCATCTACGTCAGTCTTCCTATATTCACGGCTGGTTATCGGGCGCTCAAGAATAGAAATCTCAACATGGATGTCATGTATTCAATGGGGATCGGTGTAGCTTACGTATCAAGTCTCCTGGGTACGTTCGAAATCCTTCTTTCGCGAGATTTCCTCTTTTACGAGTCGGCCCTCATGCTTGCGTCGTTCCTCACCTTCGGACGGTATCTCGAAACGAGGGCAAAGGGCAAGACCTCGGACGCCATCAGCAAATTGATCGGCCTGCAGCCACGTGAGGCGGCAGTCGTTCGGAATGGCAGAGAAGAGACCATATCTGTCGAAGACGTTCTCATTGACGACGAAGTCATCGTGAAGCCGGGAGAAAGAATACCGGTCGACGGAATGGTCATCGACGGCTCAAGCTACGTGAATGAATCGATGATAACCGGCGAACCTGCTCCAGTGCGCAAAAGTCCTAAAGACAACGTGGTTGGCGGCACCGTGAACAAGAACAGTGTCCTTAGAATCAGGGCAACCCGGATTGGAAAGGATACCGTTCTTGCTCAGATAATCAGACTCGTCGAAACGGCACAGGGCTCGAAACCGCCCGTACAACGTATTGCCGATCGCGTGGTCAGTTACTTCATCCCCGTCGTGCTGCTTATTGCCATCACATCTTTTGCTGTTTGGTATTTCATCATCGGTAACTCACTACTCTTTTCTCTTACGCGCCTGATATCGGTGCTGGTCGTTGCTTGCCCGTGTGCGCTCGGCCTGGCCACCCCCACCGCCGTCACTGTCGGCATCGGACGAGGCGCTGAGCTGGGAATACTGGTCAAGAACGGCGAAGCACTCGAATTATCGGAGAAGATCACAACAGTAGTGTTCGACAAGACGGGTACCTTGACCAAAGGTTTGCCTGAGGTCACGGAGATTATCACTTTTGGCGTCAGCGAACCGAGGTTGCTCGAGATCGCAGGGAGTCTAGAGAAGGATTCACTCCACCCCATCGCCGAAGCGATCGTCCGCGCAGCCGAAGGCAGAAAGGTCGCTGTGGCAAAGATAGAGAATTTCGACACAGTGGAAGGCAAAGGAGTGAAAGGGATCCTGCATGGAGAGGCGGTGCTGGCCGGTAGTAGAGCACTCATGGAAGACAACCGTATCCCGCTTCCCGAGGGTGCTGAGGGTCGTATTACCGCGATCGCAGAAACAGGCAAAAGCATAACGTTCGTTGCATATGCCGGGGAAATGGTCGGAGTGATCGGAGTGGCGGATTCCCTCAAAGAATCGGCGATCAAGGCCGTCGAGCATATGAAAGATCTCAGACTCGATGTGATCATGGTAACCGGGGACAACAGAAGAAGCGCGGAAACCATGGCAAAGAAGATAGGGATATCGCGAGTGCTCGCCGAGGTCCTTCCCGACGACAAGGCAAAAGAGGTAAAACGGCTGCAAGAGGCGAAGGAAATTGTGTCCTTCGTAGGAGACGGCATAAACGACGCTCCGGCGCTTGCTCAGGCAGATGTCGGCATCGCAATTGGCACCGGGACCGATGTCGCGATCGAGACCGGAGATATAATACTGATGAAAGGAGAATTGACCGACGGTGTTGCGGCTATTCAATTGGCGAGGAAGGTAATGTCGCGTATCAAGCAGAATCTATTTTGGGCTTTTGCATATAATACGGCGCTCATCCCGGTGGCGGCCGGCTTACTCTATCCCGTATTCGGCATAGACTTCAGGCCCGAACTTGCCGGTTTCGCAATGGCAATGAGCTCCGTCACAGTGGTGACTCTGTCGCTGATGCTGAAAGGATACACTCCGATGGCAAAAAGAACAACGAAGAGAAAGGAAGATACCGGCGAAACGCTGAATGAGAAGGGACAGCAAGAGTTGGAGACAGAGCGACAAGGGCAAACCGGCGATGAAAAGGAGGTAATCATGGCAATCGATCCAATATGTAAGATGACAGTCGATGAGAAAACTGCACAATACAAGAGCGATTTTAGAGGAAAGACGTACTACTTCTGTGCCCCCGGCTGTAAGAAAAAGTTTGACGAAAATCCGAAGGAGTACGCTGAGAAGTCGAAATCTGAATAAATGGAAGGATATTCACCAGAGGAGAACATATGGACGTAAGACACGTGGAAGGCCGGAAAAAAGGTAACGTCATGCTCTACGCTCTGAGCACGTGCGTCTGGTGCAAGAAGACAAAGAGACTGCTCAATACCTTGAACATTGCATACGACTACGTAGATGTCGACCTGGTCGGTGGAGACGAGAGAGCCAAGATCAAGGAAACCGTCCTGAAGTGGAACCCGAACGGATCATACCCCACTATCGTTATTGACGAGAAGCAGAGTATAGTCGGTTACGATCCGGAGAAGATAAAAGAGGTACTGGGTAATGACCAATAGCGACAGAAACCGCGCTGAGCAAGATATTATATACAAGAAATTGAGCGCCGATGCCGAATCGGGCGGATACCACCTCAATCCAGACGTGGAATTCACAATGGACCTCATCGATGGACTGGTTACAAACGAAAAACGATATGGCTATCCCTCATGCCCTTGCCGTCTGGCATCTGGCAAGAAGAACGGCGACCTCGATATTGTTTGTCCTTGCGATTACCGCGATGCCGACCTCAATGATTACGACACGTGCTATTGTGGGCTGTATGTGTCAAAACGTGTCATCGAAGGTAAGAAAGAGATAGGAAAGATACCGGAACGTAGGCCACCGCATAGAACGAATAGTGCATCAGAGTTGTCGCCGACCATGCAATCCCTTCCCTACCCTGTCTGGAGGTGCCGCGTCTGCGGTTACCTTTGCGCAAGGAAAGAGCCGCCAGAGGCCTGTCCGGTATGTAAAGCAGGAAAAGAACGGTTCGAACTATTCATTCCCGGGCCGTCATAACGGATGTCTAAACTTGCAGAATCAATTTTAGGAGGAAAGATGGCGAACGTTCAAAAAGCAGGTGAAGTATATAGATGCGAAATATGCGGCAATGTCGTCGAGGTTAAAGAAGCAGGCGGCGGTGAACTGGTCTGCTGCGGCAAGCCGATGCAATTGGTAAAATAGTTCAGCTGATTGCAGTAATACTTCATAAAACAGAGAAAGGAGAACACAATGCAAGAACTTTCTAAGATCTTCCAATCAGCCGATTGGAAAAAAGAAAAGCATGTACCCGTCATCGAGGCAGCTGATAAGGTGAGGAAAGGTGAGAATGTAGGCGTAACCCTCTCGGTGGGAAAAGAGATCCCGCACCCGAACACGACCGAGCATCACATAGCGTGGATGGACATCTATTTCCAGCCGAGTGAAGGCAAATTCCCGTATCACATCGGGCGCTTCGAATTCTCGTCGCACGGTGCCTCGACCGATGGACCGAATACAAGCACGATCTTTACACACCCAACAGTATCGGTGACCTTCAAGGCCGAAAAATCTGGAACGTTGTTCGCATTGTCCTACTGCAACATCCATGGTCTGTGGATAAATTCGCACGAAATAACCATAGAATAGCGTCCGGAGGGAACATAAACAAAGGAGGCATATAGTGGTGAAGATCGGCGATAAAGCGCCTGATTTCGTGCTAAAAGACCACAACACGAACGATGTGTTGATCTCTGCTCTGTCCGGACAGAAGATACTACTATCATTCCATCCCCTCGCCTGGACAAAAGTCTGCGCCGAGCAGATGCAGTCACTGGAAAATAACATTCACGATTTCGGTAAGTTGAATACAATCGCGCTGGGGGTGAGCGTTGATACCGTGCCTTCCAAGAAAGCCTGGGCAAAGGAATTGGGAATCGAGCATACAAAACTCCTCTCCGATTTCTGGCCTCATGGTGCAGCAGCCAGGAAGTACGGTATCTTCCGGGAAAAAGATGGATTTTCAGAACGTGCGAACATAATAATCGATGAAAAACAGCATATAGTATTCGCAAAGATCTATGAAATCGCACAACTGCCGGACATGGAGCAAATATTGGATTTCATCAGGAAAGATCAGTGAAAGGAGCAAAAATGAACGAAGACACAAAAGCAAAAATAGATACTCTGTTGACAGATGCAATGAACGCCGAAGCACAGGCAAAGAAGTTCTATATTGAAGCTGCAGCAAAAGCGTCGAGTAACGCCGGCAAGAATCTCTTCAATGAACTGGCCGATTTTGAACAGGGGCATTATGACCGACTCCAAAGAATAATCGAAGCACGAGGAAAAGGGCTCAACCTTGCCGGTATCACGGCGCCACAAAAGATCCCTACGAAATCTGAAGTCGAAGGACAATTCGAGCCGAACAAGGATGAAATAGTCTCAGTCCTGACGCTCGGCATCGAGGCTGAAAAGAAAGCCAGAGCGAAGTACCTGGAGATATCGAAGATGTTCGATGACGAAGAATCAAAGGCAATCTTCATTAATATGGCTGAAGAGGAACGGAAGCATCAATCCATACTCGAGGACCAGTTCTACAGTATTTCGAACAAAGGTACAATAATCTGGGGAGACTGACCAACGTCAATGGAAGTCAAGGAAGCAATAGAAAAAAGAAGAGCCTACAGATCGCTCGCGCCGGTCGACATAGACGACGAAACCGTGGCAAGTCTGGCAGAGAGCGCGCGGTTATTCTGCTCATGCTTCAACAATCAACCGTGGCGGTATGTATTCGTCCGTGATAGAGAGATACTGAACAAGATGCATGAAGCGCTTTCCCGGGGTAATGAGTGGGCGCGAGCGGCATCGCTCATCATTGCAGTCTTCAGTAAACCCGAACTAGACTGCCTCATCAGGGAGAGGAAGTATTATCTCTTCGACACAGGAATGGCCACGGCAGCAATGATCCTCCGCGCCACCGAACTCGGACTCGTCGCCCATCCGATCGCCGGGTTCAGTCCTAAAAAGACCAAGGAGATTCTCGGCATACCTGAAGAAATGGAAGTAATAACGTTGGTCATAGTGGGAAGACGTTCGACTACGATCAATCCGTTACTTTCGGAAAAACAAGCTGAGGCGGAAAGAGAAAGGCCGGAAAGGATCCCTCAGGCCAGATTCGCGTTCAGAGATCGATACGAGGACCGTTCCTAAACCCGACACACTGATTACGGTCTAATTGGCGTGGAACAAAGGAGGATTTGTGGCTGTCATAGATGAGAAGACGAAAGAGCAAGTAAAGAATATGCTCAAGGATCTGAAGAACGAGGTCACCCTGGTCGTATTCACACAGGAGTCGCTGATCTCCACGGGCGCTAAGGAGTGCGAGACATGCAAGGATAACCGCCTGCTCATGGAAGAAGTAGCATCCCTCTCCGACAAAATAAGAGTCGAAGTCTTCGACTACGCGAAGGATAAGAACAAGGTGGAGGAGTACGGGATCGATAAGATACCGGCAACGGTCATCAAAGGTGACAGGGATAGAGGGATTAGAATATTCGGCCTGCCGGCCGGCTACGAATTTCCAACGTTGCTCAGCGCAATAAAATTGGTCTCTGCAGCAGAATCAGATCTGAGCGACGGATCACGTACATCAATGAAGAAGATCACCAAACCGGTTCACATACAGGTTTTCGTTACGCTCACATGTCCGTACTGCGCTTCAGCGGCACACCTGGCTCACCGGTTGGCGCACCAAAGCGAAATGGTAAAAGCCGCCGTCATCAACGCGCAGGAATTCCCTCAATTGGCTCAGAAATATAACGTATTCGCCGTGCCCAAGATAGTAATCAACGAGTCGATTCAATTCGAAGGCGCGTTACCTGAAGAGGGTTTCGTCGCCAAGGTTCTCGACTCGCAGAATTCCGAAAAATGAGCGAGTGATGCCGACCGGTTCGCATTGGATGGCCGCGAAGGATCCGTTGCTTTGCAGGCATCCATAGATTGAATGTAAGATCGTTCACCAGAAGCGAAATAGACCAGTGTCGAGCATCTAGCATCGTAGATATTCACCAACACTTTACAGATCCGCTGTTTCATGTGAGATGATGGCGCTTCGTCATGTCGTGCTTAAGTCGAGGACCTCAATGCATGTAGCACAGCCCGAATTTCTTGACAACTCGGCGGTGTGCGCTATACTATTAATAGTAGAAGACAAAGAAGAAATACTATGAAAAGACTCTTGATCGTCTCAAATCGACTGCCGGTCACCGTCACAAAACGAGAAGGTAAAATAAGATATACACAGAGTGTCGGTGGCCTGGCCACCGGCCTCAGTTCGTTATTAAGGTCGTACGAAAATTCGTGGATCGGTTGGCCGGGCATTGCATACGAGCGTGTGAAAGATCAGAAACCGCGCATCAAGCGCGCGTTGATGCAATATAATTGCCATCCGGTATTCCTCAATCAATACGATATCGAGCAGTTCTACTACGGATTCTGCAACCGGATAATCTGGCCGTTGTTCCACTACTTCTCTCAATATGCAACCTATAACAAAAATAACTGGGACTCATATCAAAGGGTCAACCAGATATTCTGTAATAGGATAAAGCATATTGCCAAAGCCGACGACATCATCTGGATTCACGATTACCACCTCATGCTCCTGCCCCAACTACTGCGAAAAGAATTACCCCATGCTTCAATAGGTTTCTTTCTTCACATACCGTTTCCTTCTTCCGAGGTCTTCCGTACGCTTCCCTCCCGCAAAGAAATCGTCAGAGGAATGCTTGGCGCAGATCTCGTGGGATTTCACACTTACGATTACGCACACCACTATTTGCAGACCGTACGGCGCCTACTTGGTTATGAACACAGCAAGGCTCAAGTGAATTTCGACAACCGGATCGTGAGGGTAGATGCTTTTCCAATGGGCATCGACTATGATCAATTTCACCGCGCGGCCGAGGATGAAGGCATTCAAAGAGAAGTTCGCAAGATCAAAAAGCGCGTCGGCGAACGCAAAATAATCGTGTCGATCGATCGCCTCGATTATACTAAAGGCATAGCACAACGTCTTGAAGCCTTCGATTACTTCCTCGATACCAACCCGAAATACCGCGAGAAGGTTACCCTCATCCTCGTTGCAGTACCTTCGCGCACAGGTGTCGAGCAGTACGCACTGCTCAAAAGAGAAGTCGATGAGCTCATAAGTAGGATCAATGGCAAGTACGGTACAATAGGCTGGATGCCGATATGGTACCTCTATCGTTTTCTTCCATTCAAGAATCTTGTACCGTTGTATTTGGCCGGAGACGTGGCTCTGATCACTCCGATAAGAGATGGTATGAATCTCATCGCAAAAGAGTATCTCGCCACGAAGAAATATAAGAAGGGTGTATTGATCCTCAGCGAAATGGCGGGCGCGTCAAAAATATTGGGCGAGGCAATAATCGTCAATCCGAATGATAAAGAGGAGATAGCCGGTGCGATAAAGATTGCTTTAAGAATGCCTGAGAATGAACAAGCGAGGAGAAATGATGTCATGCAAAGGCGCCTTCAGCGCTATAATGTTGAACGATGGGCGGCTGATTTCTTGGACAACCTTTCGCGCATCAAGACGAAACAACAGGAACTGACGGCCAAGAACCTGCGCACGGAAGTACGTAAGAAGATCCTGCGTAAATATTCTGAAAGCAGAAAGAGACTCTTGCTCCTCGACTACGACGGCACGCTCGTATCATTCACCGGAGAACCGGGCAACGCCATCCCTGATAGAGAGATCGTCAAGGTGCTCAGGACGCTTGCCGATAATCCAAGAAACGAATTGGTCATAGTGAGCGGTCGCGACCGCGCGACCCTGGACAGGTGGTTCGGCAAAGTCGGCTGCGGTTTGATAGCGGAGCACGGCGTTTGGTTCAAGAACAAAAAGAGCGCGTGGGCAATGATCAAACCGTTGAAGAATGACTGGAAAGAGCAGATACAACCGATCTTGGAGCTGTACGTAGACCGTACTCCCGGTACGAGCATCGAAGAGAAGGATTACTCGATCGTCTGGCACTACCGCAAGACGGACCAGCGGCTTGGCGAGCTCAGGGCGGGCGAACTCAAAGAAAGACTCCTTGATCTCGCTTCTTCGTTGAATCTGAGCATACTGGAGGGGAGTAAAGTAATTGAGGTGAAGAATATAGGCATAAACAAAGGCATTGCTGCACAGAAATGGATCGACCGCAGAACGTGGGATTTCATTATTGCGATGGGTGATGATTGGACCGATGAAGATACTTTTGAAGTTGTGCCTGAGAAAGCATATTCCATCAAGATTGGAATCGGATACACAAAGGCAAAATACACGATACCCTCGCCGCAGGATGCCCGGAATCTGCTGAAAGAATTCACCAGATGTTAAGCTCTAGAAGACTTCTGATCAGCATCACCATCTTTTCATTTCTCTTTTTCGGATGCAAGCCAAGGACTCCACAGCTAACATTTGCCGTTGGCGGCGCATCGAACGAAGTCGAGTACTGGGAGAAGATCGTCTCTGAATTCACCGACTCTACCAGGATAGACGTAGTCCTTCTGCGCCAACCCACTGACACCGATCAGAGAAGACAAGGTCTGGTCATTCCCTTAAGGTCGCGCCAGCAAGACCCCGACATTTTCCTGATGGACGTGATATGGGTAGGTCAATTCGCCGCCTCAGATTGGCTTGAGCCTCTCGATTCGGTGGTGGCGACCGGTGACGTCAACCTCGCCGATTTTTTCGAGTCCATCGTCAACCAGGTGGATACGTATCACGATTCGTTGTACGCACTCCCTGTGTACAATGATTGCGGGCTTTTGTATTTCAGAAAGGACCTGCTCGAGAAATACGGGCTGAAACCGCCGGTGACCTGGCAACAACTCATCCGGAGCGCTGATATTGTCCAGGAGAATGAACGTATCACAAATCCCCACTTTTTCGGCTTTGTGTGGCAAGGAGCACAATACGAAGGGCTGGTCTGCAATTTCCTTGAATTCGCGGCATCGAACAATGGAGGTATTATTGACAGCGCGGGAGGCATTATTGTATACACACCGGAAAATATAAGAGCAGCTGATCTAATGCACGATTTGATTCACAAACACAAAATATCTCCACCAAATACCTACACAGAAATGAAGGAGGAAGAGACGAGATTAGCCTTTGAAAACGGCAATGCTCTATACGAACGCAATTGGCCATACGCATGGGCGCTGCACAACAAAGAAGGCTCTCGTGTCAAAGGAAAGGTCGCAGCAGCACTCCTGCCGAGAGGTCACAATGGGCAACACGCAGCTGCCCTCGGCGGTTGGCACATCGGAATATCAAAGTTCTCTGATAACAAAACCGAAGCAATGACGTTCCTCAAATTCGTGCTGTCATACGCAACGCAGAAGAAACTGGCGCTCAACCTCGGATGGAACCCTGGGCGCAGCGACCTATATGAAGATGCAGATGTAAGAAGAAAGATGCCACACCTCGACGTCCTGAAAAATTCGTTCGACCATGCCGTGGCGAGACCAACAAGTCCGTACTATACACAGATTTCGGAAATCCTCCAGCAAAACCAAAATGCAGCACTGTCAGGGAAATCCTCCTCTGACGAAGCCTTAGCAAGGGCGCAGCGTGAAATAAACGAAATTCTTCAGAGATACAATGAATAGGAAGATCAAAGAACCGGTTTCCTTCTTACTCCCTTTGATCTTCTTCATCGCGGCATTCCTTCTCTTCCCTGTGCTGGGAACCTTCTGGAATAGTCTCTGGCACGATGTCCCATTTATGGCGCGCAGGTTCGTTGCATTCGACAATTACGTCGGCCTGATTAAGGATGGACAATTCTGGCAGACCTCGTTCTTTACGATAGTATTCGCGTGTGTATCGGTATCCCTCGAAATGGCCTTCGGCATGATTACCGCGCTCGTACTCAACGAGAAGTCAAGACTGCGCGGAGCCCTCAGAGGTATCGCATTGATACCGTGGGCCATTCCCAGTGTTATCGGGGCGCGAATCTGGCAACTCATCTTCCGTTACGATTATGGTGTGGCAAATATCACACTGAAAGCGATCGGTATCGGACCGGTCAATTGGCTCGGAACTTCTGTCGGTGCATTTGCAGCGCTCGTTCTTGCCGATGTTTGGAGGACGACGCCGTTTGTCGCAATCATTTTGCTCGCCGGTCTTCAAACAGTACCGGATGATATTCTAAAACAAGCCCAGATCGATGGCGCGAACATCTTTCAACGCTTCTACAGAATCACATTACCGATGATGAAACCAATCATAATGGTTGCCATTTTATTTAGAACGATCGATGCGATGCGAGTATTCGACCTGATATATGTTATCACCGGTGGCGGACCGGGGGGTACCACGGCATCCCTTTCCGTATACGGCTACAAATTCTTTCTCACAGGTGATTTCGGATATGGGTCGGCCGTGTCGGTCATTCTCTTCATCATTGCCCTCACAATGGCAGTCGTCTATATCAAACTCGGCAAATTGAGATCGCAATGAACGAAATGAAGACGAAGCGATTACTCAGAATAGCCGGAATGATTTTTGTGATCATATTCTGCTCCCTTCCATTCCTGTGGATGGTGATCATATCCCTTTGCGAACGACCTGATTTTCTTTTGCAGAAGAGCCTCCGGCTGACCGTGCAAAATTTCGTAGATATCCTGAGCGTCGGGAATCTGCACTTTCTTGACAATCTCCGCAACAGCATGGTGATTTCATCGACCGCAGCTCTTGCCAGCACCATGATCGGAGCGCTTGCGGCTTACGCCATTTCACGGATGCCTTTCCGCGGAAAGACATCGATCGTCCTTACGGTATTGGCCTTATCCATGTTCCCTCAGATATGTATCGTAGGTTACCTCTTCAAGATCATGACAAGATTCGAACTGATAAACACTTATAGCGCACTCATACTGCCCTACATAGCGTGGAGTCTTCCGCTCGCTCTGTGGATTCAGATGAGCTACTTCTCAAGAATACCAATCGAACTCGACAAGGCGGCGCAAGTGGACGGCGCATCCCGAATCCAGACCCTGTTCAGGGTAATCCTTCCCATTGCTGTACCGGGATTTCTTTCTACAATACTTCTGCTCTTCATGTTTTCATTCAACGAATTTCTGTTCGCGCTGATGCTCACAACGGACCACCATGCAAGGACAGTACCGGTGGGAATATCAATGTTTCAGGGGTTACACGGTGAATTGCCGTGGGGATATATAATGGCTGCCTCAGTCGTTTCCTGCATTCCTGTCATTCTTGTAGCACTCATCTTTCAGAAGAGGATAATACAGGGACTCACTCAAGGTGCAGTTAAGCAATGAAGGAAATGATCATGTACTAATGAGAGCACGCCGTATGTTTCCTAATTCTATTCGGCGTAATACACTAACCACTTGAAACTTTTCATCAAACATGTATAATAACACAAGAATAGTCGCATCACTTATGATCATGCCATGAAAAGAATGGATAGAGGATTAAGATGAAGAGAAGCCTGAACGACTATCGAAAGATCGTCGGCGATGACGTCGTTGGCGATATCTACAAGAAAGCACGCAAATTGTACGGCAAGACGATCGTTCACGTCAATTCCACGTATTACGGAGGTGGGGTTGCAGAGATATTGAGTGCACTCGTTCCGCTGATGAACGATGTCGGGATAGCCGCGGGTTGGCGGATGCTTCGCGGTACCCCGGATTTCTTCGACATAACCAAAAAGTTCCACAACGCGCTTCAGGGCAATTCGATAAACCTGACCGAGATGAAGAAACGGTTGTACGTCCAGGCAAATGAAGACTTCTCCACGTACTGCCATATCTCGCACGATTGCGTCATCATCCACGACCCGCAGCCGGTACCCCTGATTCAATTCTATTCGCGGAAGCAACCGTGGGTGTGGAGAATTCATATCGACCTGTCCAAGCCGAACGAAGAATTGTACAGATACCTAAAAGGTTTCATACTCAAGTACGACATAATGATAATATCCAGCGAGGATTATCGCTTGAAGGACCTGCCCGTCGAACAGCGAATCATACATCCGGCGATCGACCCCCTATCGGCAAAGAACATGAACTTGCCGGACAAGGTGGTCGCCAAGTATCTCAAGAAGTTCAATATTCCCACAGACAAACCGATCATCACGCAGATCTCAAGATTCGACAGGTTCAAAGACCAGGAGGGACTCATCGATGTCTTCCGCATGGTTAAGGAACAGATCGACTGTCGACTCGTCCTCTGCGGAAGCAGCGCGCTCGACGACCCCGAATCACAGCAGTGCTACGAGAGAACAAAACGCAAGGCAAACAACTTCATCAAGGACCGCGATGTGATCTTGATTACCAGCGAGAACAACATCCTAGTCAACGCTCTCCAGCGCAGATCCGACGTGATAATACAGAAATCTCTGCGCGAAGGTTTTGGCCTGACCGTGACCGAGGCATTGTTGAAGGAAAAACCGGTCGTTGCATCGAGGGTCGGCGGAATCTCTCTGCAAATCACAGATGGCGAAACGGGCTTCCTGGTCGACCCTGAAAACAAAGAGGGTTTTGCGAAGAAAATTGTAGAAATACTGAAGAATCCATCTTTGGCAAAATCACTCGGACAGAAGGCAGGAAAAGTGGCCAAAGATAAATTCCTCATCACGAGACTTCTGGGTGATTATCTCGACCTGCTCCAAGATCTATTAGCATAAACACCCCCGTGGCGCATCGCCGTGACCAAATGATTGATACAAACAGGATTTCGGATTTCTATTCAAAGACAGTGCTTGAGCACATGACGGCGCCGCGTAATTGGGGTGTTACGCAGGACTGCGATGGTTTTGGACGCGCCGCAGGTTCCTGTGGAGACACGATGGAGATAGCGTTGAAAATCAAGGACGACTCGATCCTCGCGTGCACCTTTGAGAGTGAAGGCTGCGGTGCGACCATAGCGTGCGGCAGCATCGTCACCCAGATGGCAACGGGCAGAAGAGTGGCAGAGGCACGGAGGATAGATCAGAAGGCGATTCTCGAATATTGCGGAGGTTTGCCAGATAAGAACGGACACTGTGCGTTGCTCGCTGCAGAAGCACTTCAACGGGCGATCGATGATCATTATCAGATGCAGCGCGCGCCTTGGAAGAAGTTATATCGGACCGCAAGATAGTAATTTGGCAATCATATGAAAATCATGGCACTCGCTGACATACACGGTAGAGTCGATTACCCGGAAACGATCATCGGCCTATTAAGAGAAGCTGACGTAGTACTCATTGCCGGCGATATTACAAATTTCGGCGACCGGGAAGACGCCGATGCCGTCATCCGGAGTCTTGCCGCCGCGAACTGCAGAATCCTCGGTATACCGGGCAACTGCGACCGTTCCGGCGTCACCACTGCTCTACAGGACGCTAGCATGGATTTGCATGAAAAGTGTCACATCATTGACAACACCCTCTTCTTCGGAATCGGAGGATGCAATAAAACACCGTTTCATACACCTCTGGAATATAGTGAAGAAGAGATCGCAGCCATACTGCGGTCTTTTTGCGCCTCGCCTGAGACCAAACATACAATAATCATCAGCCACTCCCCGCCGCACCGAACGAAACTCGACAGAATGTTCCTCGGTCTTCATGTCGGCAGCAAATCACTAAGAACATTCATCGAAGAGAAGCAGCCCGACATGGTGTTGTGTGGCCATATCCATGAAGCCCGTGGATTCGACCGCATTGGTAGAACGTTGATCATCAACCCCGGCGTTTTTCCTCGCCACTATGCGCTGATCAATGTGAACGACAGTCTGGACTTCGAATTACATTAACTCAGAAATTGGATCTTTTTGATATATCTCCGGATTGACTACATTTGCCGGCTTGCTGCCCTTTACGAGCACGGCAATGAGATTCTGTGCGACCATCATGGCCATCTTTGCACGCGCCTCGACTGAAGCTGAACCGATGTGAGGAACGAGGACGGTATTTGGCGCCCCGAGCAGGGCGCGAGCAACCGCTGGTTCGTTCTCGAACACATCCAGGGCACATCCGGCAATCTCCCCATTCGAAAGCGCATCGACCAGCGC
>CP070795.1:44240-70735 GCA_020343455.1 Caldifarciminota bacterium
CCTCGAAATAGACGATGCTCTTCATTACCACGTCCTGGCCCCGGAAAGGATTGTGCCAGTTCCTGCTGATCTTGTTTAGCAGGATATTAAGGTAATAAGAATATGTAAAACCCCGTCCGCTACCCGTATAGATCTTGGGTTTTATATCGGGCAAACCTTTCTTGACCGTTTCCTCGGCCTTCTTTACAACCGGCTTCTTCGGGGGTTCTGGTTTCTTCTCATCCTTCTTAGGTGGCGCCTTTTCCTCGGGTTTTTCTTCCGGTATTATTTCCTCTATTTCATCCGTTACCTGTTCGGGGCTTATCACTTTCGGCTGCGGCAGGGGTGCGAGGCTGACTTTGTAGACCTCGAGTTTGGGCAGGGTTTTAAAATCGGCGCGGCTTGAAACGAAGAGTGCTGCGAGAATGACGGCATGCAGAAGAATGGACAGAAAATGAAACCGGTTCATCCCTGAGGTATCTCTGCCACAAGCCCCAATTCCTTAACGCCCGCCTTGCGCAACCTACCTACGATCTCGACGACAAAACCATAATCGACCTCTTTATCCGCGCGCAGGTAGACGATAATGCCGGGTGGCTTACTGTTTAGAAGCTGCCGGATCTTGCCCTCGAATTTTTCGAGCGCGATCTTGTCATTGTCGACGAATATTTCTTGCGCCTGGTTGATCGAAACCGTGACTCCTTCTTCATCGTGGGGCAAAGAGGCGTCGGTCCGGGGCAGGTTGACGTCTATCCCCGGGGTCATCATCGGTGCTGTAATGATGAATATTACGAGCAGCGTGATGCTGACATCGGCCAGGGAGGTGATGTTTATCTCCGAGATCAGTCCCTTGTTGTTCATCCAGACAGGGTTAGTAATTCCTTTCTCAAAACGGAGTATATTTCACTGATGAATTTGTCGAGTTCCCCGCTGTACTTGTTACTGCGGCTCCGGAAGATGTTATGGAATATGAGTGCCGGGATCGCGACAAGAAGTCCGTACACCGTCGTGATCAATGCATCGGATATACCCGGCGCGACAATGGTGATGTGTGCCGATCCGCGTGCCCGGATCTCCAGAAATGCCAGCATGATGCCCCATACGGTTCCGAGCAGTCCCAGAAAAGGACTGACGCTGACGAAAGTGCTGAGCGTGGGCAAAGAAGTCTCGAGCTCATTTATCTCGTCAATCTTCGCCCGCTCCATTGCCAAGCGGATGTTATCGGAGAGTTCGTTGATGAAACCTCTTTCCTGATGCTGCTCTTTCTGGTGCATGAGGCGAGCGCCGACTCGGACCTTCAATTTTCTGAATTCATCCAGCCCGCTGGCAAGAATGCGGCCGTATGGATTGTCCTTGAGCTGATGACTGTAGTTCTGCCATTCTTTGATGTCCTTATGGAAAGTGTAGCTCGAAAGAAATTTCTTCGTCTGCCGTCTAATTCTTGAAAACTCTATCGATTTTTTCAGAAATATTGCCCAGGACCAGACCGAAAAGATTACGAGGATAAGCATTATCGTCTGAGCGGCAATACTCGAGTCCAGAAAGATTCTAAAAATGTTCATGGTTATTGCAGCTTGCTGCGGGCAAGAGCCGCCTCAGGCGAGTTCGGAAAATCCCTTATCACCTGGTTGTAGTAGTATTTTGCGCTCTTTTGGTCTTTGGCTTCCTCGTAGATGATCCCCATACGGTAAAGCGCTGTGGGCACGCGCGGGCTGTTCGGGTATTTGGATACCAGTTCCTGCAGGGCATTAACGGCCCTCTGCAACTGCCCGAGTGCTGCATGTGATTCGCCGATCCAGTAGAGGGCATTGTCCACGAGCGGGCCGTCGTGCGCTGCCTTTTGATATGCTCCGAACCCGTCGATAGCCTGTTGATAGTTGCCTTTAACGTAATTCTTATAGGCGGATTCGTAGAGCAGACGCGTCTCTGGGCTGACCTGAGCTATTGCCTCTGAATCGGCAAGCGCTCTCTGGCTCGGATTGATCTTGCTGTATAGCTGGGTGATCTGGGTTTCCGATTCACCGAGGCGAGAGTTTAGCATGTCGAATTTCTGGCTCAGTTCATTCGTCTTCGTGTACAGGTCAGTACTCAATTGTGCGATCTCAGTGCTCTGAACGAGCAGCAGGCTGTCCAATCTACGCGTGTAGTATTTAAGGCTGTCGAGCTGCCAGCCGTAATTGCTGAACCTTTGTCTGCTGAGGCAGCCCGTGCTGGCAAATACGACCAGCACGAGCGTCAGCAGATGAATATATGTTCTTATTTCTCTTGATTGCATTTTTGATTCGCTTGAGTGGACTTGTTATTCGCTCCGGAATTCGCACCGGCGATTTCGCTCGAGAATCTCGGGATCGAACGGTCGCTCTTCACCGTAACTGATAGTTGAAAACCGCGCCGGGGTAACACCGAGCATAAGCAGGTAGTCTTGAGCAGCTTTTGCACGCCTTTCGCCGAGGGCAAGGTTGTATTCGGCAGTGCCGATCTCGCAGCAGTGACCCTCTATGACAATTGTGACTTCAGGGTAGAGCTCAAGCATCTGGGCGTTCTTTTTCAGTATTTCGGCCGCATCCGCACGTATGTCAGATTTGTCAAAATCGAAGAAGATGCGTTGCACCATAAATGGCGGTTTGGCTGGTTCCTCAATGATCACTTCTTCAGGAACTTCCTCAACTACCACTTCTTCGGTCGGTTGTACTACTTGTCTCCTCGGGCAACCTATGAGTACGAGTAAAGCCAGAAAAATAGGTATGCCCAGTCTCACGTACCGCATAAAACCTCCTATCTTCAATGGGTAATTATAGTTACTATTTTTGTACTGTCAAGAATCGACAAAATTGGGGCTGATTAGAAGGAGCCGGTGATCCTTGCGGATGCAAAATGGGTTGTTGAATCACCGAGCAGAATAGTCGCTTCATAGTCGAACTGCATATACAGAAATTCTATGATATTGAGGTAGACGGTGCAGCCCGGGAGTAGCGAGTTGCTTACGCCGGTTGTGTATCTATCCTGTCTCCGGCCACCCACACCGACATTTATGTAGGACCTCCTGCCAAACCGCCACAGTGCTTCCAATTTGACCGTAGATTCGGTATTGCGCGTTTGAAGGGTTGGATATTCATCGGTGTCCGCTCTGAGGTTGGTGCTCAGTTTCGTTCGAAACTTACCCGACCATGGTTTTGTCCATTCGAGATATGCGTTTGTTGCGGTCTTCGTCGGATAATACCTGCTTTCGGTCCGATTGAAAACAGCGATAAGAAATCCGATCTGCGCTTGTTCATACTCTGCCCTTATTTCATCGATATAGGTCGGCCGGAGAATGGGGGTATCATAGCGGGCGCTGCCGCTTTTATTTACCGATCTCTGCAGCTGCACGTTGAGGTTGGCAAACGGGATCAGAAACACTCTTGCATACATATTGCGCAGATCAGAAAGTGCGGTCACATCTTCTTCGATCGGGCGAAATATGAACGACGGGAGTCCGCGGTCCGGAGGCAGGGTGCCGAGATATTCGTCAAAATTCTGACCGGTGCCAAAGGCAAAATTGACGACATTCAGCGGGGCGTACCAGCGTCCCGGCGCGATATTCAGATTGTTATACGTGTAACTGACTATCGACACATCCTTTGCATCGGGAAGGAAGAATGTCTCTCTCTTCTGCTGGTAGTTGCCTGTGTAGTATAACCCCGGTACCGCGTCGATGTTCAGAGCAACGCGCGTTTCGTTTTCGATCTTCTCACGGTAATCCCCGGAGTAGAGGTTGTTATTGTATGTGTAGAGATCGATGCCCACCGGAAAGCGCAATGCCAGGTTTGCGCTAGCGATGTACTCGAATATCCTCTTCTCATTTCCTTCGGCGAAGTGGAAGAAATCGTTGCGTGCGGAGGAGGTGAGCACGACCCTGTTGCCAGCGACCGCGAGCGAATAATTAGCCTTACCCTGGAGGCGCGTATTTTCATAGTCGGGTAGGGTGCTCCTGGCGATGAGGAGGAATCCGTTGGGAAGGGTGGTGTTCAGGTATTCGACCTTGCCTGAGATGTATTCGGTCTTGTTTAAGTTGCTAACCGAATCGACAAGCGTTTCTTTCTTCAGGTTTGCAGTCAAACGTAATTGATCAAAAGGTTCGACCCCCAGCGAGATCCCGCCGCTGCGCCGGAGAATACCATGTCTCCTTTCGGTCAAGCCGAACGACTCGAAACCTTGTGAAAAGTTGCGGTAGTTGGCGTGGAGAGTGAACATGTGATAATTCGCAACGAGTCGATATTCCTGGGCGTAATCCTTATCTTCGGTTACCCCGATTTGCGGCACGAATGTAAGCGATTTCCTTTCCGCCCCACCCTGGTACTTTCCGGAAAGGTGGAAGATATTTTCATCCACGATCGAGCTATAGCCGGGAGCCACATTTATGTTGTCGGTCACCTTGATATTCGGCTGGACCGAGTAGAAAGGGTCGGTACGCGTTCTCTCGATGGCTACGTACTGGATCTCAACCTCGCTGAAGTCGGACACGGTTTCCTCACTGATGAATAGAACGTTGCCGTTTGTATAATCAATGTAGTAGTGGTAGTTGCGGATCATCTCCTCGCCGTCGACGACAATCCTTTCGCTGCCGGTCAGTACCGGCTGTTTACTCAGTGTATAGAAGACCGTACGGGTAGTGAAAGTGTAGTCCATGAGATAAATGTGAAGTTGTTGAGTGTAGACCTCGTCCGGGAACGGTCGCGGCTGCGGGAATGAGAGGTAGCCTAAACGATGATTGATGAACTGTGGATCGACCTTGTTGTCGTTATCATTGTCTATGCCGAATTCGCTGAGAGGGTGGCCTGCACCGAGTGTATCGGTTATCCGGAGCTCGAGCGAACCGGGAATCATGTCAGGACCTAACACGTAGATGTTCACGACCGCATTGTCGCGCACCGAGTCGGATTGAATGATGATGTCTTGGCCATCGGCGCGCAGGACGACGATGTGGTCTTCTCCAGCCGGCCTGAGAAGCTGCAGCATACCGGCTTGATAGTCGATGAAGTAGTCGAGACCGTTGATCATCGGGTCGAAATCGCCGTTAATACCTGCCACAATGTAGCCGGTTCTCGTATCGATGTCATTCGTTGCCGCGAGGCGATCGTCGACGAATATCGTGTCCGTGCCTTCGCGTGTTACGAGGTGCGATTCCGGAATGCTGAAAAATGAATTCCTCGAGAAATCAGTGTCGAGCAGCGCACCTCGTTTCTCGAAGGATCTTCCGTAGAAGAAGTCACTCTGGTAACTCGACTTCAATTGGCCGCCTTGAGCCGTGAGTCCGTGCTCTCGATGGCGAAGTTTAAGATTGGCTCCGAAGGTGGAAAATTCAGGCACCAGGTCGAACTCATAGTACTCGGATTCAATGAATCCTCCGTTGATGCGATGAATGAAATCAGTGTCAAGACCACGGTATCCGAAGCCATACAATGTGTCTTCTTTGTCGGTGTCATCGTAGTACACGGAAAGGGCTCGATTACTCTCGTGCTGCGCAATGAGTCGGAGGTTAATTGTCGAGTAGTCGTCCCAATCGATGCTGTCGGCAAAGTCTCCAGAAATCGAATAGTACGCCCTTCCTTGCAGTCTCAGGTCCATTCCTTCGACCGCGTCGAGATGCAGGCCTGCTTCGTCGTAGCGCAGGATCTTTGTCCTCATCCCCCTGGTCGCGGTGAATTCTTCTACGTGCCAGATGGAGGTTCCCTTGTCGTAGAGTTGCAAGCGTTCACGTCCGATCGCAAAGATATATTTGGATGATTCGTAGGAATCGGATACGGAGTCGTCGAACATGCCGTTCGCTCGGTTATAGACCACACGAACCTTCTCGAGCGGGTCGTAAAGGAACAGACCCTGGTTTGTCGCAAAAGAGATATTGTTTGAGAATTGTGGATTGGTCGCCACGCCGTTGACCTCCCTCAGACCCTCGACATCGACAAAAGGATCCCAGGAGTTTGTTTTCGGATCGAACAGTATTACGGTATTATTGCTCACGATGTATACCGAATCGCCGAGTACGGCATAATCATCGACATCAAACGCATTATGCTCGGCCCACGATTCAGCATTCCGGTCGTGTACGACGAACATATCATGTGCCAGAAACCAGATCTTCGACCTTGTTTCGATTATGTGATAGAAATTCATCTTCGGTGCCGCCGTTATTTCCTCGAACCTTTCGAACTGGAGGTTGTATCGGCGGATCCCTTGCGTGGTGGCGATCCACAGATATTTTTTGTCAAAGAAGATGTCCTGCGCAGGCACGGTATCGATATCTTCCCATTGTTCTACGTATTTGTCAAATCTCTTCAGTCCAAAATCGCCCGCTACCCAAGCATAGTTGTCGTCAAAGGTGATGCCGTTGACCGTGCCCGGCATCTCGTAGGTGATCCAGTCGTTCAGTCGAATGTCGGCCGATGCGAGCCCCTGCTCAGTAGCTACCCAGAGAATGCCTTGATCGATTCCCATGAGATGTACATCATTGTCCGGCAGTCCGTGCGCGGTTGTTATGACCTTCCACGTCTCGGCGTTACGGTCGAACGTGTAAATGCCTGCTGGAGTTGTGATGAGGACATACTCTGATGCGTAACGGCTGCCGATGCCGTCGAGTATGACCGGGCTGTCAGCGATACCTTTCTGAGTGAAGCTTACAAGGAGTATTAATAAAGAAATCAATTGTCGATTATAAAACCGGCGGGTAGGTCTTCTTCTTTTTCCTCGAGAGCGCGCAATCGGATTTTCTCCTCCGTTATGTAAGAACCGCGCCGCTTGCGTTCTTCGCCGATGGAGAAGACTTCGATCGCGGCACGTCCTTCGATCGGGCAGCGGGCCTCGCATAACCCGCACCCCGTACATATGCGCTCGTTGACAAATGGTCTGAGCAACGTCGTACCGCGTATCGTTTCATTGAGGGAGCTGATGGCATTGTAGGGACATGCTTCGTCACAAATTAGGCAGACGCGGTCCTGTTCCCAGGCAATGCAGCGGGCGCGGTCGATCACTGCAGTGCCGATCTTGGCATATGTTTTCTCCTCGGGCGTAAGATTCCTGATGGCTGAGGTAGGACATACCTGCCCGCACATATTGCAGTTTTTCTCACAGCCGCCAATGCGGGAAACGAGCCTCGGTGTCCACAGCCCGTTCACTCCGGCCTCCAGTATGCATGGCTGCAGACCGTTCGTCGGACATACCTTCATGCACTTGCCGCAATGGATGCAGGTGTTTAGGAAATCGGGTTCGGGTATTGATCCGGGGGGCCGGATGAGTGTGCCCAACAGCCTCCTGTGGAGCAGTGTTCTGGCAAGAGGTGCCACGATGATGCTCGTTCCGACCGCGCCGATCAATTGCCGGCGGTTCAGGTCGACACGCGAGGGTGCGGGTAATAATCCGTAGGTGAAGACTTTCTGGGGGCATTCGTTGATACATCTGAGGCAATCGACGCATTCTCCGGTGTCAACCGATGTCGAATCGACGGTTATTGCGGCCGTCGGGCAGATCTTCTCGCATATGCCGCATTGTGTGCAGCCTTCCCCGAATACGATCTTGAAAGGAGCCAACGTCGATATTGAGGCAAGTAACCCGCCAAGCGGGCAAAGATTCCGGCACCAGAATCTCCGGCTGATGAAGTCAAGACCGAGAATGAGGGCAAAAACGAGGAGCGCGATCATCGATTCCGTGTAGACCCTCGCAGCACCAAGACCGAAGAGTCCGGAAACGTATGCAACAACAGGATGCAGGAAGAGGGTCAAGGACCTTTCGAATATGACGAGTGGTTCGAGAAGGTGGAGGAATGATACACCGAGGATGGCACCGACGACGAGAAACATCAGGATCATGTATTTCCAATGTTTCAGTTTCGTTTTCCGGCCAGCATCTTTCCCTGAGAAGATGCCGAAGACGTCAATCGTTGTGCCCAGCGGGCAGACGAATCCGCAGAAGAATCGCCCGAAGACGAGTGTCGCGGCAATGATCGATATCGATAACAGGGATGCGGAGAGGACGGTGCGGTAGGCTATGCTAACGACAATGAAGATGAGCGGGTCGAATCTGAAGAATAGATTTTGAAAAGTGACCGGTACGCTGTATCGCGTTTGGATGAACGCAAGGATGAATAAACCGAGGAAGGACAATTGAATGAGCCAACGGATGGCGCGTGTCCTCTTACCCCTCAGTATTGCCTCCTCCGCACTCGCTCTAAACTCGGACTTCCTTAATTCTCATTTTGCCGGTGTCGATCTCGCCGAGACCGAGTTCGGCTGCCGCCCGGATATGCTTCACCTGATTTCCGCTCCATGATTTCTTATACCACTGAGCGATACGGACGGTATAGGAATCGACCGCCACGGGGTCGATTCCGGCAACGACCTTGTTGAGAATGACCGTTTTCCCGGGACCGCCGGGTCCGCCGGTGGTGAGGGCTTTCGTTGCATCGACCACGGTGAGATCCGGTTTTATTACCGTGGCGAGCTCGGCAATTGCGCGGTCGAGGTTGACCCGGTGAAGGTAACCGCGGTCCCAGATCAATCCCATCAAACCCTTTAGACCGAAACTTACGCCCGTGGCCGAATGCGATTTCGCAACCGGCATGTTGATCAACACATCGGCGTTCTGGATCGCCTTGGCGACGCCGATCGTGGTGAGCTCTTTTCCACCCGGGACTTCGGTTTCGGCATATTGGCGCTCCTGCTGCAGCGTTACCAGGTTGACCTTCTTGTCGATGATCGCCTCCTCGATGCGGCTGCGCTCGACGCAGAGCGTCGCGTCGTGAATAGTATGGTCCATGACGATGACCCTTGAGGCATTTGCGTCGAGGCAGAGTTGTACCATTTGCCTCACTATTGCCGCATTCGTCGTCGCACCACAATCGATGTTCGAGGCAAAAGAGATGTTGGGCTTGATGCATACGGTGTCGCCCGATTTCACAAACCTGTCGATGCCACCGACCAGGTCGACCGCTGCCCGGACAAGTTTTGAATTATCACCTTCTGCCACGCCGATCATCGGACCTGCGTTTTCTTCTTTGGCGAGGAGCGACTTGGGCAGGAGCGAGAAGATCGCGGCTCCGGCACCGATCTTGATGAATTCCCTGCGTGTGATTCCATCCATGCTACTACTCCGGAGTGGCCGCCGTCTGAGTAATGGCGTCGGAGACATTAAGAGCGAAGAGTTTCGCGACATTCAGGGCTTCGAGGGTAACGTCGGTGATGGTGATATCGACGAAGAATCGGTCGTGCCACATTTCGATCTTGTGATAGAGCGAGGAGGTTTCGATTCGTGCTTCGACTCCGGCGTGTCCCGTATCGGTCCAGGGGATTTCATCTCCGAGCTCAAGCCGGTTGTCATGGTATACCGCGTAGGCATTGGTCGTGTCACCCATGTCAAATGCCCGCAGGAGCACAATGCAGGGTGTGCTTAGAACCTCTCCACTGAATTCCTGGAACGCGCACTTCACGAAACCGTGGTCAAGGAACACGATACCGGCACCGTCGATCAAGTCCCAGAGTTGTGTTTCGTTCTCCGCAACATCCATCTCACCGCTCTGTGCCCACCCGCTGATGTCACCGGTGTCGGGGATCAGATCGACAACGTCGATTATGGTCGGTCCATTTTCACTGGTGCAGAAGACAAGGAACATCAATAAAAAGCCAAATTGCACTAATCTGGTCACATTACCTCCTAATTAATGATCGTTACTTTTTTCATGACATTACGGCCGTTGCCGTGAACTCTAATGAAATAGTTACCGGCACCGAGTTTCTTCCTTAGGATGTAGTCGATACGATGCTCGCCCGGAGTGAGGCTGCCGGCAAAGATGCGATCTTCGACACGGCCGGCAGGGTCGATCAAATCTATGTAAACCGGCGACCGCTCGTTCGCCGAAAGAGATATCGTCGTTCTTTTGCTGAATGGATTCGGCGTGACCCGGATGGACCGGTTCGATGCCGCGGATTTGGCCACCTCGCTTGCCCCGGTCGGATTGTTGATCTCGATGAGATTGACATCCATCGTGCCGAGGTTGTATGGTGATCCAGCAGCAGTTGGTATATGTGGCGCAGATAGTGCCGGCAGTTGGTGCAGGGCGCGTTCTTCATTTATAACGTGCTGCCCGTGAAAGTCACATGCTACCGGGTCGAAACTCATGAGTAGTTTGTTGGGAGTAAAATTAGGAAAACCGCTCGGTCCGCCTGCGTACGAGCCAAAGAGAGAGTCGACGATGAAGATCTTCTGAATATTGTTAGGTACTATGACATCCCGGATCTGCGCATTGAGCGCCGGTATGTCGGGGTTACAGGTGTAGGAATAGCCGTTGTGCAGCTGACCGGGGTTGTTCACAGAGCCGTAGTGATTCTTCATGGTCAGGGTCACCTGCGCGCCGACGTGATCTTTAAGGACTGCGGCATTGATGAGAAAATCGGTCATGTCGGTCAGGATACGGCTGGGATAGCTGGTGACGCCGTCAACGTCCAGGGGCATTGAGAAGTTATGGCCGATTCCGGAATGGTTCGTTGCGAAACAGCGCGTCGTGCCAGGATCGCTTCCGTCATAGATTGTGTAGCCTGCCTGCATCAGCTCGGCATTTGTCCGATCCCAGATGATGACATTGTTCCTCGGAAAATTCGGTCCGCCAAAAGGCATCTGGACAAGCCCGTTGATGATGCACTCGACAAACTGCGGATGGGTAGGCAGGTAATGATTTATAGTGTTCACTTTAATGCTGATGACACTGTTCTCTGTGATGCCGGGGAAGACCGATTTCCATGCTTCGCCGACATTGCTGATACCGGTAATCGTTTTTATCGATTCATCCATCATGATCTGTACAACGGATTCATTGATCGTGGAACCGCTCGTTGCATTCTCGTGAAAACATTGTATTACATCACTCGCACGCTGGCCATCTGGTACGTCACCGTAGATCAGATTCGGCTTCAGTACCAGCCCTAGTGCGCCGACACCGCAATATTTAATGAAATCGCGTCTTGATATATCTTTCATGAAACCCCCATCAAATAGATTTTATACAGACAATGTTCGGCCTGAGTACTACCCCTGACGCGCCGACACTACAATGCTTCATAAAGTCACGTCTTGAGATATCATTCATGAGACCCTTATCAATAAGATTCTATTCGGAAACCTCGGATTGTCAATCAGAAATCACCGCGGAAGTAAAGAGAGATTGTCAGCAGTCATTGAGAGATGACATATGACGCCTTGTGCGGGTAAAGGCTGAGCACAAGGCAATGAATGGGACACAGCGGGTGTATGTGCAGCATCCCTCTCGGCCGAATATTGACCTTGAGCAACATATCTCTATAATTATCTAAATGGTGTTCGGCATCGATATTAGCGTAACTATTAATATGAGTGAAAGGGAGGAACGATGAAACTGTCCGTTGCCATCATTGTGCTGTCAGTCATATTCTGTGTCTACTGCGATCAGGGCCAGGTCACGGCGGCGCCCGACTACACCGGTTCGGGTAAAGAGTTCGTCGAGATGCTCGTCAGGGGCGATTATACAGCGGCCGTGGCTAAGTTCGACGAAACGATGAAGGGCGTGATGCCCGAGGACAAGCTTGCACAGGCCTGGGTTTCGCTGTTGCAGCAGGTCGGATCGTTTGACAGGATCGAGGGTGTCAGCCAGAAGAAAGAGCAAGGGTATGATGTTGTGTACGTAACGTGCGCTTTCGAACGTGCCAGCGTTAACGTGAAGGTCGTATACAACGCCGACAAGGAGGTTTCCGGGCTCTGGTTCGTCCCGAAGTGAAACAACGCAGTTGTTTCACTTTGATTACGGCGATAATAACACAGCTAGCAGAGATTCTGTGAGATACGTTGCAGCACCCAAGGCGTAAATCTCTGATCAATATTTTTTCCTTGACGGATGAGGAAAAATCATTATAATTGTTAATGGTAAGCGTTAACATCAAAGAAGGTCTCACATTTGACGATGTTTTGTTAGTTCCCCAATACTCTGAAGTACTGCCGCAGGATTGTACCGTCGCCACCAAGTTCTCACGAAATATCAAGCTGAACGTTCCGATTGTAAGCGCAGCAATGGATACGGTGACTGGATCGGCAATGGCGATCGCCCTTGCCCAGGAAGGCGGAATCGGCGTCATCCACAAGAATATGACGATCGAGGAGCAGCAGTCCGAGGTGAAGAAGGTGAAGCGTGCCGAAAGCGGTATGATCATGAATCCCATTACGGTCGAGGAGGAGTCTCCGATCCGACTGGTCAGCGAACTGATGGAGAAGTATTCGATATCGGGCGTTGTGGTTATCGACAAGAACAGGAAGATCGTGGGCATTTTGACGAACCGCGATATAATCTTCGAGAAGAACCTCGGACGTAAGGTCAAGGAGATCATGACGCACGAGAAACTCATCACGGCACCCGAGGGAACGAGTCTCGAGAAGGCACAGAAGATCCTGAAGAAATACCGCATCGAGAAGCTGCCGATCATCGACCGAAATGGCAGGCTCAAGGGTCTCATAACGGTGAAGGATATCATAAAGAAAATGGAGCATCCGAACGCGACCGTCGACAATATGGGCAGGTTGCGGTGCGCTGCGGCCATCGGCACGGATCGAAGGACCGAGGAACGGGCCGAGGCGCTGGTCGAAGCCGGTGTCGACGCGATCGTCATTGATACTGCGCACGCTCACTCAAAAGGCGTCATCGGACTGGCCAGGCGGATGAGGAAGAAATACGACAAGGTCCAGCTGGTAGTTGGGAATATCGGCACGGCTGAGGCGGCGAGCGAACTCGTCAGGCTGGATGTCGACGCGATCAAGGTAGGTATTGGTCCAGGATCGATCTGCACGACCCGGGTCGTTGCCGGTATCGGTGTGCCACAGATCAGCGCAATCATGGATTGCGCCCGCATCGCCTCGAAGAAGAACATCCCGATCATCGCCGATGGCGGCATCAGGTACTCGGGCGACATCGTAAAAGCCCTTGCCTGTGGTGCATGGAGCGTCATGACCGGCAATCTCTTCGCCGGTACAGAGGAGAGTCCCGGTGAGACGATACTGCTCGAGGGTCGCCGCTACAAGGAATACCGGGCAATGGGTTCTCTCGGTGCGATGTCAAGGGGGTCGGCCGACCGGTATTTTCAGGAGGGTGCACGGAAGTACGTACCTGAAGGAGTGGAAGGCAGAGTGCCCTATCGGGGCCTGGTGAGGGAGGTAATATTCCAACTCGTGGGCGGCGTGAAACAGGGCTTGGGGTATTGCGGAGCACGTAACATCAAGGAGCTGCGGGCAAAGGCGAAGTTCGTGAAGATCAGCGTTGCCGGGTTACGAGAGAGTCATCCGCATGATATCACAATAACCAAAGAGTCGCCCAATTATGAAATCAAACTCATGTAGCAAACCTTTCACCACGATCGCGCCGTACTACGACAGGTTGATGTCTTTTGTGAACTACCCGAGTTGGGTGTCCTATATCGAGGAAATAATTCAGTTGAACGATATCGACGAGAAGTGTATTTTCGATCTTGCCTGCGGGACCGGAGTCTGTCTGGAATTGTGGGTCGAGAGGGGATACAATGTGGTCGGCCTCGACAGATCATTTGAGATGCTCCAGGTGTGCCAGAAAAAATTGTCAGGGAGAGAAAACGCGCTGCTCATCAGTAGTGACATGCGGAATTTCAGCCTTGCTAGACCTGTACCGGTCATAACGTGTCTCTACGATAGCCTGAACTATCTTCTGACCGAGGCAGAATTGTTGTCCTGTTTCCGTTGCGTTCGTCGTGCACTGCGTGACGATGGTGTATTCATATTCGATATGAACACGATCCACTCACTGCGCGATGAGTGGGGTAATAACAGCTTCCAACGCAGGGATGAGGGGTTGTTTTCTGTTTGGACCAACACCTTCAATCCGATCGACAACGTATCTTCGCTTAATATCACCTTGCACGCGCGGCGGAATGGGGAAGAATGTGAGATGTCGGAATTCCATCAGGAGCGTGGCTATCAGTTGACCGTCATCGCGGGACTCTTGCAGGGTGCCGGTTTTAGTGGTGATCTCTACCGCCATCTAACTTTTGTCCCGGCGACGGAGCTCGATCTTCGCATCATGGGAGTGTGGAGAAAATGATGATCGCCGATTTGCACATACATTCACGCTTTTCGCGCGCTACGTCAAAAGAAATGATCATCCCGAAGATCGCCGAATATGCAAAACTCAAAGGTATCGGTATGGTCGGTACTGCTGATTTTACGCATCCCGAATGGCAGAAAGAACTGAAGAAGTACCTCAAACCCGGCGACGGCGTCTACGAGTACGGGGGTGTGAAATTCGTGCTCAATGTCGAGGTGAATAACATTTACACGAAGAACGGGAAACTGAGGCGGCTGCACAACATCATTTTCGCCCCTGATTTCGACGCGGTTGAGAAGATCACGGAGTATGTGGGAAGGTACGGCAAGCTGCAGTCGGACGGCAGGCCCATACTGTCACTCGATACGTACGAAATGCTGAAGGTACTCCTTGACATTTCGACGGATATATTCCTGGTGCCGGCCCATATCTGGACGCCGTGGTTCTCTCTATTCGGTTCGAATTCTGGTTTTGACTCGATCGAAGAATGTTTCGGTGATCTGAAGGACCGGGTCTTTGCAATGGAGACGGGCCTCTCTTCGGACCCGGCAATGAATTGGCGTCTTTCGGTCCTGGATGATTATACGTTGATTTCGAATTCCGATGCACATTCACCAACGCGGTTGGGTCGGGAGGTGAATGTCTTTAGCGAGGAACTAAATTATTTCGGATTGCGCGATGTGTTGAAGAACAAAGACCGGAAACGCTTTCTTTACACGATCGAATTCTATCCCGAGGAGGGGAAGTATCACTTCGACGGGCATCGGAAGTGCGATGTTCGTCTGTCGCCGCGGGAGTCACGGTTCAACAATAATCTGTGTCCAGTATGTTCGCGCAGCCTGACGATCGGCGTCTTGCATCGGGTCGAGAGCCTTGGAGATCGGGAAGAAGGTTTTGTTCCGGAAAACGCGATACCATATAAGAACCTCATCCCTCTGGAGGAGATCATTGCCGAGGCAATGGGCGTCGGCCGTGACACGGTCGGCGTGAAGAATGAGTATCGGAGGCTGTGCGGCGTATTCGGGAATGAGTTCGAGATCTTGCTCAACGTCCCGATCTCCGATTTGCAGAACAATACCCAGGAACGCATTGCGCTGGGTGTGGATCGGACACGCCGGGGCGATTTGATCATCAAACCGGGTTACGACGGAGAGTTCGGCACGGTCAGGATATTCGAAGAGGAGAAACCTACCGAGTCGCAAATGAGCCTATTCTAACCCCGGGGACAGGCATAACTTTTTCACTTTCTCTGCTCCGTAGATCGATTTCAGTGATGATATGATAGGTGGGAGCGATGGCCTACGATCAAAAGTGTGAAGGTGTTACCACCTACACCAGGACGGTGTTCGCGTACATGCCCAGACAACACATGAGGCGCAGTATTCCGTAGAATTCGAGTATATCCTTTGCCCTGAAGACGAATCTTCTTCCATTCACTCTCTTTATTCCGGGCACCATTTCGACGACATCGGCGATGCCGGAACTGACGAGATCGATTTCGGCGCGGATCGGTGATTTAAAGGTGAAAGGCTTCAGTTTCTTCAGCTTTTGGATTGCCTTTGTAGCCTTGGCTTCGATCTCCTTTTGAACATCCCGGGGCTGCCGACATCGGGCCGCGGATCTCGATATGCCGTACTTGGTAATCACCGTTTCTACCTGTCCACCCAGGAAGAGTCTTGCTTCATCGATCAACCGGTCATCACCGCTGACCAGGCCCACGGGTACACCATAGAAACCAGCGAGGGCAGCATTGATTTCGGTCTCACCAACGAACCGACCGTTTATCTTGACGCTGTAGATAGAAGCGGACGAGTAAGTATGGTCCATGCCGCCAGCCTTGGTGCCTGCCATGGCGTGGTATCCGATCAGGAACACAACATCGTACTCTTTGCTGATACCATGCATCATGTAGTACTTGCGCGGCGTGCCTTTTATGAGTGTCACACCAGGTTCAAGGTTTTCGATAACAAGATTCTCGCCCGACGCATGGGCATCGCATATCGTTATCGACCCCACGGGTCGCTTCCTCATTCTTGCGCCTCGGATCGCTGCGTTGACGTCTGCAGTCGCGATGCTGCGCATGCGGGCAAGGTCAACAGAATCCTTCCTGACCTCCCGCCACGACGACACCGCACTGATTCCTTCGATGTCGAATGATATGAATATATTTGTCTTATACGAAGGCACGGCCAATTATACGTCCGCTTTCCTCGATGTCAATCCACCTCACCACGTGGGGGGTTGATTATGGTGAATGCATCTTCTCCTCTCCATCTCCGTGTGAAGGGCGGATCATTGACAGCGCTGACCATAGCGCTATAATATGGCGTGATGCAGGAGGTGGGATCGTGAAATATATCTTAATCGCTCTGGGCGTGGTTCTCTTGCTCTGGGTCCTTTCGATAGTAATACAAAAATACGATAAGAAATCACGCGAGGACTACATCAAGAAGAAATTGGAGCAGCGTAAACGCGAAGAAGAGGCAAAAGAAAGAGCGAATCGCCCTTCTTTTATGTAGGGTAAGAATCCGATCATCCTTACAGCAGTGGGTTCCCTGCTTCATTTGACTTCATATACTTAATATCTATAATATGGAGTATGCAATCGACTCAGGATAAAATAAAGATAATCCCGATCGAACAGCCGTTTCTGAAGGTGCTGGCCGAATACGTGAAGGTCAAATTCGAGTCCCGTGCACCTGATTTCTCAAATCTTCTCCTGGTATTTCCTTCTCAACGAAACAAATTCTATTTTCGGCGTTATTTGCTCGAAGCCAATGAGCGCAGTGGTATAATTCCACCTACTATGAAAACGGTCGATGAGTTGCTCGCCTACTTCTATGAAAGAAGCGGTGGCAAGCGGGCGCGACTGATAAATTCTCTTGAACGAAATTTCATCCTAAAGAACACGGTCGATTCACTCAAGATTGAATTGTGGCGCGATTTACCGTTCATCAGGTTCATTTCCATCGGTGACCGTCTCCTTGATTTTTTCGACGAACTGGCGAGAGAACGCGTGACGCCAGACAGCCTGCACGAACAGAGTGCGATCGGCCACTATCCTGAGAAGTACACTGAAGACGAACTTCCTATTCTCAAGACGATCTACAACGAATACAGGAAGGCCCTCGCCGATGCCGGCGCAAGCGACAATGTCGATGTGAACGATGTCGTCAGCGAAAACGTCGGCGCCGAAATCCTTGCCGGGTTTGATTACGTAATCATCGGTGGCTTGGCGGCCTTGACCGCGGTGGAAGCGAGACTCGTCAGCACGATTCTTGAAGACCATCCGTCAGAACTGGTGCTACACTCGTGCGTGCCCGATGAGTCAAGAGGGGCAAATGACATCCATGACGCATTTCATGTCCATAACAGGCTGTTCAAGCAACTTGGCGCTGATCCGCAGAAGGTTTCGACTATTGTTGGCCCATTGCCTGTCGATCCGGTCGTCCACATTCGCGCCTTGAAGACCGAAGCGCAGCAGACCTTTCATCTGCGATCTGTTCTTCAGACCGTTGCCAAGCGGTACGATGAGCTACACCGTATCGGCATTGTCCTGTCCGACGAGAAGATACTTTTTTCGGTCACCGAGAGCCTTCGGGCATTGGGCATCGAGTATAACCTGTCTGCAGGATTGCCATTTACGCATTTATCGCTGTATTCTTTTCTCGGCCAATTGCACGAATCCATCAAGAGCGGTGGTCATTTCCGGGAATTCATCTCCTTTATACGCCATCCTCTGGTGAAGAACGCGGTAATCGATGGGCAGCAGATGCGTCCTCTTGTATACGCACTTGAGGCTGCAATGATCGAGGGAAGGTACAACTACTTTGATGACGGCAGGTTCCCAGATGAGTTCAATCTGCTGGTCGACTTTGTGAATCGTTGTTCCGCCTCAGTTAACGCTGAAATAGGATTCAATGAATACATCGACGGCATTGTGAAATTGCTGAACGATGTGCTCTTGTACAATCAGGAAGTGATTAAAAAAAGTTCACCGGGTATTATGGAGTTCTTAGACCGATTGCACGAACTCGCGGGCCTGCGTGTTTGGGAGAAACGTCTGCCAAAAGGTATCGCGATGCTTGAATTCTTGCTGCGCGTGCTCGAGGATGGACGTTATCACGTTCAAGGTGACCCCATGCGTGGGGTGCAGGTCATCGGCCTGCTCGAAGCACGGAATCTTGATTTCGATTGCCTGATCCTGCCGTCAATGAACGAGGGCGTGTTTCCGAAACACAGCGAGAAGGATATGTTCGTGAATCAAGCCCTGAGGCGCGCGGCTCGTCTGCCATTCAGTCAGCAGCGTGAAAATCTGTTCTATTATTATTTCACCGAATTGACCAAAGGTAAGAAAGAGGTCTATATATCTTATGTAGCAGAAGAAGATAGAGAAATCGCTTCACGATTCATAACACTTGCTTTTCCCGGTATGCGGCATGATGATGCAGTCACCAAGCTGGAGCGTAGTGCGGTAATGATGCCGCCGCGTGCCGTGAAGAAGACCGGCGAATTGCTGAAGATAATATACAGGAAGGTTCAGCAGCGCGGGCTCAGCCCGACGGCACTTTCTGACTACCGGTCATGTCCTTACGGTTATTATCTTAAACATATTCTGGAAGTAACCGAGCCCCCGGAGATCGTCGAAGAACCGGGCCCGCTGGAGTGGGGGAGCGTAATTCACTCGGCGCTGCAATTTTTCTATTCACGCCATTTTCCCCGTGGCTTCAAGCGAAGTGAAATGGACAAGGCTGTTGCACTTCTTGAGCAAGAATTCGATAAGGCGATCACGCGCGGCCGGAACCTCGCGCGCAAGCCCCGGGCGGTTGCCTTTCTCGATGCTGAGATCTACAAACGGCACCTGAAAAGTTTCCTGGCGAACGAACAGGAACGTTTCGATCAGGGCTTTGAGATATTCAAGGCTGCGCTTGAGCGTAAAGCGAAATACCATATTTCGGTGAACAATATTTTGGTTCGACTCACGGGCGTCCCGGACCGTATCGACATACTCGACAACAAGTACTACATCATCGATTACAAAACGGGCAGACTACCGAGAAAGAGAGAATACGAGATCGGCAAGGAATTCAACGCCTTTCAGTTGCCCATGTATGCGCTGATCTTCTCGAAGGAACATTTCGACGTAATCGGCGGATTGCTCTACTACACAATTGATGCTAAACCGCAGACCAAAAATATCGTTGAGCGTAAAGATGTAGAAAATTACTTGAGCGCTTTCCGACAGGAAATACTCATCCCGACCATCAGGGAGATCCTTAATCCCGCTGTGGCGTTCGTGCAGACGGGAAACCCCGAGCAATGCAAATACTGTGCTTACACGCAAGTGTGCGGAGAGGTCAGTGGCCATTCCGATTAAGAACATCGCACTAATCTCGGCTGCGGGGTCCGGAAAGACCCACGCGCTCACGAAGCGCTTCTTGATGCTCTACCTCCATGACAGTGGATTTCCCCTTGAATCGCTTTACGCGATAACGTTCACCAACGCGGCCGCATTCGAGATGAAGAACCGCATTCTCCGTTACCTCGACGTTTTATGCGCCGGGAGCGGAATGGACGAATCTGAAAAGGATGTGCTCGATCATTTCAATCGGACATTCCCTGATATCAAGGAACGGGCAAGAGACCGAAGGATGCAGTTGCTCAGCAATCTGTCAGACCTGCACATTTCGACGTTCCACAGCCTCTTTGCGTCGTTCCTCTCCTGTATTCCTTTTGCGGCGGACATCATGCCCGGTTATGATATCCTGGATGAATCCCGTGAGAATGTACTATTAGTGCAGGCAATAGATGATTTCTTCGAGGCGGCGGGCAGGGATAAGACCATTCTGAGAGTGCTCAGCGATATGATGGAGCAGCGGGGCAGGGGATTGAAGAGCGGTATTGACGGGCTCTATAAGAACCTGATCAACTGGATGGATTTTTTCGACCGACTGGTCAGGCGCGAACAGCAAATAAAAGATGAGACCTCGGAACGATCTGCTGCGTTCGCGGATTCACTGCAAAAATTCGTGGCGTTTTTCAATGAACATAAAGATGCTGCCATGACAAAGACCACAGGTAAGATGAACAATAATCTCGCGAATCTCCTCGCCAAGATCGAAGGAACCCTGGGCAATCACGATGCAGCAGCACTCGAACCTTTCTTTGGCGAATTCCTGGATAAAGGAATCGAGAGCAAGAAATACATCCGCGATTTCATGGAAAGACTCGACGAGCCGGAACGGTTTCACGAGATAGTGAGCAACGTAATAGCTTCTTGCCAACGGTATGTCGAGATTCTTTCTCAGCGCGAGATGCTGGTACATGTGAAGCCCATCCTCGGTATCCACGAATTTTTCCAGCGTGCCAAGAATAGGGAGAATGCATTGAGTTTCAGCGATATAGAAGCGTATACCTTGAGAGCATTGGTGAAGAGCCCGGATACCGAGTACCTCTATTTCAAACTCGGAGCGGAAATAAGTCATCTGTTGATCGACGAATTCCAGGATACGAGCCTTCATCAGATCGAGATTCTCGAACCGATCATGGATGAGATAACTGCGGTCGATCCGGGGACAAAGAGTCTTTTCTACGTCGGAGATCCCCATCAATCGATCTTTCGCTGGCGCGGCGGTGCGCCCGAACTCTTTGAATACGTAAAGGAAAGGTATAGAGGCAAGATAGAGAGTGATGAGCTGGTTGTGAACTACAGGACGAAGCAGGAGATAGTAGATTTCATCAATACGATTCTGGACAAGAAAGATCAGGCAAAATCCGGCAACGGGGGCGGTTGGGTGCGTATCGAGGAGATCGGGAACTTTTCTGTTAAGGGGGAAGGCGTTGAAGCCGTTATGCAAAAGACACGATCGTTAATCGAGGAACTCACGGACAATTACGGTTATGCGCTCGACGATATCGCAGTCCTCACAAGGAAGAATGAATTCGCACAGGATCTTGCCGGCGTCCTTTCTTCATCAGGGATCGCGTGCGTAAGCCACACACGTGCCAGTATTCTTGATGAACCGGATGTCCAGTTCATGCTCCATCTGCTGCGTTTTCTTGATAATCCGCAGGACGAGTTCAGCCTTGTGCACGTTCTGCTTTCCTCCGTTGTAGATCTGAAGGAGGAGACGATAAGGAAGCTCAGTTTTCAGAGCAAAACACTCTTCCTGGTACTAAACGATCACTATCCCGAGTGGTCGATAACCCGGAAACTGAAGAGTTTGCTATCGATCGTATATGTCCGCAATCCTTACGAGGTCATATACCGTGGTATACAAGAATTCCGTCTGCAAATGTCATACCCGTTGGCTACACTACTCGACGCAGCGTTAACTCACACATGGGGTGGTTTGAATTCGCTCGCCTCGTTCATCACCTGGATCGAAAAGCAAGGTACAGCATTTCAGGTAAAAGAGTCCCACGCGCGGGGCGTGCAGATCCTAACCATACACCGCGCGAAAGGTCTGGAATTCGATGTCGTTATAATTCCTGAAACGGATGTCAATTTGAGCAGGGGCGAGAACGACCAGTTGATCTTCTCATATATGGACGACAGCATTCGACCGGATGCGGTTCACTGGCGGGCGTACGGCAGATATATCGAGGGTCTCAAAGAGGCAGAGAGAGCACGTATGGAAAAGGACCTTATGCACCTTCTTTACGTTGCGCTGACCCGGGCGAAGAGTGGCGTTTGCATGTTCGGCTACACGACAAGACAGAAGGGTCCAGGGTTCTGGTTCGAGACGATAAAGGGTCGATTGAAAGGCAGGCCGTTTCCGATGGATGATATTGTACCAAAAGAAAGACGGCATGTTGAGGAAGAGAGAACGAAACCGTACGTGGAGGTACGCGAAGCACCGGTGGCGAGGGACGAACGGACGCTTTATTCGCCGACCGAGCGTACCGTGGAGATCATTACGCCTGAACGCAGGAGAGGGATGAAATACGGTGAGATGATTCACCGCGCATTGAGCAACGTGGAATGGCTTGATGGAGTCAATATTGATGAATGCACGGCTGAGGCCGTTGAATACATGAAAGATACTTTTGCGCGATCAACAGATGACGAGAAGGAGATTGAATCGCGACTCGGACCTTTGTTCAAAAAAACGATCTCTGACCCGGATCTAAGGTTTCTATTCTATAGAGACGGCGGTGATGTAGTATGCAAGAACGAATTACCCATCTATTTCGAAGAGGAGAAAAAAGATGTTTCCGCGCAGATTGACAGGCTCATGATTGCGTCTGAAGAGATTATGATTGCAGATTACAAAACCGGTGCGGAGAAGAGCGTATATGTTGAGCAGATCAAGGTATATAGAGAAGGTATCGAGAAGATATACCCGGGACGCCGCATACGGACGTTCCTGGTTTATCTGGAGAAACCAAGAGGTACTAAGATAGTAGAAGTGTGATTCGCACGCGATGTTAAAGTATCGCGTGAACTGCTCTATTGACATTTATGTAATGGTATATATATTTAGAAAAACAATGATAACTACGATAATTTCGCCTCGGTCGAAATCTATCGCATTGTATTCAATACATCATATTCGTTCGCGTACGCGAGAGTGAACCGGATGCCCTGTTTTGTGAGGATCCTTAAATGAAAGACGAAGAGAAATCAAAGGAACAACTCCTGAAGGAGTTAGCCGAACTGCGCTGGCTGGATGAAGATCTGAAGAAGCTGAGGCAGAGCGAAGATAAGTTCCGTTCGTTCTTTCAGAACTCGAATGATGCTATTGTCATCCACGATCTGAAAGGCAATATTCTGGATGTTAATGAGAAGCTCCTCGCCCTTTTCGGTTATGAAAGACCCCAAATGATGGACCTCAGTATCCCTGATATCATCAACATAGGCGAAGAAGATAAATACAGCAGTGCTATGAATGTACTCAACGATGAAGGCGCTGTTATTTTTGAAATCGATTTCAAGAAGAAGAACGGCATCCTCTTTCCGGCCGAAGTCTCTTCTGGTATTCTGACCATTGGGAGCGACAAAGTCGTTCAGGGAATCGTGCGGAATATCAGCGAGCGGAAGCGAGCCGAAGAGGAACTTATCAAGTACCGGAAACATCTTGAATCTTTTGTCGCGCAGCGCACGGATCAGCTTGAAGCTGCGAACAAGGAGCTCGAGTCCTTTGCATATTCTGTATCCCACGACCTGAGGGCCCCGCTCAGGGCGATGGAAGGCTTTGCCAACGCCCTGCTCGAAGACTACAGAGACAGCCTCGATGCGACGGGCAAAGATTATGCGATGCGGGTAGTGGCTGCGGCACAGCACATGGATACTCTGATCCAGGATCTGCTTGCCTATAGTCGGCTTAGCCGTTCGGCCCTGAAACCTGGTGCAGTCAGTCTCGACAGCGTGCTGGGTGACGTGATTCATCAATTCAGTACGGATATTCAGAAAGCCGATGCACAGATAAGGGTGGAACGGCCCCTGCCGGATGTCATGGGTGACCATGCTACACTCGTTCAGGTGTTTTCGAATCTTCTTTCCAACGCCATTAAATTCGTCGAACCCGGCGTCAAGCCGCGTATCAGAATATGGGCAGAAGAGATGAATAGCAGGGTACGGCTATGGGTGGAGGACACGGGAATCGGCATAGCACCCCAATACCACGATCGTATTTTCCGGATATTCGAACGCTTGCAAGGTGTAGAAAATTATCCCGGAACAGGAATCGGACTTGCGATCGTAAAAAAAGGATTGGAACGCATGGGCGGCAGGTCCGGAGTCGATTCGGCTCCTGGTAGAGGCAGCAAATTCTGGGTCGAGTTGCGCATGAAGGGATTCTGATGGCGAGTGATAATTACACCATTCTTCTCGTTGAAGATGACCACAATGATGTATTGCTTATTAAACGTGCGTTTCAGAAGGTGAATATCGCGAACCCCATCGTTGTGTTGAACGATGGTGAACAAGCGATATCTTACCTTGCCGGGCGGGAGCCGTACGTTGGCCGCGCCCTTCCAATGCTCGTTCTCCTCGATTTGAAATTGCCCCGCAAATCTGGGCATGAGGTGCTCGAGTGGCTGCGGCAGCAGCAGACCCTCAAAAGGCTGCCCGTCGTCGTTTTGACGGCGTCCAGCGAATCATCGGACGTCAACCGGGCCTATGATCTGGGTGCCAATTCGTATCTTGTCAAACCAGTGACCTTCGATGCGCTGGTGGAGATGGTCAGGACATTGAATTTGTACTGGTTGATATTGAACAAAAGGGCGGAAGTGAGCAATGAATAAAGACAATAAGAAGCGAGAGTCCGTCGGCAGTAATCTGAAGACGATCCTTGTGATCGACGACAACCCCGATGACCGTGCTCTTACCGTCCGTGCATTGTCGCTCGATTTCCCAAATGTTCAGATCAAACAGATCCGGAGCATCGATGCTTTTGAGTCGGCATTGAAACAAGGCGGATTCGATCTGGTTATTACAGATTATAAGGTGCACTGGATCGATGGCCTCGAGGTTCTGCGGCGCGTGAAGGAAGCGAATTATGACTGTCCCGTGATCATGTTCACGGGTACGGGTAACGAGGAGATCGCGGTTGATGCGATGAAGGCCGGGCTCGATGATTATGTTATCAAATCTCCGAAGCATTTCGTGCGTTTGCCGGCAGCGGTGCACTCGGTCATGGACCGGAGGATTCAGCGCAAGGCCAAGGAGAAAGCCGAAGCGCGATACCGGACGCTTTTCGAGGATGTGCCGGTCGGTCTTTACAGTGCCAGTACCGAGGGCAAGATCTTGGAAGCCAATCCGGTCATGGTTCAGATGTTCGGCTATCCGGACCGCGAATCGCTGACGCAGGTGAACCTGTCCGATCTCCATTTCAACCCTGAGGACCGCACGCGGTGGTTGAACGCGATTATGCAGGATGGATTCGTGCGGAATTTTGAGGCCCCGATGCGCCGTCGCGACGGGTCTGTCTTCTGGGTCAACGAGAACGCACGTGCCGTGATCGATCCGGGTGGCAAGGCGACTTATTTTCAGGGAAGCATGGAGGATATCAGCGAGAGAAAATATGCGGATGAGGCGCTGCGCGAGAGCAAAGAGCGCTACCGGCTACTCTACGAGTACGCGGGGAACGCGATCTTCACTTACGATCTGAATTTTAAACTCATCGACGTGAATAAGATCGCATGCGACTTCACGGGCAAGCGGAGGGAAGATCTCATTGGCCGCAATTTCCTCGATCTCGACATCATTTCCAAGGATGATACCGCCAAGATCAAGAAGGACAACGAACAGCTCGTTGGTGGCGCGAAAAGCCAGGTCGTTGTCAGTAAGGTTCATTTTAAACACACCGATGGCAGGTATTCGATCGTAGAGGTGACCGGGACTGCAATTTATAGAGAGGGCAAGATCGTGGCGATCACCAATGTATGCCGCGACGTCACCGAGCGCGAGCGTCTGCTTGTCGCTCTCGAGGAAAGTGAGGAGAAGTATCGAACACTCGTTGAGCATTCGAGCGACGGTATTTTCATTTATGGCGATGATAGATTCATGTTCGTCAATGATCAGTTGTCCAAGATAACTCATTATGAAAAGGAAGAACTCTACGATATCAGTCCCTGGAAGATCATCTATCCCAATGACCGCGACAAGGTGAAGGAGATAGATTTGCGCCGCCGGATGGGCGAGGAAGTGCCGAGGGCGTACGATGTTCGCATCGTGACTAAACATGGTGACATCAGGTACTGTGAATTCGCCGTCACGAAGATCGTGTACCAGGGAGATGAGGCTAATCTCGTATCGGTGCGCAATATTACGGACAGGAAGCAGATGGAGGATGAATTGCACCAAAGCCTCGTGAAGCTGGAGAAGACGATCCAGAATACGCTCCAGGCAATGGCGAAGATACAGGAAGCAAGGGACCCGTACACCACCGGACATCAGCTCAGGGTTGCCGCGCTTGCGCAGGAGATCGCCAAGGAGATGTACCTTCCTGAAGAATGGATCCGCGGCATTCAGGTCGCCGCTCTGATACACGACATCGGTAAGATTTACGTGCCGGCGGAAATTCTCAGCAGGCCGAGTCAGTTGACAACATCGGAATTCGCTCTCGTCAAGACACACCCCAGTGTGGGTTACGATATCTTGAAGACGATCGAATTCCCGTGGCCCATTGCCGATGTTGTGTTGCAGCACCATGAACGCCTCGATGGTTCGGGCTATCCGCGCGGTCTGAAGACCGGCGGCATAATGCTCGAATCGCAGATCCTCGCGGTCGCCGACGTCGTCGAAGCCATGTCATCACACCGGCCGTATCGTCCGGCTCACACTCTGGATTACACGCTTGAGGAGATCTCCACGAACAAGGGTAGACTTTACGAACCCGATGTCGTGGATTCTTGCCTTTGGTTGATAACAGGCAAGGGTTTCAAATTCAATTAG
>CP070795.1:70835-96570 GCA_020343455.1 Caldifarciminota bacterium
CGGCGAGTAATGGTGACACTGTATCGATGATCGTCTTGTCTGTATAATGCGAATAGGTAGGCGGAACAATGGCGTAGTGCTTCTTTCCATCGACGTCGAAACTCAAACTCGTCTTTGGCTGCGGAACCGCAGTGATGATGACTGATTTTGCGGCACCGACGTTCGCCGGCGGCTCGAAATGCCACCGAAGGTCCAAACGTTCGACTATCTGACCGTAAAAATCCTTATCCAGTTGCTTGTCTCTGAGAAGCTGCTCATAACTCTGTTTGAGTTCAGGCAAGTGCCGAGTTGAAACAACCACACACCTGAAGTCAGCATCTTCCATCCTTTGCTTCAGTTCTTCGACAATCTTTTCAGCATCCATATTTCAATGCTCTAGTTCTGTTGCCTCATCCGGGCCTTTTCTATCTTCGCCCATGTGTCCCGCAGCGGTACGGTGCGGTTGAAAACCAACTTGCTTGCGCTTGAGTCTGGATCGGTACAGAAATAGCCGAGACGTTCGAACTGGTAATGGTCTCCTGACTTTGCGCCACTCAAATCGGGTTCGAGTTTGCATCCGGTCAACGTTTGGAGTGAATCATTGTTCATATTTGAACGGAAATCCTCGGCTTTGCCTTCGACTTCGTCAGGATCGGTTTTTGAGAACAATCGGTCATACAATCGCACTTCCGCATCGACAGCATGCCTCGCAGAAACCCAGTGCAGCGTCGCCTTGACCTTTCTGCCGTCTGGTGAATCGCCACCGCGCGTTTTAGGATCGTAGGTGCAGTGCAGCTCGACGATCCTGCCATCGCCGTCCTTTATTGCATCGACGCACTTCAAGAAATAGGCATAGCGTAATCTGACTTCCCTCCCTGGTGCCAGCCGATAATACTTTGGCGGAGGGTCGTCTTTGAAATCATCCTGTTCTATGTAGATAACACGAGAGAATGGTATCTTTCGCGTCCCCATTTCCGGGTCTTCGGGATTGTTGATTGCATCCAATTCCTCGATCTTCTCCTCGGGATAATTGTCAATGATAACCTTGAGCGGACGCAAGACCGCCATGGCGCGCGGCGCCCTTTTGTTCAGATCCTCCCGTACGTAATATTCGAGTTTAGCGATGTCGATAACGCTCTCGGTCTTCGCCACACCGATCTCGTCACAAAAATTGCGTATCGCTTCCGGGGTATAACCCCGCCTGCGCATGGCCGACAGTGTAGGCATTCGCGGGTCATCCCAGCCGCTGACATATTTCTCCTCGACAAGTCTACGGAGTTTGCGGGTACTCGTAATGGTATAACTAAGGTTCAGACGGGCGAATTCGATCTGCTGTGGGTGATGCACTCCGAGTTCTTCGAGGAACCAATCGTAAAGCTGCCGGTGATCCTCGAACTCCAATGAACAGAGTGAATGGGTTATCCCTTCGATTGAATCGGATTGACCATGAGCCCAGTCATAAGTCGGGTATATGCACCATCTATCACCAGTACGATGGTGCGTCGCCCGCAATATTCGATACATCACGGGGTCGCGCATATTCATGTTGCCCGCGGACATGTCTATCTTGGCACGTAACACCTTGCTACCGTCCGGGAATTCTCCTGCCCGCATTTTCTCAAACAATTCGAGGTTTTCTTCAACCGAACGGTTGCGGTAAGGACTGTCCGTCCCCGGTGATGTCAGGGTACCTCGGTGCTCGCGTATTTGTTCGGCACTCAGATCATCCACGTACGCTTTCCCTTTTTCAATCAACTTAACCGCCCATTCATACAGCCTGTCATAGTAATCAGAAGCATAGTATTCGCGGTCGCCCCAGTCGAACCCCAGCCAATGAATGTCTTCCTTTATTGAATCTATGAATTGCTGTTCTTCACGCGTCGGGTTGGTGTCGTCGAAACGCAAGTTGCACAGACCGCCGTACTTTGAGGCAATCCCGAAGTCGATGCAGATCGCTTTTGCATGTCCGATATGCAGATACCCGTTCGGCTCGGGCGGAAAGCGTGTATGGACGTGACCTTCATATTTGCCCGTCCGCATATGTTCTTCAACGATCTCCTCTATGAAGTTGGCGGGACTGCCGACGCACTTCGCATTCATCATCTTTCTCCTATGGGAGGTGGATGGCAATGGTGCAGACATCATCGCCCTTGAGCACGCTCTCGAGCAACTCTACCGTCACTCCTTCCTGGAGTATCTCTTCCCATATGCCTCTGTAATATCCGGCGCCGCAATAGCAATAGGTTGAGGAAATGCTCACGCCGGACATAAGGGCGCCCCTGATCCTCGGACAATGGCAGTAGATCGCTCTCTTCTTGACCGGATCTGATTCCTCCAGATAGTCTGCGATATAGGCGCTCTTCGGGATCTTCGTTGCGATGATCTTCCCGCCCTCCCTGCGACCGGCCACACCCCATCCCTTCCGAATCATGTCTTCGATGATATTTGCGCTAAGTTTCAGTTCATCTTTGAGAAAAGACACGAACTTCTTCTGCAGCGTCTCAAGCACTACATCGATGTCACTCGTCTCCTCGTATTTCTCTCTTATTTCCCGCAGTTCTTTTCTCGGGTATTGGCATGCACATCCGGTCATCAGGTCGAAACGCTTTGCCGCCTCGACATGCTCATCGAGTAAGGCCATTGCCCGCGCCGACCATGCGGCGACCTCGCTTCTGGCCGTGCTGTCGGAAAGGTCTTCGCTTCCCTCCATTATCTTCGCCCGGATGCCAGTACCCACCGAGCGCTCTAAGCAGGCAGAGAACCTGCTGAGCCAGTGTCTTTCAAAATCCTGTTTCATGCTCGTTTACCGATCGCGGTTGTCGATAATACTACGTGCCTTTATCAATGTATTCCTTTATCTTCTTTTCTTCCCATTCTTTCGTGAAGACTCCGAAGAGACCGAAACCGAAGACCGCGTGGAAGAAAAGACCTATCCCCCATCCCACAAGAGGAATCAAAAACCATAAGAATCCCGGCGAAGTCCATAGATTTATTAAAACCAAAAGAGCGTTGACGGCAACGAAGATGATCAGATGTGCATAAAAACCTTTTATCTCTTCAACGCGCCTCTTGGCTCGTCTATATGCTTCATCATCCTTTACGACTTTCTTCATTTTGCCTCCTGTGCACTAATGACCGCCTATTTAAACTCAAAGCGGGCCTTGAAATGACGCAAAGAAAGTTCACGACCGTACGTCACACGAACACCCGGAATCACATCCTTATTGTCATGGAGCGCTTTCATAGCCTGGACGACCGCATCCAAATCATCCCTTTCGTATCTCAATCGCGGCACGGCAAAACGTACGAAATTGACCTCGGGCACGACCTCGAACTTCTTTTTTCTATCGTACCGTCCGAATGTAAAGTACCCGAGCTCGCAAGCTCTATGCCCGTATGCACCGAGGAGGACTGCACACAGAGAGACACCTCCAAAATCATCCGGCTTCATGTCGGTACCTTCAAAGAATCTATTGACGTCCACATACACCGCATGCCCTCCGGTAGGAGCAATGATCGGTATTCCCGCACTTCGCATGCCCTCGCCGAATTGGCGGACCTGACCTATTCGATGTGCAAGATATGCGCCCTTGGTTACGAGTTTCAGACCGACAGCAAGAGCCATGATATCGCGTCCGGAAAGGCCACCATATGTCGGATGTCCCTCTTTCAATATCTGGTAATCGAGTATCCTTTCAGCCAACCCGGGGTATTTTTTGGAGAATAGACCATCATTTCTTATGAACAGACCGCCGCCCATGTTCACGAGCCCATCCTTCTTATAGCTGATGGTGAATCCGTCAACCGACCCAAACATCTCGCGGACAATGGCATCGATCTCTTTACTCTTATAGCCGGCTTCGTGGTTTTGTATGAACCAGGCATTCTCAGCGAACCGGCAGGCATCAAAGAAAAGCGGTATGCCGTATCCGTGAGCGACCTGGGCAACTTCCTTGATGTTCGCCATCGACACAGGCTGTCCGCCAGCCGTGTTGTTGGTTACGGTCAGGTATACAAGGGGGATCCGGTCTGCAGACTCCGCCATTAGCGACCTCAATCGATCCACGTTCATGTTGCCTTTGAAATGATTGGCACTATTGCTGCTCAAATCATCGGCAAAGAGGTTGAGTGCGGTCATACCGTTGGCTTCAATATTGGCTCCGGTCGTGTCAAAGTGCCCGTTACTGGGAATGATAAGCTCACTGCCCAATTTGCCGATCTGGGTGAATAGAGCATCCTCACTCGCCCTGCCCTGGTGGAACAGAAAAGCATTTGGTGCCTCTTCGCCGGGCTCATTGAAGAAGCAATCGCCGAATGTGGTCCTTATCTGATCTCTCAGCAAGAAATACCCACGGTTCGATCCGTACGCTTCATCACCGATGTGGAGTGCCGCCCATTGCTCATTGGTCATGGTCGTCACGCCCGAATCAGACAGTAGGTCGCATCCGGTGATCATCTCCGATGGAAAGAAGAAAACATTGAGGCCCACTTTCTGCAGAACATCGGCCCTTTCCTCGGCACTGAATATCTTCTTCATTTCTACCGAATGATTGAAGTAAGGCCTCGGCCGTGAAGCGAGGTCCTTTTCATCGGGTAACTTCTTCAAGAGCGATCCAAAGCTCATCGCAATATACCCTTCAAATCACTGCTGTTCACGGATCGAATCATAGAGGATTTCACTGATATCCATCACCGGAACGTCGACGCCCATCGCCTTCAGCGTTTCCTCGAACATCTGCAGACAGTATGGGCAGGCGACCGCAATGATTTCTGCACCCGTATCGAGCAGCTGTTTAATACGTATGTCAGCCATCCGTTCTCCTTTTTCCCAGTCGATCCAGAGCGCACCACTCCCTGCACCGCAGCAAAGGCTCAGATTACGGGAAAAGTCTTCGACCTCGAGCAGTTCCAGACCGGGGATGCTCTTCAGTATATTTCGAGGGGCTTCATATATACCGCTCTGTCGCCCCAGTGTACAGGGGTCATGATATACGACCTTCTTCTGAAAACTGCTCTTTGGTGTCAACTTCCCGGATTCAATGCAATCCCAGAAATATTCCATAGCGTGAATCACATCGAATTCACCGCCAAGATCAGGATATTCTTTCTTGAACGTGACGTAGCAATGGGGCGAAGTAACAAGCACCTTACTGACACCAGCCTCCCTGAAATTCTCGATATTGGAGCGTGCCGTCTCCTCATATACCTTCTCTGCACCAACCCTGCGAATAGCCTCGCCGCAACAACTCTCTTTTACGCCAAGAATACCGTAGTCAACACCGACAATTTCAAGAAGGCCCGCGGTCGCCATGGCGATATTCTGAAGCCTTCTGTCGTACGAAGGCAGACAACACGCAAAATACATCAGATCCATACCGGGCTCGAAACTCTTCACCGCTGCCTTACTTGCCCAATCCGACCGCCCTTCGCGCAGTTCACCGAGAGGATTTCCTACGTTCCGTATCTTCTGAACGACTGATTTGAGATTCTCCGGGTACGACCCGAAATCGACTAGTATCCTGCGCGCCGACCTGAGAATCTGCGGCATCTTCACCCCTAATGGACATTGATCCACGCACGCCTCACATCCGACACATCGGTACAGTTTTTCAACTTCCTTTGCTAGATCATCTTTGTCCTCGCTGCTCGCGATCAAGCCGAGAACGGTCTCCAGGGGAAAACGGAAGACGAGAAACTCATAGGTGCCCACCTGAAACCAAGGACAGACGCTTGCGCACTTCCCGCACTGATAGCATTTGTAGGCATCTATCGCCCCCATTTCGACGAGAGCTTCCCTGATTTCGGGATTTATCTCAACGACGACGTTCTTCTTATTGGCCAAGGATTACCTCCACCATTCTCGATATTTGCTCTTCGACCAGATTCTTCTGCTGCGAAGCACCACTCGGACAGGCAGCAACACAACAACCACATCCCATACAGAGCGCTTCATTGATCCTAACGATGTTTTTCTCCTCGTCGATCTCCCGTGCTTCGTATGGACAAGTAACCACGCAGAGTCGGCAGCAACTGCACATTTCCTCATCGATCACAACGACCATCGGTTCGGCGGTGAGCTCTCTCTTTGAAAACATCTCGAGCACCTTCGAAGCTGCTGCAGAGGCCTGAGCAACGCTCTCCGGGATATCCTTCGGTGTCTGTGCGCAACCGGCCAAGAAGAATCCGGGAACGAGCGATTCAACCGGACGCAATTTTGGGTGTGCCTCATTGAAGAACCCGTGCCCATTGGTCTGTATCCTCAGTTTCTTGGCAAGAGCGATGGCATCTGCCGACGGTAGAACAGCCATCGACAGCACCACCATGTCGCACTTAACCTTGAGCGGCCTCCCGGTCAGTGTATCCGTCGTCCACACGACCAGGCCACTTCCTTCTTTCATCACCCGGGATGGCTTGCCACGCAGATAAAGTACATTCTCATCTTCTTTTGCGCGCATGAAGAATTCTTCATAGTTTTTGCCCGCAGTCCTGATATCGATCGAGAACACGATGGCCTCGCCGTCGGGTACGCGCTCTTTGTATAACAAAGCATGTTTGGTATTGTACATGCAACAGATCTTAGAACAATACGGCAGGTGATGTTCTGGTTCGCGCGAACCAACACACGAGATGAACGCGATCCTTTTCGGCACGCTATTGTCAGACGGTCTCCGAATCTCGCCTCCAGTCGGCCCGGATGCAGACAGCAGACGCTCAAACTGAAGACCGTCGATCACATCCTCATACTTACCTGCCCCATACTCGCGAATCTTGCTGAGGGGATATAGTTCAAATCCGGTCGCCACTACTATCGCACCGACCTCTTCCTCCACGACCTCGCTCCTCATCCCGTGCACAATCGCATCCCTTTCACAAACCTTTTCGCACTCATGGCACTCCACGCACCCCCCGCAGGCAAAACACCGCAGTGCCTCAACCTTTGCCTGTTCCGCGGTGAGACCGAGACTGACCTCGCTGAAGCAACCCACTCGCTCTGCCACGGGCATGGTTCGTGCTACTTGCCGCAGGTTATCCTTGACCACCCTCGGCAGGACTATGTCTTTCATTGCCTCAGGTTTCGTGCGGTTCAACTTCATATCTTCACCGGCGAGATACCGGTCAATGGAAACCGCTGCTTCCTTTCCGTCGGCTATTGCCCAGATAACGGTATCGGGTCCGCGTACCGCATCACCACCCGCGAAAATCCCCGGTACCGATGTCTGCTTTGTAGTGTCATCGACAAGAATACTGCCCCACGTGCTCAAGCTGATCTCTGTGTCTGGTGGCAGATAGGAAAGGTCTGGCGCCTGGCCGATCGTCACAACGACGGTATCGACGCCAATAGCGAATTCGGACCCTGGTATGGGTTCGGGGCGCCTCCGGCCTGATTCGTCTGGTAAACCGAGGCGCATCTGTAGACACGTCATCTCCGCCAACGTGCCTGCTTCACCGCCGAAGGAAACAGGGGTAGCGAGGAATCTAATTTTAATACCTTCCTTCATCGCCTCTTCAATCTCATCTCGATCAGCGGGCATCTCTGTCAGTGAGCGCCTGTAGATGATAGTCACCTCTTTCGCACCCAATCTCAATGCCGTGCGTGCTGCATCGATTGCTGAATTGCCTCCACCGACAACGGCAACACGCTCCCCCACTTCGAGTTTCTCTCCTAGATTTACCCTGCGCAAGAAATCGATGCCATAGAATACGCCTTTGGAATCTTCACCACCAATGCCGAGCTTCTTTTCAACATGAGCGCCACTGCTCAGGTACACCGCGTCGAACCCATCCTTCAGAAGACCGAGAGGATCACCTATCTTTTGACCGGTCTTAATATCGACACCCCATGATTTTATGTATTCGATATCCTGTTGGAGATTATTCCTCGGCAGTCTGAACTCAGGTATCCCGGTCAACAACATCCCACCGGCGACGGGGAGCGCCTCGAATACCACAGCCTTATAACCCCGCCTGGCGAGAAAGTAAGCGCAACTCAAGCCTGACGGACCAGCACCCACGATGGCGACCTTCTGTTTCTTGGGCTCGGGCAGTTCATGCTCGGGCAATTGCTTCTCATAATCAGAGATGAAACGCTTGAGCGCCCTGATCGAAACGGCATCGCCGTATTCGCTTCTCTTACAATCGGTTTCACATGGATGCGTGCAAACACGCCCGCAAACCGAGGCAAAGGGATTATCTTCACGCTCGAGGGCGAGCGCTTCCTCGAATTTGCCATGCCCAGCCAATGCAACATAGCCTTGCACATTGACACCGGCAGGGCACGCTGCACGGCAGGGTGGCACACCTTTCTTATCGATCGTATAAACATTGGGCACAGCCTGTGGGAACGGCCTATATATGGCCTTTCTCCCAGATAACCCCGCGTCGAATTCATTCACCATCATGACCGGGCATGCCGGTTCGCAATCCGCACAGCCATTACATTTCTTTCTGTCGACGTATGAAGCCTTCTTTCTGATCTTTACACGGAAGTTGCCGACCGAGCCAGCCAGTTCCTCAACCTCGGAATAGGTGTAGAGTCTTATCTTCTGGTGGTGGGAGACGTCGACCATCTTGGGCGTGAGGATACACTGTGAGCAATCAAGGGTAGGAAAAGTCTCTGACAACTGGGCCATATGACCACCTACCGAGGGGGTTTTTTCAACCAGTATTACCTCGTAACCGGAATTGGCGATATCCAGCGCCGCCTGAATGCCGGCGATCCCGCCACCCAGCACCAGTGCCCTCCGGTTTACCGGTATCTTTGCCGGCTCCAACGCATCATTGTACTTCACCTTCTCCACAGTCGCCTTGATAATCTCAATTGCTTTTTTTGTCGCCTCTTCGCTCTCCGCGTGAATCCAACTACACTGCTCCCTGATATTTGCCATCTCCAGCAAGTGGGGATTCAAACCAACCTCCTCGATCGCCCGCCGAAATGTAATCTCATGCAGCAGCGGGCTGCAGGAAGCCACCACGATGGCATCTAGGGATTTTTCTTTCAGCTTCTCCTTAATGATCACCTGGCCCGGATCCGAACACATGTACGTGTAATCCTCACAGTGTTCAACACCCGGATACTTAGCAATCTCCCTGACCAGTGACTCAATATCGACGTTCGTGCTTATGTTCCTCCCGCAGTGACAGATGAAGACGCCTATTCTCTTCATGGTTATTTTTTTATCTCCAGTATCTTGTTTTTCAAAGCCGGCAAGACTTTGAAAAGATCGTCGACAATACCGTAATCTGCTTCGTTGAAGATAGGTGCATTCGAATCCTTGTTAATCGCAATGATCGTATCTGAGTTCTTCATTCCTGCAATGTGCTGAAATGCACCGGAAATGCCGATCGCTATGTACAGTTTTGGCTTGACGGTCTTTCCGGAAGATCCGACCTGCCGGTCTTTCGGCAACCAGTTTGCATCGACAATTGGCCGTGAACAGGCAACCACACCTCCGATCGCCTTTGCAAAATCCTCCACCAGGGGAAGATTTGCCTGCTCCTTGATGCCCCTGCCTACACCGACGACCACATCGGCCTTCGTTATGTCGACATCACCAACGACGGCCTCGATGTATTCTATGAACCTCTTGTGGTCGGGCTGGCTCACGACAGGCGATTCGATCTTCTCTACCTCTGCAGAAAGACCACCCTGCTCAGCAGGACAGATTCCGCTTCTCACTGTGAGCACATACGAAGTACTTTCTGCCAGTTGCACGTGGGCATCCATCTTACCGTCATAGAGTTGGCGCGTCACCCGTATTCTACCATCTACCATTTCGACGCCGATGCAATCTGTCGTGAACGGAAAACCAAGTTGGGTCGCAAGCGAAGGGGCGAAATCTATGCCGAAAGCAGTATTGCCGACAAGTGTCAGAAAAGGACTTTCCTTCTTGACTATCGTGGCAAGACTTTGCTGATATGTCTCACCATTGAAATCACTGAACACCTCATGATCTGCCACGAGGAGGCGGTGCACATGTGTCCGAAGGCTTTCTGCCAGACTTTGGGTATCGTGGCCCAACAGTACACCAATCAATTGAGCATTGTTTTTTTCAGCCAGCTTCCTTCCGAGCGTGAGCAATTCAAACGTAATATCCCTAATTACACCCTGTCGGTGTTCAATAACAGCTAGAATCGTCGCCATCCTTCCTCCTTAGATCAATCCCTTCTCTTTTATGATCGTAGCCGCCTTCGTAGAGATCTCGTCAGTACTGCCACTCAGAATCTCGGCTCTCTTTCCGACAGGTGGCAGGAAGAGTCCTTCCAGTGTACTATTGGACTTCAATTCGATGGATATTTCCTCTCTGCCGACGACTCTTATCTCTTTCCCTGCTGCTCTTCGTATCGCTATGAGTGAGGCATAACGTGGTTCGTTGATACCGGTCTGGACCGCAAAGACTGCCGGTAGAGACATTTCAAGGTGTTCGATCAAACCACCCTCGAGCTCGCGATTCACTTGAGCCTTACCATCAGCGACTTCAACCTTGCTCACCAAGGTGGCATGACCTACACCTAGCAGTTCAGCCAGCACAGGACCAACCTGGTAATAACTATCATCGGTCGCCATACATCCAGTGAATATCGCATCGAACGTGATGTCTTTTATCACCTCTTTCAGCAATGCAGCAGTCTTGAATCCATCCAATTGAGCGAACTCCTCTGCCTTTATTCTGATTGCATTATCTGCACCTTTTGCCAAAGCAATGCGCAACGTATCCTCTGCATCGGCAGTGCCCAACGATATCGCGGTAATTGTCCCGCCGAATTTTTCCTTCAGTAATATCGCCGCCTCGAGCGCGTAAGAATCCGCTTCATTCATGTCAAATGTCAGGCGGTCTCTGACAATGTCCTTGCCCGAGGCATCAATCTTCACTTCGGCTTCGGCGGTTTGAGGAACTCTCTTAATACAGACGATCAGATCCAAAATGACCTCCTTCCTTCTGAAAAATGCAAAATCCGAAATCTAAGTTTTAAACAAATTCCGATTCCGCTTTGTAAAGACGTTTGAGATCTTTTATCCTGGTCATCAGAAATTTATTTGGAATCGCGTGTTTCATCCTTGAACATCAGCGTGTAAGTTCTCTTGCGATCACGATCTTCTGTACCTCGGAAGTGCCCTCATATAATTCGAGAATCTTCGCGTCGCGATACAGCCTTTCGACCGCGTAATCCCTTGAATAACCATATCCGCCGTGTATCTGCACAGCCTTTCTTGCGACATCTACGGCGATGTTCGAGGCATAGTACTTTGACATCGCGGACTCTTTGGAGAATCTCTGCATTCCCTTGTCTTTGCAAAAACCTGCATAGTGTACAAGAAGCCGCGCAGCCTGGATCTCACTTGCCATTTCTGCGATCATCGATTGGATCATTCCGAAATTACAGATTGGCTTGCCGAAAGCCTTACGTTCCTTCGAGTATTTTATCGCCTCATCCAAAGCTGCCTGCGCGATCCCCACGGCTTGAGCACCGATATCGATCCGCGATACATCCAATGTGTTCATACAGATCTTGAAACCATCCCCTTCCTTGCCGAGCAGGTTTTCTTTCGGGATCTTCACATCTTCAAAGATCAACTCACAATTTGCAGTCGCGCGGATACCCATCAAATCCTCGTGCTTGCCGAGACTAAAACCCGGCGTGTCACGCTCCACTATGAACGCACTGATCCCCTTATGTTTGAGCTCTTTATTCGTGTATGCAAACACGACAAATGTACCGGCCTCGCCGGCATTGGTGATGAAGCGCTTCGTCCCATTGAGCACATAGCAATCGCCTTCCAGCCTCGCCGTCGATTCCATCGCTGCCACATCTGAACCAGCGTTTGGTTCGGTAAGACCAAATGCACCGACCTTCTCCCCGTTGCATAATGGCGGGAGATATCTTTTTTTCTGATCTTCGCTGCCAAACTGCAGAATCGGGTACGCCGTCAGCGAATTGTTTACCGCAACGATAACGCCGGTCGAAGCACAAGCACGAGAAATTTCCTCAACGGCAATTGCCAAAGAAACGAAATCGAAGCCCGAACCACCGTATTGCTCGGGCACAATCACACCGAGCAGCCCCATTTGCGCCATCTTCTTGATGTTCGGCCACGGAAACTCCCCTGATTTATCGATCTCCGGCGCCAGCGGAGCCAATTCGGTCTGCGCAAACTTACGCACCTCTTCCTGTAACATCTTCTGATCATTTGTAAGGTCGAAATTCATCAAACCTCCTTCATCGGTAAAACTTCAAACACCAATTCTCAGATAATTGACACATCTCAACATCCAAACGATCCTTGCCATCGCGGGTCTGTCAAGTGATTGTTTGTTATTTGAATTTTCGTGATTTGATATTTCGGCAAGTTATTTGCCCAGAATCTGTCTCGCGATGACGATCTTCTGTATCTCGCTCGTCCCTTCGCCGATTTCCATCAGCTTCTCATCTCTGATGAAACGTTCAACCGGATAGGCATCTGTAATGCCACACAACCCGTGGATATCGATCGCCATATTTGCCGCCTTCATACCAACTGTCGACGCGTAGTATTTTGCCATTGCAGATTCCTTGGCATACGGTAATCCGGCATCCTTCAGTTCAGCTGCATGATATACGAGCAGACGCGCCGCCTCGATTTCCGTCGCCATCTCCGCGATCATCGACTGGATCGATTGTGATCTTGACAGAGGTTTCCCCGATACCGTATTTTCCTTACTGAACCTCACTGCGGCGTCCAGGGCGCCCTGTCCTATGCCGAGGGCAAGAGCCCCGATCGATATCCGTCCCCCATCAAGCGTCTCCATGAATATTCTGAAGCCGTCGCCTTCGGTGCCCAACAGATTGTCCTTGGGTATTGCGCAATCTTCGAAGATCAATTCGGACGTAATCGAACCGTGAAGCCCCAATTTCTCCTCGTCTTTGCCGTAGGTAAATCCCGGTGTTCCCTTTTCGACGACGAACGCAGAAATACCCTCGTATCCCTTGGCGGGATCTTGCGTTGCCGTCACAATTACGACGTCGGCGACCCTCCCGGATGTAATGAATCGCTTCGTACCATTCAGCACGTACATCTCGCCGTCGGATCGAGCGGTGGTCTTCGTCCCTGCGGCATCAGACCCGGCTTCGGGTTCGGTCAGTCCGAATGCACCGATCTTTTCGCCCCTGGCAAGAGGTACAAGCCACTTCTTCTTCTGGACTTCATTGCCGGCGAGATATACGGGAAACACGCCGAGTGAGGAATGCGCGGCAAGAAAGATGCCCGTTGAACCGCATACCCGCCCTATCTCTTCAACGGCAATCGCATAGTGTAGCATATCCAACCCTGACCCGCCGTATTCCTTTGGCACATAAATGCCCGTAAGTTGGAGTTCTGCGATACGCTTGACCAAATCCTCAGGAAATGTGCCGCTTCTGTCCATTTCCCGAGCGCGCGGCGCAACCTCCTGATCGGCAAAATCCTTGACCTTCTGTCTGAATTCCCTGTGTTCTTTCGTTAGTATCATAAGAGGATCTCCTGCGCAATCCTGCTCTTGATATTCACAGGCACTTCTCCAAGCAACTGGAGCGACTTCGCGTCACGGAAATATCGCTCAACCGGATAGTCCTGCGTGTATCCGTATCCGCCGTGTATCTGTATCGCTTTAAGCGCGGACGCCACTGCCCCGTCGCAACTCGTCAGACAAGCAACACGGGCAGCCATTTTGAAATCTTCATCTCCATCGAACCTGCTCGCTGCATCATACACCGCCAGTCTGGAACTCTCCTCACAAAGTTTTATCTCGGCAAGCATTTCCCGGACCATCGGGAACTCACATATCGCTCGTCCGAATTGTTTCCGTTCCTTTGAATACTTGAGCGCACAATCCAGCGACGCTCTTATCAGACCGAGGGCGACCGCCGAATAACCGATCCGGGCGAACTCAAGTGAATACTCGACCGCTTCGGGATTCAGACGATTATCCTGAATCACCGGAGTACCCTGACACCCCAGTCCGACCGCACCGGAAGCACGTAACCCCATCATGGCAGTGGGATGGACAACCATTCCGGCCTGCCCCTTGTCCACCAAGTAGAGTGAACGACCGTCTCTTTCTTTCACTGGTATCGCGATGAACTCGGCCAGTTCTCCACTCAATACTACGTCACACGTGCCAGATACCTGCCGGCCGTTGCCACGTTCATCAAGGATGAACCCTTTACCTTGTGTCTCGATCTCCGAGAAGGGAACATAACCGCCGATCATACCTTTTCCGAGTCTCCGCAGGTAATCTTCCTGCATGGACGCAGAACCGAATTTTAAAATTGGCTGCGCGATGAGGCAATTATTCACGGCTACGACCAGAGCCAGGGAAGAACACGACCTGCCCAGTTCTTCCAGAGCAACACAGAGACTCACTCCATCCAATCCCGAGCCGCCGTATTTCTCGGGGATGATCAAGCCGAACAAACCCATCTGCGCAGTTTTAGCAAGGATTGCTTCTGGCACTCGACCTTCTCTTTCAATGTCACTATTGATCGGATCGAGCTCAGCTGAGGCGAATTTCTTCACCTCGTTTCTGATCAATTTCTGTTCACTGTTCATCTTAACGATGCTCATATTCTCATTTCTCCTGTAAATAGTTCCTTTGTGACGGGTCTATGAATACCGACTGAATGGATATTTACGGTCTTTAAGCTACCGCCCTTGTCAGCGGTCAGAGGATACGAGGAAGTAAGACTGCTGACCTCTTCGCGGGTGACGATTGAGTTTTTTCAACCAGTTTATTATATCCATTTTTCATCGATTGTCAACCGCAGCCAGCTTATGCAGAATGTCTTCCACCTGCCCAAAACCCACGAGATTACATGATATTTACTGCACGCGCGAGCACCAGATGCTCAATCGAGCGAGATCGTGGCACCTCTGTCTTTCATTGATTTCTCGACGGCCGAGAGGATTCCCACCATGCGCATACCGGCCAGACCATCGGTCAAGGGGTCACGGTGCTCTGTGATCGATCGGAAAAATTCGTCGAGCATCGCCAGCATGGGTTCGCCTGACGTGTATTCGACTGCTCGGAATCCATTCGCACGGTATGTGACATCCCGCCTATTTGCTTCATGACCCGTCGACACGCCGACACCGGAATCGTAGAGCTTTACCTTTTCGGCATCGAGCGTATCGTCGAACACGATCATCTTTTTCGTCCCCCCGATGATCATCCTTCTTATCCGAACAGGTGAGATCCAACTGACATGGACGTGGGCGGCGGCACCATTCCTATAGAATAGCGTGGCGTGGGCTATCTCCTCATGCGGACCATGATGGGCAGATCCGACGCCGGAAACTGCAACCGGTAATTCACCCAACAGATAATCGAGCATGGCGAATTCATGTATTGCCAGATCCCAAACGACATTCACGTCATACTGTAGCATACCCAGATTCGAACGGACAGCGTCGAAGTAGAGTATCTTACCTAATTCGTCGTTTATGATCAGTTCCTTCAGCTTGCGTGCTACGCCGCTGTATACGGTGATGTGATCGACCATTAACCTCAGATCGCGACTCGCCGCCAGTTTCACGAGTGCCCTTGCGTCTTCCATAGAACTGGTCAACGGCTTCTCGAGTAGCACATGTTTGTCATGCTCCAGGGCTTGCCGTGCGAGATCAAAGTGGGTGGCGACCGGTGTGGCAATGATCACCGCACCGATCTGTGGGTTTTGGATAATCTGGCGATAGTCCGACTCGATGATGACATCGTGCAGCTCCCTGCTCATTCTACGTTGCACCGACGTATCATTGTCGCACCCGTACATTGCATCCACCATGCCGTGGCTGTGAATTTTAGATACTAGACGTCGACCCCAACGACCGAGACCTACTACGGCAACTTTCATCTAAAGTAATTCAACCGATATCAGCATGATTGCTGCAAGGCGCTTGCTCCTTACGTTCACCGGATTCGCAATGACATGAACATCCTTCTCCCGGCCACGTCCATCAACGATCTTCGACCGAAAACTGCCTCCCCTGTTGCGCAGTCGTTCCATCAGGCTGTTAATAGCGCGTTCCGATAGCACAGGAACGAACAGATTAGCCAGCGCCATGTTGAAGATCATACCAGGTTCCCGCACGAGGAATTCCAGCGCCCTCCGGTTTGCGTCAACAACCTTATAGTCCTCCACGTCGATCAACAGAATCGGCACCAGCGATTCGTCGAAAACGTGTTCGTATGTTGTCATCAATTCGGTCTGCGTCTCATAACTGATTACCGGTGCGTGCAGATGGTGTACGAGGCCGCCTCCCGCAAAAACCTGGGGATAAACGTCGCAAGACAGTCTTTCACCAAGCCCCTTGAAATGCATGACATCGGATACCATCGCCCCGCCGGTCGTCGCCCTCTTTCCAGGACAATCACCGGGAGGACGCTCAGCACAGTGAAATATCTCATAGCACTTGGCGCCCAGCACCTTGTCAACACCCTTGCCGAGCATGCGGTACGTCATGAGATTAGCCCTCAAGACGTTATACTCGAAATCGGTCAAAAAGATGGGGTCGTCAATCGCATCGACCGTTGCTTCCCACTGTTTTTTTGCCGCGGTCACATTTGACAGCAAACGACGCCGCTCGCGCGAAATCATTGCCTGTCTAAGAGCTCGATTGACAACGTTTCTTATTTTGTCATCGGTCAGAGGCTGGACAAGATATGACATCACATGACTGGTATCATAGGTCGAAACGTAGGGAAATGCGTAACTGGTGATCGAAACGATCTCTGCATCGGGCAGGATACTCCGGATGAGTTCTGCGATCTTCTCATACTGAACATCACGCACGCGTACATCGATGAATACAAGGTCAAAATCCTTGCCTTTGACAATGGATACCACTTCGGCGGGCTTGTCGCAGACGGAAACGTCGTGTCCCTCGTCCTTGAGCGACCTCGTCGTTGTCTCGATGATTTCAAGATCCTGACTTATCACGATTATTTTAGCCAATGACTTGCTCCGACGTTACAATTTCACTGCTTCCAGTATCCGGTTGATAAGCGTATCCGTCCGAACGGGATCCAGACTATGCCGCATCTTTATCTTCTCCTGTTCCAGAAAGTTGTTGAGATCTGCCCGTGCCTTAAGCGCGGTGAATGAATCGGGATAGCGGGTGATGATATCGACAAACAACACAACACGGGCAGGATAGACCGACCAATAGCTTTCCCAAATTTTCGCTGCCCCTTCGACCACCACCGCCTTCACATACTCGTTGAATTCCAGATCCCGCACATCCCAGGGCGAAAAGATCATCTGCCTATACAATTCATACAATTCGTCGACCGCCTCGCGGTCGTATTCGCGCTCGATCCTCTTCTGCAACACTTCAACTTCGGCAAACCATTCCGTATATTCGACTTCGCGAAACTTGAACTCGATCGGTACCAATACCCATGACTGAAGCGCTTCTTCATCCGCCATTGCCGGGGAGAACCTGAATGTCCTGGCCGTCCTTATTGCCGCCGAATCCAAAATCTGATTGCCCGAGGTCTTAGCGATCATCGCATCACTGGCCTTGCCGCTGCGGCCGACAAGGACTCGCACATACACTGTACCCTCCATGCCTTGACGCCTTGCCTCGTCCGGATAGTCCAGATCGTAATCGAGCAGCACAGGTACCAACATTTCTCGCTTTGTCGCGCACGAAAACAAAAGGGCACAGAATACGGCGCAAACTACGTATTTCACTGAAAAATATAACCATTTGAGGCGACGCCGTCAATAGTGCATCATTTCCACCTCTCACTTGAATCCAAAGAGAAAATGTTTATACTATGTCCGGAGGTACCGTGATCGAGCTTAGGAATTTCGTCAAAAACATAAAGCCATACAGACCCGGAAAACCGATCGAAGAGGTGATCAAGGAACTCGGACTGACGGGCGAAATCATAAAACTTGCATCAAACGAGAACCCCTTGGGGGCCTCGCCGCTTGCGATGAAGGCAATGAGCGAGAAAATAGACGACTCGCACCTTTATCCCGATGATAATTGTTTTTACCTGAAGCACCGGTTGAGCGACAAATTCGGCATTCCGACGGGCAACACGATCGTAGGAAGTGGCTCGGTAGAATTGATCGAGTTGATCTTCAAGGCATACGTCAACCCCGGTGACGAAGTGATAATGAGCGAACCGTCTTTCATCATGTACAAAATAGCCTGCCAGATCTTTGGAGGAGAGCGAGTTGCAGTACCACTCGTCGGACAGGCCCACGATATTGACGCAATGGCACGAAAAATCAACAGCAAGACCAAGATGGTAATTCTCGACAATCCCATAAATCCAACTGGTACGATCGTTGAAAAGAAGAAAATGGATCATTTCGTCGACGCCGTACCGCCCAACGTCATCCTTGTGCTCGATGAAGCATATCACGAATACATCGAAGACGCAACATACCCCAACGGCCTCGCTTACCTGAAGAAGCACAACAACATCATGGTGCTCCATACATTCTCGAAGATATACGGGCTCGCCGGATTGCGCGTCGGATACGGGTTCGGGAGCGATGAGATCGTCGGCGCGATGATGAAGGTTAGGCTTCCCTTCAACGTGAACCGTATCGGGCAGATCGCGGCCGGTGCCGCACTCGGCGATGAAGAGTTTGTGAAGCACAGCCGAAATAACAACGAAGTCGGTAAGGAGTTTCTCTACAACGAACTCCGCAACCTCGGGCTGACTTACACGCCTACCTTCGGTAATTTCATTCTTGTCGATTTTGAACGTGATGCGAGGGATATCTTCGAAGCAGCACAGCGCAAAGGCGTCATCATCCGGACCGTCTATGAATACGGCCTCCCGACCTCGCTGCGGATCACGATCGGCTCGCCTTCACAAAATAAACAACTCATAAGCGCACTGAAGGAAATCGCGCGGTGAAATCATTCACGGATCTCCTCAATCTGGCGAAGACAAAGGGTAAGGTACGATGTGTAGTAGCCATGGCCGAAGATGAAGCAGTACTCGAAGGCATTCGCCTTGGCCAGGAACTCGGCATAATTTCTCCGGTACTCGTTGGAAACAGCATGCATATCAAAGAGATCGCGAAGAAGGTAAGGCTGAATACTGCAGGTTGTGAAATTCATGATACAACAGGGGAGAATGAATCGATTCTTCGGGCGCTGGAACTCGTCAAAGAGAAGGGCGGTTTCCTGATGAAGGGCATGCTCTCTTCCTCCGTTTTTCTGAAGGGGATTTTGAATAAAGAAACCGGACTCAGAAAGGGTAAGATACTCAGCCATATCGCCGTCTTTCAGATTCCAGGCTACCACAAGTTGCTGTTCATGTCTGATGGAGGCATGAACCCCAACCTCAACCTTCAAACGCGCATCGAGATCATAAAGAACGCCATCGATGCGCTTTCGCACATCGGGATCAAAAACCCCAAGATAGGGCTTATCGCTGCGAGTGAAACGGTGAATCCGGACATGGGTGAAACTGTCGACGCTGCGAAGATCTCCGAATTAAGCCGGGATGGGCAACTTTCCGGTGCCACGATCGATGGTCCCTTCGGATTCGATGTGGCGATCTCTGCCAGGGCAGCGGCAATCAAGAAGATCGATAGCCCAATCGCCGGAGATGTAGACTTCATACTCATGCCCAGCATCTCAGCAGCGAACATCTGGGCAAAGGGATTGATCTATTTCAGCAAGACCACAGCCGCGGGCATGGTCGTCGGCGCATCGCATCCGATCATCATGCTGTCGCGTGCTGATGATCCCCAAACGAAATTGAACTCCATCGCCTTGGGCGTCGTAATTGCGCAAGAGTAATATCGAACCACATACGGGCAAGAAGTCGGGCAAACGAGAGAACGGCGTCCACGCCGGCGGCATCACCTTTTTTCCTGCGGAACAGCTGATCGATGAACTGACGAGAAGGAAATCACTCGCCATCGGGGGTCTCCGTGGCTCTTTAGCGACACTTCTCGTCTACGAATTGTCGAGGCTGCAACCCGTGATCGTATTGCCCAATGACGAGAATATCAACCGTTACCACCGCGAGTTGAGAAAACTGGGAATTCTGGTCACTTTGATCAACGAAGATCACCCCTATTTTCTCGAATCACGCGTGATCGTCGCCGCCCAGTCCGTGCTTTCCACCCGAATCGCAGAAGAAGACGTGGTAAGACTCAGCGTCGGTCAGGAAATTGCTCTTCAGCAGTTCGTTGCACGGTTGGAGGCATCCGGTTATTCGCGTGAAGACAACGTCGAAGACGAAAACGAGTACGCGGCACGTGGTGGCATCATCGACTTCTTCGAGAGCGGCGGCGTGCCCATCAGACTCGAAATGTACGGAGACAAGATATTCTCCATCCGCAAGTTCGACACACAAACGCAAAGGTCGACGGACAGCATCGACAGAACCCATGTCACGATCGTTAACGCGTGCTCAAGCCCACGTCCGCTGACAGAATGGCTCGCTGAACGTTATGTTACTGTATCTGAATCTGAGCTACAGGAATTGAACAGATCGGTCATCCTCTCGGAACGTGGAGACATCCAATATCACTTCTCATCTCCGAGGCGCTATTTTGGCGACCTCAGGAGTCTCATCGCCGACATGAAGGACACGGACTACAGTTTCAAGTTCTTAGTCTCTCCGTCGCTGGCAAGAAAATTACGATCCCTTCTCGGCGAGGTTGAGATCCATCAAATACCCGTTGAACTCGGTTTTGTCGACGAACACCATCGCATCGCCTACCTTACCGAGAGTGAAATCTTCGGCACAGTACGAAAACAAAAGAGAGCGTATAAGGGCCCCTTCGTCGATGATCTCATGGGCCTGGCCGAAAACGATTACGTCGTTCATTACGATTATGGAATCGGCCAGTATAAAGGTCTTACCCTCGTTGATTTCGAGGGCAAAAGCATAGAATGCCTCCAAATAGCCTATGCCGGCAAAGATCGACTATTCCTGCCCATCGAACGCCTGAACCTGCTCGAGCGATTCATTGCCAGCGATCAGAGGCCTCCCCGCCTCTCTAAACTCGGTGGAGAATTATGGCTCCGTACGAAGAGGCGCGTTAGAAAAGCCACCGAGCGGTTGGCTCTGGAACTGCTTAAATTGTACGCACGCCGGATGCAGGAACCCGGTTTTGCCTTTTCACCTGACTCTTCCGAAATGAAGGCACTGGAAGGATCATTCCCTTATGTGGAGACAAAAGACCAATTAAAGGCGATCAATGACCTGAAAAGGGAAATGGAGCTGCCAAAACCCGCTGAGAGGTTGATCTGCGGCGACGTCGGCTACGGCAAGACTGAGATAGCATTGCGAGCTTCCTTCAAGGCGGCGCTCGACGGCAAGCAAACGATGATCCTATGCCCGACGACACTACTCGCCTTCCAACACTACAATACGTTCATGAACAGACTGGATGCATTTCCCGTGCACGTCGAAATGGTATCGCGTTTCCGAAAGAAAGACGAGATTGCGAGAGCACTCGAAGGGGTATCAGCAGGCAAGATAGATATCGTGATCGGTACTCACCGGCTGCTGCAACCCGATGTACGTTTTCGCGATCTCGGTTTATTGATCATCGACGAGGAACAGAGATTTGGCGTTGCCCAGAAAGAAAAGATCACAAAAATGAAACCCGGGGTCGACGTGGTATACCTATCGGCAACACCCATTCCACGGACGCTGTATATGGCGCTCACCGGCCTGAAGAACGTCTCGAACATACATACTCCACCCATCGGCCGGAAAGATGTCATAACGCATATCATTCATTCTGACGAAGAGACATTCGAGGAAATCATCCGCCGCGAACTCCAGAGAGGAGGACAGATATTCTTCGTCCATAACCGTATACAGACCATCGAAACGGTTTACAGACGGCTGAACAGAATAATGCCCGATCTCAGAGTATGCCTATTGCACGGAAGAGTGCGTGAAGATATAAGTGCAAGAAGAATGGTTAAATTCATAAATGGCGAATATGACCTCCTTCTGTCGACCGCTATCATTGAATCGGGACTCGATATTCCGCGTGTCAACACGATCATCATCGACCAAGCGCACAAGTTCGGCCTGGCTGACCTCCATCAATTGAGGGGCCGTGTAGGACGTGGTGAACTTCAGGGCTATGCCTATTTCATCGTACCGCCACGCGCCAGGATTACTGACGAGGCAAACAAGAGACTGGGCGCCCTCGTGTCGTACACATCGCTCGGGTCTGGATTCCGCCTTGCATTGCGCGACATGGAAATACGGGGCGTCGGCAACCTCCTTGGCAGGGAACAATCAGGGCACATGAATTCAATCGGGTATCACCACTACATACGATTACTCAACGAATCAGTGAACGAATTGCAGGGTAGGACCGTCACTCATGAACCCGTCCTTGACCTCAAACTGGACGCATATTTTCCTTCCACATATGTCACAAGCACATATGAAAGAACGGCGCTCTACAAGAGACTTCTCGAAATAGAATCTGCCCGGGAATTGAAAACAATAAAGGAAGAGATCCTCGACCGCTTCGGCCGATATCCACCCGAGGTGGAGAATCTATTCGTACTTTCAAACATCAGACTCGAGGCAAAGACAGTCGGCGCATCCGAGGTCATCCGCAAGGGACGGCAATTCGTATTCTACAGAGACGGAAAAGTAATACACCAAACCGATTGACTTTAGTTACGCTTCCATTATAATGGATGAAAGGAGGAATGGTGGAGAAGAAATTCAGGACACTGAGGACGATTACGATCATCCTTAAGATCATTGCCTGGACCATCGCTGCGCTGACCATCATTGGTTTCATTGCCATTCTCGTCGGGGGTGCGGCACTTGCACAATTCGGCGGCCGTTTTGGCGGCTTCGGCGCCCTTGGACCGTTCGGCGCGGTTGGTGTTGCGTTCTACGTTCTGATTATCGGTATCATCTGGTTTATCAGCCTACTCGCTGGTGCAGAATTGATACTCGTCATACTGGCGATCGAAGAGCATACACGTCCACGAGACGCAAGCTGAACTTCGCTTCGCCAACTGCACCCTGCAGGCTTTTTTTGCTACAGTCCTGAACGTGCTGTCTTGCCCGCGCGATTATTCGATGCCTATCGTTCGGGAAAGAGAAAATGGAAAGTTAACGCAAACAACAGCATGGCGACGGTCAGCCTTAAGTAGGTCAGCCCCGCAAGCCCGAACAGAACGTTACCCGGTGTCAGCACGCGACAGATGACGGCCAGCACCATTGTAGCAACACCCAAAACAAAAGCTACATACTTCAGGACTTTCATTACCTCCTCCTCTCTCCAAACGTGCCGTTGTGTTTTTATTGAAATTCTTTCTGTATCGCCTCGACTGCAGTTTTGATCTTCCCTTTTTCGACGACTATACTCAGCACCGTGAGCGAGGCGCTGATCATGTCTATGTTTATCCCGCATTCGGAGAGCGTTTTGAATATCTTTCCGGCAACGCCGGGGGTCGTAGCCAGTCTCGCACCGTAGATTGTCAACAATGCGCAATTCTTATCAACCAGCAGTTCCTGAGCACCGAAGCTACTCTTGGTAGTCTCCAGAAGCCTTACGACTTCGTCGAGATCAGACTGGAGGACGGCGAATGAGATGTCCGCGCGTCCGCGTCCACTCGAACTGCTTGAGATGAGTTCGACATTCAAACCGTGTTCACCCAACGAGCTGAAAACATCTGCAGCAATACCATAGCGATCCACAACGTTATGTAACGTCACCTTGGCGATATTTGTGTTTTGTTCGATTTTTTCTATCATTTGCACTCTCCTCAGGTCTATCGGGCAACAATAAATTTCTCTACAGCATCGTCCCGCGAATTATCGGCTTCCACATAGGTCTTCACGATGTATACACCATTGCTGATCGAATCACCGTAACTGTCGCGGCCGTCCCAGTAGATCTGATTGTAGCCCGCAAGGCAAGAAATATCATCAATAACCTTTACCAGACGGCCGGCGATCGTGAAAACCTTAATCGTCGCCCTGCCGCCTCGCGTGACATTGAAAGTAAACCAGAGTCCTTCGTCCGTCTGCACTGGATTCGGATAGATGAGAAGATCTTCGATGGCAATCTGACCGTACAATTCGGTATTGAGCGTGATCCTTCTCACCGTCTGGTTGAAATTATTATCAACGACGTTTACCGTGAGGGTGTCGACCCTCTCGGGTAGTTCTAATTCGACATGGAACTCGCCGGCGGTAAACGAATTCTTGTCGTAGGAAAAGTAATCGCGTAGATCAATCTTACTATCGAGATTGCTGTTCATGTAAAGAAAGAACCCGTTCGTGCTCTCGACCGAATACAGCAAATTAAGACCGCTACTGTCGGCTACGCGTCCAGTAAGAGTGAATACCTTGTCTACCCAATCTCCATCTTTCAACTCCCTGCCTCCGTCATACAGCACTACTTCAGGTCCGCTGTTATCTGCAGAGGGAAGGACGGTTCCGTACATGCGGATCGAGTCCTGCACGCCGCTACGGTTATTATATATCCCACTGATTTTAAGCACTGGCAGGTTCGTGGTCAAAACCCTCGGGGTAATGATCGTTGCCGTATCACTATCCCAGTACCCGGTATACACTTCTTTGCCGTCGATATAGTATTCGTAAGGAACATATGAGGGCGTGGTACTGACCTGCACCAAACGGTACACACGACCACTGATCTTATCCGCTGTGCTCGCATCGAATTTTTCGATATGAGTGGTATCGCGTACAAACGCCTTAAGGTGATAGCGGTCGGTATCGCAGGTTATGTCAAGTTCTTCCACGGGCCTCACCGAATCAGGGGCATGCGCAAAATGCATCGACTCCCTCATCTTCCTGAACTTCGTTGCCGGATCGCCGATGAGCAGATGCTGTTGAAACCAGACTCCACTGCGGGCGATGACACTGCACTCACCCATGGTTAAAATTGTATCCGGCCTCGTGATACTCTCACACAAACGCCCGCCGATTGTTTGGTTAGTGCCGGCAAAGGTTCCGGCCGTGGCTCCCATCGTGCCTATCGCGCCCGACCGGATTCGCACGAATTCTTCTCCAAGACATTCGTAGTCAGAATCATCAAAACGGCTCACATTACACGACCCGAAGTAAAAGAAAGGTAAGCGCCTGCCGTTCCTGAGTTGGCCGATGTAGGGACTCAAGAATAGCACTTCGTGCGCCAGTTGGTGTGTATTACCGTGACCGTAGAACAAACCGAGCAGCGAGCCTTTATTGAACTCCCGGATGAACGCTTCGCGGGCGTTCGCTTTTTCCGCAGTACCTCCACCGAGCGGCGGGTAGCTGATCATGTACACCTTTGCGAAATCATACAGCGAGTCTGGGATGAATGCACTGTTTGCCTCAGCGGCCCCTGTATGCATACTCGGGTTCTCGAAACTGTAAGCGTATTCATCATCTGCCGACAGTAGCACACGCTTTGTCCACGGACCTGTGATATCACCCGTTTCATACCCAAGGAGTTTGTCAATGAAGTCCCTCACCTCCTGCCTGGTGCGTACCGTGATCCTTCCCAGACACATCACCTCGCCTTGTCCGAAATTGACGTATTCGCCTTCGTAAAGATCGTTGTCCGAGAAAACAGGACTGCCTGAAAGGAACGTGCCGTATTCATACATGGGAACGAAGTTGGGAGCATTTTCTTTTCGCAGGTTGTTCTTGTAATCGTACGTGGCATCTCCGACGAGTAGAACATATTTTGGATAGGGTGACCAATTATTGGTCGTATAATGCAGAAAATGCTTTATCGCCAATGGATCAAAACGTCC
>CP070795.1:96670-115968 GCA_020343455.1 Caldifarciminota bacterium
AAACCCAACTCGCCAAGGCCAACGTCGTGATCGAAGAATTCGGCGGCAAATCGATCTGTGTCGAGGTGTCGGCGCTCAAAGGCAAGGGCATACCGGATCTGCTCGATGCCATACTCGTCAAATCAGAAGAACTGAACCTGAAAGCGCCGTTCAATAAACTGGCCAAAGGTGTAGTAATTGAAGCGCGCCGCGACCGTGGTAAGGGCAATGTTTCCACCTTGCTCGTCCAAGAAGGCACCTTACGCAAGGGAGATCCCTTTGTCTGCGGACCGCATTTCGGAAGGGTTCGCGAACTGCTCGACGAAAGGTCACAAAGGGTCAAGGAAGCCGGACCCTCGACCCCGGTACTGGTCCTGGGATTCAGCGGCTTACCCCAAGCAGGCGAAATATTCCTTTCGGTGACCGATGAACATCGAGCCCGGGATCTGGCGGCTCAACGCGAACTGATGGATCGCAGTAGACGGCTCGCGCCGAAATCAAAGCTGACCTTGCTAAATCTCCAGGAGCAATTACAGGCAGGTGAAATAAGAGAACTGAAGATATTACTCAAGGCAGATACCTCTGGTTCGGTCGAAGCTCTTGACGAAAAACTGCAGGAATTGTCGACCGATGAGGTTACGATAAAAATAGTCCACCAGGGTGTCGGTAAGATAAACGTCTCCGATGTCCTACTTGCCGAGGTTACAGGCGCCATTTGCGTGGGCTTTCACGTCGGACCGGAAACCAACGCAATGGAAAGCGCCGAGCGTGAAGGCGTCGAGATAAGGACCTACCGTTTGATCTATGAAGCCATCGACGACCTGCGCGCTGCGATGCTCGGTATGCTTGAACCCAAGGTGCAGGAGACTCTCATTGGCGAAGCTGAAGTACGAGAGGTATTCAACATCCCAAGAGTTGGGACCATTGCTGGATGTTACATGAAAGACGGTAAAGTCACCAGGAATGCGATCGCGCACGTAATTCGAGACAAGAAGGAGATCGTCAGCGCAAAAGTCATATCTTTGAAGAGATTCAAGGAAGACATCAGAGAAGTCTTGGCGGGCTATGAGTGTGGTATCGGATTAGAGGACGTCTCAGACATCCAGAAGGACGATATCCTTCAGTTTTATAAGATCGAAGAGCAGCCGGCAAAAGATGTCCGATAGCTTTTTCGTCGGTCGTTGTGACCTGGACCTACACATCGAGAATTGCCAATCATTGAAAGCAAAACGGCGCATAGTCTCTAGCCTCAAAGAAAAACTGAAGAACCGATATAATGTCGCCGTCTGCGAATTCGGCGACCTTTCGCTCTGGCAGCGCACGCGTTTAGGGCTCGTAACCTGCGGTAACGACAAAGGACATGTCGACTCCTCTTTGAAAGCGACGCTCGACTACATCCAACGATTCCACGATGTCAACGTGCTGAAATACGATATTGCGATAACCTGATGAGGAAAGATAGAGTAGCATCCGTGTTAAGCCGTGCGGTGTCGGAGATAATCGAGCACCAGATGAAAGACCCCCGTCTCGGCCTTGTTACGATCACGACGGTCGATGTCAGCAGCGACCTGAAGACGGCTATCGTCTATTTTTCGAGTCTGGATGACAAGAAAACGGGCCTTGCTACACTGAACCGCGCCAAAGGATACATAAAATCGGAACTGGCAAGCAGGGTGAGGATGAGATACATACCTGACATAGAATTCAGGATCGACGATAGTTATGAATACGGCAGGAAGATCGATGCATTACTTGACGAAATTAGTCAAGACGATACAGAATAGCAGAGAGATTGTCATTGCGACACACCGTGACCCGGACGGTGATGGCATCGCGGCTGCGCTGGCATCGGCATATCTGGTTAAACATTACCATAGAAAGAAACCGACGTTGTTCTGCCATTCTCGAATCCCGACCAAGTATCATTTTCTCCTTGGAAACTGGAAGTTCACGCGCCGTCTCGCTGATTTTGATCTCTTGATTGCCGTCGATTCCGCGGGCATCTCGCGTATATTCCCCAGTTTACCAGAGCGCAAACTGGCTGACAAATCCATTATCAACATCGATCATCACCGTAGCAACAATTCGTTTGGTGCCCTCAGGATCATCGACGAACAGGCATCTTCCGCGTGTGAGATCATCTATTTCATTTTTAAGCGACTGAAGATAGAGATCCCAAAACATCTGGCCGACATCTTCTATTGCGGCATATACAACGAAACAGGAGGCTTCGTATACCCGAACACCACTAAAGAGTCCTTACTCATTGCCAGCGAATTGGTGGGACTCGGCGTACAGCCCGACCACCTCGTAAAGCAAATGAATGCCAAAACGCTGAGTGGCACGACACTCCTGACCAAGGTCTTGAGCACAATCGAGGTCAAACATGGCGTTGCCATGATGCACTTATGCCAGGACATGCTCCAAAGAAGCAGTGCTGAGATGTCCGACTCCGAGAATTTCATATCCTTTCTTCAAGCGATCAAAGGCGTACGAGTATCGATGTTCTTGCGAGAAGAGAAAGACAGTACACGCATCAGCCTGCGGAGTGATGGTATAATCGATGTTGACAGACTTGCCCGACAGTATGGCGGCGGCGGTCACCGCCTCGCCGCCGGGTTGCGGATAAGAAAAGACATCCATGCTGCGAAAAAAGAAATCCTCAATACGATCTTACGCGAAATCAAGAAGCAACCCTGAAGAGACAACAGGCAGCAGACAGTTGTCGATGGACGATACTCTGCTCCTGGTCGACAAACCGGTCGGGTTCAGCTCATTCCAGATCGTACGGTTGCTACAGAGAAAATACCTCAAAGTAGGCCATGCCGGCACTCTGGATCCTTTTGCCAGTGGTCTCCTGATTATGTTGCCAAATCGAGCCACCAGGCAATTCGAGAGCATACAAGTAATGGAAAAAGAGTACACGGGAGAAATCGTACTCGGGGTCAGCACAGATACTTATGATATAACCGGTTCGCTCACAGAGCCAGCAAAAGCAGTTAAGTCGCTGCTCGATCTTGAAGGGTACAATGGCATTGCGCAGCGTTTCATCGGCGAAATCAAGCAGGTTCCGCCACGCTTCTCCGCCCTGAAGTGGAAGGGACAGAGAATGTATAAGTTGAGCAGGGAGAAAAAGGAGATAAAAATGACACCCCGCAACGTCATCATAAAATCATTCCAGATTGAGAAAGTGGACCCGCCAATTCTATCGTTCAAGTCGGTTGTCGGCAAAGGAGTGTACATGCGTTCCCTAGCTCATGATTTCGGCAGAGCCGCCGGCTGCGGTGCAAGCCTGTTGTCTCTCCGGCGAACGCGGATCGGTGAGTACCGAGTCTCCACGGCATCGACGCTGGGTGACATAATCCGTATAGTATCATGCTGATACTCAAGAACCGCACCGACCGGATAACCTGCAATTCAGTCTGCGCAATCGGAAGTTTTGACGGTGTCCATCGAGGGCACCAGGCGATCGTCCAGCATATAAGGCAGTCAGCCGGCGACAAAAGTAAGACGGGTATCATCACCTTTACTCCGCTGCCATTCTCCGTCCTGCGGAAAGCCCCGCTCTGCAGTTTGACTCCTGATCGGGAGAAAGAACGCATATTCGCACAGTTGGGCGTTGATTTCATCTTCTACTTTGAATTCTCCGAAGATTTTGCGCAGCTCTCTCCAGGGGGATTTGTCGCAGCAATAAAGGAAAAAATCAAACCGTCGCTTATCGTTGTCGGCGAGAATTTTCACTTCGGCTGCGGCCGAAGGGGAACCGCGCAACTTCTGAAGTCGCTCGGCAAGGGGTCTTTCCGCGTCGAAATAATGCCGCGGGTCACGGATGAGGGTGCTATTTCAAGCACACGCATCCGTGAACTGCTATTGCTGGGGAATGTAAAAGCCGCAAGCCGCTTGCTCGGTCGACCGTACAGCGTATCCGCCATCGTTGTCAGAGGAAAAGGAAGAGGCACGAAGCTCGGATTTCCTACCATCAATCTCGTGCCTCCGGCCGGCAAGCTAATTCCGCTCGACGGTGTCTACAAAGCTTCTGTGAATGACGGTCGTGAGGAACAAACTGGCGCCCTATTCTGCCGTCAGGACCTGCTCGAAGTTCACATCATCGGATTCAGTGGCGATCTCTACGGCGAGAACGTGATCGTTAATTTCATTGAACGCATCCGGGGTATCTCACAATTTTCCGATGATCAGGCACTTGCAGCCGCTATCGCCGGCGACATAAAAAAGATCGTCGCCGGATGAGGTGGTGGGATCCGGACACGTTTGCCACGGGGCAAATCCCAAATCCTAAGCACCAAGTACTAATTCCGAAAGGAAGACAGGCCCGAAATCCAAAATACAAACGACCGAAACCGTGCTTCGCATCACCGAAATGAAATTTGGGTGAAGCCATCTCATGCTGAGCCACGACGCAATAATGAGCCGCCCGGCATCACCCGTAAGAGTGGCGATCTTTGGGCGGCGACGTTCGTCGGATACGAGATGCAACTCACGCCTCCCCCACGATAAGCCAACCGCAGTTCTCGGGTGAATCCTGAGCGGCAAACCTGAATTCCATCACCGATATTCTAAAGATCGCCTGTCGTTAAACGGTAACGATACCCGTTTGCCAATGGGCAAATCCTAAATCCTGAGCACCAAATGCCAATCCGTAAGGGAGGCAAGCCCGAAATCCAAAATACAAACGACCGAAACCGTGCTTCGTATCACCGAGATGAAATTTGGGTGAAGCCGTCTCATGCAGAGCGTACCAGGAAATCCGAATAACAGCGGGCAGATATCAGCGAAACAGCACACCAGAAACGGCTGGGCAACTAGCCGGATTCTGTACCTGATATTCTGCAACTCTGTCCACCTCCTGCTGATCCTCTGATAATCTGATCTACAACTGCTTAAGCATACCAGTGGATCTACACGCGCATGCTTATAGGTTGAACGGTGCGGCGATCCGCTTTAGGAGACGATGGAATTCGGGCTCAGCCGATCAGCTGAGCCTCCCTGCAAGAAGCCCATAACCGCGTCGCGCAAAACGTGGCACAATCGATTGCCGTTGCTCGATACGTAGCATGGCACGATCTTCTCACCATAATATAGATTGGCTAGATTGTATTCACGAATCTTCACGAACCTCCGTAGCACATGATCGTCAAGAAAAGACAATCTGTGAAAGAATATTTGTGGTATCCCCATCGCAGCCGCCTCAAGGGAAGCCGTGCCGGTACTCGTAATGATGAGGTCGCAGTCTTTCATTGTCTGATACCGTCCTTCGTAAACGACCCTCAATAGATCCTGACCGGACTTCAGTTCCCGGGCTTCGCGTTCGCCATAAGCGATCAAGCAGATGTCATAATCAGGCTTTTTTCTCCGTATTGAATGCGCCAGATGGAGTGCAATCGGTAGATTCCGCGTTACGTGCGACTTCCTCGACCCGGGCATGAAACCGATCCTCTTGTGCCTGTTCTTGCGCACATATTTGCCCAGAGAATCGACCAGAAGATTATCACTCAGTACCGTACGGATGCCCAAACGTTTGTAATGACCGGCCTCAAAAGGGAAAAAAGATATGACCGCATCGGCCCATCGCTTCAAGAGATGCTTTCGGAACCCTGCCCACGCCCAGATCTGCGGTGGAAGCATGTAGTAGACCTTGATGCCGCGCCGCTTTGCGAGCCGGCATAGCGGAAGATTCATGCCCGGATAAGCCACGGCGACGAATGTCTTAGGCTTGACGCTCAACATCTTGCGGGCGATCTTGCCATACAGCGAGAAATGTGTACGAAGTGCCGCCAGACTGTCACTCAACCCGAATGCCGTCATCCCTTCGTACCTCATAACGATATCTGCTCCGCTCATGCGCATGCACGCACCGCCCACTCCGACAATCACCACCTTCGGAGAATCTTCTTTGAGTAATCTTATGTAATGACCGGCATAGACATCGCCGGATGGTTCACCGGCACAGAAGAAGACGGGTGATTCAAACCGGAGCTGCTCCGTTTTTTCAATGCTCTGCATCAGGCCATTAGGACTTTTGTTGTCGGATAACGAATTAGCTTGCAGAATTCCCCGCTGCAAGTGTTGTGGTCAGTCTTTCTTTTCGCTTGACGCTTTTGCCGGAACTTTGGGTTTGTCATCAGGGTTCTTTAGCTGGGTGCCCTTCTCTACTTTCTTCTCCGGCAGTTGGGAACGTTTGTAATCGGTAACGTAGAACCCGTTACCCTTGAATATCAGACCGGCTCCGCCGCTTATCAATCGCCTCAGCCTCCCTCCGCATTTTGGGCAACGAGTAAGAGGGTCGTCGGTTATTTTCTGGAATTCTTCTAATGTCTCTCTACAATTCAAACATTCGTATTCGTACGTGGGCATTTGTCTTTTGAGGAGAGTCAGGGTCAGGAGGCTCGAATGCCTGCGCCTCCTTGACCCCAACCTCCTATTCTCTGTGATTAGTACTCACCACCGTATCCGCCGGGCGGACCACCCATCGGTGGTTTCTCCTCCTCTGGTTTCTCGACCACGACGGCCTCTGTGGTAACCAGAAGAGAAGCTATGGACGCGGCATTCTGAAGCGCCGTACGGCTGACCTTCGTAGGATCAATGATACCGGATTCTACCATGTCTTCGAATTTCTCGCTCATCACGTTGTACCCAACATTAAGCTTCTCTTTCTTCACACGCTCGACGATGACCGAACCTTCCTTGCCTGCATTTGCCGCCAGTTGTCGTGTCGGCTCTTCGAGCGAACGCTTGACGATCTCGACACCGATCTGCTGGTCACCAGGCAGTTCCAATTTTGCCAGGTTGGGCAGGGAACGAATAAAGGCCACACCGCCACCCGGGAGAATACCTTCTTCGATTGCCGCTAGTGTGGCGTGCCGCGCGTCCTCAACCCGTGCCTTCTTCTCTTTCATTGCCACTTCTGTCGCTGCGCCGACATTGAGGACGGCAACGCCGCCTGCCACTTTTGCCAGTCGTTCCTGTAATTTTTCTTTGTCATAGTCAGATGTCGTCTCTTCGATCTCATTTTTGATCTGCCCGATACGCGCAGTGATGTCGTCTTTCTTTCCGGCGCCTTCAACGATCGTCGTATTCTCTTTGTCGATCGTTATGCGCTTTGCCCTGCCGAGGTCGGAAACCTGCACATTTTCCAGTTTGATACCGATATCTTCGGAGATCAACTTGCCGCCGGTCAGGACGGCAATATCCTCAAGCATTGCCCTGCGCCGGTCACCGTATCCTGGAGCCTTCACCGCTGCGCAAGCCAGTGTCCCCCGGATCTTATTGACGACCAACGTAGCCAGGGCTTCACCCTCAACCTCTTCACAGAGAATTAGAATCGGTCTACCCTTCTGAGCTACTTTTTCTAATAGCGGCACGAGGTCTTTCATCGCGCTGATCTTCTTCTCGTACAGGAGGATGTAGGCGTCCTCAAGCACGCATTCCATACGTTCCGGGTTTGTTATGAAGTAGGGCGATAGATAACCACGGTCAAACTGCATGCCTTCGACGACATCGAGCGTGGTCTCCATACCTTTCGCTTCTTCAACCGTGATCACACCATCTTTACCCACTTTCGCCACGGCGTCGGCGATCAACTTGCCGATCGTATCATCATTGTTTGCGGATATCGCAGCGACCTGTGCGATATCGGTCGATCCTTTTATGGGTGTAGACAACTTCTTCAAACCAGCTACGACAGTCTCTACCGCTTTGTCAATGCCCTTCTTGACCTCCATGGCATTAGCTCCCGCCGTAACCGTCTTCAAACCTTCGCGATAAATCGCTTCAGCGAGTATTGTTGCCGTAGTCGTACCGTCACCTGCCACATCCGACGTTTTGGATGCGACTTCCTTGACCATCTGAGCACCCATGTTCTCGAATTTGTCTTCGAGGTCGATCTCTTTTGCGACCGTGACGCCATCTTTGGTTATCGTGGGTGCGCCGAATTTTTTTTCCAGGATGACATTTCTGCCCTTCGGACCCAGCGTAACTTTCACGGCGTCGGAGAGCAATTTAACTCCTCTCAATATCGATCTTCGAGCCTCTTCGTTGAATTTAATCTCTTTAGCTGCCATGTTCTGTCTCCTTTTTATTTCGTCTTCTCAACTATACCCAAAATATCATCCTCTCGAATAATCAAGTATTCACCATCTTCTATCTTGATCTCGGAACCTGCATACTTGCCGAATAGGATAATGTCTCCTTTCTTGACCTCAAGCGGGATCCGATTTCCCTTCTCATCCCTTTTTCCACCACCGACCGCTATCACCTTACCCTGTTGAGGTTTTTCCTTGGCTGTATCCGGTATTATAATACCGCCCTTCTTCACTTCCTCCTCCATTCGCTCAACGAGAATATGGTCATAAAGTGGTTTGATTTTCATCTATCCTCCTTGTTCTCTTTATGCCGATTATTTTAAGTCAACTTCGTAAACACTGAATCGCTTCATTGCTTCAAAACCGCAGAATTGATACCGAAGAACTCCATATCCACCGCCGCATTATCCGCATCGAAGCGAATTATAATCTTCCTGGGCACCAACAAGATGCCCGAACCGACGACTGCCATCGGTTCCTTGTCGCTCTTTCTCTAAGGTCGGGATCCTCCAGATAGGGCTCATACCCCCTGTTATACCACCACGCCCTCCAAGCACAATCCTCTCCTTTTATTACAGTGCAAACGCATGGGCGAAACCCGATTTGAACGGGTGACCTTCTCCTTGTAAGAGAGACGCTCTCGCCTGCTGAGCTATTCGCCCTTTAGACAGACAATTATATACGAAAGTTTAGTTATGTCAAGAAATCTCGTCAGGATTCTAGAATCTTCTCAAATCTATCGCTTGCGATCATATGCACCAAGATAAAAGACGATAAGTCCCGAAAAATCAACATATTCTTCCCTCTCGGTGTGTAATATCGCGGCCGATGAAGATCGGACCGGAAAACCGTGTCAAAGTGGTAAGGCCTCCTCAATCGGAGACATGCCGGTGGATGAAGTCGATGACTGTAGCATGATATGTCGCGCCCAATGTTTCGGGTATATCGTCGTGGGCGGCATCGTCAACCCACAGCGACTCCTTTGGCTGTACAGCCTTGTCCCAGAGGAGGGGCACATGCCGGTCAAAGACAATATAATCGTCTTCCCTGCCGTGCATCATCAACAGAGGGCTCGCGATGAGGTCGATCCGCTTTTCATTGTCGAAATCAGCATCGACGACATAGGAACCTGTAAGGCTCAACAACGCCGAGTCGCGCAGCAAGACCGTTGCCGAAGCGATCGCCGCCTCCAGTATCAATGCGGAAGGATGAATGATATCGGCCGCAAGATAGGTCGCGACAAAAGTCCCCAGCGACCACCCATAGTAAACAATTCGCGACGGATCGACATCGACCCGCGTCCGCACATAGTCTAATGCCGCAACACCGTCTGAGTACAATGCTTCACCCGTAGGAGAACCCTCGCTCATGCCATAACCCTGATAATCGAAGATGAATACATTGAATCCCATCTCCCACAAGTATTCCACGCGAACCCAATACCGGTTGATGTTATCGCTCCTGCCGTGACAATAGAGTATCGTGACGCCGTTGTTTTCAACGGAGTCCGGATCACCTTTTACAAAGAATCCGTATATGCTGTTGCCCATGGAAGTCAATACCACAGGTTCGACGAGAGAATCAGGGATGATGAATCGCGTGCCCCATTCCTCGAGGTCTTCGGATCTCAGATATTCGTCAACGGTCGTCGGTTCAAAGAGAAAATCGTCAAGGCTCATCATCCTCACACAACCAGCGAGTAAAAGCAGTAGCATGATCTTTGCTGCCTTCATCCTTACCTCCTCCCGAAACGGTATTCACATCCGAGCACAAGACCAACGGCACCTTGCCCGAATGGAGTAAAAGTGAAGTCCACGACCCTGTCATCTCCGGATTCGGTTGGCGCATACCACCGGGCCTCTGCACTGAGGTTGAACCTGCTGCCCAGAGAGAATTCCGCACCAAGGAACAGAGCGGGAACGATGTACGGCTCGTTGAATTGGACCATGGTCTCGAGCCCAAGATAAAGCACGCGGAAACGCCGGGAAATGTCATAGGTCAGGATAAGTGCAATATCCGGATACACGCGCGCACTCGCCGCTTCGGTGAAGTCGTAGAAAGCATATATGCTCGCGCCGGCGGAAAAACCGGGGCGCAATCCCGTATTTCGCGCAAAATGCTTCGTCACCCCGATATCAAACCCCAGGTTCGCGAACAGCGCCATCGTCGGGTGGAGACCGATGTGGATGTCCGTGCCATCATTTAAGCCAAAACGGTAACGCAAGACGGAATATGGCAGCGGCATGTCGATGTCGAACACCGGCGCCACAGGACCGCCGGCCGAGAACACCAGGGACTTATTGCCGGTACCCATCGGTCGAACAGAAGAAACCGTCCCGCATCTGCTTAAGACCAGACAGGTAAAGAGCACACCACACATTACAATTGCTTTCCCTGCCTTCATTGCTCCTCCTCTCCTGAGTCTACTGAAAAATTGTCCTGACTGTACTAGTTATACCACAAACTCACAATAAAAAGATATGACCGGATGGATTATAGAGCAGCCGCTTTCTGTTCGATCGCCCGCAGGAGCGAATCGAATGACCTCTGAAATGCAGTAACTCCGTCCGCAAGTAATCTAATGCATGCTTCATCGATGCCGACACCGGCCCGGGCAAGGTCATCCAGTACTTTCTCCGCGTACTCGACATCGCCCGGCAGCGACTGACGCGCCGACCCGTGATCTATGAACGCATCGAGCGTCTGCTGTGGTATTGTGTTGACCGTATCCGGACCGATGAGTTCCGTGACGTACTTGATGTCACTGTATTCGGGATTCTTCGTACTCGTCGAACCCCAAACAATCCTCTGGAGATTGCATCCGTTTTTCTCGAGCTTCCTGAACTTCTCGCTCGAGAAGATATTCCGGAATTTGTCATAGACGATCACGGAGTTGGCAATCGCCGCCCTACCTTTCAGCCAGGCTAATTCTCCAGAGCCACGTTTGTCCTTCACTTCCACGTTCTGAACCTTCTCTTCAATCAACTTATCGACCAATGTATCGACCCTGCTCACGAAGACACTGGCCACCGACCGCACCGACCGTGCATCGCCGCCCCTCTTCAGCAAGAGTTCAATTCCTCCAAGATATGCATCTGCTGCCCGTGTGTATTGCTCCACAGAAAAGATGAGGGTTATGTTCACGTTGATGGATTCACTCACCAACGCCGACACGGCAGTATAGCCGGCGTCCGTTGCCGGAACCTTGAACATGACGTTGGGACGAGCCACTCGGTGATGTAAACGCCTGCCCTCCTCGATCGTTGCGGCTGCGTCATTCGCCATTCGGGGGTCGATCTCAAGACTCACATACCCGTCCACTCCGCCCGTTTCATCATATACTCTCGCGAAGGCATCGGCTGCGTCTCGAATATCGCCGACAGTAATCTCATCATAGATCTCGATCGTGCTTTTATTTGCCACTCTCAATCGACGAATGCTCGCATCGTAATCGCTGCTCTTGCTCACGGCATTGTCGAAGATCGTAGGATTTGAGGTCATGCCCCGTAAACCAGACGCAATGAGATCTTTGAGCCGGCCGGTATCGATCAAGGAACGACTGATGTAATCGAGCCAGATGCTCTGACCGCAATCGCTCATCAACTTGAAGATCGCTTCAGGCAAGTGCCCTCCATCGGACTCTCCTCAATACATCTTTGCCAGTCCGCATCAGGGAACAACACATCGCTCCTATTCTACATACGAACGTCGAAATGTCAATCAATTTTACATATAGAACGGGATAGAAGCACACTCATTTCGGTTGACACGGCATATTTTATCGATATAATTGTTGATGGAATGCACTCAAAATACAAACCTGAAGCGCTGTAACTGCACCTACGAACCGTGCTCCAGAAAAGGAAAGTGCTGTGACTGCCTCAGCTATCATCTGAACATGAACGAACTGCCGGCCTGTTGTTTTCCTGATGAAATCGAGCGGACATATGACCGCTCATTCAAACGCTTCTTTCGAACTCACGCCAAGAATTGACCATGGAATTGATCATCGAAAAGACGCGTCAAGGCAGAAAAGGATACTCACTGCCCTCGCCCGATGTGCCGCCCTATACCCTGACGGATAGCTTTGTGCGCAAAGGCACAGCCGAACTGCCAGAGGTCAGCGAACCGCAAGTCATGAGGCATTTCGTGAATCTGTCGGTCTTGAACCACCACGTTGACAGAAATTTCTATCCGCTGGGTTCATGCACGATGAAATACAATCCAAAGATCAACGAAGAAACTTCGCGCCTGCACGGTTTTTCATGCATTCATCCCCTCCAGCCGGAACTGTCTACGCAAGGAGCTCTGCGACTGATGTATGACCTCGGTGAATACCTGAAGGCGATCGTCAATCTCGACGCGATTACTCTCCAACCAGCCGCCGGAGCTCAGGGCGAATTTACGGCGATCAGCATGTTCAAGGCGTATCTGAACAAGAAGAGAGAATCACGGAAATACATTCTTGTACCCGACTCGGCTCATGGAACGAATCCAGCCAGTGTCAATTTCTCCGGGTTCAAACCCCTGACACTGCCGTCCAGTGACAACGGATTGGTCGACGTCGATAAATTGTCGGTTCTGATGACGAAAGATGTCGCCGGTTTGATGCTGACGAACCCTAACACGCTCGGCCTCTTCGAGAAGCGGGTGAAGGACATTACAGATATCGTCCATAAAAAAGGCGGGCTGGTCTATCTCGACGGTGCCAATCTCAATGCCTTACTTGGAATCACCCGTCCCGGCAATATGGGGTTCGATGCAGTTCATTTCAACCTGCACAAGACTTTCTCTACGCCGCACGGTGGAGGCGGCCCGGGCGCTGGTCCTGTCGCCGTTACGGAGGAACTCAAATCCTTTCTACCGGTGCCGGTCATCGAATGCAGAGAAGATTCATATCGTTTTAACTTCGATCTGCCCGATTCCATCGGCAAGGTTCAATCCTTCTATGGTAACTTTCTGGTAATGGTGCGAGCCTATACGTACCTTCGCATGGTCGGTGCCGACGGTTTGAGAGGCATATCGAAATCGGCGATACTCAATGCTAATTACATCATTGAATCCCTCAAGGATGATTACCACCTGCCGTACGCTGACTATTGCATGCATGAAGGTGTCCTCTCGGGCAAGAAGCTCAAGGATCTCGGCCTGAGAACCCTCGATGCGGCAAAGCGGCTGTTAGATTTCGGCTTGCACGCACCTACCGTCTATTTCCCGCTCATCGTGAGCGAAGCATTGATGATCGAACCGACCGACAGCGAAACCAAAGAGACGCTCGATTACTTCATCGATACGATGAAGAGAATTCTCGAAGAAGCAAAGAAGGATCCAGAATCATTGAGGACGGCGCCGCATGAAACACCGGTGCGCCGTCTCGATGAGGTGAAAGCGATCAAAGAATTGGTGATAAGATGGAAGACATAGGCTTTGAGGTATCTGAGGAACGCAAGAAGATATTGCTCGGCAAGATAGCTCAGAAGGTGGTCGATTACCGTCTTTCGCCAGTAGCGATCATCTTTCTCGAATCTTCGAAACCGTTATCGTTCTTGGGAAATCAGTTCATGATCTTTATGCAACCTTTCTATCGAGCGATATTCTCCTTTCGTGAATACGAAGAGATCGCCGCGATGCTTGAAGACCGTAACAACGTTGAGGCGTTGATCTGCGAGATCGAACGCCTTGAGGAGGAAAGGGATGAAAGGAAAAGAGCCGCAAAGAATTCTGGCAACTGACTGCGGAAGTACAACGACCAAAGCTATCTTGATCGAAAAGAGAGGGGATGAATACCGCTTGATCGTTCGAGGCGAAGCGCCGACCACGGTCGAAGCGCCGTTCGAGGATGTGACAAAGGGCGTGCTTAATTCCGTGATGGAAGTCGAGGAACTATCGAAGGTTAAGATCCTTGACGGAGAACAAATCATTAAGAATGTGAAAAACGGCGAAGGTGTGGATTTTTATGTATCTACCTCTTCGGCCGGTGGCGGACTGCAGATGATGGTTGCCGGAGTGGTACTGACCATGACTGCAGAGAGCGCGGCGCGGGCGGCTCTCGGTGCCGGCGCCATAGTAATGGACGTCATTGCCTCAAATGATGGACGGCTGCCCCATCAAAAGATCGAAAGGATCAGAAATCTACGACCCGACATGATACTACTCTCTGGCGGCATCGACGGAGGCACAGTGTCCCACGTTGTGGAGCTCGCCGAACTCATCAAAGCAGCCGATCCCAAGCCACGCTTCGGCGTTGGCTATCAGCTCCCGGTCATCTATGCAGGCAATAAAGACGCCCGTGATATGATATTGAAGACACTCAAGGAAAATACGGCGCTCGTCGTTGTCGAAAACATCCGACCCGTCCTTGAAAGAGAGAACCTCGACCCGGCCAGACACAAGATCCACGACCAATTCATGGAACACGTCATGGCGCATGCCCCCGGCTACAAAACGCTGATGGAGAAGACCGACGTCCCGATCATGCCAACCCCGGGTGCGGTGGGACTGCTGGTGGAGACAGTGGCGAAATCAGAGAAGATTTCCGTCATCGGCGTCGATATTGGAGGTGCCACGACCGACGTTTTCTCGGTCTTCCAGGATATCTTCAACCGCACGGTCAGCGCGAACCTCGGTATGTCCTATTCGATCAGCAACGTCTTAGCCGAAAGCGGCATCAGTAACATTGTACGGTGGCTGCCCATGGAAATCGACGAACGAGACCTAAGAAACCGTATCAGGAATAAAATGATCAGGCCGACAACCATCCCCCATACACTTGAAGATCTAAAGATCGAACAGGCCATCGCCCGCGAAGCCCTGCGCCTGGCATTCGAGCAGCACAAATCGATGGCCGTGGGACTCAAGGGCATACAACAGGAACGTACTATATCTGATGCATTTGACCAATCGATGACCGGCGAGACCCTGATCGATCTCATGGGATTGAACCTTATCATAGGCTCCGGCGGCATCCTCTCCCACGCTCCGCGACGGAATCAAGCAGCACTCATGCTCATCGATGCTTTTCTACCCGAAGGTGTAACGAGACTCGCCGTCGACTCGATATTCATGATGCCCCATCTCGGTGTTCTCTCAACGGTCCATGAGAAGTCAGCTACCGAGGTATTCAACAAGGACTGTCTCGTTCCGCTGGGCACTTGCATCGCTCCGGTCGGTGAGGGTAAAGAGAACGTCAAAGTGCTGACACTAAAGATCGAACATAGCGACGGCAAGACCGAAGAGTACTCGGCGAAGTATGGCGAGGTTAAGATGTTCCCGCTCGAAATCGAAAGAGAAGCTAAGGTCATCATGCATCCCGAGAAGTCATTCGATGTCGGCGACGGCCGTGGTAAAGAAGTCGACACAACCGTGAAAGGTGGCATCGTCGGTATCGTTCTCGATTGTCGGGGGCGACCCTTCAGATTGCCTCAGGATACACACAAGCGCATCGCATCACTGAACAGTTGGTTCGCGGCGACTGCGCTCTATCCGGCATGACGAGGTACAATAACCCGTTATCATGCACACCGATGAGCAGTCTTTCCACTCACGATCCATGCAGCATGATGCAGGTATGTTTTACTCAGGTAAAAGGAGGTTGAATGGCAGTACCGAAGAGACGACATTCACATGCCAGGAAGAACAAGCGACGTTCGCAGAAGAAGATAATGGCGCCTGGTTACGTCGAATGCCCAAAGTGCCACAGTCCCAAGCTGCCGCACCGCATCTGCCCCAACTGCGGCACATACAATAACAGATTGGTCATTCCGCCAGAAGAAGAAAAGGAGAAAGGTTGATCATCGGATTCGATTTGATGGGTTCAGATAGCGCTCCGATCAATGAGTTGCACGCGCTGGAAATGCTGAATGAAGAACCACTGTGCGATTTGCTTGTCATCGGAAAGGGTGATTACGAAAACGATGTAAAGAATCTCGGATTCAAATTCCATTTGGCCGATGATGTTGTAGGAATGCACGAGATACCGAGCGTTGCGGTCCGTCAGAAGAGAAACTCCTCGTTAGCCATTCTTGTCGACAAGCTGAAGAAAAAGGAAGTCGACGCCATCGTCAGTGCCGGTAACACCGGCGCAACACTGGGTTTTAGTATGATCAACCTGGGTATCATCGCCGGCATACCTAAACCAGGGCTCGCCATCACAGTACCCACGGAATCCGGATACTCGGTGATGATCGACATCGGCGCCAACATACATCCAAAGACAGCAGACTATTTCAATTACGGACTCATGGGCGCCGCTTTCGCCGAAATCGTTTTCGCGAAAGACAAACCGCGTGTCGCCCTACTCAACATTGGCATGGAGAGCGCAAAGGGAGATGAGGTCAGACAGAAAGCCTATCAAAACCTGCAGGCCAGCGGACTGAATTTCATCGGCAACATCGAAGGTAACGACATCATGAAGGGTTTTGCCGACGTCATCGTATGTGACGGATTCACCGGCAACGTCGTCCTGAAGTTCTCAGAGGGAATGATCGACGTAATCTGGCACATGTTGAGGGAAACCGTCGACGGCATAAGAAGGCGAAAGTTCGGCCAGTTTCTGGTCAAACCCGCAGTGCGCGACCTCAAGGCAAAATTCAATTACGAAGAGTATGGTGGAGGAATCCTGCTTGGAGTAAACGGAATTGTCATCGTCTGTCATGGCCACTCGTCGCCCCAAGCGCTGAAGAACGCAATAAAACTTGCCAAGACGTGTGCCGAGCAAAACCTCGTCGAAGAAATAAGAAAGCGATTGGTAACATGAGAGCATACATCGCGGGGATCGGTAGTTATGCGCCCGACAAGGTCCTGACCAATCCCGACCTTGAGAAAATCGTCGATACGTCAGACGAATGGATCACGACCCGTTCCGGAATAAAAGAACGCCGCATCGCTGCCGAAAATCAGGCAGCAAGCGACCTCGCCTTGATCGCGACGCAGCGTGCCCTCAAATCGGCGGGCATCAAAGCAGAAGACATTGGTGAGATAATAGTTGGTACTGCTACTCCGGATATGCCTTTTCCATCGACCGCGTGCCTTATACAGAAGCAGATCGGTGCGCCGCACGTGATGGCTTTCGATATATCTGCAGGGTGTACCGGCTTTCTCTACGCGCTTGGCTTGGCAGAAATTTTCATCAAAGGCGGCAACGATAATATCCTGGTCATCGGTGCTGATATCTTGAGCAAGTTCACCGACTATACCGACCGCACAACGTGCGTGCTCTTTGGCGACGGTGCAGGCGCTTTGATCGTAAAGAAAGGTGACGGAACACGCGGCATACTTTCGTCTCACTTTGCCTCAGACGGCTCGTCATGGCAATTGTTACACCAACCAGCCGGCGGATCAAGAATGCCCGCGTCCATTGAAACGGTTGAAAAGAGGCTGCATGTAATAAAAATGCAGGGCAACGAAGTATTCAAACTGGCGGTTCGGGCTATGTCTGATGCGGCAGTCAAGACACTCCGCGCAGCCAATGTCTCTCCGTCGGAGGTAAAACTCCTCATACCGCACCAGGCCAATATCAGAATCATTGAAGCAAGTGCAAAACGGCTCCACATGCCAATGGACAAGGTACTCGTCAATCTGGACCGCTACGGGAATACATCGACCGCATCGATCCCGCTCGCCCTCGACGAAGCGGTGAAGACCGGCCGCATCGACCGAGGTGATATTGTCTTGATGATCGCATTCGGAGCCGGATTCACGTGGGGCGGTGTGCTATTTAAGTATTGATTGCGTACAAGGCAGTTGACAAATCTGCTATTCTCGCTATAATTATCCAAGAAATTTGCCTTGACCAAAGGACATTAAGGAGGGAGGTCCAATAAGACACCTCCTATGCTAATAACCCCCCTTTTGGACCCCCCTCCACATTTTTGTGCTTTGCTGGGGGTATTGACATCCGCAAGGTTATAAAATATAATGAAAATTAAACGACAAATAGGAATTCAGAGGAGAATGTTGGAGAAGAATAAGGATCGAGACTTAAGACTTTTGACCCATGTGGAATTTGCTCTCGATCACCATATCATCCAAGCTCCTCATAGGAGGTACGATGTCACTCTTTAAACATGATGGAAAGAACATCCTGGGCGTGTTACTCCTCGCCTCTACACTTCTCAGTGCCGAATGGATACCATTCACATCTGGAGCGCTGGAAAAGGGTGCAGAATTTGACGTCCTTGCCCAAACTCCACAGATGGTCATAGTTGGCTTCACAATTGATGGTATAATATCAGAGGATGTCAACACGCAGGGTATGATTGATCCACCTGGTGAGAACTTCGTCTTTTTCAGTCTGCCGGATGGCTATCACACGGGGAAGATAGGAAAACCAAGGTTACCTGCGATCAAGAAGACAGTCGCTGTACCGTACGGTGCGGAAATCAAAATCGAGATGCTCAACAGCGAATACCACGAAGTTCCGTTGAGTACGTTTGGCATCGAAAAGAAGATTATGCCGACACTCGCACCGGTCGTGAAATTGCCGGACGAGAAACCGGTCTTCATCATCGACGAAAAGCTTTATACGCAGGACGCAATGTACCCGGCCGACATCGCCCGCATAGAAAACGAAGACTACATGAGGGGACACCGTCTTGCCGTCATCGAGGTCATTCCTATCCAGTATAATCCTGTGAAGAATACCATCAGGTACTACACACACATCGAACTCAAACTAACCTTCGACGGCGGAGATTTGATGCAGACGACCCAGAAGGTATTGCAGAATTACTCGCCCCTGTACGAAGACTTCATCAATCGCCGTGTATTGAATTCAAACCTCTACGAAGAGCTCCTCCGTGGCGTATTGCCCTTGCCTATCCATTATCTGATTATTACCCACGACAGCTTCCAGTCGAGCGTGAACGACCTCGCCCATTGGCTCAAACAGAAGGGATTCAAGGTAAAGGTTGCGAACCAGGATAGCATCAGCCCATGGACAACGACGGCGATAGACGACTACATTGAAGCACAGAACCCTCTGCCCACATACCTGCTCCTCGTCGGTGATGTCAATGGCGGATATATGCCGGCGCCCACGGGCAGTTCATCTGGCAAGGTCACGGATCTATACTACGCCGAGACCGATGGGTCAGGATATTTACCAGATATTTTCTATGGCAGACTGTCAGTAGAAACGCCCACCCACATAGCGACGGCCGTCGACAAGATCTTGAAATACGAGAAAGCAAACCTGCCGGATATAGCCTATTGGTTCAAGAA
>CP070795.1:116068-134035 GCA_020343455.1 Caldifarciminota bacterium
ATTGAACGGCTCGCCCTGATTGAGAAATATAAGCTCGGAAATGTCATGATAATATATGGCAATATACCCGACGATGCGGTGCGCCCGTTCTCGCTTCGACGCCGTGAGGACATTGTTGAGATTGATGAACTCAAGCCGCGTGTTCTCGATGATCGGCCGGCCCAAGGGAAATCTCATCGGGAATATTACCTTAAAATACGAGACAAGTCAACAACGAATCCACTTGACGCCAACCTTCATTTACGATAAGATGAAGCCTCAGTCATGGAGAAGACATCAGCCATCGATGCGCGAAATCGTGTCCTCGTAGCCCTGAGCGGCGGCGTCGACTCTTCAACCGCAGCCGCTCTTCTGATTGAAAACGGATATGAGGTCGAAGGAGCGATCATGGTCTTCGAGGGCATCGAGAAAGAGAACGTAGATCTTGCATCCCGGGTCGCCACGCACCTTTGCATCCCTCTGCACCGCGTCGATGTCGCGGAAGAGTTCAACGAAACGATCGTCAGATATTTCGTTTCCGAGTACGAACGCGGGCGAACCCCTAACCCATGCGTAATGTGCAATGCGACAATGAAGTTCAAACTGCTGCCAGGCAAAATACCTACAGCAACGGATAAACTAGCCACCGGCCACTATGCCCGGATCGAAAATGATAGAGGCCGTTATGTCTTGAAAAGAGGGCGCGAAAGGAACGAGCAATCGTACTTTCTGCACCGCCTCGACCAGGACCAGCTATCCAGGACGCTACTACCGCTCGGCAGGTACACCAAAGATGAAGTACGTAAAATGGCTCGTTTGCGCGGACTACCGACCGCGTCGCGCAAGAAGAGCCAGGATGCATGCTTCATTCCAGATGGCGACTACGCTGGATTTCTGAGAAACGTACTACCCGTGAAACCCGGCCCGATCATAAATCGCGACGGTGAGGTAATTGGAGAACACAAAGGGATATTTCATTATACGATCGGTCAACGCCATGGAATCGGCATCAGCCACAAACACCCGTATTACATCACACGGATCGACACTAATGACAACTCGATTCATGTTGGTGCACGAAGGGATGTCTTCAAGCGTCGGTTGATCGCTACAGAACTGCATTTCATTCCATTCGACATTCTGGAAAAAAGACTCAGCGTGGATGCCAAGGTACGGTATTTCTCACCGCCGGGCAAAGCCCTCGTCGAACCGCTGGACCATGGTCAAGCCCGGATTACCTTCGAGAAACCGCAATGGGCGATCACACCAGGACAATCAATCGTTCTATACCAGGGTGATCTGGTCATCGGTGGGGGAATCATCGACAGAACGGTGGATTGAATGACTCTATTCACATGCTACGGCAGTCTCCTGAACTCGCCTTCTTAGCAACAGGGGAACGCTACCATTGACTCGGCCTGATTATTCCATATACTACCACTGCAAAATACCGATGATGAAAGAATCAAGGAGCCTACTTGGAAGAGGAGACGAAGCCACCGGCGGCAGATACCAAACCTAAACTCTGGAATATTAACTTCTTCTTACTCTGGCAGGGACAACTCGTCTCAGCGCTCGGCGATGTAGCATATTCGATCGCTCTCGGGTTCTGGATTCTTGCCGTCACCGGTTCCACAGCGCTCATGGGCACACTCATGGCTGCATCGTCTCTTCCCCGCGTACTCATTTCACCCTTTGCCGGAGTCATTGTCGACCGCAGCGACCGCAAGTGGTTACTCGTAACCATGGATGTCATCAGGGGTGTATTCGTAGCGTTCATCGGCATCGCATCGTACCTCGGATTCATCGAGATCTGGATGGTATTCGCCGCCGGTATGATTATCGGTGCTTGCGGCGCGTTCTTCAATCCTGCGGTAAGCAGCATCATCCCCGACATCGTCGACAAACGCAAGTTGGTACAGGCGAACTCAGTATTCAACATCATTCAAACCGCGTCAGGAATTGTCGGCAGTTCGGCAGGCGGCATCTTCTTTAAGGTTTTGGGCGCTTCGTTCCTATTCCTCTTCAACGGTCTTTCATATATATTCTCTGCCTTTACGGAAGTATTCATCAAGGTTCCAAAGATCATCCACGAAAGCGCAAAACTCCATTTCTTCGCCGACATGAGAGACGGGCTCAGATTCGTCTGGCACTTCCGTGGATTGAGAACACTTGTCACCATCGCCGGCCTCATCAATTTCTTCGCGGTGATGGGTATCATGCTCATCCTGCCCCTCTTTCACCAGCAAGAGCACCTCGGTCCGGTCCTCTACGGCATCATCATGGGGTTCTTTACCGGAGGTTTGTTCTTGGGATTCCTCTTCACGTCACTTGTCGAATTCAAGCCGGAGCGACGATTTATGGTATTCTCCACATGCTACCTGCTCATGTGTGGGTGCATGATACTGTTACCCGTCCATCTTTACTTTCCATTGATGGCGGCACTCGTTTTCCTGACCGGCTTTGTAAACGCGATACTCAACACCTTTATAAACACCGTCATGCAACTCACAACGCCGCAGGACAAACGCGGCAAGGTTTTCGGCCTGCTGACAAGCGTTGCCGGCGGCCTGATGCCCGTTGCTTTTGCCCTGGGCGGCGTACTCGCCGAATTCATCTCCATCAGACTATTAATCTCGGCCAGCTTCACGGTGGTACTTCTATGTTATCTACCAATGCTTCTGAGCATTTCATTCAGAAAATACGTGCAGTTCGATCCCGTCAGGCAGACGCTGCAAGACATCGCATAAACATCTGTTGCAGTAAGCCGTTCGCAAGTTCGTACCATCAGAAAAAATGGAAAAAGACATGCGAGAGAGGTGCAGGGGGTTGCCCACGCAAAGCACGCTGTGCACACCACGGCACCCAAGGTTCTTATTCGCGCTCGACTTGTTTATCTACTGCGGCAATTTGCCGATGATGATGTCGACCAGTTTGTCCCTGTTTCCCTCGGTCACTTCGAGCACCTCAACATCTTTACGTGCTCTGATCTTATCGCAAAAGGGATGGCGCTTGAACAACATGGTACCGACGACCGCGCTCTGCGAATCGAAGGCGTCAAGCACCGCAAGTCTGAAAGACCGGGACAGTATTTCCATCTTACCGATCTCATCGATGATGACGATCTTACCAGTTTTGATGCCTTTCTTAATTGCTGTCACACCCACTTCCTCCACGCATTCGAGATCGACGCCATATTTGCCGACGTGGACGTGACCAGATATATCTCGGTGCGACAACGTACAACTTCTCTCTCTCAGGGTGACGAGCTGAAATCCAACCCTTTCATCCTGTTCTACAATTTCCTCTGTATAGAAACCTTCACACTTGTCAGTCAGTTTCGATATGACCGCCTTTATTATTGATGTCTTGCCGACCCTGGGTGGACCGACGAGTACGATATTAGTCATTGTATTCACCTCTAATTGCAATCAAGGCAATGGTGAAAACTATTATAGGAATATGCTCTGTGTGCACCGATCACTTGAGATGTTTCAACGAATGTAAATTCAGGTGGTTCAAATGCACGTACATGTAGTCGCCCATGAAAATCTCTATTTCTCGAAGTGCCTCATCATTGATGGCCGCATCTGATTTGCCGTAGATATTCCTGAGCGCATCGATCGTTCGACGGCTCAACAACACTACTGTATCATCATGATGCTTGCTACACACGACACCACCAGCGCTCACGCTGAAATCGATTTTCCCGTTACCATCGCTCAAAGGAACATGGCAACGTACACAATTGTCCAGATGCGGCATCACCCCAGATGCCGAAAGAGCCTTGATGAGATGACCGACGACCAGGGCACGTACTCCGGCTGAACTCACTCTCTTCAGATTCTTGAGGAATCTGAAAAATCCTGAAAAGGCCTCAGTATCCATCTCCTCGGTCGGCAGTGTCTTGTCGAAGTATTCGCACAGCACCATTGCTCCGCTTACCTTCTGGGGATCGCCCCGGACCTCGGGATATCCGTCGACGATGACGGCATCACTCAGCGTGTAAATTTCCTTGAATTCCCTTTTGTAGAAGATGATTTCATCGAGGCTGAAAGGTTCCAACGCGCCGCACATCTTGCTCTTGGGACGCCGGACACCCTTAGCGAGCAACTTGACCTTTCCCACCTTGTTTGTGAGCACGGATGCCAGCAGACTGGATTCCTTAAAGGGTGTGGTCTTCAGAATGAATCCTCGACACTTGATGATGTTGGCCATTAGTAATGGCAAATTATATCACTTTTGCTTCCCATGTCAATCTGCCAATTAATGCCTCGAACGTATACGGAGGGCACGGCGGGCCAAGCACGGTACTCAGTCCGATCATGGCCGAGAATCCCGCAACACGCTCCATGTGTAAAGAAGGAGACCGGACCATACGAGCCCAAAACTTATCTGATGCGCAGTCGAGAAGATCTCACGGTAGAGGAAGACACCCAACAAGAGCATCAGCGTGGGAGCGATATATTGAAGGAATCCAACGCTCGAGAGGCGGATACGTCTTGCGCCCTGTGCAAACCAGTAGAGCGGCAGAGTCGTCACCACCCCTGCGCAAACGATCAGTAGACCCGTACGCGGAGAAAGACTGGTCAACGCTCCTTTGCCGATAAGTGTCTGATACACGATAATCGCAAGGGCGATCGGCGAAAGGATCATCGTTTCGATCAATAGACCAGGCATCGCATCAATTTCCGTAGTCTTCTTGAGCAAACCATAGAGCGCGAATGCACACGCGAGGACCACGGCGACCCAGGGGAATTTCCCGTAATCTAACGTCAAATACAGTACCCCCGAGCATGCAAGTATGAAAGCGATGACCTGCAAGGCATTCATACGCTCCTTCAGGATTATAACGCCGAGAATGACGCTCAGTATTGGATTGATATAATAACCCAAGCTGGCCTCGACGATCCGGCCGCTATTGACGGCAAAGACATAGATGAACCAGTTCAGGCCGATCAAGCCACTCATGAGCAAGAGTTTCTGCCGGGTTCTCACATCCTTAAGGTATTTGAATAGGAGGGGCTTTCTTTGGATGAGCAGAACCACTGCAATGAAGGCAAAAGACCATAAAATCCTGTGAGCGAGTATCTCCAACGCCGTCACGGATCCGAGTGCTTTCCAGTAAAGTGGAAGCACTCCCCATGCCGAGAATGCTACGGTCGTGTATAAGATCCCGCGTGTTCGTTCCTTGATCTACCCTCCTATTCCCTTTGACATGCCTTCCTCAGTCTTTCGCCACGCACGAATGCCTCACGCACAAATATATCCGGTGATTTAAAACCCGACTCCCGCATTTCTACTTCAAGCAGGAAGACCCCGAAAAAGCCGATGCGGGCAAATACCTTACAGAAACGATTCCAGTCATAGATGCCTTGGTAGGGCAACATGTGGTCATCTTTGTCGCCGCGGTTGTCAGAAATATGTGTAGTAAACAACCTGCTACCATATTTCTCTAAAAGCGCCAATGGTTCTGCGACGAGGTTATCGTGGGACGAATCGTAGCAAAAGCCGTATCTGACGTCGCCAATTTCGTCCAGAGAGAATGAAAGGATATCGTTCGCTGGATCGTGACTGTCGTTTTCCACCGCTATTGTGACGCCCGTCTTGCCTAGATGATCGAGCAATTTCTCCAAATTCCTGACGATCATCTTCTTCCGTATCTCGATATTGTCGGATATCTGGTATGCCGTTGGGTGAAATATGACGACTCGCGCTGAAAGACAATGCGCGGCCTCGATACATTTACGGTAAACATCAACAGTTTCATCTCCGGTGCCCCTGTGCGGTGAAGATATGTCTAACCCCTCGCCAAAAGGCGTATGAACCGAACATACCGCGAGACCGTGGCCCTGGACCAATGCCCGAATATCCTCCTGCCCCCTTGTCGTCAGGTAATTGGAGTGTTCGACCCGTGCTCCCAGCGAGACATGGCTGAAACCGGCCCCTTTGACCACCCGCAGCTGATCTCTAAGTGCTATTTCATAATTGAAGGTCGTGCCAATGGATATCATTTCTTCAATTTCCAGAACTCACTGAGTGGAGCGACGGTCTTTCGCAACAAGATCTCTGAGTGTCCTTTTACGATATAATCCCTGAGTTCGCCGATCGCCTCGTAACCCAGTCGTTCATACAATCTCCTTGCATCTTGATTGAATGAAGAAACACAGATGAAGACATTCGGCTGTTCTGAAAAGATGCGACGCTCAAGGTATTCCATGAATCTTGTGCCTATACCCTGCCCCCGGTGCATGGATTTGACCACAATGCTCTGGATATAGCCCACGAATGACCCCTGCATCTTGATGATTGCGAACCCGATCATCTCATCACCACGTATCGCCAAATGGACCTCGCTCGCTTCATCGGTGATGATCTTCACCGCATCATCGTACGTACGTCGGAGCGTATTCCAGGGCTCGGATATCGACATCAATTCAGCGCACTGATCGACCACGTTCATGTTCCGTTTGTCAAACTGGATAAATTCAACTTCGGGTCGTTGCATATCCTTCACTCGAAGTCGGGAAAGTATGTGAAGGTCACTTCATCTCCACTCTTATCTTCCGCGCCCCCTGTCTTCTTATACAATGCGGTAGCCGCTACATTCGATTTATTGGTGAGTACCCACATCTTCATTATCCTGTTCTCACGGCAGATGGCCTTCAATTCATTGATCAGGAACGTACCCACTCCCTGATCTCTATTTCTTTCGTCGACAACGATCTCGTATAAGAGCATCATATCCTGATCTCTATCCACCCTCATCAATTGATATCCGAGGGCGAACCCTGCCGGCCGATCATCGGCCAACGCCACCAAGAAGTAATTATGACCATAGGATAGAAATTTACCGAGCTGTTCTTTGCCGAGCCTCGCAAGAACATCCGCGGGCGTCTCGCTTTTCAATGTCCTGACCACACGCTCGGCCAGTGCTTCGTCACCAGCGCCGAGTCTTATGACTCTAACCATCTATCGCTCGTTGTGAATCGAATCGACCATGTGGTCGGTGCGGTGCGCGTTCAACCGGCAAGCTCCCGGCCCCGGCCAAACGCTTGAATGTTCAGGTCTACGAATTGTTCTTTTACATTCTTTCTTATTGCATCACGCCAGTATTTCTCCTTCAGCCGTAGAAACCTGGACAGTACACCGAGCAGCACAATGTTGACGACACGAATATTGCCCAAATCTGCAGCAACACTCGTCGCATCGATGAAGTAAGTTTTGCCCATCCTCGTCAATCGACGGTCTATGTCAGCCGGGTATTCTGCCTCACCGACCAGGACGCTCATCGGCGGTATTTCACGGTTGTCAACGATCATTTCACCGTTCTTCTCAAGGTAGTGCGCGTAACGCATGGCTTCGACCTTCTCGAAAGCCAGGATATAGTCGGCCGTACCCTGAGCGATGAGAGGTGAATAGACCTTGTCCCCAAAGCGTACGTGGGTAATGACGCTCCCGCCCCGTTGCGCCATACCGTGCACCTCGCTCTTCTTGACGTCGAAACCCGCGAGTGACGTACCATAGCACAGGACATCCGAAGCAAGAATGATACCCTGGCCACCCACTCCACAGATGATGACGTTCGTGTTTGCCTTCTTTTTCGCGCTCTTAGCCATCAGATTTCCTGCTCAAGAAAATTGCATTACGCTGGCAAAGTTGAACGCAGAGCCCGCAACCGACGCACAATGCTTCGTCTACCACGGCCAGCGGTTTTTCGCGTTCCTTCGGAAAAACGAGGCTTATGGCTGGACAACCTATTCGCAGACAGAGCCTGCATCCGTTGCACGATTCTGGATCGATCCGGTATGGCGGCCTCGGTTTTACCAACAAGGCGCACGGCCTCCGGAAAACCAGAACTGCAACACCGTCGTATTCCAGTGCTTGCTCAAACGCTGATTCGGTAGCAGCGAGGTCATTAGGGTTCACTACCTTGACCATTTCGACACCGCATCCCCGGGCAATATCCTCAGGTGCAATGCGACGTCCGCGCTCACCTCGGGCAAGCCTGCCCGTACCGGGATGAGGTTGATGTCCGGTCATTGCAGTTGTGAAGTTATCTAGGATCAGTAGATTAAGGTTCCCCTTATTATATACCGCATTGACCAAACCAGTGATACCGGAATGGAAGAATGTCGAATCACCGAGCACGGCGACCAGTCTCTTGCTGAATTCTTTGCCCAATGCTTTTTCCATACCTTGAGCATTCGTAACCGACGCCCCCATACACACGCAAGTATCCATAGCACTGAGTGGAGGCAGAGCCCCGAGTGTGTAACATCCAATGTCACCCGTAACCACCAGCTTGAGCTTATTTACTACATAGAAGACGCCGCGGTGCGGGCAACCAGGACACAGCACGGGCGGCCGTGGCGGAACCTTACTGCTTTTGGCGGGGGCTTTCGTCTTCTTCGAAAAACTGCTCTTCAGCACATCTGGAGTCAGCTCACCGCACAATGGTATCTTGTCCTTGCCCGTGACCTTTATACCCATGGCCTTGATCTCGGTCTCCATTACGGGATCGCCTTCCTCCACTATGACAATCTTACGCACTTGCTTCGCGAATCGCCTAATCATCCTCTCCGGTATTGGATGCGTCAGTGATAACTTCAGCACGCTGGCATCGGGGAATACTTCCTTAGCGTATTGGTATGCAACGCCCGAGGTGATGATGCCCAAGGTCTTCTTGCCCCACGCGATCCTGTTGTACCGAAAGACCTCGCTGTGTGCAGCGATCTTCTTCAATCTCTCTTCGACCACAAGATGCAGTGCCCGAGCGTGTGCCGGCAGTACAAGCCGCTTCTTTATGTCCTTTACATATCCTTTAACCTCAATATCCTTCCTTTCTCCCAGTTCGGTCAGGCACGTAGAATGGCATATCCTCGTCGTCAACCGCAGCAACACCGGTGTGTCGAACTTCTCCGATATATCGAAAGCCAGCTTCGTGAAGATCCTGGCTTCGTTTGAATCAGAAGGTTCCAGGATCGGCACTTTTGCATGGCGCCCGTAATGACGGTTGTCCTGTTCATTCTGGGAGGACCACATGCCCGGGTCATCGGCCGAGACGATGACGAGACCGCCGGTCACACCGGAATAACCCATCGTGAAGAAGGGATCCGCGGCAACGTTGAGTCCCACATGTTTCATAGCCACGAGGGCGCGGGCACCGGCAAAACTTGCACCGGCAGCGACCTCCAGAGCGACTTTTTCATTGACCGACCACTCGGCATCTATTTCCGGATATTTGATGATATTTTCCAGGATCTCGGTCGAGGGCGTCCCCGGATAGGCGGTGGCAACTCTGCATCCTGCTTCCCAGGCACCACGGGCAACAGCCTCATTACCCGAAAGTAGTGATTTCATAGGTGTGTCTGTATTATACACACCGCACGCAACATGTCAACTTCGCACACCCGGGGACAGGCATAACCTTTTAACATTTTCCTGCTGCGCGGGTCGATTACAGTGATAGCAGATAGATGACAGAAATGTTAAAAGGTTATGCCTGTCCCCACTATTTCCACTATTTGTAGGTCTTTGCCTCTTCTTCTCCGCGTAGAACCCTCAGCACACCAAGCGCCAGGGCTTCCATCTCGCCTTCGCCAGGGTAGACGAAGAACTGCGGGCAAACGAACGATATCCACTCTTTCAGCCGTGCCACGAACTTCTCCGAGTGGGCAATACCGCCGGTGACGATTAAGGCATCTATGTCGCCTTTTAGAACGACCGCGTAAGCCCCCACTTCTTTCGCGATCTGATATATCATTGCTCTGTATACCAATTCTGCCTCTCTATCACCCCGGGCAATCCGATCCTCCACTACCTGGATGTCATCGGTACCCAAGTAGGATAGTAATCCACCTTCCCGATTCAACTTCTTCTTGATGCCATCATACTGATTGCCCGAAGCGAAGCATAATTTTGCCAGCGGAATCGTGGGTAGAGCACCGGCCCTCTGAGGCGAAAATGGACCGTCCTCGTTCGCATTTGATGAATCAACCTGCTTTCCTTTCCGATGCGCGGCGACCGTGATGCCGGTACCGAGGTGGATGATGATGAAATTGCATTCTCCGTAAGGTTTATTCAACTTCTCCGCCGTCTTCTTCGCCACCATGCGGACGTTCAATGCATGGCTCAAAGCCTTACGCTTTATTTCCTTCAAACCCGAAAACCGCGCCAGTTCCCAAAACTCGTCGACTGAGACCGGATCGACAAAGTAAGCCTTCACACGAGATGTACCTGCAATCTCCGCTGCGACCATCGCACCGAGCAAGGAAGGATGCTCAGATTGGTAGTTACCCGACTTGATGTCATGGATCAGCAGATCGTTAATTAGATATGTACCGCTGGTCAGAGGTTTGAAAGGCCCACCCCGTCCCACGACCGCATTCAGTGATTCGAGGGCGACGTTCTTCGATCGCAGTAATTCTATGATCTTGTCCCTGCGAAACTCGTACTGATCGATGATCTTGGGGAATTTGAGCAACTCATCCGGATCGTGCCTCAGGTTCTCTTCAAAGGCAGGATTTTCGTCATTGAAGAGTGCAACACGGGTCGAACCTGCGCCCGGGTTGATGACCAGGATATTGAATGCCATTCAACCTCCTCGACTCATCATATCACAAATACAGACCGGAGTCAATCTATAAATGTACCACACTCCATTGACTATGTAACACGATTCCTTATACTTAGCCAATGATACCTGCTCTTCTCGCAATCGTCTTATCAAGCAGTCCTGGGGCGCTCATCGTGGACAACGTCCTTTTCTATGGTGACGATGACAAGATGCGCATCCTCAACACCGGCGATATGGTCGATATAGTCGATGACGCCACCGAACGATATCAGATCAAATATGATACCGTTTTCGGCGAATTAGATAGAAATGTGATAGTCGATCTTAACAGCGGAATCGGCGAACACGAATTGTTCATCTTCTCAAGAGGATACTTTGACGATGGAGAATATGAAAAAGCCGCAAGGCTGTTGGAAATTTTCTCAAGATACTTCGACGCGTCGTCCTATCTACCCGAAGCATTGTACTATCTCGGCCAATCATATGATGCGATGGCATCCCGCGGTGATTCATTCCCGGGCATTGAGCTCAACGAATCCATTCACCAGCATTATTACAACGGCGATATTTATCGTGTGATCGTAAGAGAATTCCCCGACAGTCCGTTTACAGCAAAGGCACAGTACCGGTTGATCAACATATACCGCATAATGAACCTGCCGTGGCACGACTCGGTCGAGATAATAGCGGAGGAACTGGCGATGTGGCGCGCGTTTTGCGCGAAATACCCTGAAACCGACGAGTACGTAATGGCACTATCAGAAACGGGATACCTCGAACGGGTTCTATACGAAATCACCAGGAGTGACGATCATCGGAGCGCAGCAGTGGCGATCTTCAATGAAATAATCTCTGAATATCCCAATACCGTATATGCTGCCTACGCCATCGTCCATATCCATGAACTAACGACTGGCGAGCAGATATATAAATACTGATTACTGTTTCTTTATCTTTCTTGAGGAAAGTAATCTCTTCAACGGGTAGGTATTGACTACATCCCGGGGTTCGAGCCAGCCACGTCGCGCAGTCGCGACCCCGAACTTCATCCACCGTAGACCCTTTGTGTCGTGCGCATCCGTTCCGAGCGATATCTTGATTCCCATTTCCTTGGCGACCCTGAGATTGGCATCGCTCAGGTCAAGGCGGTCCCAGAATGCGTTGCACTCAAGCCATGTCTTCGTCTCGACCGCCTTTTCCATTACCCTGTGAAGGTCGACTGCATACCCTTCGCGGGACGAGATCAACCGGCCGGTCGGATGCCCGATGATATCGACGTAGGGATTATCCATTGCCGCGCACATCCTCTCGGTCACGTTCTTCTTGAACCCCTGATGTATGGATGCAACGACCAGATCGAATTCCTTGAGTATCTTGTCAGGATAATCCAACTTGCCGCTTGGCAGGATATCGACCTCGGTTCCCTTGAGCACGCGCACCTTCTTCTGCTTCGCGTTGATCCTGTCGATCTCTCTCCACTGTTTTTTCAACCGATCGAATTCGAGGCCGTGGGCGTACGCTGCAGACTTTGAATGGTCCGTGATCAATATGTAACCGTACCTTAACCTTTCTGCTGCACCGACGAGGGCCACAATCGTCGCATCCGAATCAGAATAAACCGAGTGCATCTGAAGGTCACCCTTGATATCCTTCAGCTCTACCAGCCTGGGCAGTTTCTTCTTGAATGCGGCTTCGATCTCACCGCGGTCTTCACGCAGTTCGGGCGGTATGTAACCCAACCCGAGCATCTTATAGATCTCTGCTTCCATCTTCCCGGCGACCATTCGCTTACCCTTGAACAGTCCGTACTCGCTCAGCTTCATGCCCTTTGTCCGCGCTATATTCCGGCACCTCACATTATGTGCCTTAGAGCCGGTGAAGTACTGCAGCGCTGCGCCGTACGATTTCGGCTCGACGATCCTCAGGTCAACCTGCACACCGCCTTCGACGACTATCGAACCCTTGGTGGCACCAGATGCCAGCACACGCTCGGTCCCGGGAAACTCGGTGAACATTCTCACGATCTTTGAACCGCTCGTGCCCGTCACCAGAATGTCGACATCACCGATCGTCTCTTTCCACCTGCGCAAAGAACCAGCCGCCGAGATGTCTTTGATCGCTGCTTTTTGCTCCATGTAGCCTATCACATCATTCGCAACCTTCTCCGCCACCGCGATCGAGAGGCGTTCGTGTCCTTTCTCATAGAGTTCAATGCCCTTACTTATGTTCTCCGCCTTCTTCTCACCCATGCGCGGCAGCCCGGCGAGTTTGCCATTCCTGATCGCCTTTTTCAGATCGGCGATGGTCTCCACGCCGAGTTCCCTGTTTGCGAGGGCGAGTGTCTTCGGTCCAAGGTTCTGGATATCGAGCATGTTCAGCAGTGATTCGGGTATTCCCTTTGTCACTTCAATGTATTTTTTCATCTTGCCCGTCTCGAGATACTCAGCGATCTTCTTGGCGATGCCTGCGCCGATACCCGGCACATCGGACAACCTTCCCTCCCGGTTCAACACCTCTACGTCCTCGACGAGATCATCGATTATGCGCGCCGCCTTTCGGTAGGCGAGCACGCGAAAGACCATCTCACCTTTGAACTCTAAAGCATCGGCGATTCGGTCGAATATCCGCGCCAGTTCCTTATTCTTCATCAGGGAATTATGGCTAAGTCACAGCGGAAATCAAGGGGTCGAGTCGTCGCTCAAATTTCGCTGCATACCACCGGAATGTGTATAATTTCTCCGATATCTGACGCCTCGTTCCATTCGCGGGTTGTAGAAGAGACACCCAAGTTTGTATATATGATAGACGATCTCGGCTATTTCGCAATTTTGCCAGCACTTCTGTATCTCGTAGAGATTGGCGAAATGACAAGGCTGAGGCATGATACGTGGTGTGCGTTGGAGCCGTGAAGCTTGATTTTCGTCAGGTTTTTATTATAATCATGACAAAATGAAAAATGATTTCGCCGAGCAAATTACTCAATGGTTGAAGAATCAACTTGAAGAAACCAAAACCGATGGGTTCGTTCTGGGATTGAGCGGCGGTCTGGATTCCGCAGTCTGCGCCGCATTGATCCACAGGGCAACGGACAATTGCCTGGGACTCATCCTGCCCATCGAATCAGACGTAAAGGATCTCGATGACGCCGCGAGTGTGGCATCAACACTTGACCTTAAGACCGAATACATCGACCTCACCACGATCTACAAAAACTTGGTTAAACTCATGCCTGCAGGGGACCGACTCGCATTCGGCAACATGAAAGCCCGGTTACGTATGATCGTTCTGTACTACCATGCTAATGTTCTCAATCACCTTGTCTGCGGAACCGGCAACAAGACCGAGATCTCACTCGGCTACTTCACCAAGTATGGCGACGGTGCTTGTGATATCCTGCCACTCGGTGACCTTTACAAAGGCGAAGTGAGAGAACTCGCACGGACGCTCGATATCCCGCAGAAGGTGCTCGAAAAGGTGCCCAGCGCAGGTCTCTGGGCCGGTCAAACGGACGAAGGAGAGATCGGCTGTACATATGATAGAATGGATGAAGCTTTAAGGCAGATTGAAAAAGGCCAGATCGGTGATGATACTGCTCGCCGATTGCATGCTATGGTAAAAAGAACAGCACACAAGAGAGAAAAACCGAAGATTTGCCCGTTGAGGAGGTAGGATGTCACCGACATTCATATTTGCGCCGTTAGGTTCGTTCCTTTCCCTTATTTTTGCACTCTTCCTTTCTAAAACAACAAAGCAATACGATGAAGGCACCGATGTCATGCGGCAGATCGCCCAGGCAGTACGCGAAGGTGCCCGAGCTTATTTGAAAAGACAATACCGCGTCGTCGCCCTCATATTCGCGATCGTCTTCATCATACTGCTCGTTCTTTCATTGTCGAAGATGCTCCCTACATTTGTGCCATTCATGTTCCTCACCGGTGGTTTCTACTCGGCACTTTCCGGCTTCATCGGCATGACACAGGCAACGAATTCCTCGGCAAGGACCGCCAACGCAGCCAGAACGAGCCTCAACAGTGCGCTGCGCGTGGCTTTTGCATCGGGCGGGGTCATGGGTTTCGTAGTCGTCGGGTTGAGCCTTTTGGATCTCAGTTTTTGGTTCTTTCTCCTCAATTGGATCTACCGCAGCCTGCCCCTCGACGCCCGTTTATTGGTCGTGACCCAGACAATCGTCGCTTACGGAATGGGCGCTTCGTTCCAGGCCCTCTTCGCCCGGGTCGGCGGAGGCATCTTCACCAAAGCCGCGGATGTCGGTGCTGATCTTGTCGGCAAGGTCGAAGCCAACATACCCGAGGATGATCCGCGCAACCCGGCGACAATAGCCGACAATGTAGGCGACAATGTTGGAGATGTCGCAGGCATGGGCGCTGACCTGTACGAGTCTTACGTAGGATCGATCGTTGCGGCTATGGCACTGGCTTTCGCCGCCGGACTCGGATTTCGTGGCGTAGTCATACCGCTGATCCTCGCCGCAGCCGGTGTCTTCTCGTCAGTCTTAGGTACATTTCTCGTCCGAACAGAAGAAGAAGCAAGCCAGCGGGCGCTACTTTTCGCCATAAGAAAAGGCGTTTGGGCTGCTGGTATCTTCATGGCCGTTCTTTCCGGGGTGATAATCTATTATCTTCTTCCAGGCTATTTCAATTTCTACTGGCCGGTCCTCATCGGCCTCGCGTGCGGCGTCCTCATTGGATACTCCACTGAATTCTTCACCTCGGACAATTACCGACCGACACGCGGCATTGCCGGTGCTGCCACGACCGGACCGGCGACGGTCATACTCGAAGGTCTCAGTGTCGGCATGCTGTCGATCGTGCCGCCGGTTGTCGTCGTCGCGATCGCAATCGCCGCGGCATACTACCTGCCGGGCGGCGCCACCAACCCGGATCACGGATTGTTCGGCGTGGCAATCGCCGCAGTGGGAATGCTGTCAACGCTGTGCATCACACTTGCTACGGACGCCTACGGTCCGGTCGCGGACAATGCTGGAGGCAACGCTCAAATGGCCAACCTGCCCGAAGAAGTCCGCTCAAGGACCGATGCGCTCGATGCCATCGGCAACACAACCGCAGCGACCGGCAAGGGTTTCGCAATCGGCTCGGCGGCTTTGACCGTGCTCGCCCTGGTCGCAGCATACAGAAGTCAGATCGCCAGGGTCTTCCCGGATCTTGACCTGCGTATTGCGAATCCGCAGGTCATCCTCGGTCTCTTCATCGGCGGCATGATGCCGTTTCTATTCTGCTCTCGTACGATCAGGGCAGTCGGTGAAACTGCGAGCAAGATCGTCATCGAGGTACGGCGCCAGTTCAATGAGATCAAGGGGCTGATGGATGGCAAGGCGCGTCCTGATTACGCACAAGCCGTCCACCTCTGCACCGTGGCCGCACAGAAAGAGATGATCGTGCCTTCGCTGCTCGTCGTCGCCGTACCGATCGCGGTTGGGATCTTACTTGGCCCCAACGGGGTCATCGGATTGCTCGTTGGCGCGCTCATCACCGGCTTCGCGGTTGCACTGATGATGGCGAACTCGGGCGGCGCCTGGGACAACGCGAAGAAGTATATTGAAAAGGGTGCACTGGGCGGCAAGGGTTCAGCCGACCACAAGGCATCGGTCGTTGGAGACACTGTTGGCGATCCCTTCAAAGATACTGCAGGGCCATCGCTCAACATACTGATCAAACTGATGTCCACAGTCTCCATTGTATTCGCCGGATTCATTCTGCGCTTCACGATCTTCAGATAGTTGAAGATCAAGGACTGGCCGGCAAGCGACCGACCCAGAGAGAAGTTCTATGAACGAGGAAGCTACGGCCTAACCGATACCGAACTCCTCGCTATCATCATCGGCAAAGGGGCCAGGAACAGGACCGCGGTAGATCTGGCCAAAGAGATATTCAACAAGACTGGCAGCCTCAAGAAATTGAGCCAGAAGACGGTCGGCGAGATCGAACGACTGAAGATCACGGGTCTGGGTCGCGCAAAGATCATCTCGATACTCGCCGCGCTCGAAGCAGGAAGGCGTTCCCTCTCAAGTAGAGGAAGAAAGAGAGTCAAATTCGCCAACCCGGATGATGTTTTCAAGTTCTATGCTCCGCTGATCGGCGGATTGAAATTCGAGGTCTTCAAAGTCGCAGCCGTTGACGGACGGAACATACTCATCAATGACCACACGGTGTCAAAGGGTATTCTCGATGCGAGCCTGGTCCACCCGCGCGAAGTATTCCAGTTCGCGATCAACGAGAGTGCCAGTGCGATCTTCCTCATCCATAACCACCCCAGCGGAATACAGAAGCCCTCTGAGGATGATCTGAAAATCACTGAACGGATACGTAGAGCAGGTGATATTGTCGGTGTATCCGTAGTCGACCACGTAATAATATCCGAGGACGGATATTATTCATTCTCCCAGCACCATCTATTGTGAAATGAGATTCATACGCTCAGACTATGCTGGCCGTGGAGTCGACAACGCGATTCTATGTCCTGCGGGCCGGGATCACGTCGCAAGGATTTCGATGATCTTATATAAGGTAGGATCGATCTGCTTCTTCTTCTCGTAGGTCTCGCGAAACGGCGTGGAGACTATCTGCTGGTTGACTTCACCGACCATGCAGCCGAACTTGCCTTCGCGAACCGCACCGACTGCGGCGAAGCCAAGCTTGGAGGCGAGGATGCGGTCGTTTGCCGTTGGTGTTCCGCCACGCTGTATATAGCCTAGCACGGCGACGCGGTAATCCTCGTGTACCATGTTCTTAACCTTGGCCGCGATCGCAAACGCATTGCCTGCTTCATCGCCCTCAGAGACGATGACAATGTTCGATTTCTTCCCTTTCTTAATGCTTTCATTGATCTTGTGGGCAAGGGCTTTGATGTCGGTCGGCGTTTCGGGGATCAGGACGTCCTCTGCTCCTCCAGCCAACCCAACGGCCAAACCTATGAAACCAGACAATCGGCCCATTACCTCAACAAAGAAAAGCCGCTCCAGCGATGCAGCCGTATCCCTTATCTGGTCTATTGCCTGGAGCGCATTGTTGATCGCCGTATCGAAACCGATCGTGAAGTCGGTGCCGTAAAGATCATTGTCTATCGTGCCTGGCAGGCCGATCATCTTCACGCCATACTTTACCGAGAAAACCTCTGCACCGCGCATCGTGCCATCACCGCCAATGACGATCACGACATCGATGCCATGATCCTCGAGCACCCGTTTCGCCTTCGCCATCCCCTTCTCGGTCTCGAATTCCTTAGAACGCGCCGTCCCCAGTATCGTTCCGCCGCGCTGGATTATGTTTGCGACAGACCCACGATGGAACCTTTCTATGTAATTCGAAACCAACCCGTTGTAGCCGTCCCCGATACCGACGACGTCAAACCCGTAATGCAGTGCAGTCCTTACT
>CP070795.1:134135-148897 GCA_020343455.1 Caldifarciminota bacterium
CAAGAGGGCTCACAATCCTTTATAATGCGATATGCTGAACTGAATCCTGCTCCTGCAGAATATATCCAGAATATCTCGAAGTGCTTTACAAGCAGGGCGTCGCATTAACCGTTGAAAATTCATTGATGCAGTGATATAATGATTGTCATCAGGGAGGCTCATCATGAAATCCAGATTCGCTCTATCGGTTTTGATTATCATTCTCTCCGTTTTCTCTCTTTCGACATCGCAGGCCCAGGATGACGTTTTTGCAGTCGGCGAGTACTGCACCGTGTTCCGTAAAGGAGATACCGGATTGGAGCTCCAGAATACGAAAAGAAGTTTTTACGATGTATGGGTCGCTTCGGAAACCGAAGCCTTCGTTGTGGGCTTCGGCTTGATCCTTCGCTACGACGGTACGACGTGGTCACCGATGTCGTATCCCGCCAGAACGGTCTCATCACAGTATGCTCTATGGGGTGTGTCGGCGAGCGATGTGTTCTCCGTCGGGTCCAGCGGCGACATCATACATTACGACGGGACAGACTGGAGCGAGATGACGAGCGGAAGCGGAGAGGTTCTATACGATGTCTGGGGTGTTCCGGGAGATACCATGTTTGCCGTGGGGCAGCATGGAACGATCCTCATCTATAATGGGGTCTCATGGACCGGGATGACGAGCGGCGTGACGACGACCCTCAACTCGGTCTGGGGCAGCTCGCCGCGCGACGTGTTCGCAGCTGGTGATAACGGAATATATAATGATGGATTGATTCTCCATTATGACGGCATCAGTTGGAGCCCAATGGAGACTGGAACGGCTCCGCGCCTCCATGGCTTATGGGGCAGTTCCGGTCAGGATGTATTCGCCGTGGGGTACAACGGCACGATCCTCCGTTACGACGGCGATACGTGGAGCGAGATGTCCAGCGGGACGTCCGTGACACTCCGGGGCGTCTGGGGAAGCTCGGAGACAGATGTTTTCGCAGTAGGAGACAATGGGACGGTTCTCTATTTTGATGGAGTTTCATGGACATCGATGACGAGCGGTGTCACGTACGATTTAGAGAATGTGTCGGGAAGCTCTGCTTCCGATGTATACGCGGTGGGAGAGCGGGGCACCATCATCCATTACAATGGAACCGATTGGTCCGTAATCCACGGTACGACGTACCTCTCGGCTTACAACGATTACGATCTCAACAGGGTCTGGGCATCCTCGGATACACAAGCCGTTGCCGTCGGCGAGGCCGGAGGGATATTTCATTGCACCGGCAATAGATGGACACAGATGGCGAGCGGAACCAGTGATGAGCTGAACGATGTCTGGGGCAGCGCCTTTTACGATGTGTGGGCCGTTGGCCCTGGCGGTCTTATTCTCCACTATAACTATCTAAACTGGACCCCTGTCGCAAGCGGCACCTCGGAGGAGATCCGCGCCATATGGGGAGCTTCGATGCAGAGCGTGTTTGCAGTAGGGGACAACGGACTGATACTCCGCTACGACGGGTACTCCACGTATACCTGGCAGCAGATGCAGCCTCTCACCCCCGGCTATCATCTTCTCGACGTGTGGGGCACCGGAGAAAACGATGTCTATGCGATAGGGATGTATTACATCGGCTACTGGCAGCATTTTCTGACGCATTACGACGGCGTCGAGTGGAGCGATTTCGACGAAGAACCGATTTCCAGTTATGACTATATGTGGGTTTGTCCGGATGGTGATATATTTGCAATCGTCGGCTCAATGGTGGATCGATACAATGGCTATCTGTGGTTGCTGAGCCTGGATCACGACGAGTATCTCGGGGATGTCTGGGGACGATCCCCGATTGATGTGTACGTGGCCGGTCAATATGGCACGATGGTGCATTACGATGGCCTTGCGTGGGTCGATATAGGCCCGTTCTGCGGGTGCCATCTGCGGGGCATCGGCGGGCCGCCGGTCGAATATTCCGAGAAATACGACCTGAATGCCGTCTCAGGAACGACGGGAGGCGACCTCTTCGCCTGCGGAACGCGCAGGAAGACGAATCCGCTTAATTATGTCGGTGTTGTTCATTCTGCCATCGGCGGATGTCTGGAAGAGATGCAGGCCGATTCCCTGAGCCCCCTGAGCGGAATCTGGTGCAACGAGAGCGAAGATGTCTTCGCCGTCGGGAGAAATGGATTCATTGCACACTACAACGGGCTTGAATGGGAAGCGATGACGAGCGGCACCAATGTATCGCTGACCGACGTGTGGGGAGCGTCGGGAAGCGATGTCTTTGCGGTCATGGTCAACGGACATATTCGTTACTACGACGGTGGTTCATGGAGTGACATATCCACCGGCGTTTTTACCGCTCTCAATTCCGTCTGGGGATGGTCGGGAAGTGATGTCTACGCCGTTGGCGCGGAAGGCGAGATCGTCCACTTCAACGGCAGCAGCTGTGTCGGCATGACGAGCGGCACGACGGAGACGCTGCACGGAGTCGGGGGCACTCCAGAGCCGGGGGGCGACATCTTCGCCGTTGGGGAGAACGGTACAATCCTGAGGTATCAAACGGGTAACTGGGATTACATGGACAGCGGCACCTCGGAATCACTCCATGGTATCTGGGTCGATTCGGAAGATGATGCCGTCGCCGTCGGAAAGAACGGCACGATTCTCCGCTACAGCGGAGGCGTCTGGTCGGCAATGACGAGCGGTGTCACCGATGACCTGCACGACGTCTGGGGAACGTCGATGACCAATATCTATGCCGTGGGGAACGACAGCACCGCGCTCCACTACGACGGGAATGCATGGAGACGCTGCACGTGCGCCACTGCGACCGAAACGCCGCCATCCAATCTGATGCTGTTCCAGAACTATCCCAATCCATTCAATCCGATAACAACAATCAAATTCGACCTGCCGCATGCAATGCATGTGAAGCTGTGCGTATACAATGTGAAGGGAGAGCTCATTACAAATCTGATCGATAAGCACATGACCGAAGGACGCAAAGAGGTAACCTGGAGTGCGAAGGATAACAGAGGTCGTGCAGTTTCCAGCGGCATCTACTTCTACCGCCTCGTCGCCGGTGATTTCGTGCAGACGAAGAAGATGGTGCTTTTGCGTTGATATGGTGGAGCGCAGGGAGACCCCGGCTGGAGAGGACTATAAAGGGCTAAATAACACTTATGCATAACTGGATAGACCATGGGACTTCTGATCCGCAGGTCACAGGTTCGAGTCCTGCCAGCCGCATTTTTCGCATATTTCCTTGAGAATTAGCCTTTAGTTCCAACTTTAGTCCCAAACAGGTACGGTTTATGCGATGATTGTTGTTTGCAGTGTATATTTGGGGGGATTGGGACGACGGGAGAAGCACTGAGGAGCCAGCTCTTTTCTAGATAGAAAGGAGTGAAGGCTATGCAGTTACGCTACAAATCCCCTACATCGATATACTTGATTTTGTTGATTTTTGCTGCAGCAGGGTTGAGGGCGGGTTTTATTGCAAATGGCATTGCTGTTTGCACGGCAACCGGTGGTCAGCTCAATCACAGGGTAGCTTCTGACGGTTATGGCGGAGCAGTCATCACGTGGGAAGACGAGCGTCTGGGAGCGGCCAATTCCGATATCTATTCTCAACGAATTACGCTCATTGGCGATACACTCTGGCGGGAGGATGGTGAAGCTGTCTGTGTGGCTGCGGGCAATCAACGGTCACCTCAAATCATCCCTGATGGTCCGGGTGGAGCTTTGATCGCATGGGAAGATCAGCGGGCCGGTAATTCAGACATCTACGGACAAAAGATCGATCAGAATGGTCTATCTCAGTGGATGGCCGATGGTGTTGCGCTCTCTACTGCAGCGGGAGCACAGATAGCGCCCAGAATTGCTCCGGATGGTTCGGGTGGTGCAATAGTCGTTTGGGAGGATCGCCGCGCTGGCGGGAATAACCGGGATATCTATGCTCAGAGGGTAGGCGCAGCGGGAAACGCACTTTGGACGGCGAACGGAGTCGCCATATGTGCGAATGCGAGCGCGCAACAGTATCCCGAAATCGTTTCGGACGGCTTGGGCGGGGCTATCATCACGTGGCAGGACCGGCGTAACGGCGGAAACAACCGCGATATCTACGCCCAGAGGATCGATTCATCAGGCAGTGTTCTCTGGACGGTGGATGGCGTCGGTATTTGCATGGCGGCGGGACAGCAGACGCTCCCCAAGATCGTTTCCGACGGCTCCGGTGGAGCGATTATCACGTGGTTGGATGGAGGGACGGCTATTTACGCCCAGAGGGTCGATACCGCCGGTGCAGTCCAATGGGCGGTCGATGGCGTCGCTGTCTGCCCGGCATCGTCATTCCAGGAAGAACCGGCAATGATTTCGGATGGTGCTGGCGGAGCGGTACTCGTATGGCCCGATACTCGAAGCGGTAACTACGATATTTATGCACAGAGAATCAATGCCTCCGGTGTGCGCCAGTGGGGTGATGGGGGTGTGGGCATTGCCGTGTCAGCTAATGACGAGTATTCGCCGCAACAGGCTACAGATGGGGCCGGCGGGGCGGTTATTGCATATGAGCTCCATGGTCCGACGTACGATGATTATGATATCTATGTACAGCATGTCGATAGCGGTGGCAATCTCATGTGGGTACCTGGTGGAGTTGGTATCTGCACGGCAGCAATGCATCAGTCGAATCCCCAGATGGTCTCCGATGATGCCGGCGGGGCGCTTATTGCTTGGTATGATGAGCGGAACGGTGATCCCGATATCTATGCCGCGAGAATCGATGCACTCGGAATGCACGTAGCCTCTGTCCTCCAGAATTACTATGCTTACGTCGATGAATCGAGCATAACGATTCAGTGGGTTCTCTCGGGTATCAGAGAAGGGACGCAGTTTTATATCTCGCGGGCCGAGGGAGCCGATAGTGTTTTTGAAGAGCTTCTCGCACCCGAGATCTCAATGGAATACTCCTTCTTTACGTTTATTGATGAAGGATGCGAACCCGGGCATGCGTATCGTTATCGAGTGGAGATGCAGAATCAAGAGGGCCGGAGCGTGCTTTTCGAAACAGATCAACTGTCTGTGCCATTGATAGCGGTTACACTCGAACAGAATCATCCGAATCCCTTCAATCCATCGACGACGATCAAGTACTATCTGAAGGAGCGTGCGCATGTAATCCTGGACATCTATGATGTATCCGGTAAACGTATTGTCTGTCTGGTCGACCGTGAGGAAACGAATGGATCGCATGTGGTAGAATGGAACGGGCGTGACGAGCGGGGGAATCTGGTGAGCACAGGAGTCTACTTCTACAGACTCACGGCTGGAAGAGTCACGAGATCGCGCAAGATGATTTTAGTGAAGTAACCTACTCGCTGAACCGGCATACCGGTGTGGTAGGCTGCAAGAATCTATTTCCCGATGTTAAGTTAGGGATTTTTGACACATATCTTGGGCTAGGAGGTTAGTCCCTGGGAAGATATTATATACCAGATATCAGCCTTGCCTAGTAGTTTGCGTGCACTCCAATACCTCGCACTTGATCGTCCCAAACGAGGTAGTTCTTCGGTCGGCCGTTCAATATAGATTACTCTCGGCTTGAGGTCAACTAAAGGGCAGTTACAAAAAGGAAAACAATCTTGTAAGCCTCAGCCAATATAGCGACTTGCCTTTGTAATTCCTTTAATAACCGTGATTATTATGATATAATTACGATATATATGCAGGGGTACTCTATAAGATATCACGAAACAAGGAGTGATAGGCCATGGAGAAGCGACTCGGCCGTATCTGCCTTCTCACATTCACCGCAGTACGCCTGATTTCTATTCCCTGCCGTGCGGAGTTTGTGACGCGCCACATCGAGGATTTTACGACAAAGCAGTACTGCGATCTCGTACAGACAACCGCCTGGTGGGATACGATCGCGGGTGAGGTTAAAATGCCGATTTTTCAATTTCCTCCCCTCGATAGTCTCAGTATTTCCGGTTTTGCGTGGGATATCGCCGTTTACGGCACCTACGGATTTATCGCCGCCGATCACGATGGTCTCGTCGTGATAGACATAGTAGATCCACGGCATCCGGTAGTCGCCGGCGGCCAGGCGACCGCCGGTTCGGCCCGCGATGTCGCCATCGCGGGGAACTATGCGTATGTTGCCGATTATGATTCCGGTCTCACCGTCATGGATATCAGAGTCCCGGCGTCGCCGTTTATCACCGGGAGATGCGTGACGAGCGATCTCGCGTTGGATATTGTCGTCGCCGGCGATTTTGCGTACGTCGCGGATGGAGATTCCGGTCTCACTATTGTCGACATCACCGATCCGCTACTTCCCGTGATTGCGGGCCGGTGCATCACTCCGGGCAGAGCTGTCGGAATCACAGTCGCCGGGAATTATGCCTATATCGCCGACTACGGGAGCGGTCTGACGGTCGTAGACATCACCGACCCGGCAAATCCCCTGTACGCGGGAAACGAGAACTTTGCGGGCTATGCCGAAAACGTTCGTGTCAGCGGCGACTATGCGTATGTAGCAGGTGGTATCAACGGTCTCCGGGTCGTGGATATAAGCGACCCCGAGGATCCACTGCTCACTGCGACCTGTGATACCGACGACTATGCATATGACGTCTTTGTAAACGGAAACGATGCCGTTGTTGCCGATTATACGGGAGGTGTTGCGCTGATCGATATAGAGGATCCCGAGAATCCGGTACTGGGATCCAGCCGTGAGACGCAGGGGGAGGCGTACGGTGTCTGCGTCCATGGCGATGTCGTCTATGTCACCGAAGGCAGCAGCGGATTGTACGTGATGATCTACCATATGGACTGTCTGGCGATTTCGTATGAACCGGGAGTCGGCAGTCCGGTGGATGTTTGTATCTCGGGTGATTACGCGTATATTGCGGCTGGTTCGAACGGATTTCAGGTGATCGACATAAGCGATCACGATAATTTAATGCTTGTGGGATCATGCGCAACGCCCGGTTATGCTGTGGACGTCTGCGTTTCGGGTGATTATGCGTTTGTGGCTACCGGCGGCGGCTGTCTCGCCGCGATAGATATCTTCGATCCCCTCTCCCCAGCATGCATTGACACATTCGTAACTGACTACAGTGTCGATGCTGTCAAGGTCTCGGGGCAACTGGCATTCATTATAGATGCAGTTGACAGATGGTTCTGGATTCTGGACGTCAGCGATCCTGCGAATATGGTATCTCTGTCATCCCAATTTATGCTCTGGTATCCTTACGATTTGGATATAGCGGGGGATTATGCGTATCTTGCCGGATCGGGGGGCGCCTTGAGAGTAATGGATATCTCCGATACCTCCGATCCAAGTGTCGTAGGCGTATGTGATTTGCCGGGTGATGATGCCTGGAGTGTCGCCGTATCGGGCGATTATGCGTATGTTGCGGCGGGGGATTCCGGTCTCCAGGTGGTGGATTTCACCAATCCGAACGATCCCCAGGTTGCCGGAGAATATGAAACGCCCGGGGAAGCGACACATGTGAGCATCTCCGGGTATTATGCGTTCGTGTCGATACCTTCATACGTTGTGATGATCAATATCAGTGATCCCGAGAATCCGTTCCTCTGGGCAACTTGGCCAATTGCCGGAAATCCCGAAGCTGCCGTCCTGTCGGGCGACTATCTCTATATAGCCGCTGGGGATTCCGGGCTCGTAGTGAAGAAGCAATACCAGAATGATTTCAGTGTCACGTCGAGTGCGTGGGGCCAGTCGATCTCCCTCACACCGGAGGACAAGTCGGTCGTCCGGTCAAAGATCATTTCGGTACGCGATCCCTATGTTCTTGTATATTTAAGCGCGCAGAGCGGACCCAACTCTATTAGGCTGGACATCGATGACCAGTGGTACCGGTTCGACAGCCTTGGCAGTGATCTCGTATTCAGAACGATGCACCCTCAGTTGTGCGATGGCATCAACCAGGTATGCTCATACCTGGATATACACTGGCGCTATGCGTGCGCCGCCGTCGATTCGATCGTCGATGTGCCGGACGATCAGGGCGAATGGGCGCGTGTCTATTTCAAGAGGTCGGGATTCGATTTCGTAGGTGAGGCGGAACATCTGATAACCGAGTACTTCCTATATCGCAGGATCGATGATGTGGCCCTGCAGTCGAGCATTCTGTCAGATGGAAGGTCGGTTAACGAAAGGGATGTGTCCGGACAATCAATTCCCAATAAGCAACGATTCATCGGCACGTATGAAATCACCAAGCCGCTGCGAATTTCCGATTCCGCAAAATCTCAGGGAGCGCTCGTCCTCGATGGAAGATGCTTTGTGACGTCGACTGCGGGTGCGATGGCGGGGCTGCCGCCGGGCACATGGGAGGTCGTCGGGAATGTCCCCGCCCACCAGGAGGATCAGTATATCTGTCTCGTGCCGACGCTGACAGATTCGTCCGAAACACTCCAGTATACCGTCTATTGCATCTCGGCCGAGACAACATCACCGTTCGTCTACTATTTCAGTCCGCCAGACAGCGGGTACTCGGTCGACAACATCACTCCCGGCGTGCCACAGAGATTTATGGTTGCCTACAACACGGGAAGCGGCAATCAGCTTACCTGGGATGCATCTCCCGAACCGGATTTCCAGTATTATCGTGTCTACCGAGGTGATACAGAGGACTTCGTGCCTGGCCCCGGGAATCTCGTTCACGAGACTGCCACTGAAGGCTGGAACGATCCCGAGTACGACGGCTGGGATGTGCACTACAAGATCACGGCACTCGACTACGTTGGAAACGAGAGCGATGCGGCTTCACCAACATCTACAACTGGAGACGATGTTCCATCAGTGCCAAAGGCGTTCGCCCTCTACCAGAACGTTCCAAATCCTTTCAATCCCATGACGACGATCCGGTTTGATCTGCCTCGTGCAATAAATGTGAAGCTGTGCGTGTACAACGTGAAGGGTGAGCTCATTGCTACTCTCGTTAATCAGCACATGATGGAGGGACGCAAAGAAATTGCTTGGAGTGCGAAGGATAACAGGGGGCGAGCTGTATCCAGCGGCATCTACTTCTACCGCCTCGTCGCCGGTGATTTTGTGCAGACGAAGAAGATGGTTCTTCTTCGATGATAATTCCACCGTAACTAGAGTGGATCCATAACAAATTGTAATGATATAATCGAACCTGAAGCCTATCAGCAGGATATGGCTATAGCAGGTTACCTATGTATCACACAACACAACAGGCGGTTCGATGAAATACAGATTTCATTTTTTGATAATGGTTGTAATTGTGGGAATATTATCTACATTGCTTCACGAATTCGGGCACTGTGCTTTTTACTGGTTACAGGGTATCCATGCTGGTATGTCTCTGACAAAAGAATTTCCACTAAGAGATATAACATCGCATCAATATGCGGTTGGTTCAGCTGGGGGACCTATCATTAATATCATTTTGATCCTTGTGGCTTCCTTCCTGGTGAGCAGATACAGGAAAAAGACCATCACGTGGACTATATTCTCCGCCGTCATTGTAACAAATGTGTTCTATTTAGTAGTGAGAAGTTTCTTAGCTCTTCTCAAACGAAGAGGGGGGGAGCTAGGGAGCGCGGGAAATCTGATCGGGCTTGAATATTTCGTCGTCGCCATCCTCTTTCTACTGATCGCGGTGGCTGCTTTACTATTTTGGATGCGAAGATTCACAATCAGATCGTCATTACGTAACGGCGCCTATGGACTTTTGCTGTTCATAATCTATTTCGCATCACTTTTAGTGATCCAGTCGATTGATTCCAAATTGTTCTGGCATAGATTTCCATCAGTCCAGATAGATGATGGCAGAGTCTATAATGAAAGACGATAAATCGGTTATTTAGAATTCGCAGATATGATCCGGGTGGAATGCATCCGCGAGCTCGGGTAATCTTCTTATCAAACAATTCTGTAATACAGTTGATCACAGCATCATTCCAGAGTAGCCGCAGGGTAGCACTTTTTTCAGTCACAGCCATATTATCGTTTGATCTTGATTGTTTTAAAAGGATTAAAGCGCTAAATTAGGCACTACGTTGCGTGCAATTAACTTCTCAGCAATATATCCGGAATATCTCGGGCGCTATATCTGCCCCAGGAACCGGATTCCTTTGATAAAACCGATTGTTAGGGGATAAGTTGAGTGGGGAATAATGCGCTGGGTGAGGCGGGGGTAGCTGATGGGCACCACTTTCGAGGTCTGATTTTTCTAGCCTTTAGCTAAGTACAAGCATTGCAATGAGGACGGAATAAGCAGACGGGACGCTTATGGAATCAATAGTAGGCAGACCCTAAATAGCATGTAAATACCATTCATTATTCATAGTAATATTGTTTGCTGGAGTTATGATACATTTCCGAAGCGGTATTCACCTTTGAGTGAGTGATGACTTCCGCCAGATCGCTGGAGGCGATTACCGGAAAACCGTTTTCCTGAAGGATCCACATATTCATCTCACGGACGGCAGGCACTATCGCGCCGAATTTTACCACCCAGTCGGCGACTATAAAGTTGGGAATCACGTCAACCGGTGCCTTTCCTGTCGTTGCCACCCTTTCCTCCATGCAGGCCCAAAGAGATGTTTTGATCCACTGGTCGCAGAGGTCGGCCAGATCATCGAGGCAAAGACCACTAGCGCACATAACAGAAACAAGCACGAGCTTTCCGGGATTGGCGATAGCGCAACTATTACGCGTATCATCGACAACGCCATGGCAAGAGAAGGTGCAGTCTCTCTCCTTATAAGTATCATGGATGTTGTCCCCTTCAGAGAATACGCCATTATCCATTAGAAGGTTGATGGCTTCCCTGACAAAAATCAAAATCCTCTGATTACTGTCAACGAGGTAGCCGAGAGTGGGCCATGGATTTCCAGGCTGCTTCCAGAATATCGTCAATTCTTTGTTATGCAACCGTTCCGGGGTCGCTATAAATCGCTGAATCTCGTTATAAAAACTCGTTTGGAGGATAGCTATGTTACCTATTATATTGGCGATCGTGATGACGATTACTTCATTACGGTTTGTAGGAGAATTCAGGAAGGCGTCGAATTCATCCATTATATAACTGATCGTCCGTCCCCTGGTGTCCTCATTGTGAACTGTGTGGAGGGTGTTATTACAGCCGCCTATGTCTATATCGAAATACCTGATACCATGGTTGAGCTGTCCCGTTATCTCTTCACCCTGGCAGTTATACCCACAGCTGAATGCGGGAAAGCCAGTGCTGCAGGACATCAAGCCTTTAGCTCCGGCATTGTGACTCCCGGGAAAAACCACTTTATTGAATGGCATATTACACATGTACGGCAATCCGTTGCATATTCGTTCATCCGGCCCAACGGGATCTTCCGGTGCCGTGATCATGAAATCGTCGAGGTAGGCCGTTTCGCATCCGTCATAGAAGTCGGCGAATATCAACAGATTGGTAATATTAGACAGGACGGCCCGTATCTCTTTCTCGCTTGCCGTGCGGCCGTCTATCTGCCAGTACCGTTTTCGCCCTCTGATCAAGGATGGTGTCACGCTGAGGTTCAACACGGCCTGTTGCCACCGGTAAGGGAAGTCCACTTGAAAAGCTGCGGGAAAAGCCATTGTTAACCGGCCGTACTTCTTCGACTCGATCATAACATTCCACTCTGGAGGCTGCTCCGACCAGCTTTCTCCTCCTGAGACCCTCATCCAATATTTCAGCTGCTTTCCGTAGAGACTCGAAAAATACGCACGCCTATACAGCTCGGGTGAGGCTCTGAAGGCCATAGTTCCGCTGTGAGCATCGGTAAGGGACAGGCAGCCAGCCTCCTCACATCTGCACAGGCAACAATCATTCACCCACTGGACCTGTGTCTCCCCATTGTCCCAGGATGTCCATCCATCCCTGCCTGCTTCGAAACAGCTGCTAAAGAAGATGTCATCGGTCCCGGGAAGTGTGGGATTGTCTCCGCAACTCATCCATAGAAGGGTAGTCAATACAAATGCATGGAAAAAAAGGTGACGAAACCTGCGCTGCGGCATGATCAGCGTTCTTTCTGCTGCAATCTCGCTCTATCGATGACCCGAGGCCAGGGAGCTGTACGATCCCACATCGCCCTCGTCATCAATGGTATCGACGATCCAGTGGCTTCCCACCTTCATTGCACACTTGAGATCACCGTTCGCCCAGTCGTAGTAGCTTATATACGGAATACCGCTGGCATCGAGGGCGATAGATGTGCACATGGACCAAAAACATCTGCAATCAAAGGGAGAGGGGCAACAACAAAAGCGCAATAGAAGGTTACGGTAGCCCTCATCTATCGTTTCTTGTATCCAGTAGCCGTCGATCTTCACCGCATATTTAGGAATATATGATAGTGAAAATTCGCATTCAAATGGTAATTGGTTCAACCTATAATGCATATCACATGTATAGTAGCTTATGTGCGGGTTCCCCTGGTCATCGAGTATAAGGGATGAAAATTGGCCATTCGCCCGGTCGATCAGTGTGCACTCCCAACGACCGTTCTTTCTTACGGCATATTTGAGCGCACCTATTAATGTGCCTTGAGAAGGGTCGCCCAAATTCTGCTCGCAGTAGCTTATATGTGGATCGCCCTGGGTGTCGAGGGCAAGGGACGTATGCAATCCGACACTGCCGTCTGGGTCAACAGTCTCAATGATCCAGTAGCCGTCGGTCTTTGATGCATACTTGAGGTCTTTGTTCCCGTTGTCGCAGTAGCTTATATGCGGATTTCTCTGAGCATCCAGGGCAAGGGATGTAAATGTGCCAACCGTACCTGTGTTATCGATGATCTCAATTATCCAGGAGCCGCTCTTCTTGGCTGCGTACTTGAGAGCTCCATTCGTACCGTCATAATAGCTTATGTGCGGTTGCCCCTCGGCATCGAGTGCGAGAGATGCATAAGAACCGATCCCACCGACGAAGTCAATGGTTTCTATGTCCCAGCCGCAGCGGCAATTATTTTCTGAGACATATTTAAGGTTTCCGCGTGTGGCGTCGTAGTAACTTATATGCGGATGCCCCTCGGCATCAAGCGCGAGGGACGGCCATTGCCCTACATCATGGACGGAGCTGACGACGACCTTAGGCTCTCCCCAGAATCCGTCGTTATTAATGGAGAACTTGAGATCGCCATTTGAATTGTCATAGTAGCTTATGCACATCACGGGAAACTGATCGGCGGGTGAGGGTTCAGGTGAGACGCTGTCCTCAGAGCAGCTCATGAAGACGAATATGATTGTCAGGAGGGATATAGCACATCGGCACGCCAGCTTCAGCGCTTTCACGGCGTTTCGATTCACGATTATCATTCCAGACTCCCCGATTAAAATCAAATGCCGTCTCTCTTCAGCGGATGGTTACAGCCTGGCTCTCTATCTCGAGCCAATGGCGATACTCGTGTAATTGCCCTTATTCCCTCCAAAGTCGACGATGTCGATTATCCAATAGTTGCCGCACTTCACCGCGTACCTGAGATCTTGGGCATCACCTTCGTAGTAGCTTATATGTGGTTTGCCTTCGGTATCGATGGCGATAGAGCAGTAAGCACCCGTGTAATAACCGTCGACGATCTCGTACAACCAGCCGCTTCCTGGTTTTTTCGCGGAGTAGGCGAGTTCGTTTACATCGGTGTAATATGCTATATGAGGATTACCGTCGGTATCGATGGCAAGGGCCGTCGGAAACTGACATGTATTCGCCAAAGGCCCCGCTACAAACTCGTTGTGCCATTCTCCTCCATCATCCATCCAGGCGTATTTGACACGATGATTGATGTCGAGGTAGCTGATGCGCGGTTTGCCGCTGGGATCAAGAGCCATCGAACATCCCCTGCCGACATCATCGTTGTCGACCTCGGCGAATGCCCATGTGGGGGTACCTCCCTCTTCACCCGTTTTCACGGCATAAATGAGCACTTTTACACCTTTTTTGCCCACATAGCATATGTGCGGGGTATTGCTGGCATCCAGGCACAGCGACGTCGGCTCACCATAATAACGCGTGCACATTGGGGTTGTCTCCGGAGGATACGACGGATTCTCGAGAATGTATGTGTTCCATTCCCCGCCGATCTTGTGCGCGTAACTGATCGCCACAGCGGTCCAGTTGCAGTAGCTTATGTGCGGATTTCCCTGGGAGTCGATGGCAATAGAGGTATGTCGGCCTACATCGTTTTCGGTGTCGACGACTTCGGTCAGCCAGCCATCTTCAGTTTCAACCGCGTAATGGAGGTCATATGAAGTAGCTTTGAAGTAGCTTATGTGCGCATTGTTGTCCGCATCGAGGGCAATGGATGTGAACAAGCCCACGTCATCATCCCATTCGATGATCTTGGTGCCCCAGGAGTCGCCGATTTTTTTTGCACATATAAGATCATGGTGTGTATTGTCATAGTAGCTTATATACGGCACGATCGGAGTCTCGACTAGATCCTCCGGGCACACCGGGCAATCCTCTGAGCAGCCAGCTAAGGCACACAAGACGAAAAGAAGGGCAATCAAGCGGCAGATCGCCCAATTCCCGCAGCTCCGAACCGTTCGCTTCTCGTATATCATGCCAACCCCCTATTTACACTAAAGTGTTCGGCATAACTCATTAAGACTTCAGTTGCAGCGCAATTTGTATTTATTTTCAATAAGCTTTGTTTGCCGCACTCTGATAAGAGTAACTCTATTTTACAGCTCGTTGAATAGTGGTGTCAAGTTAATAGTCCCCCTTATTGCAGGTGGTACATTGGTAGCTATGTATATTGCCCCTGGAATGGATCAAGA
>CP070795.1:148997-163252 GCA_020343455.1 Caldifarciminota bacterium
GATTGCGTGTCCTCAATGCGGTTGGATCCATTATGCCAATCCGCTACCGAGCGCCGTTGCATTTCTATTGAACAACGATGAAGAGATCCTCCTGGTCAGACGAGGGATCAAACCCGGTAAGGGTAGATGGGCCCTACCTTCGGGCTTCATAGAAGGAAACGAGACTGCCGAAGAAACAGTGCTCAGGGAACTGAAGGAAGAGACCGGCATCGAAGGAACACCAATCGATCTGATCGGTGTATACAATGAGCGAACGAGCTATTACGGCAACGTTCTCTTAGTAGCGTATAGGATCGCTCAGACAGGTGGTTCTCTCTGTCCGGGAACCGACGCAACCGACGCCCGGTTCTTCCCACTCAGTAAACTCCCGAATATCCCGTTCAAAGGTCACCGGGCAGTAATCAAAGATGGTATTGCCGGAAGTGCCGAAAATGATTTACGTATCACGGTCCTGAAATCGAAGATCACCGAGGCAATAATTACCCACTCAAAGCTTCATTACAAAGGCAGCATGGGCATTGACGGCGCCGTCATGAAGCTGGCGGGAATCCTTCCGGGTGAAAAGGTACAGGTACTGAATTATGACAATGGAGAGAGGCTCGAGACGTACACTATCGAGGAAAAACACGGCTCAAGGAAGATGGTACTATACGGACCGGCATCGAGAAAGGGAAAAGTTGGTGAGAAGATTTGCATCCTCGCGTATGCAAACGTGAGGTACAATGACGCAAAGACACATAAGGCAAAAGTCATCACGCTCGATTCGAAGAACCGAATAAAACGCAGATAGTGCCTCAGCCTAAGAAAGAAAGAGAGAAGTTCCTATACCTATATGGCCCCGTGCCTTCAAGAAGGCTTGGGTTGTCGCTCGGGATTGATATCGTTCCGCATAAGAATTGCAGTTATGATTGCATATACTGCCAACTCGGCAGAACAGGTTACAAAACTACATCACGCAAGGAATATACCCCGGTCCGTGGTATACTGGAAGAAATAAAGACAGCGGTCGCGAACAAACAACGCATTGAATATATTACATTTTCGGGCTCTGGTGAGCCGACACTCCACAGTGGCATAGGTAGACTCATCGACGGAGTCAAGAACATAACGTCGATACCAACGGCCGTTCTAACCAATGGCTCGCTGCTGCACCATCCCGATGTAAGGAACGACCTGGTACATGCGAATGTCGTGTTACCCACCCTCTGTACGGTCAACCAAGAAATGTTCATAAAGATTCATCGTAGCGCCCCTCAACTGGATATAATGGAGATTGTCAGAGGTTACATCGCTTTCCGGCGAATGTTCAAAGGCCTCATATGGCTTGAATTGATGATTATCAAAGGCATAAATGACAAACCCCATCATATGACGGAAATGATATCAGTAATCGAGGAGATCGCCCCTGATAAGATCCATCTCAACACGGTGGCGCGTCCACCGAGCGAGGAGTATGCAAAGCCGGTGACCGCTGAAGTGCTCGAAAGTATAAAGGCGATATTGGGCAGCAGGTGTGAGATCATTGCCGAATTCAAGCCAACAGAAAAAGGACGCGGCGATGGAGAAACATCTGAATCCATCCTGTCGATAATACAACGCAGACCGGTCACAATAGAAGATCTCATCGAAGTAACTGGATTGACCAGAAGTGAGATCACCGAACGCATTGAGCAGCTGATTAAAGAGGGTACGGTGATTTCTTCGATACACGGGAATAGACGATATTACCGCACATAGAGGAGATTCTATGATCGAACCCAAGGATCTGGACAAAAAGGATCTTCTTGACCTGCTGGCCGACGCGGCAAAGAATTGGCTTGCGCACGACGGCTTATGGTTTCAGGCAGTGGAGAAGAGATTCAACATGGACAGTGCGATCGAGTTGGACGGCGAAGCCTGGAAGAAATTCACCCAGATCGAAGCACAACGCATAATGAAAAGGCTGAATATGGAGCCAGGCGGCGGCATTCCGGCGCTCACCCAGGCACTTAAATTCAGGCTTTATGCTTACATAAATAAACAGACCGTGGTTGAGTCATCAGAAAAGCACTGTGTCTTCAGGATGGATAACTGCAGGGTTCAAGAGGCACGCAAGAGAAGGAATCTTCCCGACTTTCCTTGTAAATCCGTGGGTATCCTTGAATACACCTATTTTGCGAAGACGATCGATCCGCGCATCGAAACAAAGTGTATTGCGTGCCCACCAGACCCGCATCCTGAAGAATATTACTGCTGCTGGGAATTCAGGATCACGTAGCTACCACTGACCTCTTTTCGCTGCAAAGAGAGGTTCACCAGAACCTTGTCGTGACTACACGATCTTTCTGGTCAAACTCAATGCCTTCGAGCTCAAGCAGTCTCTTCTTCATCTTGACACCGCCGGCATAACCAGCGAGGGATCGGTCGGATCTGACTGCACGATGGCAGGGGATGATAAGTGGAAAAGGATTCGTTGCTAATGCCCTCCCGACCGCGCGAGCGGCGTGTGGACGATTTACCTTCAGCGCAATTCTGCCATAGGTGCTTACCATGCCCCGCGGGATCTTACCTTCTGTCCGTAGGACGAGGCGCTGGAAAGCTGCCGTACGAGTCCAATCGACGATATCGAGCGACACTTCTACAGGATTTCCATTCAACAACGATTCCATCTTACGAATCAATTCCAGAGCGGCACGGTTGTTGATTCCCGACATTCCCCATGAACGATATTCGGACGACCTGAACAAATCGCGTTGCATCGGCAAGAAGATACGGACCACCTTGTTATCCGCAAAGCGCCACACAAAGACGATTTCCCCGAATTTGGATCCTAACGTACCGTAGTAGTATCGCTTCTCTTCATTCATTTGCCTTCTTCTCATAACTCCAGCCGTCACTTATTGATTCGTCCGTGCTGGAATTTTCTTGCAACAAAAATCTGTTCACCAGAATAGTAATCATAAGGTGATTTGTCAAAATCTCCATATACGTTATCGACTCGAAAACCGCATTTTTCGAGCAGTAGCTCTGATTCATATCTGAACAGGTAGGCAATCTCATACGACCAGACGTCGCGACAGGCCTTTCCACTTCCGTCTTTCCATTCATAAACACGATCTTCATGCAGGGTCTGCTTGGCCAGATCGTACTGTACTTCGGAACGACGCGTTATATGCAGACCCCTCTCCTCATCATAAAACGTACCCAGATCGAGAGTCACCTTGGACTGTGCCAGCAAATCGTGTCTCGGCGCGAATAGATCCACGATCAGATATCCACCTTTTGCAAGATGTTCGAGAACACACGCTAGACAGGTGACCTGGTCTTCTTTCGTCAATAGACACTGGAATGAACGAAACGCGATATATATCAATGAAAATTCCTCTTTCAATTTGAAAGATTTCATATCGCCGTGTACCAGGGTGACATTCTTTCTCAATGTGTTTTCGCTTTCGACCTTTTTGCGAGCGATTGCCAACATTCTTTCGGACGCATCGAGCCCCGTAATCTTGATGCCCTCCTTTGCAATCGGGATGAGAACCCTGCCCGTGCCACAGCCCAACTCCAGTACGTCCCCGCCACACTCCTTCGCATATTCTACGTAGAACGGAATATCACGGACAAAATCTTTCACTTCGTAGTCATACAGTCGTGCGATCCTGTCAAACAACGCCACTTCCACATTCACCTCCCCACCGACACATCGACATATGTGCATATGTACAATTGTGAATATAACGATTCTCTGTTATTTTTCATCTTCGAGTCCTATCTGAGTACGACGGATAAATCGCCCAAAGGATTCCAGGATCAGACGCACCGCATCAGGGTATTTTATCCAGTAGTATACACCCTCCGGCTTCGTTTCATACCTCACGATCTCCAATCCCTTCAGTACGGAGAGATGATGGGAGACCGTTGGCTGTGACCGGCGTGTCCGTTTCGCTATCTCCGACACCTGCAACGGACCATGTTTCAGTAACAGAATCGTTATCAGATACCTCGCCGGTTCGCCCAGCGCTTTCGCGACACGTGATTCCCGGTACAAGACCTCTTTCATGGGTTTATGCCATAACATTCTCTTCATTTCTATAGTACCTCCTTTTTATATATCGACATATGTGCATATATACATATGTGCAATTGTGATATGCCTGTCGACTTGCGGAGCCCGGATATTGTTATAGCGCAAAAGGAAAACATGTCAACATCAACATCCATCTCGTTTTTCACTTGAACCATCCGAGAGTACTGCATCGTTGTCATTCTATATTGCCCAATCGGGTGATCTTGCTATAATTACAATATGGCTGCCATGAACGATTCGCACCCGCACACGACAGGATTTTTGCGCTGCATATGCGTGCTCTTGATTCCGGCAGTGATATCACTACAAGGGGATCCGGTCGTCGTATCCGGGGGCCCGGCAAATGACTACGAATCGTGGATCATCCGGACCAATGATGATCGATTGATGACGATATTCTGCCGTAATCCGGACTGGCAGTCGGGTGATCTTTATGTGACCTTCTCCGCTGACAACGGCGTGACCTGGGAAGAACCGGCGGCAATAATCACGAAACCGCAAGACCAGGCGACGCTCAGCTTCCTGCAACTGGCGGGTGACACTTTCAGATTGTGGTATGCCTCCAACGAAGATGTAACATACGCCATCTATGCTGCCCGCTCATCCGACGGAATCTCCTGGAACGAGGAGGGGATGGTAGATCTTGGATGGGGACCATACGACATGCATTATGATCCTACGGTGATCATGGAAACCGACAGTTCGCTGACCATGAGCTATCGGGGACCAGGAGGTGCATACATCGCACACAAACCGCACGGCGGGATCTGGGACAAACAGAAGACACTCGTCGGTCCTTCTGGTTTCCGGCCACGGATCATGAAACACTCGAATGGAACGTATGCGTATGCTTACCATCGAAATACGCCCGAGGGATACGAGGTCTTCGTGCGCACATCTGTGGACCGCGTGAACTGGACAGCAGAACTCAGAATAACCTATGACGGCAATTCCCATGATCCATTTCTAAGCGAAGCGACGGACGGCGCTTACGTGCTCTACTATGCTACACATGTGCCGCCGGCATACAACCTTCGCCGCCGTCTCTCATATGACGCGTTGAACTGGGGAGAAGAAGTACAGATCACGTTCGATGTAACAAATAATACTCAACCCCATTTTTTCGTCGAGGGTAACGAGATATTTCTAATCTGGGCACATGCCGTCTTTTTCCCGGATGATCATGATGTCTATTTTGAAAGGACTCTTTATCCCGGCATCAATGAGACAGACCTACGCGTTAAGACAAGGACCCCTGATATACTTGAGGTCTACCCCATTCCCTGTTCAAGACATATGAAAGTGATCGCACCAGCACATGATCATGACGCCCTGGATCTTATAGTCTATGACGCACAAGGTAGAATCGTCAGCAGACCACAACAGCAGCTATATGATGGCATTGATACGTTTCTCGTTCCTACAGCACACTTGCAGCCGGGTGTTTATTTCCTACAGATGAATTGCACCACCGGCAGCTACTGCAAGAGATTCGTTGTGGTACGCTGACCATTCGTTACGCAACATTCCTGCACGCCAACACACTGTCCTGTACAGTGAATGATACTGGCATGAATTTCTCTACTACCCATATATTGGTCTGCGCATGTTTTGTCAGTGAAGGCACTTTCACCTGCGAAGATTCGCCGGTTCGGTGCGTGGCCATAGCCATATAGGGGATCAGTTGATCTACCATCCATTTATCAACCGCCGCACCTGAATTGATTGCCGTCTTCAGGTCGTTTGCCGCTTCAATGCCGATTTGCTCGGCAGGCGTTCCGCGTTTGCCGAGTGCACTCGACCCCACGACACCGTTCTCGAACCGTGTGCACGCGGTGATAAAGCAGCCTGGTGATATGGACTCGACATAAGAACAATGTACTTCTGCGTCTTTGACGACTCCGGCGAACCCGGCGAGCATTCGTTCAGCGACACGTGCTCCTTTCAAATGGCGGGCCGCATGAATCCAGACTCTTATATCTTTCATCTCTCCACGCTCGCGCATCATCAGTGGACTGATATTCGAGGGCTCTATTTTAGCACGGACCACGCCGCCGCCTCGGGGGTAGAAGCCGTGTCGCTTGACATCGATATCCAATGCTGCTCCGACCATTCTAAGTACTGGAATAAAAACGTGAGAGAAATAACCGGTTGGCGGGCTGAAAGGTACTGCCGTTCCACCCTTGATCACGAGCTCAACAGTGGAGTCTGCGTGGATGCCGATCGGCACGAGCGTCTGCAAGATCAACGTCACTGACCCCGCGGTCTTGGTATCGACATCGAAGGTACCGCCCTCTATTTTGCCTGGAACGAACCTCACCTCAGGCGAGTTCATTTCCAAACAATCGACTTCTGCACCGGAGATCCTGGCGGCGGCAGCAATTCCGTGCAGGTGTTGAGGTCTCAATCCAGGCCTGCCCCTCCCCTTTCTGATATTATAGATGTGCACTGGTTTGCCGGTGATAGCCGAGAGGGCAACGGCCGTTCGCAGGATCTGACCACCGCCTTCGAGATGGCTCCCGTCTACCTCGATCATATTATTCAATGAGTACAAGAGCGTTGTATGAACAACAGGCATCCTCTGTTTTAACAACCTCGAGAACGAAACCATTGTTTCTTACTGTCCCAAATACATCGATGCCACATGCCTCCATGGACGGTCTTGCCTGTTCTGGATAAACACACTCCTCCTTGGTATTGCACGTTCGGCACAGCCGGCAAGGACCAGAAGCCATGCCAAAAGCCTTGTAATATCCGTCGAGGAAAATGTCCCGCTCAAGGAGGGCCACGATCCTCCTCAATTTTTTGCTCATCGTGCGTTCTTTATATGATTCAATGCCGCTGATCTGCATCAGCAATGCTTTGGAATACTCACGGAGCATTCTCTCGGTGTACTCAGGTGTCGGGGAGAACGGCGGGCAGGTGAGGTGCGTGCCATAACCACCGCAACCGTACTGACACTTCAACCTGACCCAATTCCTGACGACGATGGTCTTCGTATCGATTAACTTTGCCTTCGTTATTCCCTTTGACAATGCGGCATTCACATATCTTGCCATATCTGACATCTTTCTTCTCCTCATCACACTATACTTCATCTAACGCTATCCTCGATAGTTGTATGAGATCGATTATGTTATTGATCTCTTTCGCGGTCTTGTCACTCCGTATTCGCTTCACCCGCGCAAACCTCAAAGCAATGCCAGACTCGTACTTTGGGCTCTTCTGCACCTCGTTAAATGCAACCTCGACAACGACGACCGGCTTGACATAGACGGTCCATTTGTCTTCATGCACCTTGTAGCGCGGGAGGGTGGTGGTGAACCATCCTAACATCTTATCGGTCAAACCCTTGAAGGTCTTACCGACCATCAGGTACTTCTTCCCCGTTTCGTCGAACACACCAAGATGCAGATTCGACAGCAGACCCCGCCTGCGTCCATGCCCCCACTCGGCTCCCAGTATTACACAGTCAATGGTATGTGCACCCTTGATCTTGAACCAGAATTTGCCGCGCTTGCCTGGGCGGTATTGCGACTTCAATAACTTGACCATTACGCCTTCATTGCCGCGTGCCAATGACTGTTCGTAGAAATCGACCGCACGCTTTCTGGTGGACGGCTTCACCCGGGCAGTGCGATATCGCCTGTCTCGAACCACGTCCTTCAGTACCCGGATGCGTTCGGCATATGATTTCTCTGTCATATCCACGCCGTCAACGTACAATACATCGAAGAACTGCGGTAGTACGGGTACCTGGTTCTGCGCCTCGGCAATTTCTTTCCTCCGCGTCGTTCGCCGGGAAAGAACCTGGAAAGGTACGGGCCTCCCCTTTTGGTCAATACCGATCGCCTCGCCGTCAAGAATCAGCCTGCTAACCGGAAGTTGTCTGGCTACACGAACGAGTTCAGGAAATTGGGTTGTGATGTCCCTCAGGTGGCGGGAGAAGACCCGGACCTCATCGTCCTTCCGGTGCACCTGTATTCTTATGCCATCCAATTTGTATTCGAGCGCAAACACATCACCCGCTGCCGGCACATCATCGATGGATTCGGCGATCTGCGCCAGCATCGGCTTCACCGGGCTGAATATCTTCATCGTTATCTTTTCAACGGCCGCTTTGCCGCGATCGAGTAGCAATTCGAACAGTTCACCAATGTCTGGCTTCTGCAGATACGCCCTCTCGATCGCCGCGTCACTGAGGCCGAAGAGATCCGCAATGGCGATCTTAACCAAACCTTCACCCGCACCTTGCTGAACCTCGCCGATTATCAACGAGACAAGGTGTTTACGCTCAGCCTGGCTGAGGCGCACGAACAGCGGTTTCAGAACTTCTACCTTCGCCTTGCCCCTATTTTCGCTGGCTCTCTGAAGAGATGCATTTACCTCAACCAATTCAGGTGGTGAACCCTTTGTCTTGGCCGTGGTGAGCAGTGCGGATAATCCGCGCCAAGCCAGGTTTATCTTACCCTGGACGATCCTGCCGGAAATATAGTGAATACCCACCTTAGCCTCTTCTTTCGTCAATCTGCCCATGAAATCCTTTATCAGTTCGACCTTCGCATTCCTCGAATGCGTCCGCCTCAGTCTCTTAGAATATTCGACCAATTTTTTAAAGTACATCGAAATCTCTCTTTTTATCGATAGAACTTCGACAAACGCCTGTTCTTCATCCGCTTGCCCTGTGTCTGACAGGTCGGACAGTAGAATGTATCCTTGTCCGAGTAACTGACGGTCTGGATAATGTCGCCGCATCGTGCGCAGCGGGAGCCCTTCTTCCCATGAACATTGAGGAAATTCCTTCGCTCTGGTCTTCCTGCCCTGTTCACCTGCTCGACCGCCCACATCATAACAGAGACAATGGAATTGTGCAGTTGCCGCACTTCCTCATCATTCAAGGTCGCAGTAATTTTAAAAGGCGACAGCCCGGCATTCCACAATATCTCGTCGGCATACGCATTGCCAATACCTGCGATCTTTCGCTGGTCGCACAGGAATGACTTGAGCTGCATTGAATCGCCAGCCAGTAAACCCGCCAATCTTTCTACCGTGAATTCTCGCGCCCCCGGTTCAATACCCGATCTCGCAATGCCATCCGGATACTCGCCCCCAGGTAGAATGTAGACCGCCATCCTCTTCTTATGTCCCGTCTCTTTGAATTGCAGGCGAGTACCATCGGCAAACTCCAATACTGCCGCCGCAGATTTCGCAATTTTCTCCGCAGAAGCGATATACTCCAGCGACCCGCGCAGCATGAGGTGAACAGAAATAGTGTGTAAGTCAGTATCGATCACGAGATACTTACCTCTTCTCGTGATGTTTTCGATGATTTCATTCCTGAGGTCGCCGCCGAAAATGTTCCTGAGCACATATGGCTTTAAGATCCTAAGGCGCTGTATCCTTCTTCCTTTTACACTCGACACCAGTTCTCGTCTAAGAACCTCGAGTTCGGGCAACTCGGGCATGGATGAGTATATATTGTCAGGAGGAAGAAATCAAGCTTAACCATGAAGATCAACGAAGATCAACGGCTGACGACCTGAACGCGCCTACATATCGAAACGAGCGATCTCCTGAACAGCGATCGTCCTCTATCTAACGACTACGATCTTCTCGGTCTGCGAACTCCCTTGGGCGGTCATACGGATGAAGTAGATGCCCTGAGCGACCGTTCTGCCATTATCGTCGTTCGCATGCCAGACCACACGGTCAATGCCAGCGGCAATATCTCTGAAGCTCTTGACCCGTCTTCCTGCAGCATCGTATATGCAGATCTCATCGAGTTTTGCATTGCCAAAGACAATGTTAAAGCTCATCCGGCCTATCTTGGGGAATACTGCAAGGGCCACTGGTTCGTTATCCTCATGTCCTGCAATGCCCGTGCCCGGCACCCCTCCGCACAGGGCGAAGAAACGGCCGATAACGAATCCCTGCGTTCCGACGAGCACATCCTGATGCCCGTCAAAACTAATGTCGTCAACGGCCCGTACCGAATATATCAGTCTTCCCTCGTTGTGTGACCAGATAACACTTCCATCATCGCCATTAAAAAGATAGACCACTCCGGGACTCTGATTGCCGGTCACGACGTCGCACTTGCCATCGCCATCGAGATCCTCGATCGCATCGACTGTCCAGACATTGCTGCCCATGGGATAGGACCAGTGTACTGCGCCGTTGGATGCGTTGAGTACCTGAAACGATGAACCAATGTGCGCAACGCCGATCCCGGGTATGCCACTCCCAATTAGGTCAGGAATTTCTGCAACCTTGGTAACAAGGCCATAAACATATGTCGCCCATATGCGGGAACCATTTGCGCCGCTCAAACAGAACACCGAATCACTCCACGTTCCGGCAATGACATCATACTTGCCGTCTCCGTTCTGATCGGGTATGGCAATGACCGATTGAATGTCTCCGCCGCAATCATAGCTCCACAGAGGTGAATAGACCATGCCGCTCGATGCGCCGCTCACGCAATAGACGTGCTCGTCATATCCATTGCCCCAGGCGCCGCAAATCGCATCGGGTATGTTGTCGTTGTTCACGTCGGGTATCCAGTTGACCGAGCCGACCGCGTCCCCGATTCGCAGCTGCCAGATGATCTGGCCAGTTGCACCGGAGAAGCAGTACATGCTACGCGGGCCACCAGCTACCGTTGAGTTTCCTCCGATGCCGGCAAGGACCTCACCAACATTGTCTCCGTTCAGGTCAGGCATCGGCTTCACCGAATAGACCCATCCACCATCACCATCATACCAGTAGCTGTCATAGTACCAGATGATCGTTCCGGTCACTGCATTGACCGCATATACGGACCGGTCACCCCAGGCCGTGCCGAGGATTATGTCGGGCACTCCATCACCGCTGTAATCATCGCCCATGACAAGGCAATCGTCGCCCCAGCCGCCTCTCGTCGTGTCGTCGCCGAAAAACCACTGGATCACACCGTGGCCTGAACTGTTGCCCCAGTATGTGTTTAGATGCTCCACAGGCGCGCCGGCATCATAGGCCTCGCACGCGACATCGTTGATGCCGTCCATATTGATGTCGGCTATGCCGGCGACGCACACGACATTATCCGGGAAATCGTATGACCAGAGTACCGCTCCTGGCAGCGGAAGAACGGTATCGCCGGTCGCACTTAGCGATATCACAGCCGGGCTGGTGGGATCACTCGAGAAGATATGCGCGTTACCGCCTATTACACCGAAATCATCAGGCCTCGTGATCATCTGGATGAAGACCGTATCGAGGCACGGCACAGATAGAGGCAAGTTCGACTTACCGAGGAAGAACTGCGGATCATCGAAAGCAACACTGTCGATCACCAGCGCCGGATAACCACGATTCACTATCTGGAGGTTCCAATCCTTCACGCAGTCGACGCGCACGCTCCCGAAATTATTACTCGCCGCATGCGGGAACAGGAATGGATCGGGATATACACCACGTCCGCTCAATGAAACATAGGTCGTTTCATTTACCGGATCATTGCTCACGATGGACAAACTCGATGAATAGAGTGCAAAAGTATCGGGTTCAAAAAATACCCTGATACTCGTGTCAGCGCCGTCCGCAATATTGAATGGAAAGGAAAGGGGTGTAGTATAGAAAAGCGGATCAAGAGTGTAGATCGTGTCTATGGTCAGAGTAGCATCGCCCACATTAGCTATGTTGAGCCAGAATGAAACAGATGTATCGAACGGAACGACACCGTAGTTGTAGTTGGTCGGTGTCACGTGAATGTCGGGCGTACCGCCGCCGGCAAGGTCGATCTGGTACGCTACATAGCCGGTCGGCGAAGTCCCCAGTGCGATCACCCAAAGGTAACTGCCGTCCCATGCAAGGCCATGTGGACGCCTGCCTGGCGAATCGAGAGAATCGACGATCTGTTTCAATACGACGTCTGCCTTGTAGATTCGATTGTATCCGGCGCCGCTTGTGAATGAATCGTTACAGACCCAGAGGTGAGTGCCGTCCCAGGTCGCTCCCCAGGGTTGGGGCAATTCGGTTATGTCAAAGCTGTCTATGACCGTACCATTCGTCTTTTCGATCTTGTATGCACGTCCGTTCGGATTGTAGTATACACAATCCCACAAATCGGTGCCGTCGTTAGCAAGACCAGCAATAAATTCCTTGTGTGCTGCAAACGCTTGGAGCCGCGCACCGGTTATGGTATCGATCCTGTATATTGAATCCGTACCGGTCAGGTGGTCGTTGATCCAGAGATCTCCTCCGTCAATAGCAAGTCCGTAGCAGTCAGCATCAACGTTCCACCGTAACCTCTTGAGAATCGTTCCATCACTCGGGTCAACTTTGTAGATCGTATCACCGTTAACACCATATGCACCGCACCATAGATAACTGCCGTCCCAGGCAAGCCCGCAAGCGTTCACCGGCGCAGTGATCGCGTGGATAACGGTCTGTCCAGAAGCCGCACTAATGCATAGAAACAAGAGAATGATATACTTCATGAGGTCCTCCCTTTTTCGTTTGCGGGATTATAGCGGATCAGGAATGCAAGTCAATCACATTCTATACGCAAAGAATGCCCCTCCATTCTTCCCCTCCGTAAATGGAGGGGCTAGAAGGTCAGCGAGGGCACAACCATGTCAATTGAATACAACGGTACCTTTTTCCAGGTCAACGGCTATCTTACTGCCCTTCGCGAACTTACCGGATAATATGGCTTTGGACAGAGGGTTCTCGACCAGACGCTGTATTGCTCGACGTAATGGACGGGCGCCATAGACAGGGTCAAAACCTTCGTATGCGAGATGATCCTTGACCTTGTCCGTGAATTCTATCCTGTATTTGAACTCTGCAACATTCTTAATAACTTTCTTTAACTCTCTATCAACAATGCCTTTAATTTCATCGAATCCCAGGGGTTTAAAAACAATCACTTCATCTATTCGATTGAGAAACTCGGGCTTCACGCTCCGCTGGAGTATCGAATATACATCCTCTTTGGATTTTTCGTAGTCGAACCTGCCGTTCTGCAGGCTTTCAGTTATGACCTCACTGCCGAGATTCGATGTCATGATGATGATCGTATTCTTGAAATCGACGGTCCGGCCCTGCCCATCGGTCAACCTGCCGTCATCGAGCATCTGGAGAAGAATATTAAAAACATCAGGATGGGCTTTTTCAAACTCGTCGAACAGCAGAACCCGGTAGGGTCGTCGCCGAACCGCTTCGGTCAGCTGTCCGCCCTCTTCATACCCAACATAACCTGGTGGTGCACCGATCAACCTTGAGACCGTATGTTTCTCCTGATATTCGGTCATATCGATGCGAACCATTGCTTCTTCAGTATCGAACAGGAATTCGGCCAGTGATTTGCTCAACTCAGTCTTGCCAACGCCGGTCGGGCCCAGAAAGATGAAAGAACCGATCGGCCGGCTGGGATCTTTCAGGCCGGCGCGCGATCGGCGTATTGCATCACTGACCGCAATGACCGCATCTTGCTGGTTGACGAGACGCATATGAATACGCTCTTCCATTCTCAGGAGCTTCTCCATCTCCGATTCCATCATGCGCGATACCGGGATACCGGTCCAGGTCGACACGATATGGGCAATGTCATCGGCAGTGACCTTATCATCTATGCCGCGCTGTTTCATCCAGGCAGCACGTTTTACCTTGTAGTCCTTTTGCAGACTCTCAGACTCGTCCCTCAATTCGGCAGCCCTCTCGTACCTGCGCATATCGACCGCTTCCTTACCCTCGGCAGTCAGTTGTTCCAGTTTCTTTTCCATTTCCTTCAATTCATCCGGCATGGAATACACCTCAATGCGGGCGCGTGCACATGCCTCGTCCATCAGATCAATCGCTTTGTCAGGAAGGTATCGTTCGGTAATATAGCGATCTGAGAGTTTGACCGCGGCTTCAATCGCGCCCCCGTCAATGACGACGCCGTGATGAGATTCATATCTTGTCTTCAGTCCTTCGAGTATCCTGATAGAATCCTCAACCGACGGTTCACCGACATAAACGGGAGCAAATCTCCTCTCGAGCGCCGCATCTTTCTCGACATTCTTCCGATACTCATTCAGTGTAGTGGCTCCGATACACTGCAATTCACCGCGTGCGAGTGCAGGTTTTAACATATTCGAAGCGTCGATCGCGCCCTCGGCAGCGCCAGCGCCGACGATCGTGTGCAGTTCATCGATGAAGAGGA
>CP070795.1:163352-177389 GCA_020343455.1 Caldifarciminota bacterium
GGTAGTGAAAACCCTTAGTGAATAGGAACGGCACCTGTATGATGAACTGCGTCAAGCCGCCGATCAGAACGCCGTAAGCCATAGCATAGATAGGGTCGGTGCCGGTGCGGACAAAGTAAGCGAACGATAAGAGCGGAACGGTAAACGAAACGATGTTGAAGAACGCCGGCGCAGCCGAAGGGACGAAGAATTCGCGCTCCGTATTGAGATACCCCATTGCCCATGCAGCGAGCGCGACAAAAAGCAAGAAGGGGAACATGACCATGGTGAGGCTGGCGGTGAGGGCCTGTTTATTAGGAATGTTGCCGAAGCCGAAAGCGAGGATCTTGACAAAGTACGGAGCAAGCACGATTCCCAGGACGACGATGACGCCGACCGTAATGATCAGGATATTGAATACATTACTGGCCAGAAGATTCTGTTGCTCTTTGCTCTTCTGCCGCTCGGCCGTTAGGACAGGGACAAAGGCCGCAGAGAGCGCGGTTTCGGCGAAAAGATCTCTAAGCAGATTGGGTATGCGGAATGCTGCTACGAAAGCATCTGTGGAACGGCCGGCACCGTACAGGTAGGCAAAAACTGATTCACGAACCAGCCCAAAGACGCGACTGATTGCGGTGCCGACGGTAAATGCCCTCACACCTTTCGTGATATCGGCCATTTTTTCATTATACAGAATCTCTATCGTCTGTCAACGAATGTAAGTCTATGCGCCAGGACATCGTTACCAGGGTAGTTTAGAATGGGTGATGGAATTCGGGTTTGCCGCTCATGATTCACCCGAGAACTGCGGTTGGCATATCGCGGGGGAGGCGTGAGTTGCATCTCGTATCCGGCGAACGTCGCCGCCCAAAGATCGCCACCCTTACGGGTGATGCCGGGCGGCTCATTTTTGCGTCGTGGCTCAGCATGAGACGGCTTCACCCAAATTTCATCTCTGTGATGCGACGCACGGTTTCGGTCGTTTGTATTTTGGACTTGTCTCCCATGCGGAATTGGTATTTGGTGCTTAGGATTGGGGATTTGCCCATGAGCAAACGGGCATCGTTACCGTTTAACGACAGACGATCTTTGCTTGGTGCTTCGTGTTTGTCCAATAACATTTGCCTTTCGATACCACCACACGGCAGCCTGTCTGTCCAAGGTGTGTATCATTCTCGGGGTTCTCATTGACTTCGGTGATTTCTTAGATATAATTTCGGCAGGAGGCGACTATGAAAGCGAAGGTTGGAATCAACGGCTTTGGTAGAATTGGCCGGTTATTCTTCAGAATCGGGTACAAGAGTGAAAAGTTCGATATTGTAGCAATAAACGACATTACGGATGCTAAAACACTTGCGTATCTACTGAAATACGATTCGGTACACCGTACATTCAACGCCGATGTGAAAGCAAAGGATAGTTCGATAATCGTCGATGGCAAGGAATACAAGATTTTTGCGGAAAAAGATCCGGCGAAGTTACCCTGGAAGGACCTGGGTGTTGACTATGTGCTGGAATCGACCGGTAAGTTTCGTGAATACGGCAAAGCCGAACTGCATATCAAAGGCGGTGCCAAGCGCGTCATTCTGTCGGCACCGGGCAAGGGTGAACCGAAGATCCCGGGTTTCGTGATGGGCGTCAACCACAAGTCATATGATCCGAAGAAACATGCAATCTTCTCCAATGCGTCTTGTACGACTAACTGCTTTGCTCCTATAGTGAAAGTTCTGCATGAGAATTTTAAGATTCGCAAAGGGTTGATGACGACAACCCATGCCTACACCAATGACCAGAGTATACTAGACCTGCCCCATAAAGACCTTCGGCGTGCGCGCGCAGCGGCAGTATCGATGATACCGACATCCACCGGCGCGGCCAAAGCGATCGTCGAGATATTTCCGGACCTGAAGGGCAAACTCGATGCTATTGCGATCCGCGTGCCAACGCCGGATGTCTCGGTCGTCGATTTTGTTGCCGAGCTCGAACGCGAGACGACAAGAGACGAAGTCAATGGAGCCTTCAAGAATGCAGCGGCGGGTGAACTGAAGGGGATCCTCTCGTATTGTGAAGAACCACTCGTGTCGTCCGATTTCATTGGTAATCCATATTCGGCGATATTCGATGCTGAATTGACCAAGGTCATCGGCAACATCGTAAAAGTACTCGGCTGGTATGACAATGAATATGGTTATGCGGTGCGAACCGTTGACCTGTTTGAGTATGTTATCGGGAGAGAGTGATGGCAAAACTTTCGGTTAAAGACCTCGACCTTGCGGGCAAGAGAGTGTTCCTCCGCGTTGATTTCAACGTGCCGTTGGACGAGAATTTAAATATCGGCGACGATACAAGAGTGAGGGCGGCAGTACCGACGATCGAGTACATAATCGAAAAAGGTGGTATCCCGATAGTCGCCAGCCATCTGGGGCGGCCCAAGGGTAAGGTTGATGCCAAGTTGAGCCTCGAACCCGTAGCCCACCGGCTCGAGATGCTCCTTGACCGTGAAGTTCGCTTTGCCCGCGATTGCGTAGGTGATGAGGTGAAGAAACTCGCGGCGGAGCTGCGTCCGGGCGATGTCCTGTTATTGGAGAATCTCAGATTTCACATGGAAGAAACGAAGAATGACGAGAATTTCGCGCGTGAATTGGCCTCACTTGCTGATCTGTACGTAAATGATGCCTTTGGCGCTGCTCACAGGGCACATGCCTCAGTGGAAGCAATCACACGGAACTTCACCGATCCGGCAGCAGGTTTCTTGATGGAAAAAGAACTCCGATACCTTGACCGTGCATTGAAAGACCCCAGACGCCCCCTCGTTGCCATTATCGGCGGCGCAAAGGTCTCTACGAAAATCGGTGTCATAAAGAATCTCCTCGAAACGGTTGATCAGCTCATTATCGGCGGCGGTATGTGTTTTACGTTCTATAAGGCGAAGGGGTTTGCCATTGGCAAATCGCTGTGTGAGAATGATTTCCTGAATGAAGCTAAAGTTGCATTAGGTGATCCGAAGCTGTACCTGCCGGTTGATGTTCTTGTCGCTGCGGACGCGGAAACCGCTGGTCCCACGCATACCGTAGCTGCAGACGCAATTCCTGACGACGTGGCGGGCGTCGATATCGGGGCAAAGTCCATCGCGAATATCGTGGATTTTCTGAAGGAAGCAAAGACCATTGTCTGGAATGGTCCCATGGGGATCTTCGAGATCGCGGCATTCGCCAAAGGGACGGAATTCGTCGCAAAGGCCGTTGCGGCCGCGACAAAGGCCGGAGCCGTTTCGATCGTGGGCGGAGGCGACACGATTTCGGCACTGAAGAAATTCGACCTCACTGGTTCGGTCAGCCATGCTTCGACCGGAGGTGGTGCTTCACTGGAATATCTGGAAGGTAAAGAGTTGCCCGGAATAAAAGCATTGAAGGAGAAATGATGGAACCGATTATTGCCGGAAACTGGAAAATGCACAGTGATCCTTCGGAATCGAGGAAGCTTGTTCAGGAATTGCTGCAGGCGGCCGGTGATGTGAAGGGACGGATCGTTATCCTGATACCGCCATTCACTTCCCTCCCTTGCGTCGGTGAGCTGATACGAAACACGAGGTTCAAGTTGGGTGGACAGAATATGCACTGGGATCGTCAGGGTGCATTCACCGGTGAGATCTCTGGTCTGTTTCTGAAGGCCGTGGGTTGCGAATACGTGATAGTTGGCCATTCGGAACGCCGACATATCATGGGTGAGTGCGATGATGTCATTAACAAGAAGATCCGGACCGCTCTTGAAATCGGTTTGATACCTATCTTCTGTGTCGGTGAAACCGACGGAGAAAGAGCATCGGGTGAAACCCGACGTGTCATCGAGAGACAGATCAAAGAAGGACTAAAAGGCATCGAACGTGAAGTCCACAAGATGATTTTTGCCTACGAACCGGTGTGGGCGATTGGTACGGGTAAGACCGCTACGCCGGAACAGGCCGTAGAAGTCCACGAATTCATCCGCAGTATGCTCAAGAAGCCGAGTACGATTTTGTATGGTGGAAGTGTGAAACCGGATAACATCGATGTTCTGATGAAGCAGAAGGAAATAGAGGGGGTGCTCGTCGGTGGTGCAAGCTTGAAGGCGGAGAGTTTTGCCCGAATCATAAGATTTGAAGGATAGTCGCGTTGTCGCACTCCTGCTGACACCTCATTTGTTGCCGCTGCAGTTTCCTCAGCCAGTACCCTTTGGATCATCCTGGAACCCACGATTCCTTGACATATGCGTTAAAATAGATATAATGACATGATGAGAAATAGACTGATTATTCACATTGAGGAGGCCTCATGTACAGTGTGATGATGTTTTTCCACGTGTTGATCTGCATTCTACTGATTATTGTAGTGCTGATGCAACAGACTAAAGGTGCAGGAATTTCGAGTGTATTTGGTGGAGGGGGCGGTACAGACGCGATGTTCGGCGGCAAAGGAGCGACGCCGTTTTTCGTCCGTCTGACGACCGGCTTGGCGATCGGCTTTTTTGTGACCTCCTTGACCCTGGTTCTCCTATCGCGCCGGCCAAGGCCGACGACTGCGGTGGAGAAAGGTATGCAGGAAATGCCGCTGCAGCCGGGAACGGGGATCCCCGGCGAACAGCCCTTGGGTACCGAAGAGGGCACGCTGTTCCCTGACGAAGTACCGGGAGGCGAGTGATGTTTGCCGTGATTCAGACGAGCGGGTTCCAATATGTCGTTACGAAAGGCGAGAAAATAAAGATCCCGGCTATGCTTGGTGAGAAAGGGACAGAAGTTGAATTTGACAAGGTCATGATGATCAAAGGCAACGGCGATACCGTGGTCGGACGGCCTTTCGTGAAGGGTGCAAAGGTGAAAGGCGTCGTCAAGGGATGCGGTCGGCTGCCCAAAGTTGTAGTGTTCAAATTCATCAAGAAAGAAAAATACCGGCGTAAGCGGGGTCACCATCAGAATTTCTGCGAGATCGAGATAACAGATATTATCAAGTAGTATATTCGAAGGAGAACATAATGGCTCATAAGAAGGGAGTTGGTGCTTCGAGAAACGGCCGGGATACCGCTGGTAAGCGTCTCGGTGTTAAACGATTTGACGGTCAAGCAGTCAAAGCCGGCACGATGTTGGTGAGGCAGCGAGGTACTTCGGTTCACGCTGGTGCCAACGTAGGTGTTGCCAGTGATTATACGCTGTTCGCGCTCTGCGCCGGTAGGGTGAAGTTCGAATACACAAGAGGCGGGCGCAGGTTAGTGTCGGTCGTACCTTAAGAAACACGAAACGCAACACGCCTTACGCAATACGCTGAGTTCTGGCGTGTGAGAAATGGCGCATTGCTGAAATAACAAATCTCAAATTACGAGTTCCAGAAGAATCCCAAATCACAAACTTAAATCTCCAATCGGGGTCTGCGGCTTTTGTTTGGGATCTGATTTCTGGAAATTGGAGTTTATTTGTCATTTGACGATTGAGATTTGGTTCTTGAAGTTTGCCTATTGTCCTCCTTCCCTTGACAATCGACCTTTTGCTATTATAATGAAGATGTGACGCCGAGCATTCGAAGAGGAAATTAGGATGAATCGAAGAGGTGAGTTACAATTTCGCCCTGAGCTGAAACATTACATATTGCCTACGCTGAAGTTTTACCTCAAACTGATCGAACTACCCAGTTTGGAAATCGAAACCTACGTGCGTCATGAACTCGAGGCAAACCCATTGCTGGAGGAGATTTCCTCTGATTCGGTTTCTGAAGGCGAGGACGGCGAGATCGCGGAGGAAGAAAACCCCGTTCAAAACCCAAAGGAGGTCGAGGATTTGAACTTTGCCGAATTATTCGGCGATGCGCCGAGTGCTGTCTATGAAAGTAGCATTGAAGAATTCGATCCGCTTGATAACGTACCTGCGGAAGGGGAGAAACTGACCGATTATCTCTTAAGACAGGCATTTGCCGCCTTCCAGGATCAAGATCTGGAGATCGCGCGCCTGGTGATTTCGAATATCGAAGAGGATGGTTATCTTTCAGCATCACCCGAAGAACTGGCTGGTGAGGGATATGAGATTGAAGATGTGCAGCGGATCATAAAGAGGATACAGCGTTTCGATCCGGTTGGATGTGCATGGCGTGACAAGAAGGATCCCCTGCTCGTACAACTCGATGTACTTGGTTGCGCCGCTGATTCAGTCGAGTGCATTCTTGTCCGTGATCATTTGAAGGACATAAAGAGTAATCGCCACCACGAAATAGTCAAGGCGCTGAACATAAATGAAGAGCGGTTCCTACAAGCACGTGACATCGTTTTGAAATTGGACCCCAAACCCGGTTGGCGTTACTCAAATGTAGCATCGGGGTATATCTCGCCCGATTTTATGATACGCTGGCGCGATAATCGCTTGGTAGCAGTTCTCAACGATGACACCGTGCCGCGTGTCAGATTGCGCCGTCAATATATCGAGGTGCTTAAAAATCCCAAAGGCGTGCCGCGCGAGCAGCTCGATTTCATACGGCAGAGAGCGCGATCAGCGCAACATCTGATCGTCGCCATTGAACAGCGGAGAAAAACGATGCTCCGCATACTCGACAACATTCTCGAATACCAGCGTGAATTTTTTGAGAAAGGATACAGTTATCTCAAACCGATAACGATGACAGAATTTGCCAGACAGTTGAGTGTGAATCCGTCAACGATATCACGGGCGCTGGCAAACAAGTATATTGAATCACCGCAGGGAATTCACAAGTTGAAATTTTTCTTCAACGCGCCGCTCGGTGATACAGACAAGCGGATCGTATTTCAGAAGATACAGGAGATCGTCGAGAACGAAGACAAAACATCACCGTTGTCCGATACACAGATCGCACAGAAACTCGGCAGACAAGGAGTGATGATATCGAGACGTACGGTATCCAAGTACCGGGATCTGATGGGCATACCGACGCACCAATATCGCAGTAGTTGACCGCCGTCGGGAGAAATTCCTGCTGAAATGCTGTTCATGAAGTTCTGGCTTTGATACTACAACCAGCTTGATATTGCTCCAACCGTGTTTATAATACGGTATGTCTGCGATCGCTTTACTCTTTCTTTTCAGCTGGTTGAATTGGAAAACATTGAAGTCAGATGATTTCACCGTTATATACAGGGATGCCTATTACCGCGAAGCACTGCATACACTCGAGAACCTTCAATACTACAAGGATAACACAGAAGATCTGATCGGCGAATACGGCCGAAACTTGCCGGTCGTGATCGAAGATGTGGGAGCAATAAGTAATGGCTTCGCCAATCCGTTCTTTGGCAATGTCCATATCTTTACATACCCGCCTGGATTTGCCTATCGGCTCCAGGGGATCGAGAGCTGGTACAGAACCCTTACCGTGCACGAATATGCCCATATCCTTCATTTGAGAAGGGTTGGGGGCGTTCCCGCATTCCTTACCCGCATCTTCGGTCCGCTCTTCTCGCCGAACATCTATTCTCCGGGTTGGATAACCGAAGGCGTTACTGTGCTGGCGGAATCCCGAAATTCGCCGTATGAAGGCCGGTTGAACGATGGCTTTTTCGATGCCTGCGTTGGTTCGCGCGTTCAAGCAAGGGATATGCCGTCGATCGTCGAGGCAACGAATGCGCCGCTTGATTTTCCGGCCGGCGCATACTACCTGTACGGCGGCGAGTTCTTCAATTTTCTCGTGCACGAATACGGTGCAGAGAAGATTTCAGACTTCTTCTCCATATACGGGCAGCAATTCTGGGCACCGTTGTCGGGTATATTTCCTTATGCGGGTCTGGATAAAGCTGCACGACACACCTTTGGCAAATCATGGCCAAGCCTCTTTGACCAATGGTGCCGGTATGAGCAGGACCGGTTCCGGGACTGGGAGGTTGCCGGTGTCCGGTCGACCGCTCATGGTTGGTATGTATACTCGATCGAGGCGGGTGATGATGTGCTCTATTATGTCCGTTCTGAGCCGGTGAAAGTCAATGCTTTTAATTACAGAAGCGTGACGCATCTCGTTGAATTTAATTGTGGCAATGGGACCGAAAGGACAATTGCTGTGTTGAGAAATTCCATCACCAATCCGCTGAGGATGCACGACGGCAGACTGTATTACACTACGCCGCAGGTCGCGAGCGGGTACGCAAATGTATACTACCTCGGGTACGGCGTAGTTGCGAATCTGCACGTACGCGATCTAACCACCGGAGAAGATCGCATACTGCTCACGGACGGTATTCGCGCTTTCTGCGTTCTTTCCGACGGGAGGATCGTCTACAGCCGGGACCGTCTGCACGCTTTTGGCTCGGAGATACGGGTCTATGAACGAGGAGAAAACACGCTGTTGTTCGAGACCGACATGCTCGTCGGAGAAATGGATGCAGCCAATGGTAGGATCGTGGCTGTGGCGCGCCATGACTATGAGAACTGGGATGTATATTCGCTTGACCTCGGGGCCGCAAAATTCAAAACGATCGTGTCCACGCCGTGGATCGAAGGCAGCGTCAACTTGAAAGGGGATACGCTGCTATTCACCGCAAATTACGAAGGGTTCTATGGAGTATACATGTGCGATCTGGCGACGGGGAACTTCTTCCGCCTGACCGAGTGCGGCTATGCTGACCGCGGCACGCTCATCGGTACGAACCTCTATTTCGCAGGTATTTCAAGAGATGGTTTTGACCTTTATATGACGGGTTTTGCTCCGGCCGAATATTCACCAATCGCGGCCGAGCGTTCTATGAAACCGGATTTCAGTGAAATGGATTTGAAAATCCGGGAAGGCGGGTACGGGGATGTCCTGAGGACCATTGCACCTTCATTCCGTCTACCCTTTGTCTTGCCGACAGACAATGACTTGAGCGAATGGGCGTACGGTCTGCTTTTCCTCGGCGGCGACGCGACCGATGAAAATATCTACGGCGGTTTTCTGGCCAAAGATACTGAAGAACGCGACGTCATCATCAATCTTCTGTGGCAGTCACGGTTCCTGTCACCGCTTGAGATCACGCTCTTCTACAACCACCGAGAGTCGCTGGATTATGGTATCGCATATCCTGCTTATTTGGACCTTGAGTACGGTCTGTCAGATCTGACGATGTTCGTCGAGGGCCGCGTATTCGACGGAACGGAACGCTGTGAATTCGCTCCGGGATTCAGTGTAGTGTTCGAATATCCCAACACCACGATATTTGCTCGATTGTCCCTCCCTTACGAAAGGCAGGCTTGGGGTTCGCAAATCAACCGCAGTGGTCAATACCTGCAATCGGCAGCACGCCGTATCTTGGCCGGTGGTGAGCTGAGGATCCTTTGCGATGCCTACGTCGATCGGAATGACCCCGATACTCTTTCATTTTCAATACGGGGCTACGACCCGATCGAAACTCAGCGCGCCGCAATCTTGACCGCAGAGTACGGGCGGCCTTTGGTGCGTGTGCGCGCCGGTCTCTGGAATCCTAGTGTGTACCTTGAGGATGTCTTTTGGAATTTATTCGCCGATTTCGCCTTGACCGACGAGGGGACGACATATTACTCCACCGGTATCGAGCTGCGGTTTGAGGTCAAAACGGGTCTTGGTTTCATCCAGGTCGTACCCACAATGGGTGCTGCAGTCAATAAATCCGGGGAGGTCCGCGTGTATGTTGGTTTGCGTCCGAGATTACCATTCTAGAAGGGTCAAATCTGCCTTGACTTTTTGAGACACCTAAGTATAATTAAGTGTCAAAACACATGGTACTAAAACAGATAAAATGCCAGGGGTTTCGCAACTTGGTTGATGCGGAGATTCCGTTCGCTGAAGACCTCAACTATATTATCGGGGACAATGGAGCCGGCAAGACCAACCTGCTTGAAGCGATATTCTATGCAGGCAACGCATCTTCGTTCAGGGAAAACGACGACCGGAGTCTCGTGCGTTTCGATGCGCAATTCTTTCGGGTCGAGGCGCAGGCTGAAGGCGATAAGAACGCCGCCGTATACTTCGATAGCGAGAGAAAAAAGATGATCCTGGGTGGAAACAGAGTGAGCCGGATCAGCGATTTCATCGGGTGGCTTGGTGTTACGATCATATCGATCGACGATATCTGGATCGTGCGGGGCGCTCCTTCGAAACGGCGTGCTTTCCTCGACTGGATGATCGCGAAGATCTCTCCTGCGTACGCCGCGGATCTTGCAGAATACCGGAAGATCGTGCGTCAAAGAAACCGGTATTTGCAGTCCTACAACGAGAATGGAAGGGAGAGGTTGTTCGAAGTGCTTGACGAGCGACTCATCGAGATCGGTAATGAGATATATAAGAAACGTGAGGCGAATTTGCCGGAACTCAGGAGGAAGTTTGCCGAATTCGGTGAGAATTTCGGCACCAAGAAATTTGACCTGGATTATCAGAGTGATTGTGAGAATATGCGCCTGGACATTGATATGCTCAAGCGGGTCAGACCGAGAGAGATCGCGCTGGGTCAGACCGTAATCGGACCGCACCGCGATGATCTGTTTTTTTCTATTGACGGCCGATCGATGCAGCATTATGCCTCGGAGGGTGAGGAACGGGCGGCATCGATTTCACTGAAACTGGCCGAGGCGGAAATGCTGTATCACTCGCGAGGCGACCGTCCGATATTACTACTGGACGAAGTAAGCGCCGAACTGGACCGGCAGAAGCGTGAGATCCTGCTGGGATTGCTGAAAGGACAGGTCTTCTACGCCAGTACGCAGCTGCCAGAACAGAAGGATGAGACGGGCAAGGACTGCCGGACGTTCCGTATTGAAGGAGGAATGATTGAAATTTCCTGAACGTATCAGTCGCATCATGCCTCGCGTGCTTCAGGTCATGAACATCAACGGCACACTGAAGAACTGGCAGGTGGTTCGTGAATGGGAGACGATCGTTGGTTCCAGTATTGCGAACCATGCTCGTGCCGTCAGCGTTGATTCAGAGAATCTCTATGTGATCGTCGATAATCCGGTCTGGCAGAGTCAGCTATTTTTGATGAAGTCTGAATTATTGAGAAAGATCAAGAAATATGACGTAAGGATAAAGGACATAAGATTCAGGATATCAGACATCCCGGTAAGAAGGAGAGGTCATGGCAAGAAAGGGTAAACGGCAAGATTCTCGCAACACTGCGTACGAAAAGAACAAGCATTCTCGAGCATACGATGCATCGAAGATACAAGTCCTCAAGGGATTGGAAGCGGTGCGCCGGCGCCCCGCTATGTATATCGGCGATGTCGGTTTGCGCGGGCTGCATCATCTGATTTTCGAGGTGGTTGATAATGCCATTGATGAATCACTGGCGGGATTCTGTGATCACGTTAAGGTGAAGATTGACGGTGATGTCGTTGAGGTCGAAGATAACGGTCGTGGTATTCCTACGGATATGCACCCGGTTCAGAAAAAGTCGGCGCTCCAGGTCGTTATGACGATGCTCCACGCCGGAGGCAAGTTCGATGACAAGGTATACAGGATCAGCGGCGGACTTCACGGTGTTGGCGTCTCGGCGGTGAACGCCCTCTGCGAGTGGCTTGAGGTCGAGGTTTACCGTAACGGGAAGGTTTACCGTCAACGGTACAAACGAGGGGAGCCAAAGGCTGAGGTCAAGATTGGCGGCAAGACGAAGAAGACTGGCACGAAGATAGTTTTCAAACCAGATGAGGCGATCTTCAAAAAAGTCGAGTTCAAGAAAGCAATCGTAACCCAGAGGCTTCAGGAATTGGCATTCTTGAACAGGGGTTTGAAGATCGACTTCGAGGATGTGGAAACGGAGACCAAGGAGCGATATCTATCACACGGTGGAGTCATGGATCTGGTCAAATATCTCGATTCGGGGCGCACGCGGTTGCACAAGCCGCTGCACTTCACGGATACAAAGGATGATATTAATATAGAGGTTGCTCTTGAATACAACGATTCATATCTTGAGAACATCTTTACCTTTGCCAATACGATTAACACCCACGAAGGCGGCACGCACCTCATTGGTTTCAAATCGGCATTGACCAGGACGCTGAATGATTATGCCCGGCGGCACAATCAGTTGAAAAACAGTCTATCACTGACCGGTGAAGATACTCGTGAGGGGCTGACTGCTGTCGTTTCGATCAAGATCAAGAACCCGCAGTTTGAAGGCCAGACCAAGACAAAGCTCGGCAATGCCGAGGCAAAAGGTGCGGTGGAGTCGCTCGTCAACGAGAAGTTGTCCGCATTGCTCGAGGAAACACCGAGGCTGGCCGGCATAGTCATGAGCAAGGTTGTTGCTGCAGCGCGTTCCCGGGAAGCTGCGCGCAAAGCTAGAGAGTTGACGCGGCGCAAGTCATTGATCGAGAGTGAAAACCTGCCCGGCAAGCTTGCCGACTGCTCATCGACCGATCCGGACGAATGTGAGATATTCGTGGTCGAAGGTGATTCTGCTGGAGGAAGTGCTAAGCAGGGGCGGGATCGACGGTACCAGGCGATCTTACCTCTGCGGGGTAAGATACTGAATGTTGAGAAGAGCGGTTTAAATAAGATACTGAGTAACAATGAGATTCGAACGCTGATATCGGCAATCGGTTGTGGCATTGGCGAAGATGATTTCGATATTTCCAAAGTTCGCTACAAGAAAGTCGTGATCATGACCGATGCTGATGTTGACGGCGCCCATATCCGGACATTGCTACTTACATTCTTCTTCAGATTCATGAAGGATCTCATCGATGGCGGGATCATATACATTGCCCAACCGCCTCTTTACCGCGTTCGGTACGATAAGAGCCAGAAGTATTTGTATTCTGATGATGAACTGCAGCGGTTCCTCAAAAAGCAGGGCAACAGGAAACACGAGATCCAGCGATATAAAGGTCTGGGTGAAATGAATCCGGAACAGTTATGGCATACGACGATGGACCCCGAGAAGAGAATACTGAAAAAAGTGAGCATGGAAGATGCGGCCGAGGCCGATCGTCTGTTTTCAATCCTCATGGGCGGTGAAGTCGAACCGCGCCGGAAATTCATCGAGGAAAATGCACGTTACGTTGAGAATCTGGATATTTGAGGAGGCGATATGGTGGGTATTGATCTACTGAAAGAATTAAGCGAAGCATTTGGTCTTTCGGGATATGAGGGGGATGTTGCCGATGTTCTAAAGAAGCACTTCGGGAGCCGCGTGACGGTCAGCCACGACCGCATCGGAAGTGTCATCGCCCGGAAGGATGGTACGAGTGAGCGTCCAAAGATAATGTTTTCAGCGCATATGGACGAAATCGGGTTCATGGTAAAAGATATCACGAAAGAGGGTTTCATCAAGTTCCTGCCGATCGGCGGGTGGTGGCCGGGTAATGTTCCGGGTATGAAAGTGCTGATAAGAACGAGCAAGGGCAGTCTCGTGCCTGGCGTTGTCGGTCTAAAGCCAATCCATGAGCTCACCCCTGAGGAAAAGAACAAGTTGCCTCAGATTAAGGATATGTATATTGACGTTGGTGTGACAAAAGGTTTCGATCCAAGAGAAAAGCTGGGTGTGCGGCCCGGTGACCCTGTCGTGCCTGCGGGTACATACGAGCGGATGGCAAACGGCGACCTTCTGATGGGTAAGGCCTGGGACGACCGCGTGGGTTGTGCACTGCTCGTCAGTCTGCTCGACAATCTCAAGGATGTTAAACACCCGAACACCCTCTATCTGGTGGGTTCGGTCCAAGAAGAAGTCGGTTTGCGCGGTGCTCGGACATCGGCCTTTGCCGTGGAGCCGGACATCGGCTTCGCCCTCGATGTCAGTATATGCCGCGACACACCCGGAAATGAAAGCGACGCCGGCGAGAAACTCGGAGGCGGCGCCGGCATCTTGGTATATGATTCAACCATGATCCCGCACGTGAAATTACGCAACTATGTATGTGATATGGCCGAAGCGAACAAGATACCGTACCATCTCGCTTCGATCAAGGGTGGCTACGATACAGGCACCATCCACCTCACCAAATACGGCGTTCCCTGTTTGGCTTTGGGGGTACCAACCCGCTACATCCATTCGGGTGCGAGTGTAATTTCCCTTGAAGATTACAACAACATATTGAAGTTAATCACATTGATTGTGAAGAATTTC
>CP070795.1:177489-191468 GCA_020343455.1 Caldifarciminota bacterium
GTTGAAGGTTTGTCCCCCGCCCTCAATGAGGATCGAACCGAATTTCAGTCCCCCGATTCGCCGAAGCAGATCATTTGTGGGATAGTCTTCTCCTTCCATCATTATAGATTCCACGCCTAATTCATTCAATTCGCCGATCTTCTTACGGTCGCCCTTCGAACTGGTTATGATTATTCGACGGGCGTCTGGAATTAGAACATGCGCGTCAGAGGGTATTCGGAGATGGGGATCGATGATGATTCTCGCGGGGTTGCGGCGGCCCACCAACCGGTCGGTAAGATAAGGATCATCGGTCAGCACGGTATTTATGCCGATCAACACGGCACCGGTCTGACTGCGCAGCGCGTGGACATACCGCCTCGATGGCTCTGAGGTGACGTATCTGCCTCTGAACCCGGATATTCTCATGTTCTCAGTCAGGGCGATCTTGAGGGTCACGTAGGGTATTCCCGTCGTAATGTATTTGCGGTACCACTGATTGGTATTCGTCTCCGGCACCGGCAGCCGTCTGACATCGATTTCGTGGTTGCGAAGTGCTTTTATGCTCTTACCATTGACTGCTGGATTAGGGTCATTCTCAATGACGAAGACCCGCCTTATGCCGGCAGCGACTATTGCATCAACGCACGGCGGTGTATGGCCGTGAGTACAGCACGGCTCCAGATTGACGTAAAGATCAGCATCGCGGGCCTGTTGGCCGGCTTCGGCCAGAGCAACGATTTCAGCGTGGGCTTCTCCGATCTTCCGATGAAATCCCTGCCCCACCGGACGTCCTTCCTTTACTATCAGCGCACCGACGAGGGGGTTGATGCCGGTTTGCCCGTTGCTCTTTGTCGCGAGAGCAAGCGTATGTTGCAGGTACATTCTATGGTACGCATCTGAGGTCGGCATAATTCATTGAATTATAGCCCCGTGTTTGATGAAGTCAAGGACACAGAAGATACAGAAACGTTCAGTGCTAATTCTGTTTAGTGCATTCTGTGTTGAAGAATTCAGAGCCTTCAGTGTCTAACAGATTCGTGGAAGTCCTTCGGCTTCCATCCTCATGAGAGGATGGGTGCCACCGATGCGCGTTCTCATCCAGACGCCGACCGGTTTTCTAACGACTTCACCGATCATGGCGGCATGCCTCCCGAGTGGGTGGGCGCGCATGATCCGGAGAACCTCGTCGGCCTTTTTCTTATCGACGAAAGCAACGATCTTACCTTCATTGGCAATATAGAGGGGGTCGAGGCCGAGGATCTCGCTAGCGCCCCTGACCTGTTTTTTGATCGGGAGCGCCGTTTCAGAGATCATTATCCCGTTGTGCATACCTTCGATTGCTTCATTAAGGACAGAAACGACTCCACCCCGTGTGGGGTCGCGCATGAAGTGTACTGCAGATCCTGTCCTGAGGATATTGCGGATAAGACCGTGTAAGGCAGCAAGGTCGCTCCGAACATTGAACTGCAGTCCCAGTTTGAGGCGTTCGTTCATCACCGCTATGCCGTGATCTCCGATCGTCCCGCTGACTATGATGCGGTCACCGTGCCGGATCCTCGTCGTGCTCACATTATGCTTTATCACACCGATACCGCTGGTGGTGATGAATATCTTGTCGGCCTTGCCCCTGTCTACGACCTTCGTGTCTCCGCAGACCACACTCACACGGGCAGCATGTGCCGTACGTGCCGCCGATCTCAAAATTCTTTCCAGATCGACAACTGGAAATCCTTCCTCGATTATCAAGGCGAAGGACAGGAACTTTGGTATCGCGCCTTTCACGGCAAGGTCGTTTATGGTCCCGCATACGGCAAGTTTTCCGATGTCGCCACCAGGGAAGAAGATCGGGTCGACGACATAGGAATCGGTGGTGAAGGCAAGATTCTTTTTCCCGGCTGGGAGTTCGGCAGCGTCCTCAAGACGACCAAGGATCTTGCTGTCGAAATATCTGAGTACTACGTCGCGGATGAGCTTCGAAGTCAGCAGCCCGCCCGAGCCGTGGCCAAGGCGGATTATTTCTTCTTTCATCTCAACACCGGGCTTCGGGTTTCGTAACCGCGCAGCATTAGACGATCAGTTGATATGTGTCGCGTAGGAAGCCACGTGCCGCGAAGTTTTCCTTGAAGCGCCCGAGTCCCCAATTCGGAGCCATATTGAGGGTGAAGGTGCCAAGATCGAGGTACTTGAACCCTTGTGTTCGCCCCCACCTGATGACTTCATAGAAGAGCAGGTTAACCGGGCGGTATTTCTGGTATGAATCATCGTGGCTAATGTAGAAGGCGAGGATGACTCTGGAATTGGTGACGAATATGACCATTCCGCCGACCATCTTCTCCTTTATATAGGCACCAAACAAGATTATTCGTTTTGGAAAAATCTTCTTCAGTTTTGTCAATTCGTCGAGCGAATGAGTGGGCATTACATTATGTCGCATTCGGAGATTATGCCTAAGGATTTCGTAGAACCTCGGAAAGTCGCTCGAAATTCTGACACGTACTCCTTCCCGTATGGCCTTCTTCGTTGAGCGTCGGGCATCGCTGTGAAATGTGGCAAGCGGTTCCGCGGAATCGAGCCCGATTACGGCGGTCACGTCGCGCTTCAAGTACTCGAAGTTATTTTTCATCAAGGCGAATTCGAGGTACTGGTTTGGATTCCGGTAGTAAATTAGCGGCGGCTGGGTGAGCACAATTCTGTTGAAACCATGGCTCTTAAAATACTGTACCACATGCTCGACGACAAGGTAGATCGTGTGAATGCCGAGACCTTCGCGCAGCACGAAGCCGCCGTAGGATGCTCCTTTATGTGATACAATCGTGTCTTCTTCGATCACTGCAGGGAAGAGCGCGGCAATGTTGTTCCTGTCTTTGATCATCAGGTGATGGTCGCTGAAGCGGTCCGGTGGATGGTATTGGAGAAATTTGAGACTGTGGAAGATAGTGCCGTTGTCTGCACTCGCCACGAACTCTTCCCAGTGCTTGTGGTCTTTTTCAGCCAATCTGACGATATCCATGTAATCTCCAGTATACGGAAACAGTACAAAATGTCAATCTCTGCGAAGAGGTCCAGAAGATTGGCGTCCTTGATTCCTCCAGCACTTTCTGTATAATGTAGCAACGTCTATGATCTCACATGGCAGGGAAGAGACGATCGGTTACGGTGACCACCATACACTGCAGTGCCCGTATGCTGCCGACCGGGACATATGCAAATGAAAAAACGTTATCTCTTCCTCGATATGCTTCGCGCCCTGGCCGTAGCCGAGATGATACACGGTCACAGTCTGGACGGCCTTCTGGACAATACTCTGCGCAGCACCCCATTCTTCGTCAACTGGGTGCACGTGAGGGGATACACGGCACCGGTATTTCTCTTTGCGGCGGGATTCGCGTTTGCGCTCGCCACGTTGCCGAGAATACACTCCTACTCATATTTCTCGAAGACTCTGGTCGCGCGATTCCGGCGGCTTCTTTTCATAGTGTTGCTTGGGCACCTGATGTATCTGCCGTATTTCTCGTTGCGCATGACGATTGTGTCAATCGGCACACCTGCTTGGGAAGATCTTCTGCGGGTCGATATTCTACGGTGTATTGGGGTTTCGGCTTTGTTCCTTCAGTTCTGGTTCCTGCTGAAGCCGGGGTACCTTCTTACGTTGGTGGCGATCGGCTCGATGACTATTGCCCTGCCGGTCTTAACGCCCGTCATAGAGCAAAGCAGCTTTGCCGGGAGCCTGCCGGCATTCATTAGGTATTACTTCGTCGATTCGAGATTTCCGCTCTTTTTCTATGCATCGTTTCTTTTCCTCGGTTTCATAATGGGATCACTTTTCACTTCGCGGCAGAACTCCTGGTTCAAATATTCGGCGGTTGTTGGAGTGCTACTGGTCATACTTGGGCAGATCATGGCCAGTCAGCGAATTGAATCCGGATTGAGTGATTTCGCCACCAAAGGGGGCGCGATAATATTGCTTGCGGTGCTGCTCGAAAGGGGAGAAGATCTGTGGAGGCGGATGCCTGCAGCAGGCAAGTATTTTGGCAAAGAATCCCTGGTCGTCTATGTTGTGCACCTCGCGGTCATCTATGGTTCGGTACTGAATAAAGGTCTCGTATTCTACTGGGGACCGACGTTGTCTTATACAGAGGTCTACTTGTTCATCCTGTGGTTGTTTGCCGCGATGGTCATTCTCGCTTATTTCTGGCATAAACTGAAAAGAGAGCACATTGCGGTCGCACAGTGGGTGAAGAATACCGTGTACTGGTCTTTCTCGGTACTGTTCCTCATCAGACCGTATTGAAAAAGACTCGAAATAACGGTAGATTATCACTGCATCGTAATGTTCATAACTCGATGTATCTTGTCCCTTGACAAATCGAATTTCTCCATTATAATGTAGTTGTTAATAGCAATTATTGTCAGCAGCAACAAATGGAAATGAGAAGTGATATGAGAAGAAGACTATTTGAACTCATCATCATGCTGGTGAAAAAATGCCAGCATACCGAGGCAAAGATAAGGGATGAGTTTGGCCTGACGACTGCAGAGTACAATGCACTCCTGACCATGGGAGAAGATGAACGAATGTTGTGCCACACCTTCTCGAAGAAGATGGGTCTTTCTCCTTCCAGAGGAAGCAGGGTCATCGACCGGCTGACGAAAAAAGGATTTGTCAGAGGCGAAGCGGTGCCGAGTGACCGCAGGATCCTGAGGGTCTCGATGACAGAGAAGGGTGTTCAACTGAAGGAACTCATCAGGAAGCGAATGGATGAATGCGAAAATAACATATTGGGACGCCTGTCAGCAGAGCAGCGCGAGACCGTGCGTGACACGCTCGCAATGCTTTCGGAGATAATGTAGTCGAAAGGATGGGTATGAAGGGACGAGAAGTAGCCGAGGCGACTGTGGCCAATTATGCGCAGATGTTTGACCTCTCACTCAGCAAGGATAAGATGATGGACATGATGCCCGGGCTCCTGCTCTTCCTTGCCCGGCGGCCTGAAATGGTCACTCCGGCATTGGAGAGAATGCTTCCGATGATGGAACAGATGAACATCGAGGTCAATCATGATCTGTTGATCGAAATGATGCCCTCGGTGGTGAAGGCCGTGAACATGGAACCGGGAATGGGGGGAGATATCTTCAAGAGAATGGTGCCAATGATGGATGCTTTCAAACTGAAGATGAACTTCTATGTAATGAAAAATGTCATGGGGATGATGATGTTGATGATGGTGCGCCATCCGACTACTATTCCCGGCATGATGAAAGTCATGCCGAAGATGATGGACTTCAGTTTCTACACTAATTTCATCGATAGGATAAAAGGAGTATTTCATGCACGAGACAAATAAAGAATGGCTACCCGGTTTCGACAAGAAATTTGCCGAACTGACCCATCAGATGGTGAAGGATCTCGAGAAATGCCTGCAGTGCGGTAAGTGTACCGGGCAGTGTCCGGCAGCAAAGTTGTCATCATACAACCCGAGAGAGATCATACGCGATCTTCGAATGGGCAATGTCGACAAGGTGATCAGCAGTCATGAATTGTGGTTGTGCTTCTTCTGTAGCGGGTGCTACGCCGTGTGCCCGCGCGACATAAATTTCCCGTTCGCGGTTTCCATGCTGCGTTACGCCGCGCTTGCGCAGGGATATGGCTGGGAAGAGGTCAAGGAGATCAAAGATCCTTATGCACAGGATTATTACGACACAGGACTCTCGGTCAACGTCAACGAAAGGAACCTCGGGGTCAGGAAAGAGATTGCGAAGAATTCGGGCACCGATGGGCGGATCGAGACGGTGCGCAGGAAGATGGGTCTGCCTCCCAAGAGAAAGATATCACAACGTGCGATGAGTGAGATCAGGTTCATCGCCGATGCTACGGGCATGACCGATTTGTTCAAAGAGATCGACAAGAAAGTGGCGAAGGAAAAAAGCTGGAATTACGGCAGCCCGGCCGATCTTGTTGAAGTGAGGAAAGGACCGAACCAGAAATTCATCGACGTCGAAGATGAGGAAAAAGAGAGGATATCGTGAGGAGGATGCTCAGATGGCACGCCAGCAAGTTCTAGAGAAGACAAAGGTGTCGGACAGGATGTTTCTATTCCAGCCGTGCGTCGGGAGTAACAAGTATCCGGGGTTGATCACCTCGGCAACAGAATTTTTCAAGAAATTGGGGATCGAGCTCGTGACGAGTGATGACCAGACCTGCTGCGGAGGTTTTTTGACATTCACGAACGTTGCACAACCGACGAGCACAATGCCCGCAGTCGCGCGCAATATTGCGGTGGCCGAAGAAATGGGGCTCGATATTCTCACCCTGTGCAACGGGTGTCACACTTTCCTAACCGAATTTTCGCATTTCATGAACGACCGCCCTCCGGTGAAGAACGTAGTCAATGTGATCTTGTCGATGATCGGACGCGAGTATAAAGGCAGCCAGGACATTTACCATTCCCTGGAAATAATCTATAAATTGAAAGAGAAGATCAGGAAGAACGTAACGAGATCGCTGAGCGGGATGAGGTTCGCCACCCACTACGGCTGCCACTACCTGAACGGTTTCAAGAAAACGGCGCTCGATGATCCGCACATGCCGACGATCATGGAAGAACTGATCGAAGCCATGGGAGGCGAGATCGCCGAGTATGGCGAGAACAGGACTTGTTGTGGTACTGGTCTGACACAGATCATCATCAACAAAGAAACATTGTCGCTGCCGCACACCAAGATGAAGTTGGATAATTTGAACGCCGCAGAGCCAGATGCGGTTGTGGTCGTCTGCCCGTACTGTCTTGCCCAGATCGACCGCATGCAGCAGAAACTGAACTATCGCGGCTCAGGTGAGTACAAGGTGCCGGTCATTCATCTCGTCCAGCTCGTCGGACTGGCGCTCGGTGTTGATGTGGTAAAACTGGGCTTTGATGCGCACGCGATCAGCTTCAAGAATTTCCTGAAGAAATTCGAATCGGTTCAGGCAAAAGCAGAGGTGGTCGATGGCTAATGTTGGCGTATTCATCTGTCACTGTGGGGTGAACATTGCGTCGAAAGTGGATGTGAAGAGGGTCGTCGATACGCTTAAAAGAATGCCCGAAGTAGGGTTTGCCCATGAATACAAGTTCATGTGCTCGTCACCCGGCCAGGAACTGATCAGAAAGGCAATCAGGGATAGCAAAATAAATCGAGTCGTAGTTGCAGCTTGCTCGCCGCGCATGCATCTTCCTACGTTCCAGACCGCTCTGGCGACCGAGGGATTGAATCCCTATCTAGTCTCGATGGCTAACATCCGCGAGCAATGTAGCTGGGTAACCGATGATCCAGAAAAGGCGACGCAGAAGGCGATCGACCTCGTTGCGCGTCAGATAAAGCGTGTTGTGCACCAGGACCCGCTCGATGATATCAACGTACCTATGACCAAGGCTGCTCTGGTGATCGGCGGCGGCATCGCCGGCATTCAGGCGGCTCTCGACATCGCCGACGGTAACCGCAAAGTCATTCTTGTTGAGAAGAGCCCGAGCATCGGCGGCCGTATGGCGCAACTCGACGAAACATTTCCGACCCTCGATTGCAGTCAGTGTATTCTGACCCCGAAGATGGTCGAGGCAGCCCAGCATCCCAATATCGAGATACGGGTCAATTCTGAGGTCAAGAAGGTTGACGGTTATGTCGGTAACTTTGAGGTGACGGTCGAAAGGAAGGCTACGTATGTCGACGCGCAGAAGTGTATCGGCTGCAGTATCTGTCAGGAAAAATGTCCGGTTAAGATAGTGCCTGATGAATTCAATGCCGGTTTGGGCACGCGTGCAGCGATTGCCATTCCATTTCCTCAGGCGGTCCCTGCGGTCCCGGTCATCGATCCGGATTATTGCCGAAAACTGACCGAAGACAAGTGCGGGGTCTGTGCAAAGGTCTGCCCCGCCGAAGCGGTGGTCTTTGATGATGCGCCGATGAGGGACACGATCAACGTCGGTGCCATTGTTGTCGCGACCGGTTACAGGGAGATGGATCCGGGAATATACACCGAGTACGGCGGCAGGAAATTTCCAGATGTTATCACAGGTCTGCAGTTCGAGCGTCTCGTTTCATCGACGGGTCCGACTGGCGGAGATTTGAAACGGCCGAGTGACGGGAAAGTGCCAAAGACGGTCGTCTTTGTGCAATGCGTTGGCAGCCGTGATGAATCAAAGGCGCATGCCTATTGCAGTGGCATATGCTGCATGTATACGGCAAAGCACACCATGCTGTACAAACACCACGTGCCCGACGGCCAGGCATATGTTAGTTACATCGATGTCCGCGCGCCGGGAAAGACTTATGAGGAATTTGTAAGAAGAGCGATCGAGGAAGAAGACGTGAGATACCTGCGAGGTCGCGTGGCAAAGATTCGGCGTCTGCAGAACGGCCAGTATCGTGTTTACACCGAGGATACACTGGTCGGCAGAGCCGTGCACATCGACGCGGACATGGTCGTACTCGCCAGCGCAGTCGAACCACAGAAAGATGCGGTAGGATTGGCTCAGATGCTTGGCATAGCCTACGATGCTGATGGTTTCTATACTGAGGCGCATCCCAAGCTGAAACCCGTGGAGACCGCGAGCGCTGGTGTTTTTCTTGCCGGCGCATGCCAGGGACCGAAGGATATTCCTGCGAGTGTTCAACAGGGAAGTGCGGCAGCATCCAAGGTGCTTTCACTCTTTGCCAAAGATACGCTCATAAAATCGCCGCAAATTGCCGTCGTTGATCCGACGGCTTGCACCGGATGCCTCACATGTTCATATGTCTGTCACTATGCAGCAATCGAGGAGAAGGAATTCGGCAAGCGACAGGTGGCCGAGATCATTCCCGGTAAATGTCAGGGATGCGGTGCATGTGTAGCAACATGTAAAGGAAAGGCTATCACACTGGCTGGATTCAGCGACGACGAGATCTACGAGGAGATCGTATCATGCAAATAGACAAAGAGCCAAAGATCCTGGCGATTCTGTGCAAGTGGTGCAGCTATGCCGGGGCTGACCTCGCAGGCACCAGCCGATTTGCGTATCCTGCGAACGTGAGGATCATACAGGTTCCATGTTCGGGCAGGGTCGATCCGGTCATGATATTCAAGGCTTTTGTTGAAGGGTATGACGGTGTAATGGTGAGCGGCTGCCACCCCGGTGACTGCCACTACGGTACTGGCAATTATCATGCGAGACGGAGGATGGCTGTTGCCCGGCGTTTGCTGCAGTTCGTAGGGGTACATCCTGAGCGTATGCATTTCACTTGGATTTCAGCGGCAGAAGGTAAGAAATTTGCCGAGGTTTGTGGACAGTTCACGGACAAACTGAAGATGCTTTCAGGATCCGAAAAGACACTTGCGCGAAAGGAGCTCGCGACATGAAGGCATTGAGAAAAAAGATCAGGGAACTGTTCGAGAAAGGCGAGGTGGATGCTGTGCTCGGTTATCGCGAGGATCCGGCAAGCGGTGAAGTCAAGGCGGCTGTTTTCAAGAAGGACGAGACACTCGATGATATGGTCTTCGACGGAAGATGTATTCAGAATTTGGTGAATTATCTGCCCACCCTGGTGGCGCGTTACAGAAAAGTGGGTGTCGTCTTGAAGGGATGCGACGGGCGCTCGCTGGTTACGCAGTTGGTCGAGCACCGCATAAACAAAAGCCAGATAATCGCGCTCGGCGTTGGTTGTGAAGGTGTGGAAATCGACGGCAAGGAAGCAGAAAAGTGTTATGATTGTGCGACTCATATGTCACCGATCGCCGATCACGAATTCGGCGAGAAAGGGGAGAAAAGAGAGCCGGCATTTGCAGGGGTCGAGGAAATAGAGAAGATGTCGCCAGTCGAACGCTGGAAATTCTTCGCCGACTACTTCGCAAAATGCGAACGCTGCTATGCATGCCGGCAGATTTGTCCTTCGTGCTACTGTGAAATTTGCATTGCAGACCAGCAGGAACCGAAATGGATCGAACCTTCGGCAAAACTCTCCGCCAACACGATGTGGCACTTGATCCGAGCATATCATCTTGCCGGACGCTGTGCTGATTGCGGAGAGTGTGAACGCGTATGCCCACAGGATATTCCGCTGAGACTTCTAAACAACGCATTGGAAGAAGCGGTTCATGAAATGTTCGGCGTTCGTCCCGGCACCGTTCCCGAGGAAGTACCGCCCCTCGTTGTTTTGAATAAGGATGACCCGGATCGGATCCTGGAGGGTAAGAATGAATAAGTGGCATAGGATAAAGAAAACTGACCTGCAGAAATATGTATCTCGGCTTGCAGAAAAATGGGAGGTATGGGTCCCTCGCCGCGTTGATGAAAAATGGGAATTCGGTATTTATGACGGCGCTCAAGGTCTGGATCTGCCGGAGAGTATCATAGACGTTTCGCTGAAGAACCTTTTCTTCCCCAAACGGCGTGCGATCGCCACCTATGATGAGAACAGCAAATGGTCCATGCAGCCTGTCGATCCCGAACAAAGGCCGCGTATCGTCATGGGGCTGCATCCATGCGATGCGGCTGGCATCGAGTACATGGACAGGGTCTTTCTGCAATCCGAACACAAGGATGTAATGTACAAGAAGGAACGGGAGCGAACGGTTCTCGTAGGGATGCTTTGTAGCGAGATGGGTGACGGTTGCCACTGTACGGATCGTGGGCTGACGCCCCATTCAACCAGCAGTATGGATGTTGCGTTCGTGAGTGAAGGGGGATGGTATTACTTCAAGAGCCTGACCGACAAAGGGAAACGCATAATGGAATCAAAATACCTTAAAGAGACCGATGAGAGCCCGACGGCGAAAGAATGGCCGGCCGGGAAATATGCCAGCGCATCACCCGAAGAATTCATGGAAATGTATGATGACAGCATCTGGCACGAACTGTCGGATATATGCCTGACTTGCGGCATATGCACATATGCCTGTCCAACGTGTGTGTGTTTTTTGGTCACCGATGAAAAATTCAAGGGTAAGGGTGAGCGGGTGACGGTCTGGGACAGCTGCCAGCTGCAGTCCTATTCAAGGATGGCAGGAGGTCAGAATACCAGGAAGACACCTGCCAGCCGGGTGCGTAACCGGACCCTTGATAAGTTCGCTTACAGCCATCTCAGGTACGGTCGGATCTCCTGCACCGGCTGCGGCCGTTGTGTCATGGTCTGTCCCTTGAAAAGGAGTTTCCCCCAGCTCGGTGCACGTCTTTCAGAGAGAATAAGGGAAAAGAAGAAGAAGAGAACCAAAGTACGGGCGGAGTCAAAGGAGGATTGAAATGACTACGATCGAACTCGTTCCAAAGCCGGCAACGATCAAGAAGATAATCGATGAGTCCAGGGATGTTAAGAGTTATGTGCTGGAGATGAATGAATCCCTGCCGATGCCTGCTCTGCCCGGCCAGTTCGTGGAAGTCTCAGTACAGGGCTATGGTGAAGCCACGTTTGCCGTTACACGGAAATCCAAGGGTGGTCGAGAATTCACGATATCAGTCAAACGGATCGGCCATCTGACGAAGATGTTGCATCGCGCCGCTACGGGTGATATCATCGGGGTGCGCGGTCCTTATGGAAATAGCTTCCCGGTTGATGACTGGAAAGGGAAAGACATATTGGTGATCGGCGGGGGTATCGGCCTCGCACCGCTGCGCCCGGTTATCGATCACATCCTCCTGAACCGGAAGGATTACGGTTCGTTGGAGATAATTTTCGGTGCACGTACGCCGGATGATATTCTTTACAAGGATGATCTCCAAATGTGGGAGAGCGATAAGAGTATTCTACTTCATACGACGATAGACGTGCCGTTCGAAGGCTGGAATGGCAGGGTCGGTGTCGTGCCGGCCGTTGTCAGGGATCTTGGTGTGAAGCCCGACAGAAGGGTCTCTATCGTATGCGGTCCGCCGGTAATGATAAAATTCACTGCGGCTGCCCTGAGAGAATTGAAGTGGCCCGATAATAGAATATTCACGACGCTCGAGATGAAAATGCAGTGCGGTATCGGTCAGTGCGGGCGATGTAACATCGGCGAAAAATTCATCTGCAAGGATGGACCGGTTTTCAGTCTAAATCAGATCCCCGAACACGCCCTTTAGCCGGATCCGGTTCCTCTAACCAATTCACTTCCAACTCCATATGGCCCTCCATCATGCTGGGGGCATTTCACGCGTAGATTCCATAACCCACATTCTCCAGTTTCGTGAAACTTTTTGGCCCGGTGCAGCGTATAATATAGTGATGACTAACACGAAAAGAGTATTCAGCAGAAAGGAAGGAGGAAGCATGAGAATTTGCATGGCTATTTTGCTCTTATTGGGTGTGTCGGTCGGGGCGTCTTTGTATGGCAGCAATGCAGATGCATATGACGGCCTGATGCCGGCGGTTGAGGTCATTGCCAGTAGATACGGTTATGATGTTCCGGCGTATGTCGGGTCTCTGCCAGCGGTGGACGTTACGGCTCTACGGTACGAATTCGAAGACGACGCATGGAGTGGTCTGATGCCTGAGACGGTCGTTACCGCAGTGCGAAACATGCCCGTCGATGTGGCTTTTCTGGGTAGCGCGGGTTTTGCCCGCTAAATGGTCATACCATGAAACAACGGGTATCCAGCGGTTCGATGGTGATCCTCTTCATCGTCCTCAGCGGATGCTCTCATTATGCCGTCCGTGAGATGAGCAGCGAGCGATATCTCAGGCGATTTCTGGATGCAAAAGAGCATCTATACGAAGATATTTGTGTGCAAATGGGTTCTGCATACTGGGACTACTATTCTCAGGAGGGTAAAGCCGATCTGGCCACGCCGCGCGAGCGCTTCAAAAAGTTATTTATGAATGACACCCTCAACCGGGTGGTAGACACTTGGTATTCCAGGACGGCGCTAATAAGGGATTCCATACTGAGGAGGAGGATTGCAGTCTGGCATAATATACTCACCGCAGCAAGAGTCGAAATGGATCCTGAAGTATTCGATTTAAGGAATAAGTTAGAATCATGGCTTGCGGAGACTGACGATACCCTATCAATTCCATCCCAGGATGAGATGGACAGTGTTATGTTGAGGCTGATGGAGCTTCGTAACGCTAGATCGAAGAGTCTCGGCGTCAAGAACTTCGCCGAATTGGTTCTGGAGGTGAGTGGTATCGGGGCAGAATGGTTCTATGAATTCGTCCAGACAATAGATGCAGCCACAGCAGAGCCCTATGCAGAATTGTTGGAGGAACTCAAAAGGGAAAAAGGTAAGTCTGAGATCGAAGCCAGGGACATAGGAAAATTGTTTGGTTTGTACTATTCGGCAAATCAAGGCACCGCGATTTCCGTGGATAAGATGGACTCTATGATGAAGGAGACGATCGAAGGTATCGGCCTTGAATATAGTGAATTGAACGTCGAGATCGTGGAACAAGATCTGCCGGGTGGTATTGCCGGTCAGTCACTTGCCATTCGTATTCCCGAAGATTTCAAAGTCGTCGTAGTGGATGATCTCTCATTGTATGACCGACTGCATGAGGTCGGACACGGTGCGCAGTATACGTTCACTACAATAGGGTATCCTGTATTGGAAGGCTATGAGTGGTGTCTGGGAAGCGACTGCGGTGCGTATTCTGAAGGCATGGCAGAGACCCTGGCAAGGTTTGTTCGGAATGACGAATGGCAGAAGAGACGTGCTGGAATGAGTGATGAAGATCTCATCGCCCAGAAGGAAATGCTCAAGAAGTACATGCCATTATACCTCCGCTATTTGCTGGTCAACGCTATGTACGAGGTCCTACTGTACAATGATCTGTCAAGAGATCATCTCGAAATCTGGCAGATACTCGACAAGAAGTATCTGTCGCTCGAAGGATCGATGTCAAAACCAATCCCGTTTACCAACATCATCTATGTTTCTTATCCGGTGTATGTCCAAAATTACCTGATTGCCGAGGTAATGTCCTGGCAGATACACGAAACGCTAAGGGAGAAATTCGGCAGTGGCTACGCATTCGACGCTCGTGTTGGTAGTTTTTTAAAAGAATACCTCTATAGT
>CP070795.1:191568-205007 GCA_020343455.1 Caldifarciminota bacterium
TTCCGAAAGCTCTGCTTTCGTGAAGTTGATGAGGATCCCGTTTTGCAGCGCCAAAACGGGGGTTAGAACGCCTGCCCGTCGTATCACATTAGGGCATGCGCAATAAGATTTGGGGTCGTAGTTCAGCCTGGTTAGAACGCCTGCCTGTCACGCAGGAGGTCGCGAGTTCAACTCTCGTCGGCCCCGCTCTTTTTTCTACAAGAAGATCGAATAGAATGGCATGCAATCCGTGGTCAAACCGATAAGACGCCGGATCAAATAAGGACTTACTCATGAGGCAATCATCAACAGCAGCATTTATCCTTGCTGCAATCCTGATAACGAGTTGCACTTCTCAAGTGCTCGACGGAATCGGCACCCCCGTTTTGATCTCACCAGCCGACGGTGTAACCATCATAGAGAACCCACCGGCGTTCAGTTGGCATCGCGTGGCGGATGCAGTCGCATACAACCTGCAGGTCGCCGACGGACCATTTGGCACACCTCACACTCTCATTGTCGATGTCGCTTGCCACCCAGATACGAACTATATACCCTTTACCGTTATCGAAACAGGTACATATTATTGGAGAGCACAGGCACTACAGGGGGGCTGAGCAGGTGAAATCGGGGATTGGTCTGATCCCTTCACCTTTGTCGTTCCGTGAATCAATAAAACCGACCCTGCCGGATATCAGTTGAACGAGACAAATCGCAGGCGGCCTTCAGTCTTTCATCTCGACAGGATCTCCAATATCCCCTTAACTAACATGCTTGAGTTCTTTGCTGCGTAGAAGACAAAGGCCTCGAAATCGACATCGGCATCTTCATTGGCTAGATCGCTGAGCGAACGGATGATAACGAAAGGGACGCCGTTCACTTCGCAGATCTGGGCAACGGCCGCACCCTCCATTTCAACGCATTCGGCATTGAACGTACGCTCGATCCATGCTCGCTTTTCCTCACTTGAGATGAATTGATCGCCGGTCGCGATCCTGCCGAGTACAACACTGGGCAATCCGGCCTCACCCCTTATTCCTTCTGGGACAGGAGCGAATCTCAACCCTGCTGCGGCTTCTTCGGCAAGGGCAACGAGCATACTGTCCGCTCCAAACCCTACGGTGTCAAAAGGGACAAAGGAATCCGGAAATACCTGACCAAAATCGTGGTGCACGACATCCGTCGATATGACGATGTCCCCGATACGGAGTCCTGGATTTATACCACCGGCGACACCAGTGAAGATCATATAGTCCACGCCATACCTCAGAATCAGCGTCTGGGCCGTGTGCGCTGCTGCCACCTTGCCAATACCGGCCCGAACAGTCACGCACGGTATCCCGCATATCTTTCCTCTCTTATACGTCTTTCCGCCGATGGTATCGATCGATTCTACATTCATCGACTCATCGATCAACCGGAGTTCCACATCCATTGCACCCATAATACCGATCACACCTTCATGCTGTACCGACAGCAGAATCAAAAACATCACAATCATCAAACCTCCAGTCTATGTTCCAGCATGCGAAATCTCTCCCTATCGCCGGAATGCATTTTCCATAATAACTTCGTAATCAGCCAGTCTGTGAATGCGCGCGAGCATGCGATTCATGGTCAGTTCCAAAAAAGCGAAGGACGCAGGAGAACCGCGCTTGTCCTCATTCTTAAGGTGTCCTGGATTGATGAATATTATCCCTTTCTCTTGCCTTATTTCAGGCAGATGAGTATGGCCGTACAAAACTACATCCACCTTTCTGTCACGAATCAGATCTTCTGGTTTCGCATCCCCGGGTAGATCATTCGGATGGGACGCAACGGTGTGGGTCAGTAACAGGTGCCAACCCACGACATTCTTGATCACCCGGTTTGGGGTCCTCGCATCAGTGTAGACCTCACTGAATACACCGGGAACGCGCAGGAAATCTCGCTCGGCAGTCTCTTCGATGTCTGCATAATCATCTCCCAGGTGTATGAACATTTTCGCGCCTTGAGTCTTAAGATACTCTAGGGCCTTAGTTAGATTCACGATATGTCTGTGTGTATCACTGATCACTCCAAGCCTCACCACGTGCACCTCCCACCGCCGAATTCGTCTGACCGGTTCACCTCGCCACCCATTATATGAACGACGAAATGATCAATACCAGGATGAAGATTATCAACGTCGGGATCATTAGTAACTTCAGGAAATTCTTCATAGGAACGTTGAAGTATTCAACGGAAACGCCAACGCAAGGGTGCACCGGTGATATTACATAACCAAAGAATATACCTGTGTAGATCAAGGCGAAGACAACGGGCGTGATCGACGCCGACGATAGGTACACGGGCAGAATTATTGATGCCGGCAAGATGACCCTGCCCGTGGCTACACCCAAAAAGAAACCTGCGACGACACACAAAGTCAGAGGAGGAAGCGGGATGGACGCGATGGCAGAAGCTGCATTGGATGCTCTGAAGATATTCAGAAAGATGAACATACCAACTATGATGAGGGTAAAATTCCACGGTTTCATCTTGCGCGCGATGGCGATAAGATCGAGCCTGTTCCGGCTCAGCAGGATGGAAAACACAAATGCGACACCGACACCGGTCACCGTCGCCAGTTCCTGGACCGGAAGGAACACAAGTTTTTTCAGCGAGAAATCAAGCGCAGGCGCTATCAAGACGATACCGAGAGGCATGAGCAAACCTTTCAGAGAAAAAGCTTCGGCATAGTCAATCTTGCCGTTCACCCGACGTACGAGAAAAACATAACCAAGAAAGAGAGCAACACAAAAGGTGGGCAAAAGATACAACGCTGCGCTATATACACTCAAATCCACGATCTTCGCCGAAGCGATGAGAGCTGAACTGAGCGGGTAGATCAAGACGAAAAGGTGCCTGAACCAGTCGTTGATGGCCACTTTGAGATCATCAGAAACTCCCACGCCTCCCTTCTCGAGGATAGGAGCCGAAAGGAGGGCTCCTCCCGGCATTGGAAGCAACCCCATCATTGCTGGAGATAACGCCATCAATCCCCTCTTCCCGATGCGCAGATTATTGACGAGCGCGTCCATCTGACCGCTCTCTTTCATTGTCCCACCGATCATCGGGATGAACCCCATGGCAAGACCAAGCAGCAATACCGATGCATCGGATACAGTACCTGCAACGAGTCGGCCTATCGTCAGAAGCGGCAACGTGAAAAGACCAAGAATGATGGCTCCGCAGAACAATGCCAGTGGCAAACTCCGTCGCGCCACGAGAAGAATAACCGTCAGTGAAATGACGAATCCGACCCAGGTCAGCATTTAATGCAGCAATTCATTGTCACTTCACACCTTTGATTGAATACGATGATGTTATGTGAGTTCAGCGATCTGCACAGCATTTAGCGCCGAGCCTTTACGGAGATTATCCGTTGCGATCCACATTGCAATACCATTCTCGAACGATCTATCCCTGCGCAACCTGCCGACAAAAACCTCGTCCTTACCCACGACATTCTCAGGCATCGGATATTTCTCATTATCTTCAATGACCATGACCCCCGGCGCTCCCTGCAGAATCTCCCGCACATCATCCAAAGATGATCGTTTTTCAAAAGCAGCAGTGACAGCCGTACAGCCAACGCGCTGTACTGGAACCCACGCTGCTGTTGCACCTATGCGGATTTTTTCAGTCTTGAGTATAATAGATACTTCCTTGGCAAACATCACTTCCTCTTCACTACCACCGTCATCCATAAGATCTCCGACCTGAGGTATGACGTTGTTCGCGATGCAATATGGAAAGATACGGTCCCCCTTCTTCTCGATCCTATCGCCAACTGCCAGAAATTCGTATTCATACGATAACTCATCAACTGCATCCTGGCCTAATTCCGACACCGGTACGAATGCAACGACCTGCAAATGCTTGAGCCGTAGTCTTTTGTGCAGCGGATAGAGCGCCAAGAGTGATTGTATAGTCAGGGGACTGGGATTGGCTATTAGATCAGTCTCCGCGGTGATCATATCCGCATTGACTTCTGGAATGATATGCACAATGTCCGGTACAAAACCGAACGCTCTCGAACAATCGATGAAAAAAGTATCCTTGAAAGCCTGAGCAGCATCGCGTGCCGCCACCCGATCAAGACAGCAGAGAGTGAGGTCTACCTTGTTCGAAAAATCTCGATAATCGTTGAACACCTCTACTTCTTTTCCTTTGAAAACCATCGGCTGGGTTCGGCCATGGTCGGCCGCCATGAAATATACATCGCCGACCGGGTAGTCACGCTGCTCCAACAACTGGACGAGTTCCTTGCCGATCAGACTATCAATCCCCAACACGGCCGTATTTTTCATGAAAGTATTATAGAATAAAAGGAAAGCAAGTCAATATCAACAGGAATGCAATATTCAGAAAAGGATATGCTACGGGTGGTCGTCCTCGTCGGCCCGTATCGAAATTGTGCCGTCTTCGGTAATGACCGGTGCCGATCCCGAGAAATCGCTTGCCGAGAGTCTTGTGATTAGCCTCGCCGCGGCGTGTAGTGAATCAAGCAGAAGCGCCTGCCCTGGAAACTGCTGTGCAGAGATGACCTTCCCGTGCTTAAAAACACCGGTCGAATCCATGACCACTCTCAACATCGGCGCGTAGCCTCGCTCATCTCGTATATTCAGCCCCCAGGTGCAGAAATTACCGAGGCTGTAGGCAATGAGCCTTTGCTTGTATATTTCCATTGCCCGGGGCACATGCGGCCCATGGCCCCACACGAAGTCGGCGCCAGAGTCAATCATGGCTCGTGCGAAAGCAACGACATTCCCTCGCGGTTGCCCCAAGAAGTACTCAAATGTATCGCGCGTACGGAGAAAACCAAGGCCTTCACCACCGCCATGAAACGAAACAATGACGATTGCATGGTCCTCGGCCAGGCGCCCTATCTTCCTCTGGGCCGCTGGAATATCGAAGATGAAATCGGCACCAGGCGAAGTGGCAAAGCAGGCAATGGCAACGCTCATACTATCCACTTCGAAGATCCCGATCTTACCTTCCGGGCCGCCGTATTCAATGCCATGTTCGCCGAGTATCCGGACCGTCGACCGAATACCTTGTGCGCCGAAATCATTCATGTGGTTGTTTGCCAGATTCATGAAATCAAAGCCTGCATCGGCGAGGTTCCGCGCGAAAGCAGGCGGAGTCCTGAACGCATAGACTCGCCCCTTCTGGGGATTTTTTGTGCACGAGCCTCCTTCGCTGAGCACACCTTCAAGATTGCCGAGCGTCAGATGGGCAGATCTGAGTGTATCGGCGACATTGCCGAATAGATCCTGTCCAAGATTTGCCGGGAGGTTTATTGAAGGATAGTCAGACCCCATCATGATATCACCTACTGCAATCACGGTCAATGAACCGCTACCGCCCAGTGAGCAGATTATGAGGAGTATCGTCGCGAAATGAATCTGACGCAAGTCAGTCAAAAATTACACTTGAGGTGTTGATATATTTGTACGGATTTATCTTTACACCCGATACCCGCACTTCATAGTGCAAGTGGGGCGATATCGACCGGCCACTCGAACCGACTCTCGCAATCGCTTGGCCGCGTTTGATCCGCTCGTTCCGTCTGACGAGAAGCGACTTGCAGTGTGCATAAGCCGTCTTGAACCCAAAACCGTGGTCGATGACAACGGTCAAACCATAGCCGCCGACCCAGCCTGCCGAGCTTACAACACCGTCGGCCGTAGCATAGATCTTTGTCCCTCTTGGTGCACCGATATCAAGACCCCAATGCATACGCACCTTCCGGTCAATTGGATCGACGCGGTACCCATAGCCCGAACAAATCCTACAGTCCGGTAGCGGATGGATCGACGGTATATGTGACCACAAGTCCACATTGTCGTCGATCTGCGCTTGTAGTTCACGCTGGCTCATCTGTCGCAGGTAGCATTTTCCTTTGAGCACATCCATCGATTCGTCGATGCCATCTATTATGCGCTCGATGTTCTTATTGGCAACCATCGGAAGCGGCTCGGTCCGCGTACCGCCGATACCCATTGACCACACATCAGGATGTATGTACGCCATTTGCAAGTAAGTTCTCTCCCGGTTATCCTGTACGATATGCTCGTCAAAATAATCTTGGGCTCGCTTCAAATACATGCTTATTGAATCAAGTTTGCTCGTCAGAGTCCTGTTCTCGTGTTCCATTTTGGTCAGATGCATCCTGACGAACGTCCGGCGTGTGCTATTGACAAATAGTAGTACCGTAGAGATCGTAGCCGCCACAAGGAAACCGGCAAGGACGTATACTACAAGGACGGGCAATCTGAGGTTTCTGAGGATATTGTATTTCTTGGAAATAACGAGGAGTTCGACGTAGTTCGCCATTATCTGATTATATGCAGATACGCCCAGATGTCAAGAATCTCCTTGCGATGAACCATCCAGCAGAATATACGCAAATAATCACGAAATTCCTTGCCGAATTGAAGGTCTCCCCGTTGACAAACGAATTCCTGACAGTATAATGGTGTCATGCAGGAACCGATACACGTAGCCATTATCATGGACGGAAACGGACGTTGGGCCAGGAAACGGGGTCTTCCCAGGGTCATCGGTCACCGCCAGGGTGTGGAATCGGTCAGGGCAATCGTCAAAGCTTCTACCCGCATCGGGCTGAGATATCTGACTCTTTATACGTTCTCCACCGAGAATTGGCAGCGGCCGGCCGATGAGGTGAGCACATTGATGGACATGCTCGAAGAAATGCTCGTCAAAGAGACCCCAGAGCTTCACAAGAACAATGTTCGAATAAACGCAATCGGACGTCTGGAGGCATTGCATGATAATGCACGCACCGCGCTTCAGAATTCACTCGATCAAACCAGCAAGAACACCGGTCTCGTTTTGACCTTATGTCTGAACTACGGAAGCAGGGGTGAAATCGTCGACGCGGTCAAGAAGGTCATCGAACGTGACAGGAGGGAGCGTTTCGATCTCACGTGTTTTGAAGAAACTGAGCTCACGCAATACCTCTATGATCCCCACCTTCCTGAACCTGACATCCTGATCCGAACCGGCGCGAAAAACCGTGAACGCCTGTCGAATTTTCTTCTCTGGCAGATCGCCTATACCGAAATATTCTTCACCGAGACCCTCTGGCCCGATTTTCGCGACCGCGAGTTTACCGAAGTGATCCAATCATTTAAAGAAAGGGAGCGCCTCTTTGGCGGTATCCAATCTTAAGAAACGCATCTTTACGGGTACGATTCTAATCCCTGCGGTCCTCCTGTTCATATGGTTGGACCATATCTTACTCCCGATCTTTACGCTCATATTCGTGACCTTTGCCGGCAGCGAATACCTCAAGTTCTGCCACCGCAAGGAAATATATCCTCATACCGTTGTAATGTTAATACCGGTATACGTATTTACCATGCTCATCTACTTTGATATCCACCTCCTCTTACCGGGATTCGCTGTCTTCTTGTTTGTCTCCCTCATGACCATCATCCGCTTTCCCGGAACGCAGCAGAAGCAGCATTTCCTTGCTGAAGTGGCCGTAAGTCTTTTTGGCATAATGTACCTCACGATCCTCCCCGCTGCGATCATTCTCTTGAGAAAGATCAGTTTTCAGGTTTGCCTCACACCCCTCATTCTTACCTGGATATACGACAGTTTCGCCTTCTTCGTCGGAAGCGCCATCGGAAGGCACCACCTTGCACCACGGCTCAGTCCGAAAAAGACATGGGAAGGCACGGCGCTCGCACTGCCTCTGACGTTCCCTTTTACCTACTTCCTCATTAGATTATGGTTTCCGGATTTCAACATGTTCGATATCATATTGATCACGGTATTCATTTCCGTCTTGGCGACACTCGGTGACCTCTTCGAATCTGGCATGAAGCGCGACGTTGGATTGAAAGATGCGTCGGCAGCCTTTCCTGGACACGGTGGTTTTCTCGACCGCATCGATTCCCTCGTTTTCACTGTCCCCTTTTTCTATCTCTACGTGTCTGCGATAAAATGACCGATAAGACACCGCTCGCCGACCGAATGCGCCCCGAGAACTTCGATGAGGTACTCGGTCAGGAGCATCTACTCGCAGCCGGAAGGCCGGTACAACGTCAAATTGAAGAGGGTCGTCTCTTTTCGATGGTTTTATTCGGGCCACCGGGCAGCGGAAAGACGACGATCGCCCGGCTTCTGGCAAGGAGATTTTCCGCTGATTTCGTTTCCTTCTCCGCTGCCACGAGTGGAATTGTTGAGATCAAGAAATTCATGGAGCAAGCGGCTCAACGCAAGCAGCTCTACAATCGCGAAACGATCATCTTCATTGACGAAATACATCGCTTCAATCGGGCACAGCAAGATGCATTCCTACCTTATTTAGAAAAAGGTACGATAACACTGATCGGTGCAACCACTGAAAACCCCTCATTTGAGCTTAACTCCAGCCTCGTTTCCAGAGTGAAAGTCTATATGCTCAATCCACTCTCTGTCGATGACATCAAATCGATCCTCCGGAAAGCACTGGTTTCTGATAAAGGGCTTGCTGGCAAGTATCGCGCAGAAGACAATGCTCTGCAATTCATAGCAAACATATCTGACGGCGATGCCCGTGTGGCACTCAATGCCCTTGAACTATCAAGCCTCGCCTCAAAAAAAACTGAGATTGACCTGAAGACGGTCGAGCACGTCGTTCAACGAAAAGCACTGCGCTATGATAAATCCGGCGAAGAACACTACAATCTCATATCAGCCCTGCACAAGTCGCTACGCGGTTCTGATGCAGATGCTTCACTGTACTGGCTAGCACGAATGCTTGAAGCGGGCGAAGACCCGCTCTATATTGCCCGGAGAATGGTGCGTTTTGCGGTCGAAGATATCGGCATGGCCGATCCCCAGGCATTGCTCGTAGCCATCGCTGCGAAGGACGCGATCGATTTCATCGGACGGCCTGAAGGAGACCTGGCGTTGGCTGAATGCGCGGTTTACCTGGCGCGCGCACCTAAGAGCAACCGCCTTTATATGGCTTATGGTACGGCAAAGAAAGACGCGCTGGAAACTCCGGCCGAACCCGTACCCCTACACATCCGAAACGCGCCGACGCCGCTGATGAAAAAACTAGGCTACGGCAAGGGATACAAGTACCCACACGACTACCCGGATGCAAAGGTCAAACAAGAATATCTGCCTGACAGGTTAAAAGGCAAGAAGTATCTGGAAGACTAGACAGTGCCTACCGAGTATGATGTCATTGTAATCGGTGCCGGACCCGCAGGATCTGCTGCAGCGGCTGCGGCTTCCGAGAAAGGGCTTTCGGTTCTCCTGATCGAAGAACATTCACAGATCGGCACACCTCTGGCCTGCGCCGAGGGATTATCGCGGAGCACGATCAAAGGCTGGCTCGAAATAGAACCCGAATGGATCGCCCAATCTCTTTCGGGCGCGATCATAAGAGACCCCAGAGGCAACGAGTTCACAATCGAATACCCGAATGTTGGCTGGGTCTTGAATCGTAAGGTATTCGATCCCGCATTGGCGGACTTAGCTGCGCAACGTGGTGCCGTCGTGAAAAAATCGACAAAAGCCGTCGGTATTGAAGGCAATGAAATAATCACCTTCGAAGCCAGCACGAATATGAAACAACGATTCAAGTTCAAGTACGTAATCGGAGCCGATGGCATCACTTCGAAGGTCGGGCGCTGGATGGGCATCGATACTAAGCTCCACCTTGGCGACATCGAAGTGTGCGCCCAATATCGACTGGGTAACGTCGATAAGGAACCACGGTATGCCCATCTGATCCTCGACTCCAAAATCGCACCCGGTGGCTATGCCTGGATATTCCCCAAGTCAAACTCCTCAGCGAACGTCGGGCTTGGGCTTTCGCCATCGAGGACAAAAAACAAACCGAAACATCTGCTTGATCGTTGGGTAGAAAGAGAATTCCGCCATGCAAGAGTAGAGGAACGCATATACGGAGGGGTTCCAGCCCGTGTTCCGGAGCGATTTTCAGGCAAGAATTTCTGCCTGGTTGGCGATGCGGCTCGTTTCACCGATCCACTCAGCGGTGCAGGCATCGCCAACGCGATTAAATCGGGCATCATTGCCGGCAGAAATGCGGCAAGCATCGTAAAAGGACGGAAAAACAGCTTGCAGAATGAGATGAAAAAGGAGATCATCGACGAGATCAAATGGCACTACCGCGTACGCAATATCTACAAGAAACTCACTGATAGAGATTTTGAGGAAGGGTGCAAGCTCGGCACGAAGCTCTTCCGCAATAAGACCGTGTCCGACATCAATACGCATCTGCTTGTCAGGCAGTTATTGCTACTTTCGCCGCAGCTGTTGAAGTTGGGGTTTAGACTGTTGTTTTAAGACCCTGGCACTGTGCGTTTGGCAGGACCCGCTACTTCTCTTTCCTCTTTTCGGGTTCCCTGTCTTCCTTCGGTGGACTTGCTTTCCGTTTCTTTTCAGGCTTCTTTTCAGTCTGACGGTCTTTCTTACCAAATAATTCCTTGTATTTTGATTTTTTCGTCTTTATCGACTGAAAATCATCTTCACGTCGGTCGTTGACACCATTCGAATTCTTATCCTGAAAACGGTCAGGCTGTTTTTCGCCGGATTGGGCAGTTATTTTTGTCTCTTTTCTGACAACCTGTTCACCAGTTCGCGACTTGCTCGACCTGACCTCACTGTTTGTCGTGCCTTTCTTGTCGTCAGCGGAACTCTTCTGGCGCGGAACCTGCTCAATCGCAAACAGGATATGTGCCATGAATAACAGTAAAAAAAGTTTCTTCATTTTGTACCTCGCAAAATTATAGATAAACCAAGGCGCATGTCAACCCCGCTCACAATCTGACAAAAACCTTACGCTTCTCACCAGGACCGAGGTCGACGCTTCGCCTCACTGACCGGAAGCCGGCTTTCTTCACGTCAACGATATACCCACCCGGCTTCAATACGATCGCCCGCGGCGTATCACCCACGTATTCTCTCTCTCCCGACACTTCTTCGGTGATGTAGATCCGACAATTACGCGGAGAGGATACGATGATCAATTCAGCCGGTTCTGATTCTTTGATCTGTACGTCAATCACTTCGGTCACGATATCAGGCCCTTTGTCCTGCAGCGCGGGTAACCTCTCCCGCGACGCGACGGCGATGATCGTCTCAACACCCTCGGGACCGCTCACCCGGTAGTCATAATCAGCATATTCCGGCGGCAGCTGATAGGTCTGACCGCCGCGTACCCAACCGTCATCCCCTTGAAGGGGGAAGAGCCGAGTGACTCCTCCCCCCTGATCAACGTTGTATACCGCAAGGAAGCATCCTTGATCTGCCGTGAAGTATATTGTTAGCAGCTCACCAGGATGGTAGATGGCATCATCATGATCAGTCCATAGCGAGACGTTGACCGCCGTGTTTGCCGATACGAGGGACAGAAGCATGATGAACACCATGGCTACCTCTCGCTCTCCGAAGCGTTGGTCCGGTTATATATCGGATGCCTGGGTGCGCTGGACTTTCTTTCACTCTGCCTTTCAGGTCGTGACGTCTCCTTTTTGTTTGTTGGCTGTCGTTTCTCGCTCTTTTCGCTTGCGCGTCCACGTTCGGCAACCTTGGGCTGATCGTCGGTCTTATCGCGGGATTCCGTCACACGAGACGGTGGCGTTCGCTTCTCCTTTGAATCCTTTCGCTCGACACGCTCAGCAGGGCTGCGCTTTGAATCGAGAAGTTTCTTCGATTCGCTCCGGCGCTCAGTCTTGATACGTGAGGAGCCCTTTTCGGACGACCTCTTCTCTGACGACCGCTCAACACGTGCATCAGGTTGCCGCACATCGCTCGCCCTCTGTTTCATTTTGACGGGATTCTCGCTGCTCGTCCAGGCGATGGACTTCTTTCTGTTGGCAAGTTCTTTGATATCGATCCGCCTGCTCTCTATCCCATGTTCCCGGTTCTTCGCCGCGATTTCGTTGTTTACCTGATTCATGTATTTCGTACGCATTCTTTCCAGATTACCAGTGCGATTTTCACGTTCGACTCTCGCGAAGAGTTCCGGATCGTGCTTCCTTGCCAGTCTCATGACCTGGTTTTCGTGGTACGGCAGGTTGATCTCACGTGGCGGTTTGTCCGGCAGATAGATACCGTTGGTTCTTGCTCTTACGCGGAGCACGGCATACGAGTATGGCAGACGATAGCGCACATACTGACCATAACGAGGCCGGTACCACCATGTTCCGTGATCATACCACACCACGTAGAAGCCAGCATAGAAGAAATCCCACTGAAAGTGATGGCACCAATGACAGCGTGCCCAATACCAATCCCACCACCACGGGTACCACCAAATAAAACGAACACAGTAGTATCCGTAAGGCATGTACATCCAATAGCCATCATACCAATAATCACTGTACCAGTATTCATCATAGTAACCAGGGTCATAGTTATAACCATAGTAGACAAAACTGACGTTGTCGGCGAAAATGGGCACGATGGCGATTATAAGCAACGCAAATAAAAGGCGTTTCATTTTAACCTCCTTGGTTATTCAAGGATCTGACGATCATCAATTCCGGGTTACCTATATCGATCTGGTAAGCCCAATCGAAGATCACCGAGATCGTACCGAGGGCAGTTACACGGAACTTGGCATAATGGTTGTCCCATGTGTGCATTATGTAGGTATGACCCGGTATTGCCTCAACTCTGCCGGTCATCGACCAGCCGTGTTGCGGCGCGTACGTTATTTCATCCATCGACGAAGTGTAGCCAAAATCCTGGATCAGACCGTCTGGATTTCCTACGTAGAAATAGTATGTTCTCTCAAAGCTGTCGTAGCCGTAGTAGAAATCACAAGTCGGATTGTCATAAGCCACGATATTGTAGGCACTGAATTTCCAACCAGCAAAATCCGGATACAGCGTGTAATCGAATATCTGCTCGTCGTAACCTTCGGGCCTCGGCGTATCGTACACGATCTCATAAGAAAACTCACTTTCGTTACCTTTGTAGTCAAATGCCGTCACCGCATAGTAGTATGTCACACCGTTTGTCAAGCCGTAATCAAGAAAGTAATCGAGATTGGTCTCGCCGACCTCGTAGTACAATCCGAGTGGCTCCAGACTCCGGTAGACACGGTATCCGGCCAGGTCGGGTTCAGTATTCTGATACCAAACGAGTAGCACTTCTTCGTCGCCGGTTATCGATCGCACTCCCCTTGGCACTGCGGGCGGTTCGTTATCATGACCATCATAACAACATCCTGCCAGCACCAGCAGACTTGGGAGCACCAAAAGATTCGGAAGAATTCTTGTTATCTTCATATCATCACCTCTACCTCATATAATAGCATATTGCGTGCCAGTTGAAAGCTATGAAATTACGGGATAAAAAGGAGTATAGGCGCACAAGTCCTGTGCGTCATGCACAAAAATTGTGCACCACGGGGACAGGCATAAACTTGTAAACTT
>CP070795.1:205107-218448 GCA_020343455.1 Caldifarciminota bacterium
CTCCACAAGGTCGCGATATCTTTCCTCGGACTCGCGCAAATCATTTTCGGCCTTCTTACGGGCAGTGATATCGCGATAGATGGCGTATATGCCGACCTGTTTCCCGTTGACGACGATTGGGGATGCAAGGACTGAAACATCGATCAGGGTGCCGTCTTTGCGCCGCCTGACCGCCTCGGTAGATATGCTTTGGCCCTGTGCAGCACGCTCTGTGATCGACCGTGCTTCCGCCGCATGATCGGATGGCGTGATTAAATCATCGATCGATCTTCCCGAGGTGTCTTTTCGTGTATATCCGAATATCTTCTTGAACTCACTATTGATGCGCTGCACCGAACCGTGAATGTCAAGCAAGGCAATACCCTCCTGGGCGCTCTCAAATAGCTGTTCCAGATAACCCTTTTCGACCTCCAGTGCGCGCTGGACGGATTCGCGACGCGCTACCTCCTCCTGCAGATCATGGTAAGTTCGTGCATTCCTGAGGGCCGTAGCGGCATACGTTGCAAAAACCTCACATACGACCAGGTCATCATCCAGGAACTGATGGCCTTCACGATCAAGACACATCGCACCGATGATCTCGCCATCAACAATGAACGGCGATGCGATGACATGTTCGTTCTCCTCTTCAGGTGTACCAGGAATCTGGTGTCCAAGTGGATTGTTAACCGTATCATTGAAGATCATCGCCTGTTTTTCTCTAATAACCTTACCGGTGAAGCTCGTATCGATGTTCAACGGCGTGGCGAGAATTTCATCTTCGTAGGGCGGGTCGATCGCAACAACTGGTCTTAGCGTCTTCCCGTCCGCGTCCAGAAGGTATATCGAGCAGCCATCTGCACCGACGATGTCACGGGCGCTTTTTGCGATACGCGTAAGGACCTCCTGGATGTCGAGACTCTCCACCAAATAGCGGGCCGTTTCAAGAAGCCGTTTCTGATGGCTTGCCGTGTTTTGTAGTAACTTTTCGACACGTTTATTCTCAGAAACATCCACGAAAGCCGCAAAGTAGCCGATGACTTCGCCTTCTTTCGATCTCCTTACCTGTGTGGCAACACTTACGGGCATAATGGAATTTTGCTTATTGCCAAAATTACAGAGATAGTTTCGTACGAAACCCTTCTCGATAGTCTCCCTCTGCATTTCTCGGAATTGCTCTTTGTTGGCAAAGAAATCCTCAAGCAACAGGCCGACAAGTGCACTCTTCGGGCAGTGTAACATTTCTTCAAGCGTACTATCTGAATCGAGGATAACACCAAGAGGACTGATATAGGCAATCGGCGTCGGCAAGAATGCCCATATATCCTTGATGTATCGTTCGAACTCGATTAACGTCTTATCTTCTGCACCTTTGCGTTTTCCCTTGATGGTCAATTAGGGCTCCCAGTTAACAAGAAATTCATGAACAGAATCGCCCTTGCACATGCAACGCGTCTCATTAATCTTCACCTCTGAGTGGGGAAACATGAATTTGAACAGACGTCCAAAAAAACCTTCGAGGTACCTGCAGTAGGTTCCATGGACATTGAAATCAGCCAGATGGATAACCGCAGACCTCTTTTCCACGTCGAGACTGACCGATTCCAGACGCCCCACATCATAGTGTCTAGTCCAATACTCAGGCGCATGACTGAAAGCGACCTTGGGCGAAATAAAGAATTGCATGAACAGTTTAACGATGAACGAATACTTTGGCGCAGCATCACCCATGGCTCTGATATCATCCTCCGTCCAACTAAAGATTTCCTCCATCAATCTCAAGGACAAAGCCCGAAGCCCGAGCGGACGCCACTCCATTGAATCCAGGTTGCCGTAGTCCAGATCGTAACCGAGATCGTGTATCGCCGCAGTTATTCTATCCAATGCTTCATTTCCGTACTCGGCCTTTACGTATTCCACATCGGTCTCAAAAACAGCTCCCCGTACTCTTCCCTTTAGCTTCATAAGCCGCGTTGCCTCTTTCTTCGTCATCATCAAAAACTCCTTTTGTCTATTGGCTTGTACTCGGAACACTACTTCCTATGCGGTCAAACAAAATATACCCAATAATTCCTGCGAAGTCAAGTATTTTTGTCGCTCCGGAGTGACCGCTTCGCCGCGAGAAGCATCTATGATCGCTTGAGTAGCTCGCAACGCAAACATCACAGCGTTCGAATATCCATTGAGAAATAACTGCTCAAGATCGAATAAACCAAATCAACTGGACTTATGTCAAACAGACAGGGAAAAAACATCATCATGATATTAACCGAGAATATCTTCTCGGTTTTTGCTTTCCCACAAACAATCCTGACGTGCGAGTGGTTCGCAATTGATTGAAGAGGAGGATCTGAAAAGAATGAAAAGATATTTTACCATCATTTTAATAGGCATAATGGCGGTACTTTTGGGATTGTCGACATGGCAAATGGTGAAATTACATAGCAATTTGCATGAGAAGATCGAAGCAATGAATTTAGTCATTTCCAGATATGAAGCAAAGGCACTTTTCGTCGATAACCACGTCTCCATTGTCAAGGAATACACCGGATCCGAGATAACCGCCCGACGCATTCTCTCCGCCGTTTATGAAAACAGTCTACAATACGATTTGCAGGCCGATCTGATTCTTGCGGTGATAAAGGTAGAATCAGAATTTAACCCGCGGGCACACAGCAGTGCAGGCGCGATCGGTTTGATGCAGATCATGCCGGTCACAGGGATCTACGTGGGCAGAAGCCTGGGATATTCGATCAAGAACGAAGATGATCTATACAATATCGAAAGAAATATCAAGATCGGCGTTGTATTCCTCAAGGAATGCATAGATAGACTGGGTGAGCAGAGAGGCCTGGGCTACTATTATGCTGGAAGGCATGCCCAACACTACAATAGATACACAATTAAGATCGCCGCGGCAAAGGAGTTATGGACAACCGATGTTTCGAGCTTGACTTATAATGTTCGGTAGGCCCAGGTAAGAGTATCTTTGCAGGTCTGAAACTGTCAGCCGGCGAGATCGTTCTTACAAGATATATTCAAGATTGTCCGTCGTCACCCACCCTGGCAATTGGATCAAGGCTTATCCACTTCTCTCCTCTCGTACGCTCACCTCAGTTCCATCGTGCACAACCAGGATTTCCTTGTATTCGGTGTGCGGACCGCTGGTCGCAACGACTTGCACGGCGATTACGACGGCGAGGGTTTATGAACAAAGTAATTGCATTCCTACGCCATATACTAACCGGACACGCTAAAAGGCAAGAGCAAATCGTACACTATCTAAGCAACAGTACCTTTTCCTGCACACTCGTACCATTGATATGGGCGCCGATGTAATAGACGCCGGATCCTGCCCTTCTACCGAGATCATCTACGCCGTCCCATAACACAGTGTGCCTACCCACTGCCAAGTCAGCATCAACGAGCCGTCTGACCGTTTCGCCCGCCGAATCATATATTGTTACCTCCAGCCGGCCTCCTACATTGACAGAATAGTCGAGCCTTACTGTCCGCGTAAATGGATTAGGATACGCCAATGCTAAACTTATCTCAGCTGGCTCTACCGCTTGGACTTCATCGATACCAACCGGTGCTACCGTCACCAATCCGATCATACCCAGCGTCCAGTGGGGAGTACAGAAATATGGGAAGACTCCGGCCGAATCAAAATGGAAAACAAACGAATCATTCGGTGACATCAATCCTGAATCCCAGTAACCATTCGGAACGCCGTCCGTTCCGCTGGTAGTCGTATGAAAAAGCGCACTCGCGTTCACCCAAAGCACACTATCGCCTTCACTGATGCTTAGTGTGTCAGGCACGAATGTCAAACCGACCATATCGACCTGATGTACTGCACCAAAAATCAATATTGGCAGTATGAAAAACACAACACCAAGATGCTTCATTTTTACCTCCTTGCTTATCTTTGGACAAGCATGAAGGTTCATTCGTTTAAAAGAAATGCCCTGCGCAGCATGCGCAGGGCATTTGAGCATTCACCAACAGTAAACCGCTAGATTTCGATCTCGGTGCTGACCCTCACGGTATGCAGCGCATCGAAATCATCGTCTGTACCCCAAGCCAGAATGACGATGTATGACTCGCCAGCAACCAGAACTCGATCCTGTAAATCGCCCGAATCGAGCGGGATTGTGAAACTGATCTCCGTGATACCATCGGTTTCGGTTCCGTCAATATCTGCTACGTCATTCGTGCCGCCGAGCGATGTATCTGGCGCATGGGAGTGAAGACCCGTCCCCACATCATCGCGGACGTACGCGGTATCATTGCGGACGTAACCGATGATGATGTTTGCGTCCTGCATGCCAACGGTGGGATCAAATCCAACAGCGACCCAGCCAACGGTCGTCGCGCTCACCTTCACCAACAAGCTATCCGCGGCATCATTGGTCTTCCACATCAACGTAATATTGTTGACCGTCTTTGTGTTGTACCCATCGACCGTGCCATCGTCTCCGCCGCAGCCGGCTATTACCATCGCAGCAAGCAGAACTGCCAGGCCTATCCCTAAGAACTTCATGTCATACCTCCCTTAGATTGATTCAGACTTGAGCTACAGCGACGCGGTATCATTCTTATAGCTCAATCTCCGTCGAAGCATACACCTCGGGCGAGTAGACGTGGCTATCATTATTGCCCCAGGCGAGGAAAACGAGATAGGATTCTCCGACTTCAAGAATAACGTCGTTCGGATCGCCGGAATCGAGCGGAATAGTAAAAGTGATTTCCGTCCCGCCGTTTTCTGTACCACCCTTATCGGCAACATCATCGGTACCGTTAAATGTGGTATCAGGCAGGTAAGCTTCCTCACCCGTACCTATGTTGTCTTGAATGTAAGCTGTATCGTTGACGACATAGCCAGTAATGATATTTGCGTCTTGAAGACCACTGAGTGGATCAATGTCAAAACCGACAAGCACCATGCCGACTGTTGTTGCACTCACCTTCACCAACAAGCTATCATCGGCATCATTTGTCCGCCAGCTCAGCGTAATACCTTCCACGGTTTTGGTGTCGTAGCCACCATCATCACCACCGCATCCGGCTATTAACGCTGCTCCGGCGATTAGTACTAGACCCGTCTTGATTAACCTCATGCATACCTCCTTTTGTTATACCTAAAATCTCAGAAGACGATGGATATTAAAGCCAAGGTATATGTCGTCCGTTGGCGTACCCAACATCAATCGTCTGGGGCCGATATTCCATCCGTTGCTGACCTGAAACATAAAATGGTGACCGTAAGTATAGACCTTCAAACCAAAGGCAAAGTAATTATAATCCTCCGTGATTAATTCTTCAGATTCAACGACAGGGAAGTATTCTCCTATCACGCTGACCCGCTCAACCGGACCGAACTGCCAGTCAAAACCCGCTTCGAGACCGAAACCCAAGCCAATTCTCTCATTAAATCCATCATATCCCAAATTAACGACCGGCGTGAATATCCCCACGATAGGATCAGTCTGCAGCGCGGCGCAACAGTAAAAATTGCCCTCAGCCACATTATTTCGTTCAAAATTGAAATATTGCAGTTCGACTTGCCCTTGCACAGGAATCTGGAAAGGACGGTAAGCATAGCTCGCGCCGATTCGGTATTCCTTCTCCAACGTCGTGTACGACATGTGCAATTCCAGAAAATCCACCACCGCATACCTTACACCCAAGTTGACGTTGCCGCCAAAGTCAAGACCGAAGAAATTATCAAGGGGATCTTCTGTCAATATGCCGTAAAATCTGTGCCGCACTTCAAGAACAATCGAATTCCTCTCGAGAGCCGAAGGGACCCTCAGATTCAGTGAACTGGGCTCGAAACTGAGAGCATTATGGCTCAATCCAAGCAGCAATAAGATGAGTAGAATATTTTTCATAGAAGACTCCTTAAATCAGAATATTAATCCTCGATTACCTCATCCTTCTTCAAAGTAACTTCCAGATCGGCCTTTCTCCTCCCTGATATATTACAATATGCAATCACTGTCAAGCTGCTACCTTCCTCAGCATCGATGATCTTGTAGAGGGCACGTTGATTTTCCCCATCTGCTTGTTTCTTGAAATACTGTTCAACGTGCTTCTTCCCATTAACCTCGACAACCACCTTGTTTATGAAGTGTTTCAACGGATCATTCACGCTATGGGCAATCTCGATGCTCAGTATGCCCGCCTCAGCATCATAATCAAGCTCAATATTCTTCGGTGGATGTCCGGTGAGCGGCATTGCCATGAAAATCATCACCGCAACAAAGAAAACCTTCATCGTATCCCCCTTAGAAGTAATTGTAATATATCACAAGCCCCAGATGGAAAGAAGCGCCGATCAACGCGATCAACGCAATCAACTTGTGATACTTAACCTTCAATTTAATGACGCGCGCGCCGGTTAGAACCGCGAGCAGCATTAAGCAGTAACCGATAATTCCCAATGGTATTATCATATTAAACAAGTCCATAGACGACACCCCCTCGATTGTTCAACGTTAGAAATATATGCACACAGAGTTTTCCAGCGAATTGATACCATGATCGGCTCATCCCGCACCTACTTACCTTTGATGAGAGAAAATGCCTCGGCACGCGTTGCGGCACTGCGCATGACTCCGCGTATCGCCGATGTCACAGTCAATGTTCCCGGTTTCTTCACACCGATCATAGATAGACAGAGATGCTCGGCTTCGATAACGACCAACACACCCATCGGACCGAGGTTCTCCATCAGGAAATCGGCTATTTCATGTGTAAGCCGCTCCTGCAGTAAGGGGCGCTTTGCCATCACATCGATCACTCGTACGAGACTGGAGAAACCGGTGATCCGATTCTCTTTCGGGATGTATACGATGTGTGCCTTACCGAAAAAAGGCAGCAGATGATGCTCGCAGACCGAATAGAAAGGGATGTCTTTTATGATGACCATCTCATCTTCATTCTTCGTTTTGTAGATCTTCAGCTCTCTCTTGGGATCCTTGCTGACACCCGAGAAGATCTCCTCGTACATACTCGCTACCCGCTTAGGAGTATCCCTCAACCCTTCGCGGTTCCGCTTTTCACCGATTGCCAGCAGAATATCACTGACTGCTTTTTCTATTCTTTTTTTGTCGATCATTTTTTAGAATACTGTCTATCTCTCCGCCGGACAGTATTTCCTTATCGAGCAAAGTCTGCGCCAAGATCTTCAGCTTGCCTAGGTGTTTCTTGACGATTGCCTCGGCATTACCCTCAGCCTCATCGACGATACGTTTTACTTCCTCATCGATCTCGCGTGCAGTTGTCTCGGAGTAATCGCGGTGCATCCCGATCTCACGTCCAAGGAATATCTCCTCCTGTTTTTCGCCGTAGGTCAGCGGACCGAGCCGGTCACTCATGCCCCATTCGCAAACCATCTTGCGAGCCAGTTTCGTAGCCTTCTCAATATCGTTGCCCGCGCCCGTTGATAGATCACCGAGGACCAATTTCTCTGCTGCCCGTCCGCCAAGCATAAATGCCAGTTGGTTCACGCAGTAGGTCTTTGAATATGTCCTCCGCTCGTCGATCGGCAAGGCCTGTGTCAAACCCAGCGCCATTCCCCTGGGTATTATCGTCACTTTGTGAATTGGGTCCATCCCGGGTAGATGTTTGCCAACAAGTACATGACCGCACTCGTGGTAGGCGATTAGTTTCTTCTCATCCTCGGAAATTAAAAGGCTTTTCCTTTCGACACCCATGAGGATCTTGTCCTTCGCATCCTCGAATTCCGACATAGTGACCTTTTCCTTGTCATGGCGGGCTGCCAAGAGCGCAGCCTCGTTGACCATATTAGAAAGGTCGGCTCCTGAGAAACCCGGCGTACCACGTGCGAGAACTTCAAGGTCGACGTTATCATCGAGCGGGATCTTGCGGGTGTGAACTTTCAAGATTCCCAGCCTGCCCCTGATATCCGGCCGATCGAGAACGACCACTCGATCAAAGCGTCCCGGCCTCAGCAGTGCCGGATCGAGAATGTCCGGCCGGTTCGTGGCCGCCATCAATATCACGCCTTCATTGACTTCAAATCCATCCATCTCGACGAGCAACTGATTCAACGTCTGTTCGCGTTCGTCATGTCCGCCGCCGAGCCCTGCACCTCTCAACCTTCCGACCGCGTCGATTTCGTCGATGAATATGATGCAAGGCGAGTTCTTTTTTGCTTGATCGAAAAGATCCCTCACACGAGACGCACCGACGCCGACGAACATTTCCACGAAATCCGACCCGCTTATCGAAATGAAGGGCACACCCGCTTCACCGGCAACTGCTCGTGCCATCAGCGTCTTACCCGTACCCGGCGGCCCGAGCAACAAGACACCTTTAGGAATGCGCCCGCCCAATCGAGTAAACTTGCGTGGGGCTTTCAGAAACTCTATCACCTCGGTCAGCTCATCCTTTGCTTCATCGACTCCGGCAACATCCTTGAAAGTCACATTCAATCTACTCTCCAGTAATACCTTGGCCCTGCTGCGTCCGAAGCCGAGCGCACGGTTCTGACCCGACTGCATCTGCCGTATGAAAAAGATCCATACCCCGATCAGCAAGAGCCAGGGCAACACGTTAATGAGAATGCCTCCCCACCCGGATTTTTGCTTGACCGTGACCTCGACATTGTACTTCACCAGTTCATTGGCCAGCGCCGGGTCATCAAACGGGATAAGCGTCGTAAATTCTGAAAAAGCACCCTTATTCTCAACATTCAACGGCGTCTTCAGCTTTCCTTTTATGGATTTTTCGGTTATCGTTACCTCGGTAACGTTCTTCTGACGCAATTCCTGCAGGAATAGAGAATAAGGAATATCCGTACTCTTGCCCCCTCGATTCGAGAACTGCAGGACAATGTACAACGGGATAGCTATTATCAGTATCCACACCAGAATCGTTGTCAGCGTATTCCGTTTCATCGGTGGTTTATTTATCATCCAAAACTCCTATGTATTTTAAATTGCGGTAACGGTTGTCATGGTCCAATCCGTAACCAACTGCAAAGACGCTTGGGATCGTGAAACCAACATATGTCAACGGCACCTCGGTTATCCTCCTCGCCTCTTTGTTCAGCAGTGCACAGACTGCTAGGCTGTGGGGTTTGCGGGTACGCAGGTTGTCGAGTATGTAACTCACTGTCCGTCCTGTATCGATGATATCTTCAATGAGGATCACATCTCGATTTTCTATATTTAGAGAGAGGTCATGGGTGATCCTTACCACACCACTCGATTCCGTCCCATTATAACTATGTATCGACAGAAAATCGACCTCAACGGGTATCTCGATCTCACGCAACAGGTCCGCAAGAAACATGAATGCCCCTTTCAAAACAGCAATGAGAATGGGCTTACGCGCCTCGTAGTCGGCATTTATCTGCCGGCCGATGTCGCTGATTTTCTTTTGAATCTCAATTTCGCTGATCAATACGTTCAAAATCCACCACCACTGCTTCTCTAGTTCTTTCACTCACAAACCCTCGATACGCACGTGTGAAGCCGATCACCCATAACACACCTCTCTGATCACACAGCAGAAGAGTGTTAGACCTCTCACGTGGAACGATACGGCTTTCGCTGTAAACCTTCTTGAGCTTCTTTCTACCTATCTTTGTCTCGATCTTGTCCCCGGGTACCTTATTTCTCACATACAGCGGCAAAGACAGCTCATCCAGATCGAATACTTCACGATTCTCACACGGCCTGACCCTACCCGGTCCTTTACTGACATTGAATCTAAGCCTGTAATTACCTGCCGTGACCAAACGTTCGTTCAAATCGACCAAAACGGTTAGACCCTTCTGCTCTTTGGTCCGACCGATGACTATCTTCTCCGGTTCGCGCTGAGCATAGAATCCTTTTGGCAAATCGATCATCTTACCATGCTCTTTCTTCGTTAGACTTATGATCGAATGGTAATGTTTACTTTCGTAACCATCAAGACTCCCGGTCAGTTCCTCGACAGCTTTCATTACAAGTCGAACAGCCACCGGTTGATTATAACGCAATAGGACGGCCCTGTCAAGCAAGAGGCAGTCTTTTTCTCGCTTCACTGTCCTATCATATAACTTCTTTGCCATCGCCGAGAGATATTCGTCATCGCGTTTGAAAATCTCTGCCTCTCTCCTGATCGTTTCGTGCAGCTCAGGGTTGATCTTCTGAAGCATCGGAATCATTTTGAGTCTGAGGAAGTTGCGTCGGTGTTCGGATGAAAGGTTCGATCTATCGATCACATACGAGAGATGCCTCGCTCTCAAGTAACGCAGGATGTCTTCCTTTCGGCAATCGAGGAGAGGACGGATAAACGGCAACCTTTTCGTCGGAATCGACCTCAAACCTCGGGGTCCGCTTCCCCTTAGTAAGTTGAGCAGGAATGTTTCGACAAAATCGTCGAGACTGTGGCCCAGCACAATACGCTGTGCTCCGGTCCTACTTGCGTAGTCCTGCAGCGCACCATGACGAGCAATTCTTGCTGCTCCCTCGATGCCCAGCTCCTTCTTTGACACTTTAACACCGATGATCTTGTATCCCCACGCGTACCGGGATCCATACTGCCGAACCTTCGCCTCTTCGCGCTTCAATGCTCTTACCGGACGTAACCCATGATTCACATATACGAGTTCGAATTCAATATCTGAGCCGTAGAGACGGTGGAGTACATCAGCAAGGCAGACTGAATCTGGGCCCGCAGAGAATCCGACTATGGCCCTGTTCACTCCTGCAAAGAGGTCATGTTCATCGATCGTTTTCTCGACGCGAAGGATCAGATTATTCGACTTTGTCACGGTCATTCCACCCTATTATACTCGACTTTCTATCATTGACAATCCATGTTTTGCTGCCGCACAATATCATTCTCATGATATGGGGTATATTGCCGGGAAGATCAAACCTTCTGGCGTATGTCCATCTCGATCTGTCGCTCTATTCCCTTCAGCATTTCCATCAGGCGGGCAATCGATAAGAGACAATCGGGCAACTCACCGAGCATGTTCTCCAGCGCGCGCCTCGATAGGTCGATACCCTTCCTTATCACAGCCACTGTACCTTCTTCTTCTATCCTGTTGACTTCTTCCTCGAACAAATCATCGATGAATCCAGACACCAGACGGCCGGCCTTAGCGGCAATGAGTGTATGATACCAGACGAGATCATCGAACTCCGGCTTCAGACCATTCGGGATACCGGTTTTTTCCAGTTCTTTTATGAAGACATTGGCTTCCTTGAAATACTGATACGCCAACCGGTATATGACATACTCATCCGGATCCACCTTGGGCATCTCCTCATTGTCGGTATCGTCAAGATCAATACCCTGTTCTTCAGCGATCTTCCGAATCATCTTCTCGGTCCTGCCGAAGATATCTTTGAGATCATTCATGAAGACCTGTGGATCATATGGATCTTCACCTTTCCGGTAGTGGTCAAGGAGCCGTTCCTGGTCGTCTTTGAATACCCGACAGTTCGCCTGTTCGTCGCACTGGTCGCAACGATAATCACAGTAGTTGAAAGGCGCCGGCTTGAACTGGTCAGTCAATATCTCACCCCCGCAACCATTCCGGATATTCCTTCTGTAGATATGCAAGAGCATGTTGAGCCATTGAAGCATCGCTCAACTTATCTCTAAACAACAAGTAAACGCGGTAGATGGCTTTCGGTCTAACCGAACTTGCACGGTGGAGTTCGATGTGAAGCCCGTACGATTTCGCGGCCTCTTCGTAACGTCCCTGTCTCTCAAGAAAACCGCCCAGGTTATAGAGATTCTTCTCGGAAAGGCTGGTCAACACTTCCTTCTCGTCCATTTCTTCTCGAATTGATGTGATGAGATCGTTATTCTCCGTACGCAAGGCGATCTCCATCGCCCTGTCGTACGTGACCACGGCATCTTCGACCTTGCCTCTTTCGTAATATAGCCTCGCCAATACGAGCAGAGCATCGTGATTCAGCTTCTCCTCACCGACGACCTGGATGAGCACAGGAATTGCGGCATCGGCATTGCCTGCATCCAGTAGCGCGTTTGCCTCTTTCATCTTCGGAGACAGCTTCAATTTCTCGAAACTATCCTCGACCATCGGCTCTATATATTTCTTTTCAATACCAAGGAACTTGAAGGAAGCGCCCATCACAGCGCCAAAGATGAACCCACCGATGTGCGCCCAGTAAGCGGTACCCGATTCCATTCCCCAACTCGCTCCAAAAATCTGCTGCACGAACCATATCGGAAGGGCAATACCCGCGTATATCGAAAAGGTGCCGAAGTATGGTCTTATGAAAAAGAAGAAAAAGTAGGCAAAACGAATTTTTGTCTTGAAGTGCCTGATCATGAATGCACCCATGATGCCTGCGATCGCCCCGGAGGCACCGATGAGAGGCACTTCGCTCTTCGGAAATGCAATCGCATGGAAGATGCCTGCCACTAATCCAGCAACCAGGTAGAGACCGAGGAACACTTTCCAGCTCCAATCATCCTCGATATTACATCCGACCAGCCAAAGGAAGAGCATGTTGAAAAGGAGATGAAGGAAGTTTGCATGAACAAACACGGATGTGAATAACTTGAAGAAATCAAATCGTGCCGGCGTGAAGCCAAAACTATTGAAGACCATCCGACTGTTCTTTTCAGTATACGTATCGTACAGATTCTTCCAAACCTGATAGTCTTCAGTGCCCAATGGTATTATGTCTCCGTCAGCGATACGCTCCCTTATCTTATCATAATCAACCTCGTTGAGCAGATTCGGGTCGGTCGCCAGTAATTCGTATGTATAGTAGGATTCGATCTCCAGCAGTCGACCATTGAGCTGCTCCAACTCTGCCATCTGACCGCTCAGCACCATACTGGTGATGACCCAAATGACGGTGTTCAGCGCGATCAGACCGATCGTCACATAGGGAAGGCGCCGGACACCCTCTTCGCTGCCAATTGGTATGATAAAAAACATCAAAGCAAATATAACAGAAGAATGAGAATTTGTCAATGAAAATATTCTAAATTTCTGCTGTTTGCAGTAGGTTTGTCATGAATTAAGCGTACAGCACGTTCTTGGGCGATCGGTGCTTTTAAGTTCATGGCTGTAAGTCAATGCGACCACCGTTCATCTGCCGCTGCCGTTCGTGACGAACCTATGGTTTGACGCAGAATATTGACTTCTCAGCAGATCAGAGTATAATGATTAAGATTCAGGAGGGGTTAACCTTCCCCTGTATCTGTAAAACGGGAGTTAGAACGCCTGCCCGTCGTATCACATCGGGGCATGCGTAGTAGGATTCGGGGTCGTAGTTCAGCGTGTCCCATAACTTCCGAAAGCTCTGCTTTCGTGAAGTTGATGAGGATCCCGTTTTGCAGCGCCAA
>CP070795.1:218548-231869 GCA_020343455.1 Caldifarciminota bacterium
GGATCTACGAATACCACTTCTTCCCTCATCATTGTGACACTGCCCGGCTTAGCCCTTTTGGTTTTCTTCAGGTACTTACGCTGCGTATACGATACCGGCACATTCCGCTGCTTCCTTGCTTTGCTGAAGTAAGCCGCGATGGCTCCGGCCGCGCGGATCTCGTCCTTACCAGGACGCTGTCCCCTCGGTACGTTGGCACGCAGAATCACATGTGCACCTTCGACGCCGCGGGTGTGGAAGAAATAGTCAGCCGGGCGCGCGTGTGTGAACGTCAGCTGATCATTGCTGCGCGCATTCTTGCCGACATAAACAATCGAACCTGAGTTAAGGGTGAACTTATGGAATGGTTCGTGCACGGGCCGGGTCTTTGAATCGATCTTGTCACGGGCCGCATCCAAGCCCCTGCCGGATTTCAATACTACAATCTCCTTTTCCAATCTGGCGATCTGCTCTCTCAGTTTTGGCTGCCCTCTCTTCTCCTTCTTGTATTTAGCAAAATATTTCTGGGCGTTCGCCTGTGGTGTAAGGCGTGGATCGATGGTGAGCCGGCGTTGCCTTTTCAGATGGGGATCGAAGAAACTCACCGTTGAAGAACCCTTCTTGATGTGCGCTATATTCGACAGCAACAAGTCTCCCGCTGTGCGCAGTTTTTCGATGTCTGAGGGTTGAAGGATCTTCTTCTGCAAACGCGCGATGCGCCTCTTCATGTTCCTTACCAATAGCCGTTTGTCTTGTTCGCTGCGCTTCCTCTCACGTTGCTCTTCGAAACGGGTGATCGCTGCTTTGAACAGCAGATTGAACGAAGGATAGCTCCGCGCGCCTTCAATAGAACTCAAGCCTATATGTAGCGGATCGCCTGAAACCAGTTTTGGGCGAACTCTTGCACCACGTAAAGCTGACTTCACTCTCCTCAGGATTTTCGCATCGATCTCCTGTGCCAATTTCTTGTCGATGCCTTCGACATTTCTTATCAAGTAATCGACATCCACGCCAGCGATCTGCGCCTCGCTCAAATCGAGTATCGACGACTTAGGTTTTTTCTCGACGTAACGTGGAAAAGCATTCCTTTGCCACGATTCCGTTCTCAGACTGAAATTAGGAGCCTCCGGATAAAATGATACGATCAACTCCAGAATTCCCTTGCCGGGGAAAGGTTTTTCCAGCCGCAATCTCACCACCGGCATGAAACATTCCTGAACCACCTCCATGATCCGACACGATCTGACCGTACCGCTTACCGCCTTCATCGTATCGAATCCACAGTCGCCCTCAGTGTTCAAGAACATCCCCATAACCGTCGGATAAAGGGATATATGGAGCGAACGCCCTCCCAGCAGAAGGATGATAAACCTGTCCTTCATGCGGACATCCCTGACAAAGGTTCCTATCAGGTCTTTGCGGATTTCTGCGAGCAGCAAATGAAGGTATATACCGTTCATGGATTCATTGTGCGTGATTGATCTGGAGCACATTCATATGTTCAGCTCACAGTACCGCTGATCCGTGCTACCGTGCCGAGTGATCGCGCAAATAGGAGAGCACTGTGCGCATGTCTTCCGGCAGCGGTATTTCGAAATGCATCCTTCGCTCCGTCCGGGGGTGCAGGAAATCCAGTTCAACAGCATGAAGGGCCTGGCGGTCGATGAGCCCAAGTACGCTCCTGAACACAGGCAAGCCGCTGCTTTTGCGAATAACGCCCGGACTGCGGCCGCCGTAGTCCTTGTCCCCGATGATAGGACATCCAATGTGTTTGAAATGCACCCTGATCTGATGGGTCCGGCCGGTTATCAAAGCTACTCTGAGATAAGTCGCAATACGGAACCGTTCGCGCACAGTGAATTTCGTCGTGGCGATTTTTGAAGACAGAGGCGTTACGATCATCTTTTTTCGATCCAGACCGCTCCGACCTATCGGCGCCTCGATGACGCCTTCGGGCAAACCCGGATAGTTCCAGCAGAGAACGTCGTATTTCTTCGTCACTTCGCGGCGTTCGATTGCACGACTGAGCATACTCAGGGCTTTATCAGTTTTTGCGAAAACGATCAGCCCGGTAGTATCCTTATCCAAACGATGCAGCACGCCTGGGCGGACTTTGTCACCAAGGGTCGGCAACTGACCACAATGGTGGAGAAGAGCGTTGACCATCGTATGTTCGAAATTCCCTCGCGCCGGGTGAACGACCATGCCTTTACTCTTATTCACCACGATGATGTCCCTGTCCTCATGGATTATGTCCAAAGGAATTGATTCCGGCTTCATCTGCGGTGCGGTCTCGACCCTGAAATGGACAGATATTTCATCACCCATTCTTACGCGGTACGAGCTTTTTACAGGTTTCCTGTTGACAAGTACTTTTCCGCTCTCGATCAGTTTCTGCGTAAGGTTCCTCGAAATTCCGATGCCTGCGCTTATCAGATACTGGTCAATTCTACGTCCTTTCTGCCTTTCAGCAACAACGCGGGAGAATTCCTTAGATGTCTCTCGACTCAATTATCTTCTTCTCCAACTCGATTATCTTCTGAATGCCGGCAATACCCAGATCCAGCAATTCGGTAAGACGATCGCGTGTGACCGGCATCTTCTCGGCGGTCGCCTGCATTTCGATGATCTTACCACGGCCAGTCATTACCAGATTCATGTCTATCTCTGCACTACTGTCTTCATCGTAGTCCAGATCGAGCATGACCTGGCCTCTGACAATACCCAAACTCACTGCTGCCACATGATCGAGGATTGGCGATCTGGCGAACTGCTTGTTCACCATCATCCTGGACACCGCGCTGTACAGCGCAATATAAGCTCCGTTAACCGCGGCCGTTCGCGTACCTCCGTCGGCCTGTAGCACATCGCAGTCAATGATGAATGTCCTCTCACCTACGGACTTCAGGTCAAAAATCGGTCGCAGAGACCGGCCGATGAACCTTCTGATCTCCTGAGTGCGACCGGTCAAGTGGCCGGTGTGCGCCTCCCGTAAAACGCGTTCGTGAGTCGCAAATGGGAGCAGCGAATACTCGGCAGTCAACCAGCCCGTACCTTTGCCAACAAGGAAAGGAGGAACTTTGTTATCGACGGTCACCGCGCACAGAACACGCGTGCGTCCGGTCGTCACCAAACAGGATCCGGCAGGATAATCAAGATAGTCGATCTGAAAATCCATTTCCCGCAATTCGCTCAGGCCCCGATCACCTTTTCTCATTTTGCCTCCTTACCCCCATGGCCGCTTTTTTCATCATACTGCCTGAGCGATACGCGAGAAAAATTCTTCATGGGCTCTCCCAGAAAACGTTCTCCTATCTCCTTGAAATTTATCGAAAGGTCGGTTAAGTATATCGAAGTACTGCCCGTACCGGCGGGATTCTGGAGACCGAGATCGCGGAGATCCTGTGCCAACTCAACGCCGACTTCAGCCGATGCATCGACATAGTTGATGTCACCCAGGATGTCCCTTATCACCTTCATTAGCAACGGGTAGTGCGTGCACCCCAGCAGTAATGTATCGATACCATCTTTCTTGAGCGGCTCAAGATAGTCCTTGGCGACCATCCTCGAAACCGCATGGTCGACCCAACCTTCCTCTACGAGCGGTACGAACAGAGGACATGCCCTACCCAATATCTCAGCGCGGGCACCCAGTTCTTTGAACGCTTTTTCGTATGCACCGCTGTAGATCGTAAGTGAGGTTCCGATGACCCCTATTTTGCCTCTTCTGGCAACCTCCATGGCCTTACGCACGCCCGGCTGGATCACTCCAATGACCGGCACGGAAAATTCCTTTCTTATGACATCGAGCGCCACAGATGCTGATGAGTAGCACGCAATGACAATATACTTTGCTCCCCGATCGACGAGGAATTGAGTATCTTCTATCGAAAATTGAATTATCGCATCGATCGATTTCGTACCGTAAGGCAAGCGCGCCGTGTCGCCAAGGTAGATGATATCCTCCCGCGGCAACATCTTCTTCACTGCTTTGACAACGGTCAATCCACCGATCCCCGAATCAAAAACACCGATCGGATTATTGTTCAATTGTTCAACCTCCTTTCATAATCTTCGATGTAATCATCTATCCCGCGATATATGCACAAAGCCAACTTTTTCTGAAAATCCTTCTGACGCAGTAATTTCTCTTCCTCAGGATTGGATATGAAAGCACACTCGACGAGTACCGCCGGCATGAAAGCACCGTGGAGAACATAGAAACCTGCTTGTTTCACACCCCTCGATGGTATCTTCAGACTTCTTTCGGCAGAAATCTGGATGTTCTCGGCCAATCGGTTCGACTCATCCAGAAATGCGCTCTGAGCAAGATCGTACAGAATGAAGCCCAGATCATCGTCGGGCATGACCAAGTTGTCGAACCGAAGAGAGGCGTTTTCAAGTGCCGCAACTGCGCGTTCCTCACTCGTCTTTGCCTCAGAGAGGAAAAACGTTTCAAACCCGCTGCGCATCGGGCCTCTCGAGTGGGCATTGCAGTGGACGCTTACGAAAATATCGGCCGCGTTGCGATTTGCTTCATTGGTCCGTTCCTTGAGAGAGAGATAGACGTCCCGATCCCTTGTCAAGACCACCTTAATCTTCAACGAATCTTCGATCAAATCCTTCAGTATCCTGCATATTGCCAAGTTGGCGTCCTTTTCGTACAACCCTTTCTTGCCCACTGCACCCGGGTCAATACCGCCATGGCCTGCATCAATGACCACACACCGTACTTGCTTACTCACTTTATTGTAGAATACCACCTCATCTTCCCTCTCGATGACGGAATTCACCCCTTCGAGGTCGAATTCGATCGATGTGTATGTATTGTGAGGTGTCAGCCTTGCGCTTCTCACCGCTCCCAGCGGCTTAATCGTTCGTTTACCTTTGTACACGCCGTCTACTTCCACAATCGCCTGTCGGACAGAAAATCTAACGTCGAAATCTACGCTACGCGGCCAGCCGAATTTCAGGACCGTTGAATCCCCGCGGGATTGGAGCGTAATTCGCTCTATTGGTGGAATTTCCGTTACGCTCTTTATAAAGACCAGTCTTTCAAATGCACTGGCCAACGTCATCGTTATCAGCTGTACAGGAAAATAGACCTCGCCGTCTCTATAGACCGGAGCAAACGGCACGTGGTAGTAGAGTCCTCCGTACTCGACCGTGGCTACATCCGGGATGAGAACGAATCTACGTCCATCACCCGTGAGGTGCAACTGCTGCGTCGTGTGATCCATTATGTAGTTGAGCCTGAGCAGTTCAGCGACGGGCTTGAGCGATACGTAATCCTGCAACTCGATCCTTAGCGGTTCGACGAGAACGGTCTTCTCGGCACACGTTATCTCATACTTATTAGGAATGGCACAGAGGAGTAAGAAGAACAGTGAAGTCATCGTGCAATCTTCCTGAATTTGGCGATCTTTTTCTCTTCCTCTTTCTTCAGTATCTTCTCTTTCTTATCATATAGACGCTTACGACGGCACACACCCATCTCGACCTTCGCATAACCGCGTTCTGTAAAATATATCTTCAGCGGAATGAGCGTATTCCCGCGCTGCTGCACCAACCCGTACAGCTTCTTGATTTCCCTCTTCTTCAGCAACACCTTCCTCCTACGTTTCGGATCCAACTTCCCTGCGCTGCTGTACTTATAGTTTGTGATATGCAGGTTAAACAGATATACCTCCCCACTACTGATATCACCGTAAGCATCGCTCATCGATACAAGCCCCTGACGCAGGGATTTTACCTCACTTCCGGCAAGCACTAGCCCGGCCTCGAAAGATTCGAGAACGTGATAATCATGTAGCGCCTTGCGATTATTGGCAACAATTTTCACGCACGATTATACAAACAACCGATTGATGAGTCAATAGATTACGGTTAAAAGCCGAAAATCACAGCGGCCCAGACATGAATCTCATCCCCGCAAGCCATCGACATTCTGCTAAAAAGCACCTGGAGACGAACGTGCTGTTGACAAAAAAATAATTCTGGTTATATTAATTTTAATGATATCATTCGACAAGGTGTCAAAAGTCTACCAGAAGGACTGGGTAGCACTCCAGGATATCACATTTGACATTACAAAAGGAGAGTTCGTATTTGTCTGCGGCTCGACCGGCGCGGGAAAAACGACACTCCTTAAGATGATTTACAAAGATGAAGAACCTACACGCGGTTCGATAAAAGTATTGAATCACGATCTGAAAGAATTGCGGAAGAGAGAAATCCCGAAATTCCGTCGAAAAATAGGCGTCGTTTTTCAGGATTTCAAACTCCTCCAAGACCGCACCCTCGAGGAGAACGTCGCATTCTCTCTGGAGGTGACGGACACTCCACCCCGTGAAGTAAGAAAGAAGCTAATGGAAATTCTCACTTATCTGCGTTTGAGTCACAAGAAATACGCATATCCGTACCAACTCTCCGGTGGTGAACAGCAGAAGGTGGCAATTGCACGCGCCCTGGTCAGAGACCCTTACATACTTCTGGCTGACGAACCGACCGGCAATCTTGATGCAAAAAGCTCAGAGGACATAACGAACATCCTGCTCGACATCAATTACAGAGGCACGACAGTAATCATGGCGACCCACAGCCTCAGCTTGGTGAAAAAGATGAAAAAACGAATGCTCAGGATCGAGAACTGCCGGCTTATACAGGATAAATGATATGGCGTTACGTATCGGCATAAGGGAAGGTGTTCGAACTATCACACGCAACAGTTCCCTCTTCCTCCTGTCACTCCTCGTTGCTGCGATATCACTTTTCCTGCTCGCACTTTTTTCGTTGGTCACGATGAACCTATATAAGGCGATCGAAGTACTCGACCAGAAGATAGAAGTAATAGCATTTCTGGACCGCCGCGCGAATGTAACATCACTCAAGGAAAACATCGAGAAGATCAAGGGCGTCGAAGAAGTAATCTATGTTTCATCGGAGCAGGCACTCGCCGACCTGAAGACTGAATTACAGGACACCGAAGAAATTCTTAATATCTTCGAAGAAAACCCTCTGCCGGCTTCCTTCCGCATCAAATTGGCGCGTGACTTCCGCAACGCACCCGGTTTACAGGAGATCAGCGGCAAGATAATGCTCTTGGCCGGCATCGAGGAAACGCTATACGGCGGCGAACTCGTTGACCAGCTGAAGAGGGTGACAAGCGTCATCGTCGTGTTCGACCTCGGTCTGCTCGGTATCATAATTTTCTCGGTCATATTTGTGATCTTTCAAACGATAAAGTTAACCATATTTGCGCGCTCGACCGAAATCGAGATCATGAAATTGGTGGGTGCGTCGAACTTCTTCATCGCTATCCCCTTCACCTTCGAAGGTGTTATTCAAGGGCTGCTGGGCGGAATAATCGCTTTCGTGCTGACGCTGAGCACGTATTACGTTGCCGGTCACTTCTTTGGTGACCTCTATTTCCCGCACTGGTGGTTCTTGCTAGGCACCGTCGTTGCCGGCGTATTCTTCGGGATAGTGGGGTCGGGCATCGCCGTAAGGAGATTCTTGCAATGACCATACTTATCATAGCACTTTGTCTTTTTTCGCAGATCGCCGAAAAACAGAAGGAACTCGATCAGTTGAAGACAAAATTAACCAACGTTAGGCAGGAAATTAAGAATCTGGAAAAGCGGAAAGTTGGGACGCTGGCGCGCATTGAAAAGATCGATGAGGGAATCAACCTCACGATCAAATACATAGACGAACTGACCGCACAGGAAAATCTTGAAAAATCCAAAGTCGCAGAACTCGAAAAAGAAATAGCGCGTCTCGAATCGAAGATGAGGCTCAAGAAAGATGACATGCGCAATCGAATTGTACGCCTCTATAAATGGAAACCGTTCTACAAGATGAATCTGCTCTTCTCTTCAAAATCACTACCGCAAATCCTAGCGTCCTCGCACTACCTCCAACTTCTGGCAAAGGACGACCAGAGGGCATTCTTTGAATTCGAGCATGATTGGAAGCGTTACCTGGCCGACAAGCAACTGCGCAATGATCTCATTAACACACTCGAAGGAAGGAAGCGCGACAAAGAAGACGAACTGGCAACACTCAACGGCGAGCGAAAGAAGAAAAGCCAGATCCTGAGCCAGGTCGCAAAGCAGGAGGATAAGAAGCGCAGTCTTGAAAAGGAACTGAAGAGTGCGCAGCGCAAGCTCGAGGAACTGATCGTCTCCCTTGAGAAACAGAGGGAGAAAGCCCGTGCCGGCGCTGATTTCCTTGAAGCGAATCGCGGCAAACTTTCCTGGCCGTGCCGCGGCAGCGTCATCACGAATTTCGGCAAAGTCATACATCCGAAGTACAACACGACGACAAAGAACAACGGCATCGACATCAGCACGAACTACGGCGACAACGTCTATGCAGTCGCACCCGGTAAGATTGTCTATGCAGACCGCTTCATGGGGTACGGGAATCTTGTTCTAGTCGATCACCTGGACGGCTTCTATTCATTGTATGGACACCTTGCAGAGATGCTTGTCAACACCGGGGACGAAGTCACTGCCGGAAGAATAATCGGCAGGGTCGGTGAGAGCGGTTCGCTATCCGGGCCGATACTGCACTTTGAACTGCGCAAGGATGGCAAGCCGGTCGATCCGCTGGCGTATCTCGACTAACAGCCGCCAGCAAAACTCCAAGTTCTAAGACACAAACGATAAGCAAATCACAAAGACCAAGATACAAACTCCAAATAGAAACCGCACCTCGCTGTTTTTGACATTGAAAATTGAGATTTATGATTTCTTTGTGATTTGTGCTTTATTATTGTTGCTGTGCAACAATGATTTTTTGTGCTCTGGTCAGGTATGCGGTGTGCGTGATGCCGCGTTCGCGCGGCCTCACACCCTGCTGCCGAACGAGCAATTCGCGCTCGATTATTTCTTTCGTCCTTATGCACTTGAAATTACAGGCCTCGAGCGCATCTATGGTTCTCCTGACCTGTTCCACGTTCGGACTCCAGCTCACCAGATGGTGCCCTCCCTTCAATGCTTCGGCGGCTTTAGGCACAATGTCCCACGGCTCAGGCACATCGATGAATACCGCATCGACTTCACGCTGCGCAAAACCTGTCTTCACGACATCGGCGCATATGAATTCCACGTTCTGGGCATATCCCACGCGCTCGAGATTTTTCCTTGCATTCTCGATGAAATCCTCGCGCCGTTCGTAACTGTAGACGATGCCAGCCGGTGCGATTAGCTTTGCCAGTACCATGGTCAGCGCACCGCTCCCGGTGCCCAGTTCAATGACCCTCGATCCCGGGCCGATCGCCGTTTCGAGCAGCAAATAACCAAGATCCTTCGGATATACGATCGTCGTCATCCGTTTCATCTTCATCATCAGGTCGGCCGTACTGGGCTTAAGGCAGAAGAAATCCCTACCCAGGTGCGTCTTGCCTACGTAGCCGAACGGCTTGCCGACGGTGTCGGTAAGATTCAGATCGCCGTGGTCGGTCGACAAGCGCAAACCAGGAACGATCTGCACGAGGAACTGCCTCTTTTCATCGAGATACACCATGACCAGGTCTTTTTCCTTGATCAGATTCTTCGCCTGTTCTTCCATGTCCAAGACAGTATACATCAAAACAGGATGAAGTCAATTACTACAAATTCGTATGACGCACATTGTTAATTTCGCATCCGGCTGGCCTATGTCATTGCGAGCGAAGGAAGTGAGCGCGGCAATCTCAGTTTTGAATATTGGAATTTCCAATTTTGAATTTGTTTAGAGTTTAGTACTTAGGATTTAGGATTTGGGGATTATTAAGACGCCTATGTCTTAATAATCCCCAAGGCATTTCCTATGATCTCAAACTTCTGCAGGCACTGGTCCAGATCCTCCTTGCTGTGCTCAATGGAAAGACAGATCCTGATGCGTTCTTTCTTCTGAGCAACGATGATCTGTTCATCGATGAGTTTCTTAGTGAATTCTCCGGCCTCTTCATTATTGTTGAATATTACAACGGCCAGTGGGGTTTCGCTCACCGTATTGAATCCCATCTGTTTCAGATTTGTTATGAAATACCGGCTGTTCTTCCACAGTCTATTGTACATCTCTTTGTTCTTGCCCTTTTCCCTTATCATATCCAGACTGGCAAGATTCACCGCAAGCATGAACTGAGGTACGAAATCAGTAACGTACCCAACATTCTCTCTGATCTTGTTGACCATATATTTCTTGGCCCCCAGGTAACAGCCGAAGCCACCAAGATATTTGCTGAAACTTCCAACATCAATATTAATGGACGAATAGACATTGCACAGATCTACGAAACCTCTACCTTCTCTTCCAAGGAGTCCGAATGAATTCAATTCGTTCGCGACAATGACACATTCGTTTTCATGCGCGAGTTTGATCAGTTCATTTGCCGGACTGACATTTCCCAACCAATCGTAGATGCCGTCAACGAACATGACCTTCTCAGCGTGAGATGCCAGTAGCTTACGCAGTTGATCGAGATCGCGAAAATCGTAGTATTCGATGTTACGGTACTGCAAAACATTGGCGAGACTGGAAGAACTCTCGTAATCGACAAAGAACGTCGTCCTTGGACCAAAAATCGAAACGAGGGCGAATATTGCCGATATCTCATCAGGAAAGACGAGTAAAGATTCCTGTCTCTTTATGTCGAACATCACACTCAACAAATTCCCCATGATCTCGGCCCGCGCTTCTGTTGGCACGATACCTTTGGCTTCAATATTAGTGCGCGCCGTTTCGCGGAGGTACTCGCTATTTTTTAAATGAAAACAATCGACATGAAGAAAATTCAGATACCGCTTGTTCGCATATACAAATGACGGTTCGGGCGGGACGGATTCGGGGATCTTACCTTCTTCATCGAAAAGATGAACTTGGAATGGTTTCATGATACATTCCTCCCGCAACATTTCTTGTATTTCTTTCCACTCCCGCAAGGACAGGGATCGTTTCTTCCAACCTTCTTTGTCGCGGTAACCGGCGCCGAACCCTTCTGCCCCGGTGCCGAGGTACCGGCATGAGCTGCGGCCACCTGCGCTCCGACCGGCTCCGGCACAGACTGGGGTCGGACACTGGGTTTGTACTCACGTGTCCGCTGCGGCCTTCTCGCCTGCGGCCTGGGTTGCGCGCGGAACACCAGGCCCGACGCATCCCTTGCCAGATCACGCTGCAGCTCGTCGAACATCTTGAACGATTCGTGTTTGTACTCGATCAGAGGATCCTTCTGGCCGTATGCCCTCAGGCTGATACCTTCCCTGAGCGCATCGAGCGAATACAGGTGGTCGCGCCATTTGCCGTCGACCGTACCGAGTAACACGAACTTGAGCATCTCGCCAAACATCTGAGGATCGAACTCTTTTTCGCGCCAGTCGAGCTTCTCTCTTGCTCTCGCCAGCAGTAGATCCAGAAGCTCTTCCTGTTTCGTCTTTGCAATGCGCTCCTCTGGGATCGTTACTTCCGTCAGGAAGAGCATGTTGAATTCACCCTTGAGTGCTTCCCAATCCCATTCTTCCGGATTTATTTTGGGATCAGTGTATTTCATTATCATATCTTCGATCGCTTCTTCGAAGAACTTTACCACGCGGTCTTTGAGGTTCTCGCCGAGCAACACCTCATCACGAATCTTGTAGATCACTTCCCTTTGTTTGTTCATTACATCATCGTATTCGAGGAGGTGTTTCCTCACCTCAAAGTGATTCTCCTCGACGCGCTTCTGCGCATTCGCGATCGCCCTTGTCACCAGCGGATGCGTCAGTGGCTTCTGCTCCTCGCCGCCGAAGCGATCCATGATTTCGGCGACGCGGTCCGAACCGAAGATCCTCATCAAATTATCTTCTAAAGACAGGTAAAAACGCGAAGACCCCGGATCACCCTGGCGTCCGCTCCTGCCCCGCAGCTGGTTATCGATCCGGCGGGACTCGTGGCGTTCGGTGCCAATGATATATAGACCACACGGCAGATCACCAGAACATTCTTTCTTCTCTTTGTGGTCACATTCTGCACAATTGTGATCAAGACACAGAATGCAGCACTTCCCACATTCAACCACAGCCTTACCTAATTTGATATCGGTTCCGCGGCCAGCCATGTTCGTGGCTATGGTGACGGAACCGGGCTGCCCGGCGCGTGAAACAATGACCGCCTCTCGCTGGTGGTGTTTCGCATTGAGCACCTCATGCGGTATGCCGCGGCGCTGCAAGAGCCTCGACAATACTTCCGACACATCGACCGATGTCGTACCCACGAGTATTGGCCTCTTCTTTTCATACCAGCGGGCTATTTCATCGACGATCGCATTGTATTTCTCGCGCTTTGATCGGTATACGATATCCTCGTAATCGACCCTGCGCACCGGTTCTTTTGTTGGGATTTCGGCGACATCCAGTTTATAGATCTGCCAGAACTCATTGGCTTCGGTCGCAGCGGTACCGGTCATGCCCGCCAGCTTATCATACATCCTGAAATAATTCTGAATGGTGATCGTGGCAAAGGTCTGGGTCTCTTCCTGTACGCGCACCCCTTCTTTTGCCTCGATCGCCTGGTGCAAGCCGTCGGAATAACGGCGGCCCGGCATCAACCGGCCGGTGAACTGATCCACAATTATCACATGACCATCCTGTATGACGTACTCAACGTCTCTCTCGAAGAGTGAATATGCTTTCAACAGGGCGCGGAGGTTGGCGAGCGTTTCGTTTTTCCTGGCATAACCCTGGTATGCTTTCTCTTTCTCGAACAGTTTTTCCTTTGCGGTCAAATGGGCATCCTTGTCGATCTTCCCGATCATTTCGCTTAGATCAGGAAGCACGAACATATTTGGATCCTTTGGAGATACAAATTGCCTGCCCTTTTCTGTCAAATCCACGATATTGGTCTTTTCGTCTATCGTGAAGTAATTCTCGTCGTCGACCTCGGCAAAGTTTTTTTCGCGTAAGTAGATATTTTCGGTTTGCTCGATAAGTTTCTTTATTCCAGATTCTTGCTCGAGTTTCAATAATTGCTTGTTCTTAGGTGATGCGCGTCGTGCCCGCAGTAATTTCAGACCCGCTTCTTTTTCGTTACCCTCTTCAAGCATTTTCTTAGCCTCGGCAACATCGCGATTTGAAACCACGGTTTGCGCAGAATTCAGGCGCTGAACAATAGGATTGAGTTCATTATAAGCCTTGGTTTCGTGCTCGACCGGGCCGGAAATGATCAGTGGTGTCCGTGCCTCGTCGACGAGAATGCTGTCGACCTCGTCGACGATCGCATAGTTGTGCCCGCGCTGGACCTTGTCTTCGAAACGCCAGACCATGTTGTCGCGCAGATAGTCGAAGCCGAATTCGTTGTTCGTACCGTAGGTGATGTCGCA
>CP070795.1:231969-244762 GCA_020343455.1 Caldifarciminota bacterium
AGAAAATATTTGAGAGATACGGTATAAGGCGTCAGCAATAAGCGGCGGTAGCTTCATTCGTTCTGCCAGGTCGAGCGCTTTTCGTGCATTTTCCATGTTGTGACTTGCATCGATCTTCGAGAGAAGTTTGTAGCACTGGAATTCAATTTCGCGTTGATTCAACTTTTCCGCGATTCTAATGCTATTGATGACGAAGTCATTGGCCCTCCTGTAATCGTGGCGATTATAGTGAATGAGGGCTTTCTTAAGGTCTATTTCGGCAAGAAGGTTTTCCCTGATGAGGAATGAGATTTTCTTGTCGACATCCTTCAAATACCCCGAAACGTGACCGGAATCGCCGTTGAGCGAATAGATGTAAGCGAGATCGAGTGCCGATCTGATGTATGCATCGAAGCTACCGATCGAATCAGCTGTCATGAGACACTCATTGAGCGCATCCTTGGCTTTTTGGACATTCCATATCTCGTAGTCAATGCCGGCGATCAGGTATTGTAGTTCGATGTTCTTTCGTATATCTTCGGTCTCAACGAGCATCTCCAGTCCGTGGTTCAGGTAGTCGAGTGCAATCTCATAATTACCCAGTCCTTTGTGTAATTTTGAAAGGTTCAGGAGGCATAGTATCTCTGCTTCTTTGATTCTGTTGGCGCGTGCAGTCCGCCAGCTGAGATTATAATTGAGAAGACACTTATCGTACTCATACCTTGCCGCGTATAGCATTCCCAGATCCGCATACAGGATAGGAGTGATGTTAACCACCTCGCTGTCGTATTTTTCAATGGTCTCGATGAGGAGTTCTTCGGCCTGTTTCATGTGGTTCAGCAGTATGAGCCCGTATGCTTCTCTTTCAGCAAAAAGAACCACATTTTCCCGGTCACCATCCTGCTGTGCCTGAAGTAGTCTCTCCCGGGCCATCTTCTCCATTTTACTGATGTCACCTTTGATTTCGTATATGTCGATCAAATTGAGCATGATGTCGCGGTACATGTCACCTGGCAAGGGGAAGCCGAATTCCTTGTTGATGGTCATGACCTGTTCATAGAATGATATTGCCTGATCGATTGCGTAGAGGTTCTTGGCCTTGTCACCAGCGAGTTTATAGTACTTCGTTGCGTGTTCATGCTGGTCGGCAGCCAGGTAATGTCTCGCTACATCTTCATAGAAAGATGAAAGATGATGCGAATAGATCTGCTCGAATAGATTTGCCACTTTGAGGTGAATTTCCTTTCGTTTACGGACGGGTAAAACGGTGTAGGCGGCGTCCTTTAGTAGGTTGTGCCTGAAAAGGTATACGGGATCCTCGCCATCTGACGATAGGACCACGTATCCTTCGGCGACAAGATGATCGAGGTGATCTTTTAGATCGGGCTTCGTGAGCAGTTCTTTCAGGATGCGTAGGCTGAAACGGTAACCGATCACCGACGCATAATCGACTATGAGTCGCGCATCCGGAGCAAGTGAATCGATCGTAGACATGACCAAGCCGTAGAGGTCATCGAGAAAGACAAGTGCCTGGTCTTTTACCAGGTGCCACTTCCCGCCTTCTTGTCTAATCGCTTGGTTACGTCGTGTATTTCGTATTGCTTCAATTGTGAAAAGCGGATTGCCGCCCGCTTCGCGGTACATGAAATCCGAGAGCTCGCCATCGACATTGCCGAGGATATGCCGGACGAGAGCATTGATATCTTGTTTTGTAAGAGGTCCTAGATCCATTTCGTGAACGTCGGCGGATATACCTTCAAGATGATATTCCGGGGCGTTTATCAATAGCAACATCACTGGATCATCGGTCAATTCAGACATGAGATAGGTGACAAGCTCCTTGGACATTATGTCTGCCTGGCCGAATTCCTCGAAGATAATGGTCATTGGTTTCTTGCGACATTCGGTTCGGATTATGTTTCGCATCGAGGCGTATATCTCTTCATTTACCATGCGCATCTCTTCGGAATGCAATCGTCCGATATCGGTCATTAGCAGGTGCTTCATGCCTTTTGCCAGAGTCGGGCTAAGATTTTTCTCGCTTACCAGTGTATCGATGCGCTTACCCATGATTTCTTTGCTATCAAGTTCGTGGAGGTTCAGGATGTCTCTGAGCAATGTTCGAAACGGGAAGTAAGGTGATTGTGTGTTGACCGAACAGTTTGTCTCGAAACACGTCACTTCATCATTGGCATTTAGACGGACCTCCAACTCCTCCTTCAGTCGAGTCTTGCCAATACCCAACTGTCCGTTGATAACGCAGTACACCGCTCGTTGAGTCAGTGATTCCTGTGCAAGGGTGAGCAGTTGCGTCAGTTCAGATTCTCTACCGAACAGAGGCATTCGCATTGGTTCTACGGTACGCGGCGTAGTACGGATTTTCCGGAGACGGTAGATGTCGACCTTGGTCTTTCTCCCTTTGACCGTCTGTTCGCCAACATGTTCGGCATTGATGTAACGGAAGACTGCGTTATAGGTCGTTCTGCTCATGAGGATCTCGCTCTGCTGGCTGATTTCGGTCAGTCGGGCAGCGATGTTGATGGTATCTCCGATAACAGTTAAGAAAGGTGATTCTTTGAGCACGAACCCGAAGAAAGCCCGGCCGGTGTTCAGTCCGATCCTCAGATCTATATCGCGCAAGACCTTCGACCCTTGCTTTGCTTTCGTCCACCAGTCGCGAATTCGACTCACACAACGAGTCGCCCTTAATGCATCATCATGATGCGTATGGGGTGCTCCAAAGATACCCAAGATCCGAAAGTCGGGGATGATTCGATTCGAGGTGCCGTTGTATTCGTGGATGATCGCTTCGATGTTGGTGAGGAAATCCTGAATATGGTCCTTCATTACCGGATACGTTTCTTTCTTGATGAGTCTATCGATACCGCTGAGGTTCACAAAGAATACGGTGAGTAATCTGAGTTCACCTCCTAGCAGCCGGAGGCGTTCGGACTCGACGGCCCGGATCATTTCGGCCTTCAATGCTGCACCGCATCTCGGGCAGAATATGGCGCCTTCGGGTGCGTCAGGATAATTACAGTGTGTACATCTAATCATTGGTCATCGGTCCTTTTTCTCATATCCACAATTTCAACCCATTGGAAAGATTATAGATAAATTTCAAGATACGTCAAGATTTTCCGTATCGCAGTCGTTGATTCTGTGTGTGTGTTGACTATAATTATCAATGAAGCAGAACTTCCGGCGCCATTCTCTTTGCCAGGCAAGGGATACAGTCGTTTCACTCGGACTCGAAGAATACCGAGCCGAGCAGATCTTCAAGTGGATCTGGCAGAAGAATGCCGAGGATTTTTCGAAGATGACAAATCTCTCCCAGGCACTACGTGAAGATCTTGACCGGCGATACTCGATCGCCGGGCTGGTGATTGCAGGTCAGGTTCGGGGAGGGCATGGTGTGCATAAATATCTGCTCAGGCTCGAGGATGGGAAGGAGATTGAATCGGTATTTATGCGCGAAGGCCGGAGGCGAACGGTCTGTGTGTCGTGCCAGGTTGGGTGTCCGTTGGGTTGTCGGTTCTGCGCAACGGGGCTCATCGGTTTGACGCGAAACCTCCATGCTTACGAAATCGCCGACCAGGTACGGGTTATCCAGAAAGCCGTAGGTGAGAAGTGTACCAATGTCGTTTTTATGGGCATGGGCGAACCGTTTCTTAATTTCATAGAGGTCGTGGCGGCGCTCGAAATCATCACATCGCCGCTTGGCTTGAGTGTCGGCCGGCGGCATACTACGTTGTCCACAGTCGGTCTTGTTGAAGGTATGGAGGCTTTATTGAGATCGCCCATCCGAGTAAAACTGGCGGTTTCATTGAATTTCGCGGATGAGGAGCAAAGGAGAGAATATATGCCGGCGGCAAGATACAATTCACTGGTAGATATAATGAAAGTGGCCAAAGCATATTCGTGCGAAAAGGAATTGGTTACCTTTGAATACGTGATGATCAAGGATGTCAACGACCGCTTGAGTGATGCGAAACGCCTGGTCAGATTGTTGAAGGGCGTACCGTCCAAAATCAATCTCATACCTTACAACGAGCATCCGCGCCTGCCCTTTAGAAGACCTGCTGACCAGAGGATCGAGGAGTTCTACGGGTTCCTTTTGAATTCGCACCATACCGTCGTCATCAGGAAATCAAAGGGACAGGAGATCCTTGCTGGTTGTGGTCAGCTTAGCGGGAAGGCATAGAGACATGGTGCTCAAACCGCAATTCGTTATGTGCGATATTTCTGTTGGCGGCTGCTTGAATGATCACGGCACTTTGGAAATGGTCGTCCCTGCACGATAAGCGAGATGGGTGAATACATTCGTGCCCGTATGATAATACGGGGTGTTGTGCAAGGTGTCTTTTTTCGTGCGAACACCGTGGAGAAAGCGCGGTCATTGAGTCTATCCGGGTGGGTGCGGAATCTACCCGATGGCAGCGTAGAAGTGGTTGCCGAGGGTCCGCGCGACACGTTGGTCGATCTCGTAAGATGGTGTCACAGAGGACCGGTTGAGGCAAGGGTCGATAACGTCGATATCGAGTGGCAATCCGCAGTCGGTGAGAGAGGATTCGAAATCCATCGATGAATCAAAATACCCATTCGCTCCGTGGATTCCGGTGTACATGCGTTGTTCGTACCGGCCTACGGTCTTTACCTGTCTTGACTTCGGCGGGAAATTCTGTATAATCGTATGTTATCTGTGACGTACCGTGTTGATGCGCTGAGCATCTGATAGTTACTTGCTTACGGAGCAGTCCACATTCAACCATAGATTGGAGGCATGATGGGAAAGACCATGGCGGAGAAGATTCTGTCCGAGAAGAGCGGCCAGGATGCACATGCGGGCGATATCGTGATCGCGCATGTCGATGTTGCTGCTTTTCAGGACGGCACCGGGCCGCTGGGCGTACGTCAGCTCCAGAAAATGAGTTTGGAAGAGGTCCGGGCGCGCCGGTCAGTACTCTTCATCGATCATGCGGCGCCGTCGCCACGCAAGGAGCTATCAAATGATCATATGTTACTACGTGAATTCAGCCGAAAGACCGGTGCCATATTGTCTGAAATTGGTGAAGGGGTGATCCACCAGCGGTTGGTTGAGTCCTACGCGCGTCCCGGTGACGTTGTCATAGGCGCCGATTCGCATACCTGTACTTCGGGTGCGCTGGGCGCCTTTGCCACTGGCATGGGTTCTACTGACGTGGCGATCGGTATGGCAATGGGCAAGTCGTGGTTCAAGGTTCCCGAGACGTATCGAATCGAAGTGAACGGTGATTTTACGCCCGGGGTCGGCTCAAAAGATCTCATCCTTTACCTCATCCGTATGTTGGGTGCTGATGGTGCAACGTACAAAGCATTGGAATTCGGCGGCCCGGCGATCGATAAGATGTCCATGGAGTCACGTTTCGTGTTGTCCAACATGGCGGTTGAGGCTGGCGCCAAGACCGGCTTGATTGCATCGGACAGGAAGACGAGACAGTATCTGAAGGCACGCGGTCGCGTCAAGGATTGGCGTGCACTGGCACCTGAGGAGGGCGCGAAGTATGAGCGCGTCATCGTTGTCGATGCCAGCAAGCTCGTACCCCAGATCGCATTCCCGCATACTGTTGATAACACCAAGGACATTGACAAGGGACGCGGGACAAAGATCGATCAGGTCTTCATCGGTACCTGCACCAACGGGCGTATTGAAGACTTGAGAATCGCTGCAAGGATTCTGAGGGGCAGAGAACGTGCTCCTCATACAAGGCTTGTTGTCGTTCCGGCGTCGCGCGACATATATCTTGAAGCACTCGGGAGTGGATTGTTGGATATCTTCGTGCGCGCTGGCGGCATTATTATGGGTCCGGGATGCGGTCCATGTGTCGGCGTCCATCAGGGTGTACTTGGGGACGGCGAGGTCTGTCTGTCGACGGCAAACCGCAATTTCCGCGGACGAATGGGCAATCCCGACGGTTTCGTCTACCTCGCATCACCGGCTACTGCAGCCTTCAGTGCGATAAAGGGGCAGATCAGTGATCCGAGAGAGTTCTTCGCGAGGCGGCAGCGCAAGAAAGTCGCCAAGCCTGGAAAGCGCGGAAGAAGAGGTAGAAAGATTCACAGATAGTTCAGTTAGGAAGCAAGGAGGAAGAAGATGGCAAACATGAGAGACAAACTTGCAGAAACAATTCCTGCATTGCGGGATGACATCAAGGCTTTTGTGAAGCAAAATGGTGACAAGGTTATATCCGAGGTTACGGTTGCGCAGGCGTACGGGGGTATGCGAGGCGTGAAGGCACTTGTTTGCGACACCTCGGTCGTGCCTCCGGACAAGGGACTCATTATCCGGAGTCATCCGATCGGTGAGTTGAAAGATAAACTGCCGGAAGCAGTATTCTATTTGCTTGTCACCGGTGAGATGCCGGACGATGCTGCTGTGCAATCCCTCACAAAGGACCTTGGTAGCCGGGCCACGGTGCCTGATTATGTCTGGAAGACATTGGCCGCGATGCCCAAGGATTCACACCCGATGGTGATGTTCAGTTTGGGTATTATGGCCATGGAGAAAGAATCGGTCTTCAGGAAAAAGTACACCGGAGGTATGAAGAAGGAAGATTATTGGCAATCGACGCTCGAAGACTGCCTCAATCTCATTGGCAAATTACCCAATCTAGCAGCCGGTATATACAGGATGAAATTTGACAAGGGAGCTCGGATCGAGCCCGATCCTAAACTCGACTGGGCGGCAAACTTCGCGCATATGCTCGGCATCTCTGATCCCAGTGGTGAGTTTGCCAATCTCATGAGACTCTATATGGTGTTGCATTCTGATCATGAAGGTGGTAACGTGAGTGCCCATACGTGCCACTGCGTGGGTTCGGCTCTTTCTGATCCTTACTACGCTGTCTCGGCCGGTTTGAACGGTCTGGCCGGTCCCTTGCACGGGTTGGCAAATCAAGAATGCCTGCGCTGGGTTATCATGGTCAAGGAGAAATTCGGCGGTGTTCCAACGGATGAGCAGTTGAAGCAATTCGCCTGGGATACCCTCAATTCGGGGCAGGTCATTCCTGGGTACGGCCATGCCGTACTGAGGATCACAGATCCGCGTTTTGATGCCTTCCGTGAATTCGGCGCCCGCGTGTGTGCCGATGATCCCTATTTCCAGATTGTAGACAAGGTATTCAAGGTCGTGCCGGGAGTGCTACAGGAGCATGGTAAAGCTAAGGATCCGTGGCCCAATGTCGATGCCGCTTCGGGTTGTCTGCTCTATCATTTCGGTATGACGGAATTCGAATATTACACCGTCCTCTTCGGCGTGTCGAGAGCAATGGGGATGTGTGCTCAGTTGATCGTCAGCCGTGCGCTAGGAGAGGCAATTGAGCGGCCAAAGTCAGTGACCACGGGTTGGGTCAAGCAGGCAGTGGCCAAAGGATGAGGTAGTCGAGTCAGGAGGTAACTCATGGTCCTTAGGGGAAAGGCCTGGAAGTTTGGCGACAGCATATCGACCGATTTGATCTGCCCGGGCAGATTTTTTCACCTTCGTTCGAACCTACCCGAACTCGCCAAGCATGTTCTTGAGGATGCTGATCCGAATTTTGCGTCGCGGATGTCGAAGGGAGATTTCGTCGTAGCGGGCAATAATTTCGGCTTGGGTAGTTCGCGTGAACATGCACCTACGATAATAAAACTTGCTGGCGTTTCCGCCGTACTAGCCAAGTCATTTGCGAGGATTTTCTACCGTAATGCAATAAATGTAGGCCTTCCGCTGCTGGAGTGCGATACCGATAAGATCGAATTGAACGACGAGATAGAAGTTGATCTCGCAACTGGTATGATAAAGAATGTTTCGAAAGGTATCGAACTCAAAGCTCATCCACTCCCAAAAGCGATGCTCAATATATTGAATGATGGTGGACTTCTCGCCCATATTGAAAAACACGGTGGTTTCAAATTAGATTAATCCAAGGAGAGAAGACTATGAAAAGGTTGAAAAAAAAGAGTCGGAAAGTGACTAAGGCGATGAAAAAGAGGAAAGTGAAGAAGAGCAGGAAGAAAGCCACAAGGAAGAAGGCGGGAAAAAGCAAGCCGTCAGCTCCGATTGTCAGGGCTCAAAAGCATTTCAAGGGTATACTCGAAGTCCAGATTGCACGAGTGAACCGCATAAAGAAAGTACAAGATTGGATAAACTATGCGAAGGTGAAGCCAGTGATCGTGGGTATTCTTGGTGGAGACGGTATCGGACCCTATATAACAGCTGAGGCGAAGCGGGTGCTTGAGCACCTGCTCAATGGTGAGGTCGCCCGGGGAAAGGTCGAATTCCGTGTGATCGAAGGCATGACCATCGAGCGGAGGTCAGAGGTCGGAAAAGCCATCCCGGACGACGTTCTGCGGGAAGTCAAGAAATGCCACGTTACATTGAAGGGACCGACGACGACACCGAAGAAAGGCGACCCCTGGCCAAATATCGAAAGTGCGAACGTGGCGATGCGGAAGGAGTTGGATCTTTTTGCTAATGTTCGGCCGGTCAGGGTTCCTAAACTCGGAATCGACTGGATGTTCTTCCGTGAGAATACCGAAGATATGTATGCACTGGGCCCGTTCGGCATCGAGGTTACGTCCGATATCGCAATCGATTTCAGACTGATAACTAAACCCGGTAGCCACCGTATCATCAAAATGGCATTCGAATATGCAAAGAAGAACAGGATCAATCGTGTCACGGCCGTAACAAAGGCGAATGTGGTAAAAACGACCGATGGTCTGTTCCTCAAGACATTCTACGAGATCGCGAAGTCATACTCAGGGATCGAGGCGGATGACTGGTTCATCGACATCATGACAGCGAAGTTGGTCGATGAAAAACGCCGCCGGGAGTTCAAAGTGATGGTGTTGCCCAATCTCTACGGTGACATTCTGACCGACGAAGCTGCTGAATTTCAGGGTGGCGTAGGCACTGCCGGTAGTGCGAATGTCGGCAAGCGGTATGCCATGTTCGAGGCGATCCACGGTAGTGCCCCCCGCATGGTAAAAGAAGGCCGGGCGCAATATGCAGATCCAAGCAGCGTCATCCGTGCCGGTTCTATGTTGTTGAATCATATTGGCTACAGAGAGTTGGGTAATAAGTTGGAGATGGCGCTCGATATATGCGGTCAGTACGAGAAGAAGCTGGTGATGACCGGGCGTTCTACCGGTGCGAGCGGACGTGACTTCTGCGATTACATACTCCAAACGATAGCTGACCCGAATCTCGTTACACGCTGGAAATCATATCAGCAGGTGTAGGTCATTTCATTCTGATGCCCCGTCGTTCGGCGGGGCATTTTTTTGACCCACATTCTGAGTAATTGGCAGCCCGTGCACTTGACATCAATTCAAAATTGAATAGAATTTCATGATGGCTGCCGAAGTGAAAGTCGCTCTTGTCACCGGTGGTGCCACGGGTATAGGTGCCGCAATTGTGCGCTGTTTTGCAGAGCGATCCATGAAAGTCGCAGTTTGTGATGTAGATAGGAAACATGGTGAAGAGTTGGCAGCAGAGAAGAATACGGCTGTCAGGTTCTACGAGCTCGATATCGCCAATGAAGCGCAGGTCGTCGGTACGGTGGACAAGATAGTCGAAGATTTGGGGAAGATTGATGTTCTTGTCAACAACGCGGGGGTCACTGCCGATAAATTACTGATACGGATGGACAGCGACGACTGGAATCGTGTCTTGGATGTCAACCTTACCGGTACTTTCTTGATGACCAAAGCCGTGGCCAGATACATGATGAAACAACGTTACGGCAGAATTATCAACATTTCATCAGTGATAGGCATTTTGGGCAATTTTGGTCAGGCAAACTATGCCGCAAGCAAAGCGGGGATCATCGCATTCACTAAATCTTGTGCAAAAGAGTTGGCAAGCCGCAATATTAATGTAAATGCAATCGCTCCGGGTCTCATCAAAACGAGGATGACCGATGCCATCCCGGAGGAGATAAGGCAAAATTACCTGAAACTCATTCCCCTCAGTCGTTTCGGCGAACCGAAGGATGTCGCCGATCTCGTTGCGTTCCTGGTTTCGGATGAAGCCGGATACATAACTGGCCAGACGATATGTGTGGATGGAGGAATGGTAATGCAGTAGTAGGGCACTGACCGGTTTGTCTGTGCCTCGCACAGATGGATAGAAAGGAGGAATAAGATGGCGCTTTTTGATGACGTAAGAAACATAATTGTGGAACAACTACATGTACCACCTGAGAAAGTGACAATCGATGCCAAGTTCATAGAGGACCTTGGTGCTGATTCTCTGGATACGGTCGAGTTGATCATGGCTTTCGAAGAGAAGTTCGGGCTGCAGATTTCAGAGGAAGAGGCTCAGAAATTGGATAATGTGGGTAAAGCAGTGACCTACCTCGAGGAGAAGCTGAAGCAAAAATGAGAAGGGTCGTAATCACAGGGATCGGCGCGATTACACCTTTGGGGAACGACGTCAAGACGACCTGGGAGGCGTTGCTCAAAGGCGTGAGTGGGATCGGATCCATCACGGCATTTGACACATCAAACCATGTGGTCAAGATCGCGGGTGAGGTGAAGAATTGGTCGCCTGATGAACGAATACCTCCGAAGTCGGCTAGGCGGTTGGACCGCTGCGTGCAACTATCGTTATGGTCGGCAATCGAAGCGGTGGAGGATGCTAAGATCGACTTCGGCAAATACGACCCGGACCGCGTGGGCGTGATAATAGGTTCCGGCATCGGAGGTCTTTTGACCTGGGAGACCGAGCACACAAAATTCATCGAACAAGGGCCAAGTCGTGTGTCACCATTTCTGATACCGATGATGATCTGCGATATGACATCCGGCTACGCTTCGATTCACTGGGGTCTGAAAGGACCAAACTATACGACTGTATCTGCGTGCGCTTCAGGAGCTCATGCGATCGGGGATGCTTTCAGGGCGATCAAGTACGGCGATGCGGACGTGATGATGACCGGTGGGTCAGAAGCTCCGATTACTCCTTTTGCGCTCGCCGGTTTCAGTAATATGCGCGCCCTCTCGCGGCGCAATGACGAACCGCAACGGGCTTCGAGACCGTTTGATAAGGCACGTGACGGTTTCGTGATGGCCGAAGGAGCTGGTGCATTGATATTGGAGGAGTTCGATTCCGCCATTCGCCGCGGTGCAAAGATCTACTGCGAGATCGTTGGCTTCGGTGCGACCGGTGACGGCTATCATATAACCGCCCCTGCGCCCGAAGGCGAGGGTGCCCGACGGTCAATGGCAAGAGCCATCCGGGAAGCAGGTTGTTCCAATGAAGACATAAGTTTTATCAATACGCACGGGACATCGACCGAACTCAACGACAAATTCGAAGCACGGGCGATAAAAGATCTGATGGGTCCACACGCGGGCAAAATAGTGCTCAATGCTACAAAATCGATGCTCGGGCACAGCCTGGGCGCGGCTGGTGCCGTTGAAGCAGTAGCCACGATACTCTCGATCAAGGACCAGATCGTACACCCGACCCTCAATCTGGAAGACCCTGATCCGGAATGTGAGGGGTTGGATATGGTCTGTGGCGATTCGCGGGAGGTGAAGATCGAGTATGCGCTGTCGAATTCTCTCGGATTCGGCGGACATAACGCAACGCTTTGTTTTAAACGTATGTAAAAGGTGTTACAATGCGTCCTGGCTCAAAGGTAGTAGTTGGTATCGGAGGGAATATTGGCGCAGGTAAAACGGCAGCAGTCGGTGTATTCAAAGATCTGGGCGCCGAGTGCATCGCCGCGGATGAGCTGGCTTGGGAGGTATTGCCCGAAATAGCTCACGTATTGAAAGGAGAATTTGGGGGGCAGATAATGCGCGGATGTGAGATCGATAGAAAGAAACTCCGGGAACTGGTCTTCTCGGATCCTGCGAGGGTGAGGTTTCTTAATCGCGTATCGCATCCTTTGCTCATCAGGAAGATCACTCGAAAAATCCAAGGCATAGAATCAGGTGTTGTGGTTATTGACGCAGCGTTGCTCTTTGACTGGCCTGAGATACTCCAAGTAGTCGACCACACCATCCTGATCGCATCCCGGCGTTCTGCTAAGAGGAAGCGGGCTCAGGCAAAGGATATCGACAGCCAATTGTTCTCGGTGATTCTGTCGATGCAACAGAGCGATCAGGAGATGGCCGCAAAAGCCGACTTCGTGATTCGCAACGACGGCACACTTGATGAATTGAGAGATAGGTGTCGCGAAATATACGAGCGTGTCAAAGATGATTGCTGAATGCGGTACCTGCCACACCAGGTACAACATAGACGAACGGAAGATACCACCCGCTGGCGTGAAGGTTCGCTGCAAGAAATGCGGGAATGTGATCTACATAAGAAGGCCGTCTCCTCAACCGACCGTACCGAAAGCCGATAATGTGCCTTCAGAGCATGAGTCAGCGGCGACAACGAAGCCCACCGTGTCAAAGAGTGCGCCGCCGCCGGTCGTCGAAAAACCGCCGTCTCTGGAGTTACCGAAAAGGGCAGAAGCCGAGCGCAAAGCGGTAGAAGAATCTGTTGAACGGAAGGTTCATCTCTCGGAATCACAGTTGAGCGATGAGGATAAGAAATGGCATGCGAGGGCGCGGCGGTTGGCCAAGGCCCTGGCATCAGACCTCGTTCTGTACAATAAATCCCGTGTCGAAAAGGGCCTGAAAGACGGAACTCTGGCAGAGCTCCTCGGACCGGAGATTCGCAGGTCCTGGGACTACTATTGTCAGCAGATTCCGAAACATATTGTAGATAGTACCGACTATTTCAAGGAACAACTGAACACGATCGTCGGCAAGGGTATGAAAATATTCAAAT
>CP070795.1:244862-257310 GCA_020343455.1 Caldifarciminota bacterium
CGTTTTCATACGCAGACCGCAGGATGTTCACTTACTGCACAGCAGCCTGAAAATAACATCGTGCGAACTGCGTACCAGGCCCTCTCGGCCGTCCTAGGCGGAACGCAATCGTTGCACACGAATTCCATGGATGAAACGTACGCACTGCCGACCGAGAAAGCAGCCAAGGTCGCACTGCGAACCCAGCAATTACTTGCCTACGAAACAGGCGTAGCGAACACGATCGACCCCCTGGGCGGATCCTATTATGTGGAATCACTGACCAACAGACTGGAAGAAGAAACCTACAAGTATTTTGACAAGATCGATAAACTCGGTGGTGTCATCTCTGCCATTGAAAAGGGGTTCTTTCAGAAAGAGATATCACAAAGTGCATATGCCTACCAGAAAGCTCTCGAGAAGAAGAAGAAATTTCATGTTGGCGTGAATGTGTTCGAGGATGAGGAAAAACCCCAGATCGAAACGTTGAAGATTTCACCAGAGGTTGAGAAGGTTCAGATCAGAAAGTTGCTGCGGCTCAAGAAGGAGAGAAGCAACAAGAGAGTGAGGGAACGATTGAGCGCGTTACGCAAAGCGGCACGGGATGGCGAGAACCTTTTGCCCAGGATTCTCTCATGCGTCAGAGAATACGCTACGCTTGGTGAGATGTGTAATACACTGAAAGAGGAGTACGGTGTTTATCACGAACCGATCATCTTTTAGCGATCCTGGAGGATAAACCCATCATTCGGACCGGACCTCGATGACAATAATACTTTGCCGTGAATGGTAAGCATGATCTTGGGTTCTGATGGCTATGAGAGTGATCGAAGTTGGATTTAGACCATTAGAATATCGGATTTCATTGGAAGGAGTAGGCTATGGAGAGAAAAATCCGTGTCTTAGTCGGTAAGCCTGGACTTGACGGACATGACCGTGGAGCAAAGGTCGTGGCGGCATCGCTCCGAGATGCGGGGATGGAGGTTGTATACACGGGTCTGCATCAGACGTGCGAGAGTATTGTTGAAGCGGCAGTCCAGGAAGATGTACACGTCATCGGTCTTTCTATTCTTTCAGGAGCTCACATGACGATCTTCCCGAAGGTGATAAATTTGCTGAAAGCGAAGAGATCCTCGGACATCTTAGTGATCGGTGGCGGTATTATTCCTGCCGAGGACATGAAGAAACTCGAGAAGATAGGTGTCCGTAAGCTCTTTGGCCCGGGAACGCCGACCTCCGAGATCGTCGATTGGATCAAGGCTAATGCAGGGAGGAGAAGAAAAACATCGACCAGGAAGGCTGGGATCGTGAGGAAGAAGAAAAAGAGGCGAGGGAAATAGATGGGTCGTGCTAGATGCTGCTACAGACTGGGTGAGTTCGAGCTCTATCCGGTGTCAGATGGATTCTTCTGGCTTGACGGTGGATCAATGTTCGGGATAGTGCCGAAGGTGCTCTGGAGCAAGCTGACTTCAGCTGACCGGAGAAACCGGGTGAGGTTGGCTCTCAATTGTCTGTTGGTCAAATCGAAGGATAAGAACATCCTCATAGATACGGGAATGGGTGATAAGCTCAGTAAGAAGATGAAGGAAATATATAAGGTGGAGCGGGAAGCGAACCTTCTGCGATCTTTGGCGCGGTTGGGAGTGGCGCCGCCGGATGTTGACTATGTAATAAACACCCACCTCCATTTCGACCACTGCGGAGGTAATACTACGAAATCGGACGGGAAATTTGTTCCGACCTTTCCCAATGCCCGGTATGTCATCCAAAGGCAGGAATGGTTCAACGCACAGAACCCAAAGGAGAATACAAAATCGAGTTACCGCGAGAAGGATTTTGCGCCGATCGAGGATGCGGGACAGGTCATGTTCGTTGACGGCGACCACGACGTGGTTCCGGGAGTTACGGTTCTGTTGACAAACGGCCACACATTGGGACATCAGTCAGTAATGATAAGCACGAAGCGTGGCCGTGCCCTGTACCTCGGCGATGTGATACCGACCAGCCACCACCTTAAGGCTCAATACCTCACCGGGTTTGATCTGTATCCGGTCGATCTTGTCAACAGGAAGAAAGAAATAGTCGACCGCGCTCTCAAAGAAAAATGGTTGCTTATCTTTGAGCATGACCCAGCGATTGTATTCGCTTATCTGGCAGAGAAAGACGGAAAACGGACTTTGAAACCGCTGGAGGTTTGATGGTAGATCACGAATATTGCTTCGCTGAAGGCAGAGATGGTTGGGGGTTGCGGCACGCACGGCTTTATCAGTGGCAGTTTGAATTCATTGAATTTTGTATTTGGGAGGATTGATGAAAGCCGAAGATAGGTTGAAGCATCTCGAGAAACTGGAGAAGGAGGCGCTGATCGGCGGCGGCGAGGAGCGGATCAAGGCACAGCATGGTAAGGGAAAGTTGACCGCCCGGGAACGCATCAACATGTTGCTCGATGAAGGTACGTTCCGGGAGACCGATAAGTTTGTTACTCATCGGTGTACCGATTTCGGCCTTGAGAAAAGCAAGGTACTCGGTGATGGAATAGTAACCGGCTACGGCCGCATCAACGGCCGCACGGTATGCATATATGCGGAAGATTTCACGGTATTTGGAGGATCTTTATCGTTGGCCTATGCAGAGAAGATCGTGAAACTTCAGGATCTATCGATGAAGATGGGATGTCCGATCATCGGTCTGAAGGATTCTGGTGGAGCGCGGATTCAGGAAGGGGTCGATAGCCTGGCGGGTTACACCTACGTGTTTCTGAGGAATGTATTATCTTCGGGCGTTGTGCCACAGATTTCCGCAATCATGGGACCGTGTGCCGGAGGCGCCGTATACTCGCCGGCAATGACCGATTTTGTCATTATGGTCGCCGGTTCGTACATGTTCCTGACCGGCCCTGATGTCGTCAAAGCAGCGACCCATGAAGATGTGACCTATGAGGAACTCGGCGGCGCGATGGTCCACAACGAAAAATCTGGTGTCGCACACTTCGCGGTCGATTCTGAGATGGAATGCATCGAATTGATAAAGAAGCTGTTGTCTTACCTGCCCCAAAACAACCTTGAGGATGCGCCGCTCGTTGAGCCGACTGATGATGTGAATCGGATGGACAAGGCACTCGACAGTATTGTTCCAGAAAACCCGAACAAGCCGTATGATATGCTTGAAGTAATCAAGCGGATAGTGGATAACGGAGATTTCCTCGAAGTGCATAAACACTACGCTCCTAATTTGATCGTCGGGTTTGCCCGGTTCAATGGAAGGGCGGTCGGGATCGTTGCCAACCAGCCGGCAGTTCTGGCCGGAGTACTGGGCAGGAATTCAGGTATGAAAGGAGCACGGTTCGTCCGTTTCTGCGACTGTTTCAATATTCCGATCGTAACGTTCGTGGATGTTCCGGGGTTTCTGCCAGGTACTGCTCAGGAATGGGGAGGCGTGATCAAGAACGGGGCCAAGCTTCTATATGCATTCTGCGAGTCTACCGTACCACGGGTCACGGTCATAACCCGCAAAGCTTATGGCGGAGCATACTGCGTGATGAGCTCGAAGCACACGCGTGCAGACGTAAATTTCGCGTGGCCCAGCGCAGAGATAGCGGTCATGGGGCCTGACGGTGCTGTCAAGGTACTCTATCGGAAACAGTTGAAGGAGGCAAAGGATCCCAAAGCGCTCGAAAAACAACTGATCGACGAATACACCGAGAAATTCGCAAATCCTTTTGTCACGGCGAGCAAAGGATACATCGACGCCGTAATAAGGCCGAGCGAAACAAGGCCTCGAATAATCGAGGCCCTCGAAATGACTGAAAGCAAACGGGACGTCAATCCTCCGAAGAAACACGGGAACATACCACTATGACAAATCCTAAGCACGAAATCCTAAATCCTAAACGTGGTTCTGGGATTTAGGGTTTAGAATTTCAAAAGAATTATGTTCAAAAAGATATTAGTTGCCAATCGTGGCGAGATTGCCGTCCGCGTTCTAAGAGCGTGCCGTGAGATGGATATCCAATCGGTTACGGTTTATTCCGAAGCAGACCGGAATGCTCTGCATGTCCGTTACGCGGATCAGGTGTTTTGTGTCGGGCCTGCACCGGCGACCGAGAGTTACCTTAGAATAGAGAAGATAATAGAAGCGGCGAAGAAGTCGGGCGCCGAAGCGATCCATCCCGGGTACGGTTTTTTAGCGGAAAATACCGACTTTGCGCGTGCATGTGAGGATAACGGAATCGTCTTCATAGGTCCGAACTCCAAGGCCGTGGAACTTCTCGGCGATAAGATAGCATCGAAGAAGACGATGAGCAAGGCGGGTATTCCGGTCATTCCCGGCAGCTCAGGCGCGACAAATAGCGAAGCGGATGCGCGACGTACCGCTGAAGAGATCGGGTTTCCCGTTCTCATTAAGGCAGCAGGTGGAGGCGGTGGAAAAGGTATGCGTGTGGTCGGCGACATACAGAGCCTGGGTGCTGCCATGAAACAAGCGGTGGGTGAAGCCCGGTCGGCATTCGGCAATCCCACCATTTTCATAGAGAAATTTCTTGAATCGCCAAGGCATATCGAATTCCAGATCCTTGCCGACAACCACGGTAACGTGATCCACCTGTTCGAGCGTGAGTGTTCGGTGCAGAGACGCCACCAAAAACTGATCGAGGAATCTCCCTCGGCGATAATGACCGAGGAACTGCGGATGAAAATGGGTGATGCTGCAGTGAAGGCAGTAAAAGTTTCGAACTACAATAACGCGGGTACGGTCGAGTTCATGGTCGACAAGGACAGGAATTTCTATTTCCTCGAGATGAATACTCGCCTGCAAGTTGAACATCCGGTGACCGAGCTGATAACGGGAATCGACATAGTCAAGGAGCAATTCAGAATAGCCTCCGGTGACAAGTTGAGTTTCAAACAAGAAGACGTTAGGATGACCGGGTCGGCGATCGAATGCAGGATATCTGCCGAAGATCCTGAAAACGGCTTTGCTCCTTCCACTGGCAGGATCGAGGAGCTTATCGAACCGGGCGGTATCGGTGTGAGGATCGACTCCGGCATCTACGAGGGATTTAGAGTGCCGATCTACTATGATCCGCTTGTGGCGAAGTTGCTCGTGTGGGCTCCAACGCGGCAGGAGGCCATGGTCAGGATGAAAAGAGCGTTGAGAGAATATGTGGTGAGGGGCATCAAGACTTCTGTACCGTTCCACTTGCTGGTCATGGACCATCCGAGATTTGTCGCGGGCGAATATGATACGACATTCATAGATAAGGTGTTGAAGAAGATCGAGTATAAGAAAAAGGACTACGACGTTGCCGCGATCTCATCTGTTCTCGCCAAGATACTTAAAAGCGGCCGCATGAAAATTTCGAAGATCCCCGCCGGTAGAGAGCGCAATCCTTGGAAGATGGCGGGGCGACAAGCGATGATGAGGAGGAGATAGAGTGGCCTTCATGGTAAATGTGGACGGCAGGGAATTCAAGGTGGATGTGAAGAAAGTTGACCAGGGTTTTCTCGTATTGCTGGACGGCAAAGAGAAAAATGTTCTCGTGGCTCATGAGGAAGGGGACCGCCTCACGCTCATCGTCGATGATAAGCCTCATTCAATATTCGTAGAATCCGATACGCAGGTGCTTGTCGACGGCGAATCCTATGCAGTTGACGTTGCGGATGAGCAGGTACAGCGGTTACTCAAAGCAAGTCCCGATATAGTTCGAAAGAAGGAACTGGCGGTGAAAGCCGTGATGCCCGGATTGGTCGTTGATCTTATCACCAAGGAAGGGAATATGGTGAAGGCAGGCGAGGCACTGATGGTCATTGAAGCAATGAAGATGCAGAACGATGTGAAGGCAGCGCGTGACGGTCAGGTGAAGAAGATACATGTGAAGCCTGGTCAAACAGTGAACACCGGCGATGTGCTCGTCACCATCGAATGAAGGTTGAGTCTGTGTGCGGACCTCGACAAAGCGGGCATCGTGACCATTCGACCCATGATACAGGTTTTTCATTGAGAGGTTTCAATGTTATATACTCCTGATGATCTGAAGGATCATGACTATGAGCGTGATCTGGGAAAGCCTGGGGAATATCCCTTCACACGCGGTATCTATCGAAGCATGTACGCGGGCAGACTCTGGACCATGCGTCAGTACGCCGGATACGGTACTGCCGAGGAATCCAATCGGCGGTACAAATACCTCTTGGCTCACGGACAGACGGGTTTGTCCGTGGCATTCGATCTGCCGACCCAGATGGGTTATGACTCTGACCATCCGCTATCAGAGGGCGAGGTCGGCAAGACGGGGGTCGCGATCGATACGCTCGCGGATATGGAGATCTTGTTTGACGGTATTCCACTGGACAAAGTGAGTACTTCGATGACTATCAATGCCACGGCGGCCATCCTGCTGGCAATGTACGTGGCGATAGCAGAGAAGCAAGGTGTTTCCCCTGCCGTCCTTGAGGGGACGGTTCAGAACGATCTGCTCAAGGAATACATCGCGCGTGGTGCTTACATCTATCCGCCAGCCGCTTCGATGAAAGTGACCGTCGACATCGTTTCATATGCCAGCAAATACCTTCCGAAATGGAATACGATCTCGGTTTCCGGCTATCATATCCGGGAAGCAGGAGCGACAGCAGCGCAAGAAGTTGCATTCACGCTGGCCAATGGCATCGCATACGTACGCGCGGCCATTGAGGACGGCGGACTGTCGGTCGACGAATTCGCGCCGAGGTTATCGTTCTTTTTCAACGCGCACAGCGATTTCTTCGAGGAGGTCGCCAAATTCCGGGCTGCACGAAGGATCTGGGCAAAGATCATGCGCGATGAATTCAAAGCCGAGAATCCGAAGTCATGGATGCTCAGGTTTCACACGCAGACCGCCGGTTCGACGCTGACCGCACAGGAACCGGTCAACAATGCGATAAGAGTGGCGTTGCAAGCACTTGCCGCCGTTCTTGGCGGGACGCAGAGTCTGCATACCAATTCATTCGATGAAGCTCTTTCATTGCCGACCGAGGATGCAGTCCGTCTTGCCCTGAGGACTCAGCAGATAATCGCTTACGAGACGAGCGTACCCGGGGTAATTGATCCGTGCGGGGGTTCGTACTACATCGAGAACCTTACTAACAATTTAGAATCCGAGATATGCCGCTATTTGGCCAAGATCGATGAGTTGGGCGGGTCGGTGAAGGCGATTGCGGTCGGCTATTTTCAGGATGAAATACACAAAAGTGCCTATGAATTTCAGAAAGAGGTTGAGCTCGGAAAGACCAGCATAATAGGAGTGAATAGATACCGTGATGCTGACGAGAAGACCGGGTATAGCACGCTGAGGGTCAAACCGGCACTCATCAAGAAACAGTTAAGCAGGATCGCCAAGGTCAAGCGCCGGAGGCGCAATGAACAGGTCAAAAGGACAGTCGAGGAATTGAGGAGGTCCGCAGTTTCTGGTCAGAACATCATGCTGCCAATTCTCAAGTGCGTTCGGGAGTATGCCACGGTCGGGGAGATATCCGGTGTCTTGCGGGAAGTGTATGGGGAGTACCGAGAGAAAAGGACCTTTTAGGTGCAATCTGATGCATTCGGATTCAAATGCACCTGGTGAATCTGCGCTAATCCGTTTGGATAAATCGCCGTAGGAAAAGGAGGATCGATGATTTTTGGTGTACCGAAGGAGATACCACCGTTCAAAGACATAGAAGAATACCGCGTTGGCTTATCGCCAATGGGTGCTCAAGAATTGATCCTTTGCGGTGCAAAGGTATACGTTGAAAGCAAAGCAGGCATCGGTGCGGGATTCTCAGATGCTGACTACGAAAAGGCCGGTGCTACTGTTGTCTACTCGAAAGAGGAGGCGTATCGAAGGGCAGAGGTTGTGCTCAAAGTCAGGCGTCCGCAGCAGGAAGAGTACTCACTCATCAAAGAGGGCCAGGTGATCATGGGTTTCATACATCTGATCACGGCACGTAAGCCATTTCTGAAAACGATCGTGGATAAGAAAGTGACACTGATTGGTTACGAGATCATGCAGCAGGAGGATGGTCGACTTCCGATCGTCATACCCTTCAGCGAGATGGCGGGTAAATTGTCGGTCCAGATTGCGGGAAGGTTACTTGAGTCGCCGGGCGGCGGCCGCGGTATACTCCTGGGAGGCGTACCCGGCATCCCGCCGGCGGAGGTCATAATACTGGGGGGTGGAACGCTCGGCTGTAACGCAGCAAAGACTTTTGCGGGTATCGGTGCGAATGTGTACGTGCTTGACGTTGATCGTAACAAGCTCGACCATCTTGCCTGCCATACCGGAAACATGAAGGTGACCACGCTTTTTGCGACAAGGCATAACATCGAGAAGATGATGCGCTTTGCAGACGTCGTGATCGGAGCCGTACTGCTTCCTGGAAAGCGTGCACCGATTCTCGTTACCAGCGATATGGTAAAGACGATGCGCAAAGGGTCGGTCATTATTGATTTTTCGATTGACCAGGGAGGCTGTGTTGAAACGTCGAAAATATCTCCGAGTGGGAAGTTCATATACACCGTGGACGGGGTCATTCATTTCTGCATGCCCAATGCGACGACACTCGTCGCGCGAACTGCAACTCATGCGCTCACTTCAAGTGCCTTCCCGTACCTGAAGATGATTACCCAGCTGGGTTTTGAAAAAACCTTGACCGAGAACAACACAATAGCTAGGGGTGTATACGCTGAGAACGGAGAGATCAAGAAGGAGTACTCACCATGAGCTGGTTTGACGAATACAAGAAGAAGCTCTGTTCGTTCGAGGAAGCCGTATCAGTAGTCAAGAGTAACGACCGGGTCTATATCAGCGGTAATGCTGCAACGCCGTTTCGCCTGACCGAAGCTTTAGCTCGCCGTCATGATGAACTCAGCAAAGTCGAAATTACCCATGTCCTTTTGCTGGGTGATGATCCTTTGTCGAAACCAGGCATGGAAGACCATTTCAGGCACAATTCTCTTTTCGTGGGTCCTGCAGATCGCACCGCGGTCAATGATGGGCGGGCCGACTACACGCCTGTTTTCTTGTATGAGATACCGACCCTATTCTACAAGGACCTTCTGCCGCTCGATGTGGCGTTTCTTCACGTTTCGCCGCCTGACGAGCACGGATTTGTGAGTCTCGGCGTTGAGTGCCTTGCATCTAAAGCGGCTGCCGAAACTGCCAAACTCGTGATCGCGCAGGTCAACGACCGCATGCCGAGGACGCTCGGTGATTCGTTCTTGCATGTTTCACGTTTTACCAAGTTGGTCGAGGTGTCCGATGAACTACCCCAATTGAGTATCCCGCCGTTCACCGATGTTGAAGAGAAGATAGGAACGAATATCGCCAGTCTGGTGGATGATGGCTGTACACTGCAGTTGGGCATTGGAGGTATCCCGAATGCGGCGTTGAAAGCGATGTTCAGCAAAAGGGACCTGGGTATCCACACGGAGATGGTTTCCGACGGTATCGTGGAGGCGATCAATGCGGGCGTGATCACCGGTGCCAAAAAGACGCTGCACCCCGGTAAGATCATCGCTACGTTCTACTTCGGGACGAAGGATCTATATGATTTCATAGACAATAATCCGATATTTGAGACTCATCCGACCAACTACACCAACCATCCGGTCATCGTCGCTCAAAATGAAAAGATGATTGCGGTCAATTCCGCGATCGAAGTTGATCTGACGGGCCAGGTCTGTTCAGATTCTATCGGGACACGCATCTATTCGGGATTTGGTGGTCAGGTGGATTTCATCCGCGGGGCGGCTCAGTCAAAGGGTGGCAAACCGATTATCGCCCTTCCATCATCGGCAAAGAATGACACTATCACAAAGATCGTGCCAACGCTTCAGGTCGGTGCCGGAGTGGTGACTACGCGTGCCGATGTACACTACATTGTGACTGAATACGGTATCGCGTATTTACACGGCAAGAATCTGAAAGAAAGAGCAAAAGCGTTGATAGAGATCGCACACCCGAATTTCCGTGCTGAACTCGAAGAAGCGGCGAAGAAAAGGAAGCTCATATGACTTTTGCTGGATGCTTCTGGTGGTGAATGACGCGTTTCTGACTTAAGGCATGAAGCACAGACTCGAAATACGAAATGAATACGAACGACCTAAATCCAATTCCATACCTCAGTTGAACCTCAATTCAGTAATCATTGAGGTTTGTGAAATCGGTGGGCTGCGGGTGACGTCACCGTTCAACGTTTGGCGATGAGTATGAAATTAGAACACATTGGAATTGCCGTTACCAGTATCGAACGGCATTTAGAGGTCTGGCGCGATATCTTCGGATTCGTTGTCGGGGAGATGACCGAGGTCACCGGGCAAAAAGTAAAAGTGGTAATGCTCGATGTCGGCGGAGTGCATGTGGAACTCATCGAGCCTCTCGGCCAGGATAGTCCGATTCATAAATTCATAGAAAAAAGGGGTGAAGGACTGCACCATCTCAGTTTCGAGGTAAAAGATCTGAAGGAAATGATTGAGGAACTCAAGAAGCGCGGCGTGCGCATGATCGATGATGTTCCAAGAAGCGGTGCGCACGGGTCGGTGGTCACTTTCGTCCATCCGTCATCGACCGGCGGCGTTCTGATCGAGTTGAGCCAAGAGGGTGCAGTAGAACAGGAGGTATGATGCATATTGAAACGGATATTGTACATGGAGGGCAGCATCCAGATAAATGGACCGGAGCCCTGTCGCCACCGATCTATCAGACATCTACGTTTGTTTTCCGTGACGCCGATCATGGCGCGCGCTTGTTTAAAGGGGAAGAAAAAGGGCATATCTACACCCGGATCAGCAATCCGACGATCGAACTGCTTGCGTCGAAGATCGCGCTTCTGGAAGCGGGCGAAGCGGGTTTGGTATTTGCATCCGGTCTTGCTGCAATATTCAATGTTATCATTACCGTTGTGAGGTCTGGAGAAAACATCGTCTCGGATGATACGATCTATGGAGGCACCTATACACTTTTCAAGAACGTACTGCCGCGACTCGGCATCGAGGTAATCTTCGTCGACGCCTCCAACACGGAGAAGGTCCAATCCGCCTTGAATGACCGTACCAGGCTGCTGTTCATTGAGACTCCGGCTAACCCAACCCTGAAGATCATAGATATCGGCGCGTGCGCCGAGCTGGCTCAGAAAAAAGGCATACCGCTCTGCGTTGACAACACGTTTGCCACCCCGTATTTACAGAGGCCGATCGATCTCGGCGCAGAGATAATTGTCCACTCGGCAACGAAGTATTTCGGGGGGCACGGTGATATCATTGGAGGTGTCGCCGTCGGTAGAAAGGATTTCATCCATGCAATGTGGAAAGGCGCAAAGGACGTTGGTGCTTCGATATCTCCATTCAATGCCTGGCTCATCTTGCGGGGGCTCAAGACATTGGCTGTTCGCATGGAGAGGCACTGCGCTACGGCGCAGAAAATAGCAGAGTTCCTCGAGAAACATGACAAGGTTGAAACGGTTTACTACCCAGGATTGAAATCTCATCCCGGGCACGAAATTGCCAGACAGCAGATGCGCGGTTTTGGTGGCATGATTGGATTCGATGTGAGAGGTGGTAAGGAGGCGGGTAAGACGTTGATGAATTCGGTCGGTTTGTGCACACTTGCGGTCAGCCTGGGCGATGTCGATACGTTGATAGAGCATCCTGGGTCGATGACCCATTCAGGCTATACGGATCAAGAACTTCTTGATTCCGGAATTAAACCGGGATTCGTGCGTCTGTCGGTCGGACTCGAACACGCAGACGATCTCGTCGACGATCTGAGACAGGCATTGGGTAAGACGTAGTCTCGTATGAAGGAAACCAAAGCAGCGTTCAGTGCATGGAGGTCAGCATGAATGATGGGGTGCAGAAGTATGTAGAGAGAGCACGTAAGGCGCTTAGCGAGCGCAGCCGTTACATCAAGGAAGAGGTCAGGAAGTGGCGGTTCGATACTATCGCTGTTCACGGCGCCTACTCGGTAAAAGAGGCCATAGAGAATAACCAGGGTTCGATCATTGAGCCGATTTACATGAGTACGTCGCAGGCGTTTCGTGACAGTGACGAAATGGAAGCGGCTCTGGCCTACCTGATTCCTTCGTGGACCTACAGTAGAATTCACAATCCATCGATCGGCTATCTTGAGGATACGCTGGCTTTGCTCGAAGGTTACGGATATGACGGTGAAACCACGTGCTGTGTAGTATCTTCGGGCATGGCGGCTGTAGCGAGTGCCTGCGATCCGTTCTTGGTAAAACGGAGCAAACAGCCAGACGAGAAGATCAACTTCGTCGCCAATGCGCAGATTTATGGAGGTACCTTCCAGCAATTCAATGTCCGGAAAATGAAGGAGCGAGGCATTGAATGTCGCTGGGTCGTGGACCCTTCGAATATTGATGAGTGGGCTTCGAAGATCGATTCGAACACGCGCTTTCTGTTCGGCGAGCTACCTTCAAACCCCGGTCTGGCATTTTTT
>CP070795.1:257410-269553 GCA_020343455.1 Caldifarciminota bacterium
CGAAAGGGTCAAGGGCGGAACACGGTTCGTCCATTAACAGAATCTCCGGCTCGACTGCGAGCAGGCGGGCAATGCAAAGCCGCTGTTGCTTCTCTGCCGAAAGACTCAATGCCGGACAATCCAACCTGTCTTTCAAATCATCGAATAGATCCACAGCGGTCAGCGAACGTTCAACGATTTCGGTCAGTGTTTTCTTATCGCTGATGCTCCAGACCCGGGGGCCATACGTGATGTTGTCGAAAATCGATAGCGGAAAAGCATTCGGTCGCTGGAAAACAAGCCCTACTCTTTTCCGCAGAAGAATGAGATCGTGCATTGGCGAATAGATGTCTTCTTTATCGATCAGAACGCTGCCTGTTATCCTAACGCCTTCGATTAGTTCATTCATTCGATTGAAGACACGCAGCAGTGTCGATTTGCCGCAACCCGATGGTCCGATTATCCCGGTTATCACGTTTCTACGGATCTCCACATTCACGTTCTTCAGCGCCTGAAATTTGTGGTAGTAGAGGTTAAGATTGGCCGTCCGGATGATCATCCGAATTTCCCCCGAATATAATCATCAGTCCGTCGGTCAACGGGGCTGGTAAAGAGTCTCTGCGTACTGCCTATCTCTATAAGCTCGCCCAAGTAGAAAAAAGCCGTCCTGTCTGACACCCTTGCTGCTTGTTTGGTGTTATTGGTCACGAGTATGAACGTGTACTCCTTCTTGAGCTCCAGCATGGTGGCTTCGATTTTTGCCGTGGAAATGGGATCGAGCCCTGAACACGGCTCATCCATCATGATCACCTCGGGCCGCATTGCCAGCGTACGGGCAATGCATAACCTCTGCTGCTGGCCGCCGGAAAGGAACGAAGCAGATTCAGCGAGCCTCTCTTTCACTTCGTCCCAGAGATTGGCCGATTTCAAGGCGCGTTCCACAAGTTCATCGACATCGGACTTACTCAGCTTCCTGTGGAGCCTGGGTCCATACGAAATATTCTTGCGGATCGATCCGGGTAGAACCACGGGCGTGGCGAATATGATTCCGATCCTTCTCCGCAATACGTTAATCGGCAATCGGAAGATACTCTCGTTGTCAAGCCGTATGTCACCTTCGATACTGGCACGATCTATTTCGTAAAGGCGATTTAAAGCACGGAGCAGTGAACTCTTTCCCGAATTTGCCGGACCGATGACCGCCAGTATCTCACCGCTCTCGACATCGAGACTGATATCCTTCAGTGCCTGACAGCTGTCATAGTAAAGGCTCAAACGCTTAATGCTGATCTTGGACATCAGTAGTACCGTGCGATGAAGCGGTGCATTAAACGATAGGCAATGAAATTGATGGCGAGGATGATGATGATGAGCACTGCAGCCGTACCGTATGCCTTGGGCATCGAAATACCCTCCCGCGCCAGTATATAGAAGTGAACGGCAAGGGTTCGGGTTGAAGAGAAGATCGACGTAGGAAGCCCCAATGACGATCCGGCCGTGAATATCACGGCTGCTGTTTCACCAACGGCACGGCCGATCCCCAGTATGACACCAGTCAGGATGCCGGGCAACGCGGTCGGGATCACAACCCGCAATATCGTGTCGAGCTTGCCACCGCCAAGCGAGTAACTGATCTCCCGATATGTATGGGGCACTGATTTTATCGCCTCCTCGGACGTTCTGATGATTGTCGGTAGTATCATGACCGCCAGCGTCAAGCCTCCGGATAAAATACTCCATCCAAGATTCATGCTTATGACAAAGAAGATGAAACCGAAAAGACCGAAGATGATAGAAGGCACACCTGCCAGACAATCTGCCCCGAAGCTGATGATCCGGCGGATCGGCCCGGCGCGCGTGTACTCCACGAGATAGACCGCACTGCCGACCCCGAGCGGCGTCGCGATGACAGTCGCCACAACGGTGATGAAGAGAGTGCCCAAGATCGACGGCAATATGCCGCCTTCTTTTCCCATCTCCCTCGTCTTGTCACTCAAAAATTCAAGAGTTAACTGGTCGACTCCATTCCTCAGTACGTAAAAGATAATAAAGAATAGGACGATGACCACGATCGCCGTCATCGTCAGCAGGATAACATAAAAGATTATCTGGCTGGTGCGTGGCCCGATGCGAAAGGTCACTTTCTACTCGTGATCCGGATCGCGATGATATTCAACACGATGATTATGAGAAAGAGTATGGACCCGCAAGCAAAGAGCGCGCCACGGTGGTCACCGGCAGCATATCCCAGTTCGAGTGCGATCGTAGAAGTGAGGGTACGCACCGAGTCCAGTATTGAACCCGGTATCTTCAAGGCATTACCGGCGATCATGATGACTGCCATTGTCTCGCCAATCGCACGGCCCATGCCGAGAATGATCCCGGCTACTATACCGGAGCGTGCGGCAGGCAGCAGGAGGAGGACCACAGTCTGCCACTTCGTCGCACCGACCGCATAGGAGCCCTCACGATATGTATTGGGGACAGCAAGTAGTGCGTCATACGAAATGCTTACGATCGTCGGCAAGATCATTATCCCCAGAATGATACTTGCCGCCAGCACCGAAAACCCGGGTCCGCCGAACGTCTCCCTTATGAACGGCACGAGAATCACGATCCCAATGAACCCATAGACAACGGATGGAATGCCGGCCAGCAGCTCGATGATCGGTTTCAGCGTTTTCTGGATCGCTTTCGAAGAGAATTCGGCAAGGAAAATCGCTGCGGCAAGACCGAATGGAATGCCCACTGCCAGCGCTCCGGCCGTCACCATCAATGAACCGACGACCATTGAGAGTATGCCGAAACCACCGCGGGTCGGCGCCCACTTGAGGGACAGGAAATTCCCCAGACCAGCCTTGAATATCAGAGGAATACCTTGCTGAAATATGAAGAACGTTATCAACATCAGTGAAATGATTGCCGAGAGCGCAATGAACAGAAGTAGTTTCTCAGCGATCTTATCTTTCATCAATCGGCTGCCACCTTGTTTGCAGGGATCAAACCGCTGCCTGCCAGGATCTCTTGCCCCTCTTCAGATAACACGTAGTCAATGAACTTTTTCACATTGCCTGTCGGTTCTTCACGTAACAAAAGCAGGAAGGGTCTGGCAAAGCGATACTTCTCGGTGATCAAGTTCGCCAACGTGGGCTTTATTCCTTCAATCGCGACCGCCTTTTCACGTTCATCCACGAGACCGACCGAAATATAGCCGACGCCCTGCGGCGTGGTGGCAATGATCTCACGCACTGCGCCATTGGAATCCTGCACAAGGCAGGCATCGCTTATTGCCTCATCGCCCATGATCATCTCTTCGAAAGATGCCCTCGTTCCCGAACCTTCTTCTCGCGTCACCGGAATGATCACATTTCCCGCGATCCCCGATTCGTTCCACTCCTTCTGATGGCCGGAAAAGATACGTCTTATCCGCTCGACACTCAGATCCCCGACCGGACTGCTGCGGTGGACAATTACCGCAATACCATCGAGCGCTATGAGTATGACCTTCAATCCCCTTTCGGTCGGCTTGAGGTTTCGAGATGACGTACCGATATCGCACGTACCATTCATGGTAGCCTGAACACCGGCCGTCGAGCCACCCCCCTGCACATTGATCGTTATATCTGGGTATTTCTCCATGAAATGCTCAGCGACTTTCTCTATGAAGGGTTGTACCGAAGTCGAACCGGCAATGATCACACCTCCCTTATTGGGCGCACAATTCATAACACACAGGGAGACCACAACAAGGAAGAGCCGCACTGACTATTATAATCAAAAAGCGGACTGAGTCAACATAACCGCTCTGAACTTCTTATCTTCTCAATTTCTCATACTCTCCGTTTCTCCGTCTCTGCGGTTTCCCGTTTCACCGGTACACAGAGAATGGTCGTTCCTTGACTTAGTTATTTCTGCGGATATGATAAGGAATGCGCAAGCAGAACGACAGCATTAGGGTCCGGGGTGCAAGGGTACACAACCTCAAGAACATCAATGTTTCCATCCCGCGCAATAAATTCGTCGTCATAACAGGCCTTTCAGGTTCAGGAAAATCTTCACTGGCATTCGACACCCTCTATGCCGAAGGACAGCGCAGGTATGTAGAATCCTTATCTGCGTATGCACGACAATTCCTCGGTATGATGGACAAACCAGAAGTCGATGAAATAAGCGGCCTCTCCCCAGCCATTGCCATCCAGCAGCGCAGTGCCGCCCGCAACCCGCGTTCCACCGTCGGAACCGTAACCGAAATCTACGATTACCTGCGTGTGCTTTTCGCACGGATGGGCACTCCTTACTGCTACAAATGCGGCAGAAGGATCCAATCGCAGACGACCGACCAGATCGTCGATACCATACTCGGACTTCCAGACGGTAAGAAGATCGAAATCCTCTCACCTGTGGTCAAAGGACGGAAAGGTGAATATAAAGACCTCCTTCACAGTCTACGCCGACGCGGTTATGTGCGCGCCCGCGTTGATGGTAAGGTCCTTGAGATAGAACACATCCCGAACCTTGAACGCTACAAGAAACACAACATAGAAATCATCATCGACCGCCTCGTCATAAAAGATGGAATGCGCAAGCGGCTGGCCGATTCAATTGAGATCGGACTAAAAGAAGGCGAAGGAATCGTCCTCATCACGATCGATAACAGAGAAGAACGAATATTCAGCCAAAAACTCGCCTGTGTTCACTGCGGCATCAGTTATCCGGAACTCGCGCCGAGAATGTTCAGCTTCAATTCGCCGTACGGAGCATGCGAGAATTGCGATGGACTCGGTTTTAAGATGGAGATCGATCCGGATAAGGTCGTCGGTGATGAGCATCTCTCTCTACTCAATGGAGCAATTGAACCGTATGGCATACCAGGACGCTGGCGTTCTTCACTTCTGAGAGCCCTATCGAGAAAGATGAAGTTCAACCTCGATACACCCTACGGCAAACTGCCCGCCAAGGTCAAGAAGTCTCTCCTATATGGTGAAGAGATACCGATCAGGGTAGAGTACCGGCGCAGCGACGGCAGCGGGCACGGCGAGTTCGACGAACATTTCGAAGGCATCGTACCCGAACTCATGCGGCGCCACCGCGAAACCAAATCGCAGATGATGCGCCAGGAAATAGAGGATTATATGACCTTTACGCCATGCCCCGAGTGCAAGGGTACGAGGTTACGTCCGGAAAGCCTATCAATCAAGGTCGGCGACAACAACATTGCCGAGATCACGGGTCTATCGATCGGCAACGCCCTTCGGTATTTTGACGGTTTGAAACTCAACAAGATGGAACAGCAGGTTGGCGGTGAAATCATACGGGAGATCAAACGTCGCCTCGGTTTCCTCAATTCGGTCGGACTGGACTACCTGACACTCGACCGGACGACCGAAACCCTGGCCGGCGGCGAGGAGCAAAGGGTAAGGCTCGCAACCCAGATAGGTTCGGGCCTCGTCGGTGTTCTGTACATCCTCGACGAACCGTCGATCGGTCTCCACTACCGGGATAACAAACGGTTGTTGTTGACGCTAAAGGAAATGCGCGACCTCGGTAATACTGTGCTCGTTGTCGAACACGACGCCGAAACGATACTCGAGGCCGACCACATCGTCGACCTCGGCCCCGGTGCCGGCGAGGAAGGAGGTCAAGTCGTTGCAACCGGTACGCCCGAGCAAATCAAGAGAAACAGAAAATCGATAACGGGCCGTTATCTCAGCGGTACCGAGCGCATCGAAATACCACACCAGCGCCGGCAAGATAAAAAGCGCCGCATAGCGGTAAAGGGTGCCCGGGCCAACAATCTGAAATCGATCGAGGTCGAAATACCGCTCGGCATGTTCGTCGTAATCACGGGCGTCTCGGGTTCGGGTAAATCGACGCTCGTCGTCGACACCCTGTACCGTGCGCTTGCCCAGAAGTACTACCACTCTAAATACCCGCCCGGCGAACATGATCGTATAGTGGGCATGGACAATATCGACAAAGTGATCAACATCGACCAATCGCCCATCGGCCGGACGCCCCGGTCAAACCCGGGAACCTATACGAGCGCGTGGACGCCCATCCGCGAACTCTTCGCCCAGCTTCCCGAATCCAAAGTACGCGGCTACCGTCCTGGAAGATTCTCTTTCAATGTTCCGGGCGGCAGGTGTGAACAGTGCGAGGGCGACGGCATCCTCTGGATCGAGATGCACTTCCTTCCCGACGTTCACATCACATGCGATGCATGCGCAGGCAAGCGTTTCAACCGCGAGACCCTCGAAGTGAAGTACAAAGGAAAGAACATCAGCGATATCCTCAACATGTCGGTGACGGAGGCGCACGATTTTTTTAAGAATATCCCAAAGATAAGCAGGAAGCTGAAGTTGCTCAGTGACGTCGGCCTGGGCTACATAAAGATCGGACAGTCTGCAACGACACTGTCCGGGGGCGAAGCCCAGCGCATCAAACTTGCCAAAGAACTCTCGAAGATCGCAACCGGGCGAACCCTCTACATCCTCGACGAACCAACGACCGGCCTACACTTCGAGGACGTCAAACTGCTGCTCACAGTATTAAACCGGCTCGTCGATAAGGGCAACACGGTCATCGTCATCGAGCACAACATGGAAGTGATAAAGTGTGCGGACTGGATCATCGACCTCGGACCCGAGGGCGGTGAGCACGGCGGCCGTATCGTTTGTACTGGCCGGCCCGAGGAGATCATCAAGGTTAAAGGATCCTACACCGGCCAATACCTCAAAACGCACCTCCCCTAACCCCGGGGACAGGCATAACATTTTAACATTTTGTAAAGCTATTGTCTTTTTGTTCATCAGCATGGGTGGCTAAGAAACCCAAAATGTTAAAATGTTATGCCTGTCCCCATCCTATTAGCGGTAGTCTTCCCTCACAGGATAGAATACGTCGAGGATACGGACGGGTGTCTTTGCCTTACCTCCGTGCTTAACGTTCGGCGGCACGACCGCGATAAAACCCGGGCTTGCCTCCGTAACCTTCCCTTCGACGGTGAAATCAAACTCGCCCTCGAGCACATTGACGATCTGCTCATGAGGATGTGCGTGATCGGGCATGACCGCGCCGGCGTCTATATTCCAATAGACCACGGTCATATTGTCGGAATGTACGAATTTACCTTTTATACCAGGAACGACTTCTCTTTCATTGAGGTCAGCCACCTTGGTGATCATCATATGTTTCCTCCCTGTACTTCTCTCTTAAAATCTATTTCATTATAGCGCCTGGCAAATCATACTACTCTTCAAGACCGCAAAGACTCTATCGTATCCGTTTCCATTTCTCGGCAAACGAAATCCTCTTGCCTGGAGATGGATGTGAATATTTGTACCATTCGACCAGACGGTTCGGGTATGCGATCGACAGTTGCTCGTTGCAGAACTTTGCAATCAGACTTATGAATGCTTGAGCATTACCGGTAAGGTTCAACGCGCCTCCATCTGCCCGGCGCTCGTAGTATCTCGAAATGGACGCTCCCAGCGGCCTCAGGAGATACGATATCACGCCGAAGATGAGCACGAAGACAGGAAATGCTGCTATCTCATAAGCGCCTTCAAAACCAAACCACCTGTAAACGAGAGGTTGAACCCGGAAGAAGAAGTAGAACATAGCTACTGTGATGAACGACTGCCAGAGAACCAGGTACCACATGTGGCGTTCACGGTAGTGTATTATTTCATGGGCGACTGCCGAGATAATCTCGTGAGTCTCGAAGTTGGATATCAAAGTGTCGCCGATGAGAATACGCTTGGTGTTGCCGAGACCGACGACCGCTGCATTTGCCTTTGTGGTCTTGCTGCTCAGGTCTATACGGTAGACACCTTTGACATTAACACCGGCACGACCGCTCAACTCAGTTATCTCACTCTTCAATTCACCCTCTTCGAGAGGAGTCGACTTGTAGAAAAGAGGCAGGATCAAGACCGGGAAGATGTTGGCGAGGATGATGCTGAATACGATCATTATCAATGACAGCCACAACCACCAAAGACCGGGTGATGCCGGAATGATTAGATACAGAACCTCGAAGATGACCAAACCGATGACAAAAGAGACGAGAGATGACTTCGCCCAATCTTTGAACCAGGCCCAGCGGTTCTGTCTGGAGAAACCATACTTGTGCTCAACAGAATATCCTTCAAAATAAGCAAACGGCAGAGTGAGAACAGAGAAAATGAGGTAGAGCACACAGAAATAAGAACCGGCCATCAAAATCCTCGCACTCGTCCGGTCAGCCATGTAACCTGCAAATCCCCTCGATATGTCAAAAACCAAGATCGCCACCAGAAAAATCACACTAACGATCAATGACAAAATGCTCCACTTTAGAATGTCGTTGCGGTAGCGCCGGGCAACCTCCTGTCTATCCCGATCGATCAGTGGATGCATTCCATCCATTCGCATTCAACATTCTATCTATCACCAAATCCCTGTCAATGAAAACTTGACTTTCACGGCGATTGGATTAGAATAGAAAAATAAAGGGGGTATGATGAAAGAAATCTACGTGTTCGGCAAACCAGACTGTTCCGTGTGCAAAGACACTCGCGAGAAATTGATGTACTTCAAGGAAAAAAATAAGTTCGACGCACCGATCACGTATTATGATATGGAGACGGTCGACGGCCTGACCGAAGGCGCATACCACGAGGTGAGCGATGTTCCAACGGTCATAATCATCGATGAAAGTAAGGAACTCGTACGATGGGTGAAGAAACCCCCGATCAGTGAAGAATTTTTACCCTACCTTAAATAGAGAGCAAGTATAAAAAAACTCGATAGGCTCAAGAGCATCCTCAGGCAATATCGCGGCGCAGTCGTTGCCTTTTCTGGCGGCGTCGATTCGACCTTCCTGCTGAGGATCGCCAAAGATGTTCTCGAAGACAGGTTAATAGCTGTGACCGCGGTCTCACCCTTACAGCCTAAGAGCGAAATCAGAAACGCTGTCCGCATCGCACGACGGATGAAGGTCAAGCACGTCAAGTGCGCCATCGATATCCTACGGGAAAAAGAAGTCAGAACCAACCCGGTGAACCGATGCTATCATTGTAAAATGACGCTATTACGCAAGCTCAAATCGATCGCAGCGGAACATGATTATGTTGTGATCGAAGCAACGAACAGATCGGATCTGAAAGATCACCGCCCGGGACTCGATGCAATCAAACGCCTGCGCATTAAATCGCCCCTGATGATGGCTGGTTTCACTAAGGACGATATCAGGCGTGCCGCACGTCGGCGGGGTCTCTTAAACTGGAACGAACCGAGCATGGCATGCCTCGCTTCACGCATCCCGTACGGCCAACCGATAACCATTAGTAGGCTCCGGCGTATTGATAATGCGGAGAACTACCTTAGGCGCATCGGGTTCTCACCGGTCCGAGTACGTGATCATTTCCCGACGGCCCGCATCGAAGTCAATGCGAGTGACTTCAAAAAGTTGATCTCCCAGCGAAAGAAGGTCGTCGCGTACCTTCGCGGGTCTGGTTACAAACATATTGCACTCGACCTCGCGGGCTACCGTACGGGTAGCCTCAATCCCTAATGCAGAAAACACTCAGGCAACTGGCCGTGTCGATATTTAAAGTGGGTCTGTTCGGCTTTGGCGGTGGCCTTGGTATGCTGGCAATTCTCCGTGCCGAATGCGTAAAGAAGAAGAGATTCATTTCCGATGATGAACTCTGTACGGCAGTGGCAATAGGACAAATGCTGCCCGGACCGTTCGTACCCAATTACTGCGAGTACATTGGATACCATCTCTTTGGCGTACGCGGTGCACTCGCCTGCGGCGCAGCACTCGTTCTGCCGTCCTTCATTCTAATGATCATACTTACCTGGTTCTACCTGACTTACAGTACGCTTCCAGGTATCGCCCTCGTGTTCAAAGGCATCGGCGCCGTGATTACCTCGATCATCCTCTGGGCGTCATACGAAATGGGCAGGGTATTGATCAAGAACGTCAAGGGTGCGGTGATATTCTTTTTCGCGTTGGCACTGTTTCTTCTCAAGTTCGACCCGATCCTCACCGTCATCATCAGCGGACTGGTGGGCATCGCGTTCGAGCACGCGAAGTTCAGTCGTCACGCACTATTTGCCGTACCGCTCTTCTTGTTTGATTTCAGGAAAGCCGCCGAGCTATTCGGGATCTTTGCAAAGATCGGTACGATAATATTCGGCGGCGGGTATGCTGCCATACCATTCATACAGAACGAAGTATGCAGCGTCAGAAAATGGCTGACCGTAAAAGAATTCGTCGATGCGGTCGCCCTCGGACAAATGACCCCCGGACCCGTAGCAATAACCGCAACCTTTGTCGGGTTCAAGGTCATGGGCATACCTGGAGCAATGATCGCCACCCTGGGCATATTTCTGCCTTCCTTTCTAATGCTCTTGGTCATTGTACGTATCTACAAGAAGATACATACCAACATCTATGTGAACTCGTTCTTTAACGGGATCAAGTCTGCCGTTGTGGCGATCCTGCTCTCAACAGGTGTTTATTTCGTATTGCTCAACTGGCAGCAGCCAGCATATGCTGCTTTTGGGGTGATTGCTCTATTCGTGCTTGTATTCCTGAAATTCGAGCCGATCTTCCTAATTCTGGCCGGCGCGGTCTTCAGCCTGATCGCTCGATAAGGACGATCCCTCCAATCAATCAGCTGCAACCAAACGAAACTCGGCAACTGCGCTGCGCTCTTTTCCGCTCAGTAGATCTTTGACCTTCAACACGATCATGTAGCTTCCCGGTACAAGATCCATCGGGTGGTATTCGGCCCCGAGATAGGCTGTATTGCCCGGTTCGATCCAGTCCTTGATCATAACGTCGACGACTTCTTGGCGCATCTTCTCCTTGTTGAAAACCTCGTAGGTTGTCCTCACCCGATACATGCCATCCTTCGTTTGGAGGTTATACGCTTCCGAATAAAGGTAGAATGGTCTGTGCACCGGCAGCGTCGTCTGGAGTAATGGTATGACCCTCCCCACTGGTTTTTCGAATTTCTCGTGCGTGAAGGCGCGGTCGATCAAACGAACCGGGATCAAATCGCTTATTTCTTTTACGTCATCCTGATATTCAATGAGGTTGACACTGAACTCCCGCTTCCCGGCCCTGTTACTCTTCATGTCGAACAAGGAAACTTCGACGCGGTATTCAGCAGGTTTGAGCCAGAGATTGCTCTCATCGACGAACATTCCGATCTCACCGTGCTCTGGTGCAAGGATATGCTTCATATGGCCCACAAGGCTGTCCCTGCGGTCGAATACGCCAATCTCTCTATACAGGCGAAAATCGGTCGTATCTTCGATCTCTACACCTAGGAATATTTCCAGACGGGTCAAATTCTTCTGCTGCCTGAATCTCCCGTATGCCAGTGCGAAATCCAGACTTTCTCCCGGCTTGATTTCGATGGTTGTGTCCGAAGTGATCTCTTTCAAATGCGGGATGAGGACCCCCTCACCGAATTCAGATACGGACATCAATTCGTAGGACCTGGCAATACGTACAAAATCGAACATGAGACCCTCGCTGTGATATGTCCATATCTCAGCCGGATTAACGACAAGCGAAGCACTTACACCGATCTTCTTCTCGGGTGTAATGATCTCCCTCCGCGGTTCACCGTACTTGACATAGACCGGTATCCGGTCATCGCTGAGCGGCGCGCTTCTGCCGAAATGCCTGAATGCATAGTCACTCCGCTCCTCAAATAGAAGACGCTCCTCATCCTTATCGGTCCAGTAACTCTCGTAGAACTTCGTTCTTTCGGCGGGAGAGTCCAGATTCAGATACTCTTGTGCGACGAGCGTATCGATACCTCTGAGTCCCAGGTACTTCACTCTTTCGCCATCGAGCAGGCGGTAATAACGTGCAGCAAAAATATTGCTTGCACAATACACGGCCAATAACAACAACACAAAGAAAATAAGGTACTTCCTGCCTTCCATCATAACATCTCCCTTCTCACTCCACCGCACTTTCTAGACCATCTTGCCAGTCATAGGTTCCGGGCGCGACATCGGAAAGCCAATCCTCTTTCCTTGTGCCGTCTCTGAACCCTGTGGCAAGAAGCTTCGTCAAATCCCCCGGCTTCAAGATCTTTATGAGCCTCGGATTGTGGTCGTTCCTGATGTCGCAGAAAAGATAATCATTCCTG
>CP070795.1:269653-281513 GCA_020343455.1 Caldifarciminota bacterium
CCTCTACCCATTCCGAACAGAGAAGTTAAGCCCATCAGGGCCGATGGTACTATGCTGGTGACGGCATGGAAGAGTAGGTCGCTGCCGGGTCTTTTTTTTGCCGATAAAAGTGGCCTGTCCCCTTTATTTTTCGTGTCTGAACAGTGTATAGGTCATGCCTGTCGAGATAAGGTAGAGGGCGCTTGTTGCGAAGAAAGGGGCGGCATATCCGAAAAATTCGATGAGATATCCGCCCAGGTTCGCGCTCGCCCCCCATCCTGCGGTAAATGCCACGGTCAAGAGCGCGTTTGTGAGCGGTTGTTCGTCATGATTGACTTTCTCCATCGCAAAATTCGTGTAGAGCGGTTGAGCCATATTCATGAATGCTGCACGCGTCAGGAAACCCAGGACCGCGAGCGTAATGTTGTTTGTAATGCCAAGGATGATCAAGAATGGTATTGAGATGATTTGCGATAGCACCACCGTTCGTATTTTCCCGATGCGCTCGGCCATCACGGGCGCAATTAGGAGTCCGGTGATCATTAGGAACTGTTGCATACTATAGAAAATCCCGATCAAAGAATCGGTTGCGCTGAATACGTTCTTGAAATACAGATTGAAGAACGGTATGCTGAGCCCGGCGCCGATACCGACGACAAGATTTGGAAAGAACAACTTCGCGATCATCCGGCTGGAATGGATTCTCATCCGTTCGACTCGCCGTGCCGGCTTCTGTTTGATCAATGAAATGGGAATGAGGGCTGCAAGAACAAGGCCGCTGAATATCAAGAGTGTATAACGGTATGTTAGATGCGGGGCCAGCCCCGATTGTCTGATAAAGCCCGGCAGGAATCCGCCAAGCAAGTTGCCGATTATACCGGCAAATAGCATGAGGGCAAACCACATGCTGAAAAGGTATGGTCTCTCTTTGACCGTGCTGTTGCGCATGAAGAATGGCGCAGCGGCGACCCTGGAGAAAACACCCGCCATGCCGGCGAAGAACCCGCCAGCGAGAATGATCGGGTAATGTTCAGATGTTACCTGAACGGCGTACGACAGGACCGTAATCGGTGTGATTGCCAAGAGTATCGGCTTGATAGGAAACCTGCGTAGTACGACGGAAGCAGGGATGGCCATCATCACCATTCCGAGGGTGGAAAGAGAAATTATGTTGCCTATGTTACCTTCGGCATAGCCGAGCTCCTTGAGGTAGAGATTGAAAAGCAACATGAATCCTGAAAATCCCATTCCCCAGAAGAACGTAGCAAGTAGAAACAGACGTGCATTCCGTGAGAATAGACGGAGGTTATTTAGGTAATTCTTAAGGGCGCGTTTCGATTTTTTGGGAATGAGTGCGGGGTTGATCAAAGCTGAGGCGGCTGTTGCTGACTACATCTTATTGGCGATGAGTTCGGCGACCCTCTTGCCCGAAAGGAGCATGCCGCCAAAGATCGGGCCCATCCTCGGTCCGCCGAACACAGCGTTTGAAGCCATGCCGCATACGTATAGATTAGGGAAGACCTCTTTGGTGTTGTCTACTGTGAACCGCTCGGCAACTTCGGCCCACATGGACTTTTCGCCCTCGATCTTTCCAGATGGCGTGGCCAGACTGCCGCCGCTCTTCTTCTCCACGATACGCGTTATTTCACAGGGATGTCCCGTGGCATCGATGACCACCCTCGATTTGAATGAGATCGGGTCGATGTGAAGTTTTGCCATTTCGGCGCTCGTCCAGTTTATGACGACGCCGGCAACCTGCTGTTCGCGTACGATAACGTCTTCTATCGTTATCAGGTTAAAGATCCTTGTTCCTGCCTTCAGTGCTTTGTCGGTGAGGGCTGCTGATGCTTCCAGTGAGTTGGCTACGAAATAACCTTTCTTGTATTCTTGACAGCGGATATCGAATTCTGCAAGGATATCTCGCGCCTCTTCTTGGACCACGATACGGTTGAACATGATCCCGCCGCCGGGCATTCCGCCGCCGAGCTTGAGTGCTCTTTCAAAGAGGACGACTTTGTGTCCTCTTTTTGCCAGATAGTACGCCGCACACAATCCGGATGGTCCGCCGCCTCCAACAATGATTTCGCTTTCTACGGAATCGATCAGTTCATGAAGGTACGATTCGATTATCGCTTTTGAGATTATTGTCTCTTCGATCATCTAATGATACCTAATCGTCCTCCAAAGGAAAAACGGAACCACACGTCGGTTTCATCGCGTGCGCTGTTATAGGAAACAATGATCCCGGGTTCAAAGAACAGATCGGTGCCCGAAGTCACAGAATAGTTAAATCCCATCCCGCTGCGAAAATCGAAATCAGTACGTCCATCGGCTGCTACGCCAATGCCAAAGAAGGCATATGGTTTGATCCCTCTCATCGGGATATACAGGATTCCATCGACCGTCAGATTGCGCAAGTTGAAGTAGAATTGCGTATCCCCCTCTCCGTCGCCATCACGATCACCAAAATACAGTTCGGCGATGTCCATGCGTAATCCTATGTTCCTCAATGGATTGACCACCACCTCGGCGCCGAGCCCGAGGCCAACGCTGCCAATATAGAGGCTTGCTTTCGGTCCGAGTTCGATGAACGGTCTCCTGGAAGTCTTGCGAAGAGCAGCCTCACCAAGCCCGACCATCAACAGAAGAAGCAGAATGATACTCAATCTTTTCATGTCCGTCCTCCTTTTATACGATTCTACACAAAAAGAGCCTGATTTCAAGTGTCAACGGAAATTTCTCTTTGGGGGTATTATGCGTCAGCCAGGGTCTTATTCGCCAGACGCAAGTTCTTTCAGGAAAGTGAGTACTTTTTTGATCTTCTTGGGATCGCCTCCGCCTCCTTCGGCAAGGTGTGGCCTCCCGCCGCCGCCGCCGCCGAATATTTTTGAAATATCTTTGACAAGTTTGGTTGCCGGATGTTTTTCGACGAGTTCGGGACCAACGAACAGCAGGTAGTTGACCTTGCTCCTTGATTCCTGGTATAGAATGCCGATCGCACCCTTCTTCTTTTCGCGGATTATATCGGCAATGGCCCGCATTGTGTCACCCGAGTATTCGTCGAATTGCTGGCTGACGAAATGGCTCCTTTCCTTTTTCATCCTGGCGAGCATTTCAGCTGCTTCAACCCTGGCAATTCGGAGACAGTTATCATGGTTAGCCTTTTCCAGGTCATGCATTCTTCTTTGGAAATCGCGGACTTTTTGGAGCAAGTCTTTATCGGTGCCGAAGATGCCATTCAGCTCCTGTATCTGGACGTAGCTTTTTCTGAATTCCTCAAACGAGTGCAGACCGACTATTGCCTCCACCCTTCTTATGCCGGCGGCGGCAGATTCCTGTCCGACGATCTTGAACAAACCGATCTCGCCAGTGTTTTCCAGATGAATACCGCCGCATAGCTCGATCGAGAAATCACCGATTCTGACAACGCGCACCCGTTCGCCATATTTTTCTCCGAAGATGGCCACAGCTCCCATCTTCTTCGCTTCATCGAGGGAAGTGAAGAACTTGTCGACGGGCATTGCGGAAAGGATTTTTTCATTGACGGTATCCTCGATGGCGTTGACCTCGTCGTCGCTGAGTGGTTTAAAGTGCGTGAAGTCGAATCGGAATCTGCCGGGTTCGACAAAAGAACCTTCCTGCCGCGCATGTTCACCGAGCGTCTTTCGGAGTGCGGCATGCAGGAGATGCGTTGCGGTATGGGCGCGTGCGCTCTCCTTCCTTTTGTGCAGGTCAACGATTGCCCGGACTGATCCTGAGGTGATTTTTCCAGAGGTAAGTTTACAGTGGCATACTATCATTCCTTGATACCAGTATGTGTCGATGACCTTCAGTTTAAGACCCGGACCTTCTATCTGCCCCTGCTCACCCACCTGGCCGCCTGCTTCTGCATAAAAAGGCGATTCGGCAAGTACAAGTTCGATCGTGTGGTCGTGTTCATTATACCGCAACACCTTTGTTTCAATGTCGGTACTTTCATAGCCTACGAATGAGCCAACACCCTCTTTCAAAACTTTCCATTCACCCTTGGGTATGAATTTCGCTTTTGCTTTTGAAATCTCTCTGGCCTCCCCGAGCATTCTGATGAATCCTTCTTCATCTACCTTAATGTTCCGCTCCTTGGCGATCTCCTGGGTCAGTTCAACGGGGAAACCGTAAGTGTCGTAAAGACGGAATGCATCTTCACCCGAGATGGTCTTTTGCTTCTTGAACAATTCTTCGAGCTGGGTGAGTCCTTTTTCCAGAGTACTCAGGAATCTCTCTTCTTCGGACTTTATCACCAGGGTTATTTCTTCTCTGCGGTCAGCCAGCTCATGATACGCCGGTCCATATATTTGGACGACCCGGGGCACAAGTTTATAAAGGAACGAATCCTTGATCTTCAGGTTTCTGCAGAGCCTTACGCCTCGCCGCAATAACCGGCGCAGCACATAGCCGCGCTCTTCATTCGAGGGGATGATACCGTCGCCGATCGCGAATACGAGAGCACGCATGTGGTCGGCAAGGACGTTGATAGCGATGTCGGTTTGCGGGTCCGTGCCGGATTTTGTCTTCGTGTGCTCAGCGATTTCATCGATGATAGGAGCGAAAAGATCGGTCCCGAAATTTGAATTCTTCTTTTGAAGGACCGAGGCCAGCCGCTCGAATCCCATCCCTGTATCGACTCCTCGGTTCTTCAGAGGCAGTCTCTCCCCGGATACGGTCTGGTTGAATTGTGGAAAGACGAGGTTCCAAATTTCAGGGAAGCGGTCACAGTCGCAACCGGGAGCGCACGATTTCTTTCCGCATGAGAATTCTTGCCCCAGATCGTAAAAAATCTCTGAACAAGGGCCGCAGGGACCTGAGTTGCCAGCAGGGCCCCAGAAATTATGATCATCGCCCAGACGGACGATCAAATCTTTCCCGAGACCGATCTTCTTGTGCCAGATGCTATAGGCCTCATCATCGTCTTCGTAGACCGAGACCGAAAGTTTTGCCTTGTTTATTGCCAGGACTTCGGTGAGATATTCCCATGCCCATACGATTGCTTCTTCTTTGAAATAGTCACCAAACGAGAAATTCCCGAGCATTTCGAAGAAGGTCAAATGGCGGCGGGTTTTGCCGACATTATCGAGATCCGTGGTTCTGAGGCATTTCTGAACGCTCGCTGCGCGGCGGTAAGGCAGTGCCATTGTGCCGGTCCACAGGGGTTTAAACTGGACCATGCCGGCGCTTGTGAACAGGAGGCTTGGATCATCCCTTGGGATCAGGGACATCGACGGAACTATGGTATGGTCCCGTTCCTTGAAAAAATTCAGGAAGCACTTGCGTAACTCAGCACTTTTCATGTTCGCGAATTACCTCATAAACGACACTTGGAGTGAAGCCTCTTGTCAGCAGGCGGCGTATGGCCCTTGCCCGATCCTTTGGATTCTTGATATTCAGGTCAGATAATTTCCTCTGCACGAATCCTTCGATGACGACTTTCTCATCACGAGCCGTGATCAAACGCTCGATTATCTCGCCCGCGATTCCCCTCTTCGTCAACTCTCGCCGGATATAGACATTGCCCCTGGGTCTCAATTTAGTGTAATCTGCTACAAAAGATCGGGCAAATTTCTCATCGTCAAGGCTATTATTCTGCATCAATTCTTCGATCACACCGGCAACGGGTTCATCATCGAACCCGATTCTTAAGAGGCGCGTCTTCAATTCCTGTGACGACCGGCTGCGGTAGCGTAGAAGACGGAATGCGCGGGTGCGTATCATTTGTTTTTCGCGTTCAAGCAAGACGTTCTGTACCGTCTCATCGTCGATGTCGTCGCCTTCGTGCAGGTCGAATTTTGCCAAAACCTCGTTGGATAGGCCAAAGGCGAACTTTCCATCGACGAAAATTGAAGAACGATTCTTATTTTTCTTTTGCGGTTCGATCTTGCTTATCTTCACTGGATTTGCCGAACATCGTTTCGCGGATCCTCTGGTCGACCTTCTTGGCAATGTCGCCATTGGTTTTGAGGAATTCTATCGCGGCATCCCTGCCCTGTCCGATCTTATCGTCACCAAAGGAGTACCATGTTCCCGATTTTTGGAGTATGTTATGTGCCGCGCCGATGTCCACTAACTCGCCGTATTCCGAGATCCCTTCGCCATAGATGATATCGAATTCGGCAATTCTGAAAGGGGGTGCCAGTTTGTTCTTGACGACTTTGACCTTGGTGCGGTTTCCGATCACCGCATCCCCTTTCTTTATCGAGGCGATTCTTCTGATGTCGATTCGGACTGACGAGTGGAATTTTAGAGCCAATCCTCCGGGCGTGGTTTCCGGAGACCCGAACATGACGCCGATCTTGTGCCGGATCTGGTTTACAAAGACAGCGCAGGTCTTTGATTTGCTGATGACGGCCGTCAACTTCCTCAGGGCCTGGGACATGAGGCGTGCAATGAGACCAACCTGCATTTCACCCATTTCTCCGGCGATCTCTGCCTTTGGTACCAGGGCAGCGACCGAGTCGATGACCACAATGTCGACGCCGCCCGATCGTGTGAGGATTTCAGCGATTTCCAGCGCCTGTTCGCCGGTATCGGGCTGCGAGATGAGCAATTCGCTGAGGTTTATACCCAGCGCTTCGGCGTAGGTCGGGTCAAAGGCGTGTTCGGCATCGACGAATATGGCATTGCCGCCAAGTTTTTGAGCCTGTGCAATTGCTTCGAGCGCGAGGGTCGTTTTGCCGCTTGCTTCGGGCCCGTAGATTTCGACCACCCTGCCTCTGGGCAGACCGCCTATTCCCAGGGCAAAATCCAGTCCCAGTGAGCCGGTGGGAATGACCTCAACATCTGCCCGCGTCGTTTTGTCGCCGAGCCTCATGACCGAACCCTTACCGAACTGTTTTTCGATCTGGCTTATGGCTAATGATAATACTTTTTCTTTGTCGTCTTTCCCCATATTCCTCCTTCCTTCGGATCGATTCCCCTAATCCCTTCGGGACTGCGGGACACTGATGTTTGTTGCTAAATCATGGATTTAGACAAACATCGCGACGGAGATGAAAGAGCTGATTCTAGTGATGTGTATACGTGTGGCTTTGTAAGCCAGTCTTTCATCCCTACGACCCTATGTTTCAATCATAATTAGATTATAGGGCAAGTCAAGGGTAGAAGGGATCGCTTCTTGACAGAAATGAGGCCTAATAATGTATTGCATGTGAATGTTATCCAGGCGTGGAAGATTGGTCTATATATTGAGCTAAAATGAAACCTTGAACTGAACCATGACCTTGTCTTCAGAGTCCCTATCTTCATCTTCGTAGGTCTTAAGCTGGTAGTTGAATTGTGTGAGCAAATGATTAGAAACCTCCCAGTTTATACCACCGATGATACGATTATGACCATTGTTATCGACATCAGTGTTACTATCATAGTAATCATAGCGTCCCAGGATGCTCACCGGGTTTGTGACAGCAAATTCCGCAAAGACCATGTAGCCCAAGCCATTGGTTTGGTCATCTATTGTGGCGAGATATTCGCCAACTAATGTCGCCGGACCGTACTTCAACTGCAGAAGTCCGACATATCGATCTTGAGCGACCTGAGTGACTATAGTATCACCGCTGGGCTGCTCAGCCATCCAGTAGGAACCCTTGAGCATAACCCCAGGCAAAGGAATGACTGACAAGTTACCGACTAGCGCTTTATTGGCATTCACTTCAACAACATTTGTGTATCCATTGCCATTGAATGCTTGAATTGAGAATTCGCCATAACCACACGGGAGGAATGAGTGAAAACCAGCCCCAAGTTCCGCACTATTCATTTTCTTCTCGGCTTCTTCGAGATTCTTCTCTATCAATGGATATTCCCAGAGGTCAACAAAACCAAAGTATACTTTTTGCAGTCCAAGCATCAGTTTGGCGTCGGGTAGGTATTTTCCAGTGCCTGGAATGATCCAATCAGCTTGTGCGTATTTCAATCTTACTTGCCAATCAGTAGATGCGGTCGCATCCTTCTTGCTCGTGATATCTACAGTACCATTGAATGACACCGGGGTCGTCTTTGTCTTCCACCGGATATAACCCCGTTCGATTGAGAAATAATTATCGTTCTCGTCGACTTCGGGGGTGGTTGGGTTTTCATAGGTGTAGCGGGTCCAGAAATAACCATATATTGACACATCTGCCCGGTGAAAACTGAATAGACCCAGGGCCAGAAGAATGCACAAATGCTTCATCGATTGACTCCTTACTTCAACGTGCGCCTTTATTCCTGTTGCTAAAGGTGTAGGTGTTTTTTGCCGTATACGATTCTTTCTTCGAACGGTGAGGTGCGGATAATGGCGAGCTCTCTTGCCGCCTCTTTAACAATGGTTTCTGCTTCTCCTTTCTTGCCGTATATGCTTTCATAGGCCCGTGCTCCGGCTATTCTGCCCTCGAGCATTGCGGTCGAAGCCTCTTCGATGCATGCAAGGTCACCGCAGACAAAGATGTTCGGTTTTGAGGTCATCATGTTCGTGTCATGGTATGGCACATTGCCACCGAGTTCCGGTATATATTCGATCCTGCAGCCTGCGTGATACAGGAGGTCGCACAAGGGTGACAGTCCTATTGCGATGAGTATCATGTCGCACTCGATCGTCTTCTCGGTTCCGAGCAAGCATGTATAGTCATCGCCGACCTCTGAGATCACTGCGGCTTCGATTCGATCCTTGCCTTTAGCTTCAATTACCGTGTGTTTGAGATAGATGGGTACGCCGGCTCTCTTTATTTTTGCGGCGTGGACATAGTATCCGCCGAATTTAGTCATTATCTCGACGATGGCCGCAACCTCCACGCCCGCCTGGAGCAGCTGGTAGGGGACGATCAAGCCTATGTTGCCAGAACCCACAACCAGAGCGCGCTTGCCCGGGACAACGCCGTATACGTTCATCATTGTCTGGACTGCACCCGCGCCGTATACGCCCGGCAGATCAGCATTGTCAAAGGCGAGCATATTCTCACTTGCTCCGGTCGCGAAAATATAGCGTTCGGCTTTGAGTGAGAATAAGTTGTCATGCCTTAAGATACCGAGTGTATCGTGGTCATAGTAGCCAACAACCGTGGCATCGTTGATCACTTCAATTCCCAAATCTTGAACCCGGTTGCTGAAGATCGTTGCGATGTCTATGCCGCGCACGCCGCAATAGTGTAGTTTCGAACCAAAAAATTTATGCGTTTGCTTGATTAATTGCCCGCCGAGGATGGGATTATCATCGACAATGAGCACATTACCGCCGAGTTCTTTGACAACGATCGCTGCCTGCAAACCGGCCGGGCCTCCGCCGACCACGCAGATGTCGATGGTTTTCTCTGCAGTCTGGTATTTGTTTTCTGTCATTTGCTCTGATGTCGCCCTTTTTGGCGGCGCACTTTCATCCCGGGACGCAGGGGTTCCATGCAGACCATCACGTTCTGACGTCCGTCCACTTCCATGAGACATGATGAACACTTGCCAACGGCGCAGAAGAATCCACGCGGCCGCTTGTGTTTCTCTGAATACGAGAGAATCCTTACGCCTGCGGCATGAAGTGCAGCAGCGATCGGTTCGTTCTCATAGCCCTCGAGTTCTTCTTCCTCGAACGTGAATTTCACCCTCTTTCCGTGGGTGAATCGCAGGATTGGATGCTCAACGATGTAGTCGTTCATGAGAACTCACTCTGCTCGGCAAATGACAGATCCGAAATCCCAACGACCAAATCACTAGATGTTGTTTGAGGCATTTGAATTTTGAGATTGGAATGTGCTTAGGATTTGAAGTAGTTGACTGCATTTTTGAATATGAAGAGACCATCGCCCTCACCGTTGTCTCCCTTGGTGCGGCGAGTCGGATGCTGGGTGTAGGATACGTGCCGCTCCGGGTGAGGCATGAGGCCGAGAATTCGTCCCGTGGAGTCGGCAATGCCGGCGATGCCCAGGGTAGAGCCGTTCGGATTTAGCGGGTATCGAGCTTCCTCTCCTTGCTCATTCACATAGGTGAAGACGGTCAATCCTTTAACTTTTTCGAGTACCGTGTCATCTTTCACGACGAATTTACCTTCGGAATGGGCAACTGGCAAAATGATGATATCCTTTGAATTCTCGGTAAATACCGATCGGTCGCCCTGCACTTTGAGGTATATCCAGCGGTCTTCAAAACGCTCTGAATCATTGGCGACGAGACTCACTTTTTGCTCCTCAAAATAGCCGTCGATACCCGGCAATATACCACATTTCACAAGAACCTGGAATCCGTTACAGATGCCTATAATCAGATTTTCTTTTTCGATGAACCTCATGAACTTGTCACGGTATCTGTGTTTTATCTCGTTCGCGTGGATTTTGCCGGCGGCAATGTCGTCGCCGTAAGTAAAACCACCTGGCAGAGCGATAATCTGGTAGTCGAGCAGATCGATATGTTGGACATCGTCGATATAGACTCTCTCTACAACGGCGCCGGCAAGTTCAAATGCATGCTGTGTTTCGATGTCGCAATTCGTTCCGGCTGCTCGAATGATCATTACTCTCGGTTTCATTTCCTTATGTCTTATGTAGTACGGGCAATTCGTGAATTGCTAAAATTTGCGGGTTTTGCCGTCTGCGGCGGCTTCGATCTTGTATTTTCGATATTGCTTCTTGAGATCTTTAATGTTCTTCTCAATGAATTTATCAGTGCTGGAGTGGTCATGGTGTGTAACCATGAAATTTTCGACTCCGGCATCGCTGGCGAGTTTAGCAACCTGCCCGTATGTTGAATGGCCCCAACCTAGTCTCTTCTGGTATATTTCTTCAGTATATTGGGCATCATGAATGAAAAAATCCGTACCGGTTATGAACTTCACGAATTCTTCATAAGGTGTCTTGCCGTCCTGGGCAAACAACTCGTTATCGGTCAGGAAGACAAAACTCTTTTTGCCTTCGGTGAATTTTAGGCCGCGCGTGTGATTAGGGTGGTTGTTGACAATGGTGTCGATTTCAATGGACCCGATCGAGATCGATTTCTTCATTGGCTTGACCGTGATCTTAGCGGGGAGGTTGGAAAAATCTGTCGGGAAATATGGCCCGGTCATTTGATAAGACAATGCTTTTTCGGCAGATACTTCCTCAGTCGGACCGAGGATCGTCAAATCTGTCGCCTTCTGGAAGATGGGTGTGAAGAACGGGAAGCCCTGGATATGATCCCAATGATAGTGGGTGAACAGGAGATTCAGCTTACGCCGTCCTTTATTGAACAGTTCGACGCCTAAGTCTCGGATCCCGGTTCCAGCATCGACGATTATTGTTTCTCCGGACTTTGCCTCGACACATATGCAGGTCGTGTTGCCTCCATGCTTCTTGGTATCCTTGTTGGAAACCGCAATCGAACCCCGAGTTCCGTATAATTTCAGAAGCATCTACTGCTTTTCCTTTGTTTCCTGGGACATGCGGCAGTTGCCGTCGAAGAAGACACCTTTTTCAACGATGAAGCCCTTACAGATGATGTCACCGTATATCTGTGCTCCGCTCTGGAGCTCTATTACTTCCTGGGCATTGATATTACCTTGTATCTTACCACCGACAACCGCAGAGCGACAGCTGATATTGCCTTTGATCGCAGAATCTTTACCAATGAGGGCGCTCTCTTTACTGTGGATATTACCTTCGATTTTGCCGTCGATCTTGATCGACCCACTGACTTTGACGTCACCGTTGATCGATGTACTTTTACCGATTACGCTATCGATCTTGTCTTCTTTGTTCATCAATCCTCCTTAACCGTCACCGAGTGTAAATTTATTATACTTAAAAGTCAAAAACTGTCAAGCATAAGATAAATCATGTTAATATAGCGCCAACGGGATTTGAACCCGTGATCTTCGCCTTGAGAGGGCGACGTCCTAGGCCGGACTAGACGATGG
>CP070795.1:281613-292484 GCA_020343455.1 Caldifarciminota bacterium
CACGGAGGGAAGAAAAGAATTTCATCATCTACCTTGATTCACTACACATCGAACAGGCCCTGATGATCATCACGCAGATCGAATCGAATGTCGAGCAGGCAAAGAATGCAGCACCGCAGCAAACCGCCATTCTCGATTCGATTACGATGCACCTGACCGAATACAAGAAGGATATCAGCGTGCTGGCAACTACATTCCAGGATGATCCCAGGGCCTTATCGGCACTGCAGAGGCAGTTGGTCGACTACGAAGAAAATCTGAGGAGGACCATCAGTCGCACGAGAGCAAAAGACGATACGATACCGGCATGGCTCTCTGACCTGAATGTATTGATGGTTGCCGCAACGACAAAACTCTCCACGGAAAAGGCAAGGCTGCTTACCAACCTCAGAGAGACGACGACTTCCATCATCAATCTGGCTACGCGTATCGTCACTCAGGCCCAGGCCGATCTGGCAAAACACAGCGAGGAAGGAGTGCATTACGGATTGAGAGCACAACGCAATACACTCACAATATTCATAGTGACACTTCTGCTGCTCGCGTACCTGATCGCGTACTTCCCGAACATCGTACTGCTCCCTTTCCAGCGCATAACGAAGACGCTCAAGGCGATCAGTAAAGGGGACAGCGAGTTCAGGCTGACCACGGTCGAGAAAGCCGGCGAATTCGGCGAGCTCTACAATTCCTTTCAGGATGCAATACATCGTCTGATATTGTATAATGACCTGAAGACCGACAGGATCGTCGAGCTGCAGAGCCAATTCAGAAGCATTCTTGAGGAGGTCAAAGAGGCTTGTATAATTCTGTCCTACGATCTGAGAGTGGAGTTGATCAACGACGCGGCCGTGAAGTTGCTTGCCCTTGAAGGAGATGCAGTGGGAAGGAACGTGTCGGAGTTGCCATCCCTGTGGAAGATCCTGGAAGGTCCGTTAAGAGAAAGTGAACATCAACGCCGAACCGAGATCACAGCGAGAATAAAGAAAACGGACATCCGGAAAAGGATTATTACACTGCTGTCTTTCCGTCATAAGGGGAGCGAAGCGGCGACAAGGGTCGTCATCATCAAGTAAGTACCATACTGGCCGGCAAAGTAACATCGGGCTGCCAGTGACTCCCCAACTACATCTTCTTCGCCTCAGCCAAGAGGAGCGAAAACAGTGCCGAGCACGTTTCGAGGTCCTTCTTGTCGTAGAGGACGAATCTTATTCGTTTCACGTACCGAAGTTTTGGCAGTACCTCCAGGATCGCTTTGAGGGCGACTTCGGCAGCCGATTCGAGCGGGTAACCGAACGCGCCGGTCGAGATCGCAGGAAAGGCGATGGAATCGATCTTTTTCTGCTCCGCAATACGGAGCGCATTACGGTAACAGTTGGCCAGCAGCACTGCCGAAGGTTCGTCAACGCCATACACCGGTCCGAGGCAATGTATGACGTGGCGGTTAGGTAATTTGTGTCCGCCCGTTATGACCGCTTCACCGGGATTGATCGGTGCAAAAGCTGTGCATTCTCTTTCCAGGTCAGGCCCGGCAGCGCGGTGTATTGCACCGGCGACTCCACCGCCGCTCTTCAGTTGAGCATTGGCTGCATTTACGATCGCGGTCATGTCCTTCTGGGCGGCGATATTGCCCGCAACGCACTCGATCACTATGCCGTTGACCAATTCCTTCATCCCTCACTCCCTGATACTAATTCGTAAGAGCGATCCCGCTCTCATTGTAATTGAACGTGATCGCGGATATGCCATCCTTCGTCATCGAATATTGCATAGATCAACTTATCAACGGTAAACTGCAGTGGTTTGAATTCCTTCTGCACCGTTGTCCGTGCCTTCAGCAGTTCTTCGACCGATGAAAAAAAACCGAGGGTCAGGTGCGGTACGAATGAAAGCGTGGAAGGACGGATGTGTGCTCCGAAGATCTCCTGCATCTTCGAGTGTATGCGCATGAGATTGTTGCCATTCTCGGGTTTGAGCCATAAGACAGACTCTTCGTGGATAAAATGGCCCAATTCACGCAATTTTACCGTGAACGGGTGGATATTCTCGAGTGCCCTGGTGACATTGCGGCGCGACTCGCTCCAAAGTGCCTCAGGAACAAAAGGAAAGATGATCGTGATATGCGGTGTCGCCTGATTATTGTACGCCTTGAAGACGCGGCGCCACATGTTGATTTCGTTCCTTACGTCGGCCGGCGGCATTACCACCAGTCCGCTTTCACCCATCTTAGGTGGCTTCATACGCTGATCTCTCATCTCTTTTCTCCGGTGCCGGCATGGCGTGAACATTATAGACCATCGGCTGACAGAGTCAACATCTGCCGCGCGAAACCGGAACCGATACGCTGATGCGCTTCAGTGTCGTTTTAGAACGGCATTGATGGAAGGATCTCGATATGGTAACGGGACCTGCCATACCGACTGCTCATGCTGTATCAGAAAGGAAGAGGTAAGGCGCGAATACCGAAGATCGGTATCGCCAGGAAATAAACGAGGATCGTTATCACTATGGCGCCGATTATATTGAGAGAGAATCCGACGCGCGCCATGTCAGGTATTCTCAGATATCCGCTGCCAAAGATTATCGCATTAGGCGGTGTAGCTACCGGTAGCATGAACGCACACGATGCCGACATCGTCGCGGGTATCATTAGCAGGAAAGGATGAGCGCCGGTGGCGACGGCAAGAGCACCGAGCACGGGCATCATCATCGTTGCGGTTGCGGTGTTCGAGGTAACCTCGGTAAGGAATGTCAGAAGTAGACAGATGATCAGTATCATGATGATTACGGGCACGCCGTGCAGAAACGAAAGGCTCTCCCCTATCCACTGCGCCAGCCCAGACGCCTGGAATCCCGCGGCAAGGGCAAAACCTCCTCCGAACAGAAGTATGATGCCCCAGGGTATGCGCAAAGCCCAATCCCAGTTGAGCACGAACGTCCGTTTTTTTATGTCGACCGGGAGTAGAAAGAGCAGGATGGCACCGGCCATGGCTATCGTTGAATCATGTACGTACGCGCTGATCCCAAACAGGTCTGTCCAGCCAGGAACGACGAAAACACCAATGTCGATATTCCGCCGGAAGATCCACGCAAGCGCAACGGCGATGAAGACGAATAATGTCAGTTTCTCACCCAACCCTATCCTGCCCAGCTCGTGCAGGTCTCGCTCAATGACATCTTTACCACCTGGTATGCGTTTGATCTTCGGCGGTACTGCAATGCGCGTTAGGTAGTACCAGGTTATAGGCAAGAGGATCAATACCAGCGGAAAGCCGATCTTAAGCCAGTCTAAGAAACCGATTTCCGGTGCTTTTGGGAACATCGACTTGACAATGCCCGCAAATACGATATTGGGTGGTGTCCCGACAAGTGTAGCAATGCCGCCTATGCTCGCCGAGTATGCAATGCCGAGCATTAACCCGGTTCCGAAATTAAAATGGCCCGGCGTAGTGTCGATCTTGCTCTTATCCCGCTCGAGCATGCTCGCGGCGTGGTATATGACCGCGAGTCCGATAGGGAACATCATCATTGTCGTGGCGGTGTTCGAGATCCACATCGAAAGGAAGGCCGTGGAAACCATGAAACCGAGAATGATCCTATTGGGTGAGGTCCCGAGCAACCTTACGATATACAAAGCGATGCGTTTGTGAAGGTTCCAGCGCTGCATAGCCATGGCGATGAAGAAACCACCCATGAAGAGGAAGATGTTCTGGTCGGCATAGCGCATCGATACGTCTTTTGCGGTCATAATACCCAATACCGGGAATAGTAATAGCGGCAGGAGTGCGGTGACCGGTATGGGGATAGCCTCGGTGATCCACCATGTTGCCATGAGCACCGCAACAGCGGCCGTGCTCTTAGCCTGTCCGGAAAAACCCGCGAGAGATGGCAAAGCAATGCATAAAGCGAAAAGCAGCGGGCCAAGGAATAACCCGATCTTTGCGCGCATAGATGCTATATTATACAGACTAAATGGGATGAATCAAGAAAAGAATTAGGCTCTTTCTCTGCGTGACAGGAAATACATTCCGGAGATCAGGAAGAGGGAACCGCAAAATTGCATTGGCGTAATATACTCTTTCAGTACGACAATGCCGAATACCGTAGCGAAGAACGGTGTTGAGAGTTCAAGTGCAGATGCCTGGGCGGCTTTGATAAGCCTGAGACCCTCATAATACATGATCGTTCCGGCTCCTATTACGACACCAATGAGTATTTGATAGATATTCGAGACCTCTATGCCATCTGTGGTTATCATATAGATCACGTAGATGACGGTAGCAAAGAAGAATCGATAGAATGCGATGATCCCTGCATGTAATTGGCGAAGGTATTTCCGCGCTATGATCGCTGTCGTCGCCCAGGCAATGGTGGCCAGCAGGACATAGAGATCGCCGAGTGTACCGATCTTCAAACTCAAGAGGTTCGATAAGGTCTTGCTCGTCACAAGCAATCCGGCGACCATCATCGACAAGATGCCGAGGTAATCGAATTTCGTAATCCTATCTTCTTTCAGCACAATGAAGCCAAAGAAGACGATGAAGATCGGCTGCATATGACCGATCAGCACGGCATTTATGACTGCGACCTTTGTCAGCGCGAAGATATACATGAGGTCGGCGAACAACGTGGCTACCAACGAAATGTATATCAATTGCGGCAGGTATCTCTTTTCAACGAACAGACCTTTGCGGCGTACGAAGAGCAGATAGGCACCGATCGTTAACAGGCTGAATACTGAGCGCGTTGCGAACGTATCCAGATGGCTCGTGGTCTGGTATGATAACTTTGCGAGCGTCGGCTCAATTGCCCACATAACACTCGCTCCCAGGATCACTGCCATGCCAATCGTCTTATCATTCACCGTCTTGCGCCTCCAACTTCTTTATCCAATGGAACCGGTTGTTCATCCTCAACGCATATTGTAGCCGAATGAAGTTGTTAATCAACCATCATACATTGACCCGACAGTAGGTTCGAGTATAATGGCTACGTATGGTACGCGTATTGATCGCATTGTTCGCCTGCATGATACAATCGCCGGCTCTTGGACGGACGCTCCTGCAATACGAAGGGAGAGAAACAGGCGAGCAGGACACATCATATTACGAATTCGAATTTTCCATATCTGAGAACGGTAGCATGATGGTCATGGACCTGAACAGCCAACTGGATCGCGGGGAATTGAACATATGGTTCGGAGGTGCCGGCTATCAGGTAATTGGTAATTACACAGGCAGAGGTTCTTTTCACTATACCCGGGAAATCTTCGGGCCTTTAAGCAGTGCGGAGCCCGTAACTGTACGAATAACTGTCTGGCGAGCCGCAGGCGAATGGCTGCTCGATTTCCAAGAGATCCCTAGAAGCGCAATGCTCTTCTCTTTATTGGTCTCGGGTTGCCTCGTTGTGCTTCTGACGGCAGCGATTACAGTCTGGGCAAAGAGGCGTCTATCGATCTCCTGGAAGTGGCTTCTCGTCGGTGCCGGTACGTGGGTCGTCGGTGTCATTTTCAAATTCGTAACTGCTTATTTCGCCAATACTCCGCTTCTACAGATAATTAAATCGTCATTCGGAGATTTATGGTACGCGCCGCTGGGCGGTGTCTACATTGGACTACTGACCGGTATCTGGGAAATCGGTATGACACTCGTCTTTGCCTTACTGGTCAGGCAGATGCTGGAGAAACCGGAATACGCTCTCGGTGTTGGACTCGGCGCAGGTCTCATCGAAGCACTACTCATCGGCCTTTCCTCGGTCGTAAGCTTTGTTACTGCCCTAGTCGGAGCAACAGGCAGTGACGCGATCACAGGTGCAGTTGCACAAGCAGCAGTATTGACGCCGTTCATATGGCTGATAAGCTCCGTCGAAAGAATGATAGCGATCATGTGCCATGCTTCATCGCGCATCCTTGTGATATTCGCTGTGGCGCACCACAAGCAACGTTATTTTTGGGCAGGATTCCTCATCCTGACCCTAATCGATTCGGTCGCCGGCTACTATCACCTTTCAGGCCTGATAAACAGGGTCTCGTCGTGGTGGATCGAACTGTTATTGCTGCCAGTTGCGGTCGTAAGCATACCTGTAATCAAATGGTGCTTCCGCAGGTGGCAATATCCGGCCCAAGGTGAAGGACTCAAGGGCTGATCGCCACCGAGAACTGATGCGCCGCTGACAATGGTCCGTAGACGATGGAATAGCCAATATCGTACCCATCGATACGGACGAGGACGCCGGCCGTAAGATGCAAGTCTTCTTTTCGAGGACTGATATCCGCATTGCTTACGAGATCTGCTGGAGGAATGTACTTTGCACCCATGAATACCTTGAGGTCATGGTAGGTGTAGATGAATCCAGTGTTCGCTTCGAGTGCCGGCAGCTTTGCTTCGGCCAATACGTCTAGGTCTTCAATTAAACGATAACGCAAACCACATGCCATAAACATCGGTATTGAGGCATTTTGCGACAATTCTTTACCCATATTGTCAACCTTCAGGCCGAACGCCAGCCGTTCGTTATCCATGAATAGACCTGCCGAAGCACAAACGCCGTACAGAGTCTCGTCCCCGATTCGTTCGTTAAACACCTTGACCGCCAACCCGATCGGACCAATTTTGCGGCCAATGCCCGCGCAGACGTCGTAGGGAGTGAAGGCGGCCGTCGGATTGCCTAGTTCGTCATAACCCTGGATGCGTCCGTAGTTCATATACGTTATTCCCAGAATATAGTTGGCGTAAGCTGCGCCGACTGTCAGGTAGTTGGTCGAATACAACCAGCGCGAGAGCGTGAAGTTGAATTCAGTATCCCGGGTGTATGCGGGATTATGGAAGATCGATAAACCCTCGTTGATGACGACCGATGCGCCACCAAGACCTTGTGAAAGAACTCCCGGTGACAACCTGAGAAACTGACCGGAGGCGAGGGTTACTATGCAGAAGAATATGCTCATCTCACAACTGCGACCGTTGTCCTGTACCTATGCTCATCGTATTCCGTTTTAATGAACACGTGTAAGAAATAGACACCGACCGGCAGATCTCCCCTCTGAAGCGTGAATCCCGCTGATTCATAGAAGGTGTCCTCGAATACGCGCTGGCCCAGTATATTCGTCATACAGACACGCGCACTGATGAACCCTTCGTGCCACGGCAGCGTAATTTCCGAGACTCCCTGCATTGGATTGGGCCAGACTCGAACTTCGGGTCTATCGATGACGGCACCACTATCACCACTCAGGTCAACATACAGGGGCAGATGGTCGGACGCCCAATACAGGGCATCGGCGATCTCGGCTGGCACAGCATTGTTTATTCCATCGTTGATCGCAAGATTGAAGTGCGCTCCATCATTACCGAGGATGGTGTGGGAATCATATACAAGGGATAGACCTCCACTGGACATGATACCTTCCGAACAAAGTATCATGTCGAAGCGGTCATCCAGTCCTCCACTTGCACCGCCGTCCGGCAGCTGGTCTGTTCTCGTCGACTGAGTGTGCGCGCCGGCGAAAGAGCTGTTTTCGTGCCAGTAACCCAACAGTGCCAGCGGATCTATGAGCCTTCCGCTGGTATTCTGCACACTGTCGATAAGTTTTTGGAATGCGGGTTCATCGCTGTAATAGATGTTGAAATCACCGGCAACGATGAAATCCGTGCCAGGCGGAAGGAGATTCAACCGGTCGCGCAGAATCGTTGCTTCTTGAAGCCTAATGATCTCATTGGACGATCCTTCCGATGCCTTCAGGTGGATAGAAAAAAGATATAATTCGCTCCGTGTATCTGACAGCATGAGCCTGTATTCGGCGATATTGCGGTTAGGTGTGGCAAGGTACTGAACGCCTACGATGTCCATCCTGTCATTTCTGAAAAAGAGCGCGTTGTCGGTATCGGGGCCGTCATTGAACGGTACGCTTGAAAAGGAAGGACTGATCGTGTGCATGACCGAATCTAGGAAGAGATTGACGCCAGCCTGGCTTTGCATCTCCTGAACAACAAGAATGTCAGGGTCGATGATATCAACGGCGGCTCTCAAATCATCTAACCGCTGATAGCCCAGCGCATCGGGAAAGTTCAGTATGTTGTATGTCGCGACGCGAAACGTTGCCGCACCTGCCGTCATCGGTAGGAGTAACGTCACAAAGATAACCAATAACCGCAGCGGTAACGAAGCCATTTGCTTTATGTGATCGTTTCTGAATGAACGTGCGAGCAGCGATCCACGCCGAATGGTCATCGACGGGCAATATCCAGTATCCTACCCTCGACCCGCCCTTCGATCGGTGAATGTCTTTTTACGTAATCGGCGATGACATTCCTCAGGTAGTAGAAAGAATTCTGGATATTCTCACCGGATTTGAATATCACGTACTCACCACCTCCGGCTGCCAGGAACGAATTGGTGACTACTGAATAACGTGCGTGCAGATCGATCACAGAGCCGTCCTCAAGATAGACTTCAAGCACACGCGAGCCGATTGGTCTATTCGAATCATATTTCATCTTCAGTCCGGATATCTGGAATATCGCGTGATGACTGTTGACTCCGATCTCGAGAGCTTCTACGACCTGACTCCCGGTCAAGTACATTGTAACGGCGGTGTTGGAAAGGGCATCGATATTGTAGCAATCCCGGTACGTTATTTCTCCTCTCGGCATATTCGCACGTATACCTCCTGAATTATGGATTCCTATATCTGCGTTCGTGTATTCTCGCATCGCATCGGTTATTAGATTGCCGATCGCCGTTTCCTCGAATCCGGCACGAACGAGTTCGTATTCTGAATATCCGATCACTTGATCAAAATCCTTCTGGGTTGTTCTTTCCCACTTCTCGACGATCCGAACCATGGCGGTGTCGTCATCAATTTCCTCGCTCAGCAGATCGACGAGTTGTCCACGGTATCCTGCTATTCTCTTGGTCCCTCTATCGATCCACAGATCGAGAAATCCGATGCTGCTGAGATGTCCGTATGCCTGGCAGATTATCGTATGATTCAGCGAGTCTTCAAACGGCTCATCGAGGGCCGTGGCACTGTGTGAACCGATGATGACATCTATGCCCCCAACAGCGATGGCAAGGCGCTTGTCGTGGCGTAACCCGATGCCGGTAATGGCAAAGATAAGGTCGACGTCTTTCCCTCTCAGTGAGTCTACGTAGCGTGCAGCCGTTTCGATCTCCGGCAGTACATCGTGATTCTCGAACCTCTCTGGCGTCGTCATTCCCAGCATATTCTCGGTGAGCAGACTGAAGATCCCGATTCGCACACCTTTCCTCTCGATCACCAGGTAAGGTTGAAGGTAATCGACGACGCGCTTCGTCTTTTTGTATACGATATTAGACCCGAGGAACGCGGCATCAACACTCTCGACAAATTCCCGAAAGACATCGACACCCTGATCATAATCGTGATTTCCCGGCGCTACGGCGTCATAGCCGCAATAGTTGAAATATTCGGCAACGGCCTTGCCGTGTGAGAATTCACCGACCGGCGAACCAACGAACATATCACCGGCATCGAACAGGAGGAATCCATATCCCAGGCTGTCCGCTTCAGACCTCTTTTCCTCGATGAAAGTGGCCGCTGCTGCGGCGTTGCCAATGGGAGGAGGAAAGTATGGGTTCATCCACCAAGCGGTAGAGGGTGAAAGAGCGCCTTCAATATCATTGGTGTGAAGAATGTAAATGTGGTCAAAGCCTTGCGGCGTCAACAGTAATAAGAAAAATAGAATGCTATGCAATGTATCTCAGAACTGGATTCTGGTCGTCACCGAGATGTGATGGCTCGTTTCGTCGAACTTGTAATTCTCGGTGAAATTCAAGGTGGTGAAATCCGATGCTAGATAATCACGTTTCCCGTATAGGTAACCCACATCAAATGAGTACATGCCTGTCTTGATGCCGAATCCCAGAGTCAGGTTTGTAGTCCAGATCGCACCCTGCGTATAGTCGGGGAATATGCAGAATCCATACCGGAGGTTGTATTTCATTAATATTGAATGTTCGACGCCCAATCGATATACGTATATATATTCATCCTGCCACGTTTCGAGGTCTAACTGCCCTACGAATTTCGTAGGGATTCTGCCCGGAGGTTGGTACATTACGCCCACCGAATGGGTTGCCGGATATCGTATGTCCTGGTCGGCAAATTCGTATTCAAGGCCGTAGGTGTAGGCAATACGCAGGTTCACGCTGGGCACGATCGACACCCCGACTTTCGTCTTGTTGCCGCTGTAGTCAGTCTCATCGCGCTCGACCGAATCAGGTAGATCGGGGATTATCACGATCCGTTCCATACGCTCTTCACCGAAAAGGAAACCGTGTTCGATCCCGACGCTGATGAACCTATAGGTGAACGACAGCAAAGGTGAAACGGCCTGCAAATAACCTTCGTATGAAAGTTCGTCCGTGCGCACCAGCTGATAGAAGTCGTCACGGTGTTCCTCACGGTAAAAGTAGTTAAGATCCCAGACCGGCGCATAACGCAGACCGACGCGCAATCCTTTAAGCGGAAAGACGAACGAACATGGACCGGGGTTGAGGTACGTTGATGTGTTGTTGGCGATGGTCGCGATACCGATATTGTTCCCGAACGAATCATAGACGCGCAGGCCGCGGCGTTCATTCTGAATCGCGGCGATGCCTGACAACGCCACTGTGCTCCTTTCATAGAGGCCCATCGATGCCGGGTTTCCTGTATTCTCGAGAACGATCGATACTCCTCCCAGCGCCATCGACCGCGCATCGTCGTAGAATATTCTATCGCCCTGGCTAGATATTCCAGGAAGGGTCAGGTTGACGATGAGAACGAGGAATGCAAACATCATTCGATCATGACGGCAGCGGCAAGCACAGTCGTCCAGAGACCGTACTTATCC
>CP070795.1:292584-302832 GCA_020343455.1 Caldifarciminota bacterium
AATTTCGCCAATCCACCGTGCTCAAGTATAATAGAGTATCTGCAATTAGGTCTTCGTTCGCAAAGTAATAACCGAAATTATTCATCGGGCTCGTGTATGTCATTTTGTAGTCGGAATGCATGAACCCGAGACCAAGGCGGAGGTTATTTTGCATCTTCGTCCCAACGGCAATGTACCAGTCGCTGCTGCTTATTTCCTCGTACGCCGAGGCCGTGTTGGTCTCGACGGTGCGATTGGCGAAATTACCGAGCGTATCCGGATTGTTCCAGTTGATAGTCGTCACTTCTGCGCTTCCATAGAGCGGTTCTCCATTGGGTCCGTAGAGTTCGGTGAACATCGCTGTCTTGTCCGCACGACGGTCGTACATGAAACCTGGATAGTAGTTACCAAGGCCCGCAACGCCGCCAATGATGAAGTAAGGTTGACTTTCTCCTGAGAACAGCTGCTCGTCGCCGGTCACGAAGTTCGCGAGACTCGTCCAGAGCCGGCTACCTCCGATCTCGGGTATCCTTGCTGGATCGAACAATAGATCATAGTCGTCTTCAAACAGCCCGGCGGTCGATTGATACCTGAATGATTCGGTGACCAACCCGAAAGATAGAGACAACATAATCGTGAATATCACGATATATTTCATGTTTTTCCTCCTTTAGTAGATGGTGTTGTCTTCTGATTGAGAACTTTTTTTGTAGTGTGTCCACCCCCTTTCTAAGATGTGCCATACGGCACTCTACCGATTCCGAAATTATATATGTTTTTGCTGTTTTGTCAAGGATTAATTCCTTCGGAGATAAGACGCGGTATGTGTGTGCGGAACGAAATGGTCCAGGGCCGTATGTTGCAGCAGCCTGTACGTATATTGCTGCAATCATCGGGATCCATTGCGAATTACATATAGACTACGACCAGGCGGCAACATATGGTAACGTATGACCAGGTGATGATCCGTGGTGTGCCGGTGCGACCAGGAATTTGAACATTGCTTGACTATTCAGGCGATTGGTGTATTATGAAGGAAACTTGGATACAGGCATGATTAAACTCGTTGGCGTGGAATACTCTATCGGTGAGCGTAAGCTTCTGGAAGATGTCAATGCAACTCTCAACGCTCATGACCGCGTGGGATTGGTTGGTCCGAATGGCAGTGGCAAGACGACGTTGCTCCGCATCCTCAAGGGCGACGCCATGCCATCGAAAGGGCACGTCGAGCTGCGTAAGAAAGTCAGGATCGGATACCTTCCGCAAGAAGAGATTGTTCTGTCAGGCAGTACCTTGCTCGATGAGGTGCTGTGCGATTACCATAGGTTGCATCATGCTTTGACGAAAGCGCGTGAGGCCATCGGCATTCATCCGAATTCAAAGGAGTCCTTGAGGGAGTATGAAGGTGCCGAAGAGAGGTTCGGCGAGATAGGTGGGTACCGGTACGAGACGATGGCTTATCGCGTGCTTGCAGGGTTGGGTTTTGAGCAGAATGAATATGGAAAGAAAATCGACGGTTTCTCAAGCGGGTGGCAGATGCGCATCGTGTTGGCGCGGATACTTCTCAACAGGCCGGACATCCTGTTGCTCGATGAGCCGACGAATCATCTGGACATTGAATCGATCCAGTGGCTTGAGGACTATCTGCGGGATTTTGGCGGTGCAATGGTGGTGGTGTCACACGACCGATATTTCCTCGACAAGATTTTGAAGAATGCAAAAGGCATTTCGGGTATCTGGGAAATCGAAGCCGGGGTCTTCCGGACCTATCGATCCAACTATACAGGATATCTGCGGCAGTCTACGGGTCGGAAGGAACGTCTCATCCATCGGGCAAAGGTTCAGGAAAGGCGTATCGAGCAGATTCGTGAATTCATCGCCCGTAACAGAGCCAACAAGTCGAAGGCGCGTCTTGTGAAGAGTCGTGAGAAATATCTTAGCCGCATTGAACACATAAGGATTGAAAGAGAACGTCGTCGCGTGCGCGTTGATTTTCCCTTGGTAGAAGTGCATAGCCGGAGGTTGGTAGAACTGAGCAATGTGATGAAGAAGTACGATGGAAAGACGATATTCGAGAACGTCAATCTTACCATTGAAAAAGGCGATAAGATTGCGTTGATCGGCAAGAATGGAGCAGGTAAATCGACGTTGAGTCGTATCATCTGTGGGCAAGAGGCACCATCGCGCGGTGAGCGAAGAGTGAGCGAACGACTGCGGGTTGGAGTATTTTCCCACGAACTCGTACGCAGCCTCGATCCAGACGCGACCGTGCTTGATGAGGCGCTCAAGGATGTTTTTCCTGAGCTGAGCGAGAGAATCAGGAATTATCTGGGTTTGTTTCTTTTCACCGGGGATGATGTTTACAAGCGAATAGATGTTTTGAGCGGCGGAGAGAAGACGAGGCTCGTAATCTTGAAAGCAATGCTCTTGCCGTCAAACCTGCTCGTACTCGATGAACCAACCTACCATCTCGATAAGGATTCGACTGATGCCATACGACGTGCGGTGCAGATCTACAAGGGGGCCGTGCTACTCGTTACCCATGACCGTGATCTCATTAATTCCTTTGCCGAGCGTGTCATTGAACTGAATCATGGAAAAATCCATGACTATCCTGGCGATTTCTCTTACTACCTGCACCGAAAGAAGAGTGGCGGTGTAGTGGATAAAGCAGAGATGAAATTACGCAAGAAACCTTCGAAGATGGAGCAGTTGAAACAAAAGATTGCGCGGATAGAACGGCGCAGGGATCAATTACGTGAGAGCTTCATGCGTCAGGCACAGACAAACTACTCCAAGAAATCGCGGCGGCTTTTCGAGGAGTACCAGAGATTGGTCGATGAAATAGAAGAGCTTCAGACTCGGTTAGAATCGGAGTTGAATGATGTACATAATCAATAAGCGTTCAAGAAGCAGGCCGGGGCTCGTTGGAGGGAAAGCCCATAATCTCTTCCGGCTTTGCCGGAAATTCCGGGTGCCCGAATTCGCCGTTGTGTCAATTCGTGCCTACGGCGAATATAGGCGAACCGGAGAGATGACGCCGCGTCTCAGGCGAGAAATTGAAGAGACATTGAACTGTTTTCTATCTAAAGGCAGAGTCGTGGTCCGCTCGTCCTGTACGGCTGAAGATCTCGCCGGCATATCCTTTGCCGGAATGTACACGACGGTGCTCAACGTCTGTGACTTAGACGCGGGTCTGGATGCGGTCGGTCGGGTTTGGCGGTCGGCGCAGTCGACTCGTGCAATAGAATATTCCCGGCAGATGGGTTTACGTGAAGGTCAAATGGCGGTGATCATACAGCGCCAACTCGATCCCGAAGTCAGCGGCGTCATGGTTACTCAGAGCCCTTTTTCGATAATGGAAGTTTTGATTGAATGCTGCGATGGCCTGGGCGACAAGTTGGTCTCCGGAGCCGTTGTGCCGACCCGGTATCGTGTACGGGATGGCAAAATCATTGAACAAACCGGACTGGATCTGCTGTCTCATGGTCGGTTGAGCGACCTGATAGCAACCGGTAAGAAGATCGAGCGTGTCTTCGGGTCTGCACAGGACATCGAATGGGCTGTGGAGAAGAACAGATTATACATTCTGCAATCTAGGCCGGTCCTTGTGCATGCTGCCGCGCGTCGCAGCAAGGGCAAAGTTTGGTGCAATGCGAATGTTCGTGAAACAATACCCGACCCGATATCGCCGATGACGTGGTCAATATTCGATACCTCTTTCTTCCCCGGTATTATGATCGATGTCTTCGGCTTTCCAATCAGTGATGAGCAGTACCGGAAGTTCCGACCGGTGGAGATGCTCTCAGGAAGGCTATACTGGAATTTGAACAACACGATTGCATACGGCAGGCCGATAGGTCCGATCCTCGATTTCATGAAAGGTGATCGAGCCGTTGATCCGCAGATGGCAACTGCCTTCAGGTCCGTCGACATTCAGGATCTGCCGAAGATACTCTCCGCGCCGCGCATGTTCCTCTTCAGTATTACGGCACTGGTGCGCCTCTTCTACTACCTGGCGTTGAGTTTCATCAGGTACGGCTGGATGAGGAATAAGATTGCCCGGGTGAACGTAAAGATGGATGCATACTGCGCCGGTTTCGAATCAAGTTCGGATCTTGGCGATGCGGTCAACAAAGTGAAGAACTGGATGCGATTCATTCTGAAAAGGTTCGCACGTAAATATTTCGGCGGGATCTTCCTCGGTGTTTTCAACCTCGGATTACTGAGTGCTATGCTCAGCATAAGAATGGGCAAGAAAGGAGAGGCTCTGGCGCGCAGGACCATAATCGGCATCATCGATAAGACGGGAGAAATGGCGATATGCATGAACCGATTGGCGCAGTCCGCGCGGGCGAAGTTACGGGTCGTTAATGTGGCAGCCTTGAGGAAACTCTATGCCCGTGATCCGGACTTCCGCTCAAGAGTAGATCAATTTATGAATGACTACGGACACCGTGGTCCGGGTGAGTTTGATGTTGCTAATCTGAATTGGCGAGAAGATCACGATATGCTCTACAGGGTCATCACAACAGCACGTGACAGTGGCGGCTACAGTGTGCAGCGTGAAAGAATCATCAACGAAATCCTGGGCTCTGTGAGACCGTTCGAGCGGCAGATACTCAAGACGTTTATTCCGCGTCTCGAAGCCTTCATTCCGCTGAGAGAAAATGGAAAGCATTATTACCTGAAAGCCACAGCAAAAGCGAAGGATCAGATCCTTATAATAGGAAAACAATTGGCCGATAAAGGGTATATGCAGAAACCGCGTGATATTTTCTTCCTTACGCTCCGTGACCTGGAAGGGATATTACACGAAGCGTCTGCAAAATATGACTTGCGCGCGACCGTCGCTCGGCGCAAGAAACAGTGGCATGAATACCGGCATGCCGAGGTGCCGGACATCATATACGAAAGCGGTGAGCGTATCACAACGGAAGTAGGCAAATCGAATGCTCTCGTTGGCGAGCCGTTGAGTTCGGGGAAGGTCAGGGCGCGGGCCAGAATTGTCTGCGATTTCTCGATGATCCAACGGTTGAAACACGGTGAGATACTGGTGACGCATCACGCGGACCCCGGGTGGACTCCGCTCTTCACGATCGCTTCAGGACTCATCATCGAAGTGGGTGGAGTCGTATGTCACGCCGCGATGGTCGCCCGTGAACTCGGTTTACCTGCCCTTTCTCTCACCGGTGCAACATCGACTATTCCCGATGGAACGCTTGTCGAATTGGATGCCGACAAAGGAACCGTAGTACTCGTCGAATCCTCTAAAAAAAAGTAGAAAGTGGTTCCGGTCCGTACTACGATCGGCGGTTGTGTTCGGTCAGGCGCCAAACACGGGGGTTCTGTTCGAAGAATTTCCTGGCGGCTGCCTGCTGGGCTTTCTTCTTTGAATCACCCGACCCCCTGGCGACTTTCTTCTTGTCGACATAGAGGTCAACGTGGAAGATCTTGCGGTGGGGTGGACCGTGCGACTTCGCTACACGATAACCGATCCGGCGTTGTTCCTTCATCGCCCATTGGTTGAGCAGTGATTTGTAGTCGTGCATTTCGGAGACATCCTTGCGCAGGATATGTTTTCTGATGAACTTTCGGGCGCCGGTCAGATTTCCATCGAGATAGGCTGCACCAATTAACGCTTCGACGGCGCCGGCGACGTTCTTCGGGCGCTCACGGCCGCCGGTCAACGCCTCGCCTCTATCCATGAGAAGATAATCTCCGATCCGGAGTTCACAACCGACGGCATGGAGCATGGCCGTGTTCGTGTACTTGACCTTCATATCATTCAATTCACCCTCGGTTGATCCGGGATGTTTCTTATAGAGGTACTCACGGACAATGAGCTCCAATACGGCATCACCCAGGAACTCCAGTGTCTCGTTGGATTTCGTGAGTCTCGTCGTCCCGTTCCGGCCGAAGGACGAGTGGGTAAGGGCAAGCCGTAGAAGAGCCTTTCTGCGGAATGTGATGCCCAGCCTCTTCTGAATGGCCCTATAATCGAGCGATGGCATCGATCTCCACGGCAACGTTCATGGGTAGTGAACTTACAAAAACGGTGGTACGTGCAGGTGGGTGGGAAGGAAAGAACTGTGCATAGACCTCGTTCATTGGCGCAAAGTCTTCGGGTTTTGTAAGATAGACAGTCGTCTTCACTACCGAGGACATGTTCGAGCCGGCAGCTTCGATTACTGCCTCCAGGTTCATCATCACTCTCTTCGTCTGCTCGGCAATACCGCCGGCAGCTACGGCTCCGGTACCGGGATCGATTGCGATCTGTCCCGCGGTAAAAACAAAGCCGCCCGCTTTAGTCGCCTGCGAATACGGGCCTATCGCTTCCGGAGCGTTATTCGTTTTGACAATCGATTTCATGTGCTACTCCTTTTGCACGATGCCGTTGATAATGGCATATCGTTGGTCATTGACATAGAAGACTTCGGGCTTGCTGATCGGCAACTTTGGTTCATAGACGAACCATCCCTTGAGCCGCATTCTTTCGGCCAGATCAAGGGCGGTCGACTTATCGGAGAATCCACCGAACTTTATGCGGTACATATCGGTCGAATCAATGATGACCGGTACGCCCTCTGCACGCATCGTTTCATGCGCGCGCACGGCATTGTGGTGGTGCGCAAACGCACCCAGCTGCAGGTACCATAGAGAATCGATTCTCATCGGCCAATCCAATGCTCCTTCTGGCAGCCGCCGCTGTTCATTGATCGGTATTACGGCAATTGGATCTGCTTGGATCAGGTAGAAGTTATTATCGGTGTCGGTGCCGATCCCGTATGCAGGGTTGGATTCGGCCACCAGTCGCGATATGGTGTATCTATTTTCTACCCATTGATATGGGCGAAGAACGGTTGCGTCAAGCAGAGCAATACCGGTCTTCGTCAACACAAAGAAACCACAATGGCCCTGTTGGTCAGGTGTCGGCTGGAAATCGATTATTCCTCCGTTTCTGCTTATCAGAAAAATGCCTTGGTCAGAATATATATAGAATCCTTCTGGATGCACGGTGAATGTCATGACGGTGAACCCCAGGGTGATCTTCTTCGTCCTTCGCAGCAGCATGTCGAATATGCTTAGATCATTCTTGATGTCGACCGCAGCAAAGGTTTCTGTGTACTCATCATAGACTATGCATTTGACGCGCTCCATCGTCATTTTTCTAACGATCTTTCCAGTCCGCATATCGATTACTTTCAGTATGCTATTCGCGCCCCCATCACTGAGCAGATAGAATTGTCTGCCTTGGGCAGACCCTAAGATCGACTGGTCTTTCACAATCGGCTGGTGGTCGCCTCGTTCGATGCCGATGCCTGATTTAAAGCCCAGGTTCTGGCGGTCAAGGATTACGATCTCATTGGAGGAGAGCAGTATGACTTCGCTCTGTCCGATCGCGAGGTAGTTGAAACGTAGTGGGAGGGGTGTTTTGTCGGTGATTTTCAAACCTGCAGGCTCGATCTTGTATATATAGTCGTCAGTAGCGACATACAGGAAGTCCTCCGTCACGCAGTCGACGATCGGTCTGCTGAAGTCGGTTGCGATGAGCGCATGATCCGTGTGGGGCGTATAAAGCGTCGAGTCCAGGAAAAACGCCGAAATCAGGTTGAAGAGGAACAAGGCATTGACCATCATATTCAAGTTTAGGCTAAAAATCGACGAAATCAAGGGTCCGATTCTCGTGTGAACTCTCAACGCATTCTCCAGCGTTCATGTCCGTGCAAGTTCAGTATTGACTTCAGATGAATATTAAATAGAATTACTATCAAGGAGGCACGATGAAAAAGTTAATCTTCCTGGGTATTGTCTTTCTTTTTATTGCCTGTCCACCCACAGCAAAGAACGCAGCGAGAATATACATCCAACAAGGCGAGTACGAAGCGGCGAAAGAGCAAATAATGATCGGCCTGCAGAGTGCACCGAATGATTACGAATACTATGTTCTGCTGTCAAAGGTGGAAATCGGCATGGCCGATTGGCTGGCTGCAACCGATGCATTCTACCGTGGGATTGCCGTTGATTCGGGGAAGACTGTGAATTGGCTTCTCAGTGATAAGCAGAATATTCCAGTCTACTGGCAGGCATTTTACAATGCAGCGATCAGTTTGATGAATGCAAAGCAGTATGACAGAGCGCTGAAGAATTTGGGATACTGCGAATTATTCGATCCGAAGAACGTGAGTCAGTATATCCTCGAGGGTGGAATCTACGGCGAGCTGGGTGAGAAAGAAAAGGCCGGCGCAGCTTACGTTAGAGCACTGAGTATCGATCCGGAGAATCCTGAGGCATATTTCATGGTCGGCAGAGCGAAGTTCGATAAGGGTGCGTACGATTCGGCGATCGTTGATCTGAGGGAGGCAGAGAAATTTTTCTTAACGAAATATGACCGGACGGCAAGGATCGTGTTTCAGAACCTTCCTGCAGTAGATAAAAACATCTCAAAGGAAATAATGCAACTGTGGGGCGAAAAGAACGAAGAAGCACTCGATGTGCTGGTCAAGGTCAAGTTGGGTTTTGATGGCGGCCTCGAACCGCATCGCCGGACGCTCGAACAGTTCTACAAAACGACGGATGGGTTGTCTCGAGCCTATTACTACACTGGAATGGCTTATTATAATTTGAGGAATGATTCGCTGGCGCTGTCGAATTTCCTGAAGAGCCTCGACCTGAAGGCTGACGATGCCGATGCGCTCTACTATGCCGGTGAGATATACCTTAAGCAGAAAAAGTATGATGAATCGATGAAAATGTTCAGAAAGATAACCGAATTTCGTGAAGATGATGCATATGCATGGTTCTATCTCGGCGTCAATCACACCCAGAAGAAAGAGTACCAGAAGGCTGTCGAGATCTATGAGAACAAGGTTCTCGTATTGGATCCCCAGAATCTCGATGCGATGACCAATTTGGCTTATGTGTACCGTGAGATGGGGAACAACAAGAAAGCGCTGGAATGGTTGACCAAGGCTGAGAAATTGCAGAAGGAGCAATGATGAGTATCAAATCGAAGGAAAGACTGCTCACCATTCTTATTATCTTCGCTTTCGCCGGTCTCCTGCTTGTGATCGGTTATCCGATCTACAAGGAATCGCTTCCTTCTCAAGTCACGTTTGGCGTGGACAAGTCCTTTTTGACGCTGCCTTTCTATGTTGCGATGATGGATACGACAAGGAATTATTTCGCGATGGAAAAAGTTCAGGCCGAACTGGTGGAAGTCGTTGGCGATCCGCTTGAAGGCCTCAAGAGGGGAGATTATGATGTTGCTGTGGTGCCGTGGTATTGGCTGATGATATCGCCAAGTTCCAATGGAGATACGGTAAAAGCATTCGGTGCGCTTGAGATCAAGTCGGGCAGATCCCTGGACGCCGTAATCGTGCCGCCGAAGTCAAGGATAACCAGACTCAGGGATGTGAGTGGTAAGCGCATTGGGTACCGGGCGGGCGACGAATACTTCATTAACCTGATTATGACGAAGATGACCGAAGATCTGAATCTTAAAGGTGTAAAATACGTGCCGATGTCAGGCGAAGAACTCTTGCGTGCGTTCGACGAGAAAACGGCCGACGTCCTTTATTTGCTCGATCCTTACCGCGCCTACATGCTGCAGCAAGGCAACACTGCACTGGCTGAGGGTCTTTCGTCGACATATGTTGTGCCCAACATACCATATGGAGCCGTGGTGATGCGCAAGAATTTCGTGACCACTGAGCACAGATTGGCCGCGATCAGGGTCAAGACCGCGGTTGAGGCGACACTCAGTTATCTCGCGCGAAATCCGGAGGTGGCCAAAAGTTACGTCCTGAGATTGAACAACATACCCGATGAAGGGGAGTTGATAACGAGGATGAGGACTCCGGAATATGAGAGGCTTGCCGAGATCAACGTCAAGAGTATCGAAAATTTGCAGACAGAGTTGGTCAGAAGAGGAATTGGTACATGTGGCATCAAGCCATCTGAATTTCTCTTCGCAAAGACTGATTTCGTGAGATAGTCCGGTCGTGCTAGACGGGGAGCTAGCGGTGCCCTGAAGCCCGATGCGAATCAGGATGACCCGAAATCCGCTTATGCGGGGTTGAAGACTTCATTCGAGCTAGAACTTTCAGGGGCAACAGCAAGGAGCGGAGTGCGATGACGATCGGGTCTTGCGATAGTGCCGTCTACGAACCCCGTCAGGTCCGGAAGGAAGCAGCGGTAAGTAGAAAGGGCTAGTCACAAGGGTTCCTGATCTGAGTTCTTCGCCTTGCTGTTCCTGGATGTTTCTGG
>CP070795.1:302932-313054 GCA_020343455.1 Caldifarciminota bacterium
TCCGAGGTGCGGCAAAGACGGTGACCGCGTACTCGAAACACGAACTTCTCAAGCAGGGTCGGTCGTGCGCAGGAGAAGGGAATGCATAAAATGCCACTTCAGGTTCACGACGTACGAAACAGTTGAACGAGTGCCGCTCGTCGTCGTCAAACGCGACCGCACAAGAGAACCATATGATCGGGCCAAACTATTGAACGGCATCGCAACCGCCTGCCGCAAGCGCCCCGTAGCCGCAGAGAAAATCGAGTCGATCGTTAACGAGATCGAAGATATTCTGTCGGACCGATACCAGACTGAAATAAAATCCGCTGATATTGGCCGAATGGTCCTGGATCGCCTGCTCGAAATCGATGAGGTAAGTTATGTACGTTTTGCGTCGGTCTATAGAAAATTCACCAACATAGACAAATTTGCAAACGAACTGAAGAAGATAAAAAAGGAGCGAAGATGGAGGAAAAAGCAACGGTAAGAATCGGAATCTCCGAGGAGATACCACGGGATAAGATATTTCAACACGTGAAGAAGAGAGACGGGCAAGTAGTCAACTTCGATAAATCGAAGATCGCCAATGCGATCTTCCTCGCGGCGAAAGCTGTAGGCGGCGAGGATAAGATACTCGCAGACAAACTCTCCAATGAAGTCATTCTGTATCTATACACCAAGAAAGGAAATGCCACTCCGGAAGTGGAGGAAATCCAGGATGCTGTAGAAAAAATTCTCATTGAAAATGGTCACGCGCGCACCGCAAAAGCCTACATCTTGTACAGAAAGCAGCGCGAGATCCTGCGCAAGAAAGAATTACTGCTACGCAAGCCGGAAGAACGGGAAACAACGGATTATGCTTTGTTTGTCCGGACTTCGGATGACGACTTCGTAGCATGGGATCGCGAGAGGATAATCAAAGCTCTGGAGAATGAGACAGGACTCGAGCGCAACCTCGCGGAGAAAATATCCGAAGAGACAGAGGAAACGATCCTCAATTCGAACGTGCATCTCGTGAGTTCATCGCTCATCCGCGAGATTGTCAATGTCAAGTTGATCGAACACGGTCTTGAAAGCTCAAGATTACGGCACACGCGACTGGGTATACCGCTCTACGACGCGGATAAGATCATCCTCTTCGCGAATCGTGAGAATGCCAATATTCCACACAACCCAGAAGCAACGAACATGACGATCGCCGAGACCGTGAAAAAGCAGTACATGCTCTCCGAGGTATTCAGCCGCGATGTAGCCGACGCCCATATCCGCGGCGACATCCATCTGCACGACCTTGGGTTTGGAGACCGCCCATACTGTTCTGGACAGTCTTTGGAATACGTGAAGAAGTTCGGCTTGAACCTGCCGAACGCGCTTTCGATCGCACGGCCAGCGCGTCACGCGGACACGCTGCTCGCACATATGGTTAAATTCTCTGCCGCGCTACAGGGACACTTTGCTGGCGCCATCGGTTGGGATGCCATAAACATCTTCTTCGCTCCTTTCCTGACCGGCATGTCGGATCGCGACATCCATCAGATGGCTCAGATGTTGGTTTTCGAATATTCGCAGCAATCGGTTGCGCGTGGCGGGCAGGCCATATTCTCAGACCTGAATCTCTACTGGGAGATCCCGAAGCACTTTCGAGATGTACCGGCCATCGGTCCGGGCGGTGAATATACGGGCAAGAAGTACGGCGACTATGCAGCGGCTGCACAGAAATTCGTGTGGGCGCTATTCGATGTCTACATGGACGGTGACGGCACTGGGCGCCCCTTCTTCTTTCCCAAACCGCTCGTTCACATTACCGAAGACTTCTTCACCACACCGGGCTACGAAGACTTTCTCAATCATATTGCCGACGTCTCTTCGAAAAGAGGAAATACATACTACGTCTTTGACCGCGGCCAGACCGCAAAAATATCGGAGTGCTGCCGGTTATCCTTCAAACTTGAGGAAAGCGACTTACAGGACGCGCACACGCCCTGGAAGATGCGCTACACCGCACTCCAAAATGTAACACTCAATCTGCCCCGCATCGCTCTTCTGGCAAACGGTAGCGATGATCAATTGTACAAGAAGATCGATGAACTGCTCCTCCTCGTCGTCAAGGCGCATGAGCAGAAGAAGATATTCATCGAGAAATTGATATCATTGAAGGAAGAAGGTCCGCTTGCCCTTCTGACGATGGAGCGCGACGGCGAACCGTATCTCAGGCTACACCGTGCCACATTTCTCGTCGGGCTACTGGGATTGAACGAACTTGTGCAATATCATACGGGCAAAGAAATGCACGAAGACGAGGAATCGCTGCGCTTCGGTTTGAAGATACTTTCCCATCTTTACCTGCGCACCAGGGAGCTGTCAAAGTCGCATAACATGAGGCTCGTGATGGAACAAACACCTGCGGAATCGGCAGCTCACCGCCTGGCACGTTTAGATCTGGAGCACTTTGCGGGCAGGGCGAGCAACATCGTCAAAGGAAATAAGGCGGATAACTCGGTATACTACACCAACTCCACATACTTGAATGTCGGCATACCCATCGATCCAATAACCAGGGTGCAGACCGAAGGGAAATTCCATGATCTCATCGAGGCCGGTGCTCTCACACATATCTGGCTCGGTGAAACGCAACCGCCCAAGGAATCCGTGGCGAATTTCGTGGTTAAGACGTTCCGCAATTCGCGCAATGCTCAGATCGCCTTCTCGCCGGAATTCACAACATGCAACAGCTGTTTCAAGACAGCGCGCGGGCTCATGAACCGATGCCCTCACTGCGGGAGTGAAAACGTCGACCATATCACAAGAGTCACAGGTTATTTCACGAAAGTGTCGGGCTGGAATAAAGGCAAGAAAGCCGAGCTCAAGGACCGTTACCGCTCGCTGCTGTAGCAAGAACCTGTATTACTGACCCAGTGCAACAGACAAAAGACGAGTCTGTTCTCAGGCAATTGATGACGCTGGCCTGGCCCATCGTCCTCGCCTTCATGATGCAGACGAGCTACAATCTCGTTGACCTCTTCTGGGTAGGCAAACTCGGAGCAACTTCAATCGCCGCAGTCTCATTGGCCGGAAATTTCTTCTATATTATACTTGCTCTGGGGCAGGTTATCGGTTCCGGCACCGTGGCACTCGTTGCCCACTCATACGGAGCTCGCCTCTTTGGAAGGGCAAATACGGTGGCAAAGCAATCCATCCTTCTCGCCTTCGCAACCGCATTCATCATCGGTACGCTGGCGTTCCTTTTCTCAGGGCAGATCATGTCCTTTCTTGGAGGCAGGGATGCAGTCCTTGATTTGAGCACCGACTATCTTCGTATTGTATCAATCGGGTTTTTCTTTCAGCTGTTGTCTTTCAGCATTAACTACATATTCCGCGGCGCCGGTGACATGAAGATCCCAATGTTGATCATGCTCATCGCCACCGTGCTGAATCTTGTGCTCGATCCATTGCTCATCCTTGGTATTGGTTTCTTCCCTCGTCTCGAGGTCGGGGGAGCCGCGATCGCAACCACAATTGCCAAGTTTATCAGCTTCTGTGTTGGAATAGTGATACTCGTGCGCGGAAGGTCGGGTCTGAAACTCGAGACATCCAGACCTTGGAATGTCCAATGGACCGTGGCAAAGAAGATCTTCAGCATCGGAATTCCGGTCGGTATATCATACGGGCTCATGGCGGCAAGCATCATGGCGATCTTCGGTATCGTTGCCGGTTTCAGCGAACATGCGCTCGCTGCATTAGGCATAGGTACCCGTATCTTTCAATTCGCCAGCCTGCCGGTCGTCGGTATCGGTGTCGCCACTACGACGCTTGTCGGACAGAGACTCGGCGCCCGCAATGCCAGAGGTGCGGCCATGGCCGGCAACACGGCTCTGCGATTGAGCAGCGCCATCATGTTCCTTTTCATCGTGCTTTTCATCGCCGGCGCCCGTAATCTAATGGGCCTATTCACTCAGAGTGCGCAGACGGTCGGCTACGGCGTCCAGTTCATGCACATCGTCGCATTCTACTTGATCTTCGTGGGAATTAGCACGACCCTGACCGGCGTTTATCGTGGTGCCGGCTACACCACGCCCCCGATGGTCGCAGGAGTGATCAAAGTCACCATCTTATACGCACTCGCGTTGCTCGTTGCACGGGCCATGCACATGGGAGTGACCGGCGTCTGGTGGTCAATGCTTGCCGCCTACGGCGTTGAAAGCATAGTATTGATCATCTGGTACAGAAGAGGAACGTGGCGTGCAAAAGGGTTGGCTCTTATGAAAGGTATGCCGGCTGTTGATCGTTAGTCAGTGAACTTGACCGCGAGAAAACCAACTACGAGCCCCAGAACTGCTCCGCCCAGCACATCGGTGGGGTAGTGTTTTCCCAGATAGACCCTCGAAAAACCGACGACCGTGGCATAAACGAACAAGGGAATCCTCAAATTCGGTTTGTAATGCGAATAGACAACTGCCTGAGTAAAGGCAAACGCAGTGTGTCCCGAGGGAAATGACGAATCCAGTCGACCGGTCTCCCCGGCTGGCCGCTCGCGGTTAACCAGCATCTTCAGGGACAGAACCACCACACAGTCGCCGATAAAAGCCGCCATTCCAGTACGTGCGATGTCTTTCTTGTCGAATAAGTAAAGGCCGACCGGTGGCAGCACGTCCAAAGCCGGCGTCGAAATAGCTTCGATGCCCTGCATACAGAATTTCACCGGCACTGACTGCCAGTCCTGGCTGATCGCATCGTAGATATCCTGTTCACAGGGATTCAGGGCTTGGCAGCACAGCAAGAGCATCAACATCTTGTTCATTCTACAGTATAATACACTGCTGTCAAGCGTGCGATAGCCATGCATTCAACGTATGATGCTATACACCATCCGTGTGACGGAATGGGCTAACGCGATCGTTCAAAAGTGACGACCCCTGATACGGGATTCACGATACACGGGTCGTCTTTCGCATCCGTAGATGACGTCAGTTCGTGATCCGGGACGGGCTTCATGATCCCCGGACGAACAAAGATCTGTATCAGCTCTCTTGACACCACCGCTATTTGCAGTATAATTCCGCCGACGGATCTCAAGGAGGTCAGACAATGCCATGTGGTCGAAAGAGAAAGAGAAAGAAGATCAAGAAACATAAGCTTAAGAAACGACGAAAACGTGATCGTCACAAGAAGAAGCTGAGATAATACTAAGATACGGGTAGTGTGTCTGGCATTTGTCCGGTATCGTTCTTGAGAAGGATACCGCGTTTGGATGATTCCATGAATTGCAGAAACTCGTGCGCGCGGCACGAGTCTCTTTTTTTTAATAGTTCCCTGCAATGTACGGAATTCTTACCCGAATAGTAGATCAGACGCATTATGCATCTTATCTCTTCGATCTCTTCCCATGAAAAGAGATTGCGGATAAGACCGGTCGTATTGACCCCACGGACTCTGGCGATGTTACCACTGGCGAGCAAATAAGGCGGCAGATCCTTGTTCAAATAGGATTTTGCGCCGAGCATCGCATATCGGCCGACACGGCAGAACTGATGAATCCCAGCATGGCCGCCGATGTTCGCATGATCACCTATCTGCACATAACCGCCCAGCTGTGCAATGCTCGATATTACCACATTATCGCCGATTACATTGTTGTGCGCAACATGAACATAGGTCATGATGAAATTACTGCTGCCGATGATGGTCTTGTTGCCTTCGCCCGTAGCCCTCGAAATCGTAGCGTATTCACGGATCACATTACTGTCACCGATGACGCAAAATGACCGTTCGCCTTTGAAATGGTAATCCTGCGGCTCGATACCGATCTGAGCGCCTGAACATACGACATTGTTCTTCCCAATGACCGTACCGCTCCGGATGACGACGTGGCTATCGATCCGTGTCCTCTCGCCGATAACCACATCGTCTTCGATCACCGAATACGGACCGACGGATACGGACCGGTCGACTTTCGCCCTGGGGCTGACCAGACTGATCACGTCTTCATTCCTTGATCCCGGCCATTATCCTCGCTTCACAGGCAAGTTCATCATTGACCCGGGCGGTACCTGCAATCTTCACAACCCTTTCACGTGCTTGGATCAACTCGACCTCGAGGATCAGCGTATCACCTGGTTTTACGATCCTCCGGAACTTTGCATTTTCGATAGCCATGAAAAGAGGAACTGCCTTCTCATGCTTTCTGAGAAGCATTACGCCGCCTGCCTGGGCAATAGCTTCAACCATCAACACTCCGGGCATTATCGGTTCATCGGGAAAGTGTCCTTTGAAGAAATACTCGTCTTCACGGACATACTTCTTCGCCAGAATTCTCTTTTCGGAAATCTCCATGACCTCATCGATAAACAAGAAAGGCGGCCGATGAGGCAGAATACCCTTTATCTCTTCAATATTCATCGCTCACCTCACATCCTCGACTCATCCTGCGTCCTCCTATCTTTATAATCGCGCAGCAGCTGTACCTGCAATTCACCGCATCCACACTTGCCAATCTGCAGCGATGCACGGCGGTGGCCGTGGCAATCCGAACCTCCTGTCATCAAGAGTCCATTATGCAAAGCCATTTCATACATCTCCTGCTGGCAGGTCGCCGAGTGTTCCGGGTGCCAGACTTCGATACCCACGGCACCATCGTCGACAAGGCGTGTGACGAGATCGGCGTCATCGTAAATGCCAGGATGGGCGATCACCGCAATGCCGCCCCAATACCTGATCTTGTTCAACAATGTTTTAGGTTCTATGCTCAATTTAGGTTCGTAGTAAGGAGAGTGATAACTTAGGAAACGAACGAACGCTTCCCTGATCGATTGCACATATCCACGTTCACGCAGAGCCTCGGCGATATGCGGCCTCCCCAGCGCACTATTCTTAGCAGATTCCTGCATCCGGTCGAAGTCAAGTTTTATGCCATCCCGTGAAAGTCTCTCTACGATCTTCTTTGCCCGCTTCACGCGGTGTTCGCGTAATTCCTCCAGGTAGAGCTGCAAATCAGGATTGTCGCAGTCAATGCAGTACGCGAGAATATGTATGTCGAGCGTCCCTATGTTCGAACTCATCTCGACCGCAGGAATGACCTCGATGCCTTCATGCTCAGCGTCTTTCAGTTCATCGACCGCGAGGACCGAATCATGATCGGCTATCGCGATTGCTTTCAAACCTATGTTTCTGCAATGCTGAACGATCTCCAAAGGCGATAACAATCCATCAGAGCAGTTCGAATGTATGTGTAGATCCGCGTAGTTATGGTTACCGGAAAAGTCTGGGGTCAAGTTTCCTTTGTCAGAAGCCCGAGGTCCTGCACCGTATCATCGATGATCCCCACTCCTATCTCAGTTCTCTTCAGCAGGAAACCTTCAAGCAGTGCATTATCGCAGATCGCGTTGATCGTCCTCGGGTTCCCCTTCGAATAGAGAAAGATCGCCTTGAACGCCTCCCGGTCGAACAAGGGTTGCGACCTACCGGCGACACGGAGTCGGTGGGTGATGTAATCGTACGTCGCCTTCTCATCGAGCGTTTCCAGCAGGCATCTGATAGCAATGCGCTGGTATAATGGAGGGTCGAGCTTCAAGTAATCTTCTGTTTCCGGCAAGCCGAAGAGAATGAAATTCAAGAGCTTACCCCGTTCTGACTCGAGGTTAAGGAGTCCCCGGATCTCCTCCATTATTTCTTTGCTGCGCAGCATATTTGCTTCGTCGATGAGGATTACGACCTTTCTCTTCTGCCGGGCGAATTCGAGAAGTCTGTGATAGACTGCCGTTATTATTTCGATCTTATTATCAGAATCGCCCCCTGCTTCGAGCATGAGAGCAATCTTTTTCAGAAACCATAGCGAAGTAATCTCCGAATGTATGATAACGAGCAACGTCGCTTCAACCTGTTCACTTATCAGTTGGTCTAACAGGCGCCGTGACAGGGTCGTCTTCCCGGTGCCGATGGTCCCGACCAATAAAGCAAGACCCTTCTCAGTCTCGACCGCATGTGACAGTTTGAGTAACGCTTTTGAGTGCTGTGGCGAGTCATAGTAGAATTTCTCGTCAGCCGCAAAACTGAAAGGATGTTCCCTTAAATTATAGAACGATTCGTAACCCATGAGATCATCACAGATACGTTATCTTCGACTTCTTGTCGACTGCTGGCTTTTTCGAAGCACCTTTATCAGACGATTTTCCTCCTGATACACTTGTGCGCCTTCTATTTAATTCATCGGTGACTTTCTTTTTCAACTGCAGTATCTTCTGGTTCAACGCAGAAACCTTCTTGTCAATCTCATATGCATTGACGTATGATTTCAACGCGTTCTTTAGGTCGTCTTGTTTCTCGTAGCAGCTCCCAAGAAGAAAATGAATGCCAAAATATTCCGTTCTGCCATGGCCCTCTATCTTCAGAGCCTCGTTCAACACGCGTATGGCATCGCCTATCTTATCATAATCGATATAGCATGATCCGGTCATCTCCAGAGCCTTCAAGCGCAGCTTCTCATCCTTCGATGCAATTTCGAATTCTTCGATTGCCTCTTGATAAAGACCCATACTCTTGTAGGCAACTCCAAGGTCATAATGTGAACTGTAATCGCCTTCGCCTATCGATTCAAAAACCTCGCGCCTGAATTCAGAAACCAATTCTTCGATGCTCTGCATCGTTTCTGCTTTTGCCTCACTCTGTTCAATCCTCAATACTGCACCCAGATCGACGGTAGCCGCCTTTTCAAGAGGCAGCGCATGTTCTTTCGCTATCATATTGTTCGGGTCTATATTCAAAACATCGCGGTAAATCTTCTGCGCCTCACTCTTTGCCTCACGCCTGTTCAACGCCTCGGCCAGTTCAAGCATGAACGTCACCTGCAGAGCATTCTCGCTCCGCATGCGCGCTATTTCGACAAGATGTTGACGCGACTTCAGGTCAAAAGGACGCAACTCGGCGATCTTCTTGTTCAACATCATCGCTTTTTCGTAATCTTTCTTGCGCCAGGTTGCGCGTTCGGCATCACGGAAGCAATCTAGTGCTTCTTCGACCGAATCAAGTTTCAAATACAATTCTCCGAGTTCGATCGTCTTGTCTATCTCGGAAAGTTTTTCGGGTACTTCGACCGCGGCTGATGGCTCAGGCTCTTCGTCCTTGAGTAATTCCGCGACTTCCGGTGAGACTATGTCCTCGATCGAAATCTTGTCCCCTGCCTGCCACGACTTGCCAGCGGGTTCTTCTTGCTCCTCACCGACCGGTTCTTTTGCCAGCACCGATTCTTTTGTCGGCTCTTCTATTACTTCTTCCTGCACCATTTCCGGGCTTGCCGGTTTGTCTACTTCAGCGACCTTCACCTGCTCCTCGAGTATGGTCTCCTTGAATTTTTCATGCTTCGTTTCAATCTCCTTGGCCTCCTCGAGAAGTTCGGATCCACGATCTTTCTTGCCGACTTGCTCGTATATCGCCGATATTGTCTTCAGGATCCTTGCGTTATTCGGAACGAGTTCCTTTATCATATCATAAGTCTTCAGCGCTGTATCCAGATCATTGGCCTTGCGTTTGCGGTCGGCATACTCGAGGAGGTAATTGGCCGCTTCGCCTTTCTGGTCCAATTCCTTATGCAACTCGCCCAATAATCCGTAGATCTCGGTACGGTTCTTGTCGAACCGCAGGATCTTCTTGCATAAAGCAATTGCGTTTGGATAGTAGGTTTCCTCTTTGAATATGCGGGCGCCCTTCTCATATGTATTGAGCGCATTGGACTGCTGTCCCGCTTTAAGGTAGAGATCGCCCAGTTTGTTGAAGAGGGACCCCTCGTCGGGAAATTCAGTGATCGCGCCTTCTAACTCTCGGACGGCATCACTGACCGCACCCTTCGCCTCTAACTCAGCGATTCTTCTTTTAACTTCTACGAGCTCCGCCATTACTCGAATTTCAATCCAAGGTTACTGACCACCCTTTCGATCAAGAACTCATCGATCTCCGGTTTGCTCTGAAGGTACCCTTCAAGCAACGCATTGTCGCAGATGACGTTCACAAGCCTCGGCCTGCCCTCTGAATAGCGGCAAATGAGATCAATGGCCCGGGGACTGAAGACCTCTTGTTCGCTGCCAGCGACAGTCAGGCGGTGAGCGATATACGATCTAACCGTATCACTCCCCATCGATTTGAGTTTGATCT
>CP070795.1:313154-323001 GCA_020343455.1 Caldifarciminota bacterium
AAATCCCAATCACCGTCATGATCTGCATAATACAGATCGCTCGGGATAGTATCATCACGGCCCACGGTCGAATATGTGTAATAGTACGTCATCCTCGCCGGCACGATATTCTGCCCACTTGTCCTCTGATCGCCAGAACCTCCAAGCAAGAAGTAGATCGTTCCCCACGTCTCTTTCGCGTCGATGATGAAATTCCTTATCTTCTCCTGGAGATCATAACCAGTGTAGTTGCTGCTTATCCACGAAACGTCCACGACCGTTGCCTGTATTCCTTTCTTCGTCTTCCACGCGGCAAAACGTTCGAAGACGGTATCCATGGGCGGTTCACTGATCACCACATATTCAAAATCACCGGGTGGGAGAGATCTCGAAAAGATATTCTTGCGGACGGTCGGCGCGAAACGCATCACGTCTTCAGGGTTTGTGACGATACGTCGCAAAGCATCCCCGAAGACATCCCTCTGCCGGTCAGTAGCAATGATGTTGGCCGCACGATTTTCTTCATATTCAATCTCATAGGTTATGCTCGTCGCCAATTGCAATCTTCCCTCTGACGGAATATAGCGAAGCGGGAAGATCTCGACGTGGGCGATACGGTAGCCGTTCATATTACCCGTGCCGCCGTTCTTCACTGTATTTTCCGGATAGGCCGTGTTCGACGCATAAATCTCGGGGTCGGGCGGAAACAATTGTGGCTCGAAGATCTTGCCGGGCATCGGCAGCGGAACATCTGGCTGCGCCGGTACGATGTTGAAAGTCCCTCGAATTTCCTCCCATTGCACGGAGACTACACTCACACCCTTGAGCACTGCGCCGGCAGGAATGACCAGCTTATGTAGAACCATTGGCATGCGCGGAGCACCGGGACGGACAAGAACCCCATGTCCTATTAGTTCCACCACATCTTGATCGTTGGCCTTATACATACGCATATCCTGCATCGATAAGGTCATCGTTCTTGTGATGGTTCCTGCAATGAGCGGCATGATTGAGAATAAGCCGATAAGCAGATATTTTTTCATCTTACCCCCCCTTATAGGGTTGGATCACGAAAGATCATTCAACGAGTACCGCTTTTCTGATCATCACCGTATCACCGCTGGATAAACGAACGAAATACACACCACGTGGCAGACGGCGGCCCGCATCATCGCTTCCATCCCAGACAACCTGCATAGGGAGCGGTGAATGGCCCATAGCGCCAGACAGATCCTTGACCATACGTCCGGCAGCGTCATAGATCTTGAGCCCTGTGCTCTCGGTGCTCTGCCCTGTGCTGAAGCTGACAGTCGCCAGATCACTGAATGGATTGGGGAACAACGAAAGCATTGGGGTGGTACTTATCCGAACCGGTTGACCATTGTCAACAATACCAAGACCGACTTCTGCCGGAGCCAGACATGAGAAATCCCCCCAGCCCCATGCCGCGTTATGCCCTCGCACCGCATAAAAATACTGCCCGAGTGAATGACCGCTGAATGCATAAAGCGTATCGGTGATATTCGATGACACGGTGTCCAGGACGCCGAACAGGCACGCCGGATAGATATCGTCGACATAAAAGCCCTCATAGGTTCCGACCGTCATGTCGTTCGTCATGGTCCGGAACCTGATGTATACAGACCTACCTACCCAATCTTCGAGCGAAAATGCCCTTCGAATCCATGCACTTGAGTATCCCGTGAAACGCGTAGTATCGAGATTGAACCACTCCTTGGTGTTTTCAGACACCTCGACAACTGCAACATCACGATCCGTCTCGAGGCTGTACCAACACCAGAAGGTCACAGAATCACCGGATTGCACAGGATACGGGTGGAGCGCCTGCACCGCATGGTTCATGCTGTTATCGTAACCCGAAAAGAAACTATAGTTACCAGAATGAGCTCGGGCTGTAGAAAGCGTAAAGCCCTCGAGCTCGTAGCGACCGCTACCCGATTCCAGATCATCCTCGACGATCGACGGACTCGCGAACTCAATCAACTCCCAATGAGTCGGGTGGTTGTCATCGGAGTTCTTTGGGTGCCAGGCAACGGTGAAATCAGGATTGACACTTCCCAGAGGGTAGACCTCTGGCGGCGGTACTACACCTTCGAGTAAGTATACTATCGAATCGCAAAAACCGGCAAGGTATTTCATGGCTTTGAAATTCTGATGAACCATGTGATCGAGATCGCTTGCCGGCTGATAGAACGTGGTGCCAAGTTCAGTGGTATAAGAGAGAGCAGACACTCCACCAACCCAATGGCTCCAGCTGTAGAACCAGTCGACACTCGAACCGCCGACCGGGTATATCGCCGAATAGATCGGACCATAATCATAGGTACCGCTGCCCAGGCACTGGACCTGACTGGCCATGTAACTGCCGACCTGAAAATGTAGGAGCGAATCCGGATCACCATCGCCGGTCCATCCCCACGGCCACATGATCACTTCACCGGAGCTGTGATAACACATGTAGGCGTTCATCGTATGTTCCTTTACGTACATTGTGAGCGCCCGGGTTTCCTCCCCTGAGTTCGCGTAGGCGCCGCAAAAGAGTGTATAACTTGGCTGGTGCGACGCTTGTCCTTCATCTACGGCACCCCAATCACCTTCGATGTCCGGCGCACAGCCGGCGTAATTGCGGTTTGGATCGGTTCCAATAGAACCACTAAAAGGCTCCCGGTTCTTGCGCCACCAGCTCCCTACTGGAGGATTATAGTCGTAAATGTAACCATCGACGTTGATGACGGGAAAACAGTAGATCTCGGTGTTGTCGATGATCTCCGTGATTTCGGGCACCGAACCATATGCACTCAGTATGGAGTCGGCGAAGAACATGATCACTGGTACACACGCCCACTCACGCGCATGGTGTACACCGTCGATTAAAAATCCTGGTTCATCATTCTCTTCAAGATTGGGGGTATCTGATATCTTAATGCCGTAGATCCAGTTACCTTCATATGTAGGAATTGGCAGAGAATCGAACTTGCAGATCCCGGGAAAATCCAGCGCCAATCGTCTGAGGCTATCTTCGATTTCGGTATACGATAGATATTCGGCACGAACACTTTCCTTGGCCAGTGCAAGATCATGCACCACCACCTCATAGGGCAGCCCAGAAGCGATGACTCTATTCAACCCCTCACTATCGACCACCAGGTCGTAATATTTACCAGCCCTCGCTCCGGAAATATCCAAATCATTTTTGTAAGAGATTCTCTTCAGATCGCGCCAGGACCGAGCATAGACTCGCACAACCATATCCTGCGCGAACAGGCAACCGAACAAAGCAAGTAGCAGCAATGACTTCTTCATCATCATAAACCTCCTGGTTCTTTAATCCTTCAAATCCCGACTGACAAAAGATAATCGGCATTACCGAAAAATGCATCTTGAAGATATACATCAAATGGTATATAAGTGATATGAGGAGAGCGAATAGTGCGATTCACTAAATGCTCTCGATCGTTTGCTATATGACCTCACCGATTCGTCCGATCCGGATCGACTTCCATTGCCAGAATTTGAAGACTTCGAGAAAGTGAGAGACCTCCCGGCCCGGATCGAACGAGAAATAGATGAATAGGGGTTTACCTTTTAGATACTTCTTGTCCAACGGCCCCCAAAATCTGGAATCTGCTGAATTATCGCGGTTGTCGCCCATGGCAAATATGCAGTCTTCGGGTACTACAACCGGTCCGAAATTGTCGCGAACCTGGTAACCGATCAATTCTGCCAGTTGAGCCCTCTCCCATTTTTCCTGATATGCTCTGTTCTCCGCGATGACACCGCGAATCGTGACCCGATCGGTATGACGAACATACGGCTCGTCAACCTTGCTCCCGTTTACGTAGAGGACCTTGTCGATGATCTGAACAGTATCTCTTTCGACCGCCACACACCGCTTCACAAAATCTTTGTTTTCGAAAGGATACCTGAAGACGACGATCTCACCGCGTCGCGGCATCCGTCCGGGTATTATCGGTATCTGCCAGCTCGAAAATGGTATTGGTATCTTAACGCCGTATATGAACCTGTTGACCAAGAGCGCATCACCGATAAGCAGCGTCTTCTCCATGGATGCAGTCGGAATGACATAGGCCTCTACGAATATTGCCCGTAGTATCAACACGACAACGATCACCGTGGCCCATGTGGAAATTTCGCGTTTGATCTTTTCTTTCACGCGGCAAATTATATCTGACCTTCGCGAAAAGTCAACAGCCTCGCCAAGGGCTCGTATTCGTGATTCGTAGATGGTAATCGTACCTAAACCCGCGATGGTGGGATTTGGACGCAGCCGGCTCATACTGAAAGATCGGTTGCCGTTTGGCGGTAACGAGGCCCGTCGGCCAACGGCAAATTCCAAATCCTAAGCACCAAATAACAAATAAATCACAATCTCAAAATCCCAATGATCAAAAACCGTGTTTGGAATTTTGGTCATTTGAAATTCGGATTTGTTTGGAACTTAGGATTTCGTACTTGGTGCTTGGTGCTTGCCCTAACGGCTTCGTAACCCTAAACCAATAACGTCACCTTGTGGTCGGTCTTGACTTACCACCATTTATTGGTAAAATACCGTATGTGCAATCATGGGCGGTTAGCTCAGCCTTGGTTAGAGCGTCTGCTTGACATGCAGGAGGTCACCCGTTCAAGTCGGGTACCGCCCATTCACGCAAACACACTGTATCTCCCCGCATCAGGATCGACCGGAAAAAGATCATCATGGATACCGTACTCGACCTCCTGGTAAAGATCCAGAACCTTGATGATGAGATCAAAGAAACAGGGGCAGAATTAGCACGGATACCGCAAGAGATAGCTAAACTCGAAACCCAGATCGAAACGAAGGAGGAGGATTTAAAGAAGGCGGAAAATCGTATTCAGGAATTGAAGAAAAGCTACAAACTTAAGGAACTTGAGATCACTGACAACGAAGAAAAAACGTCCAAACTGAACACGCAGACATTCGCGGTCAAGACCAATGAAGAGTATCGGGCAATACTCAATGAGATCGATTTCATAAAGAAAAGAAACCGGGAGATAGAGGATGAAATGATCGGGTTGATGGAGGAAGAGGAACAACTGAAGAATTCGATCGACAGAAGACGGGCTGATACAAAAGAGTTCAAGGACATTACCCTGGGAAAGATCGCGGACATGAAGAAGAAGAGTGAATCTCTCATCGAACGTGAGAAAATGGCAAAAGCGACACTTCAAGACGATTTTGCCAAACTCCCCGACGACGCTAAGAACCTGTATACCCGGATCAAGAAGGTTCGGGACAAGGCCGTCTGCCCGATCGTCGATAACACATGCACCGGCTGCTTCGCCAATCTTACCCATCAATTCCTCAATGAGCTGAAACAACGTAACAAGATTCTCTTGTGCGACAACTGCGGCCGGATCCTCGTCTATACCAACTCCCGGACGTAGTCGATGCCAGCAAAAAGAAGTCCACCGACCTGCATATTCGTCGATGGTTCATCACGAGGCAATCCTGGGCCGGCCGGAGTGGGTATCGCGGTCTTTGAACAGGGGGTACCGGAAACGACCGCTGAAATATCCAGGTACATAGGCATCACGACTAACAACGTTGCGGAATATGAAGCCGTCATCCACGCCATCAAATGGATGATTGATTCGGGTGTGCAAAGCGCGACACTCAAGCTCGATTCCGAACTCGTCTACAATCAGCTGATGGGCAAGTACCGCACAAAATCTTCCCACATCAAGTTGCTCATGAAGCGACTCTCTGCACTTCAATCACACGTTGACGAAGTCACGTACGTACTCATCCCGCGTGAAGAAAACAAATTGGCCAACAAACTCGCGCAGAAGGCATCAAAAAGAGTGAAAGTAAAGCATCAGAAGTTCAAGCAACTTCCTTTGTAACCCGCGGTGTGATGATCGGATCACGTGAGGTAAACGCACCAAGGATCCTCATCGGCGGCTATCTTGGCATAATCGCCGTCGGTACGATTCTGCTTTTGTTGCCGATATCCACAAGGAACGGCATCACCCTGGTCGACGCACTCTTCACTTCATCTTCCGCCCTCTGCGTAACCGGCCTCATCGTCAAGCATACGGCGCTGGATTTTACCCTCTTCGGCAAGAGTGTAATACTCGCCCTCATCCAGATCGGAGGATTGGGGTACATGACCCTCTCGACCACCTTCTTCTTCTTCATCGGACGGAAGATATCATTACGTGACCGCCTGCTATTCAAGGAATCGATCAATCTCCTCACTTTCGAGAACTTACGCCGGTTTGCATGGCGTGTTTTCCGGATAACAATCGTCGTGGAACTGCTGGGCACGGCACTTCTCTACTCCTCTTTTGCTCAGCGATTCGCTCCGGCAACTGCTCTCGGACATGCATTCTTTCATTCAATCTCAGCTTTCTGCAACGCCGGTTTTTCTACGTTCTCTGACAACATGGCATTCTTTTCGGACTCGATATCGGCGCCACTCGTCGTCGCGGTTCTCTTCATATTCGGCGGCGTTGGATTCATCGTGGTGTCCGATCTCTATGCCACAGTCATCAAACGGGCGAAAAAGAAACTAGCCCTGCACACTGCTATCGTTCTCCGGACAACACTGGCCCTCGTGATCATCGGAACTGCATTCATTCTGATAGTCGAGCACAACCGCAGCCTGCTTCACCTGCCATTCCACCAGAAGGTCATCCATGCATTCTTTCAGGCCGTAACACCGCGAACCGCAGGGTTCAATACAATGACCGTCGCACTCTTCTCACCGGTGACCCTCATCCTGCTGATGATCTTCATGTTCATAGGTGCCTCACCCGGCGGCACGGGCGGCGGCGTCAAAACCACTACATTCGCCCTCCTGTTGGGATGGACCAAGGAACTGATGCTCGGCAGATACGGCAAAGATATAATAACCATGAGAAAAAGAATACCGATCGAACAGGCATACCGCGCATTTCTCCTCCTCATCCTCTCCGGCTTCACCATCATTACCGCCTTCTTTCTGATAATGCTTTTTGAGAACCATACGCCGCTTAAAGTCATCTTCGAAGTATTTTCCGCATTCGGTACGGTCGGACTGTCAATGGGTTCTACGGTCAACTCCTCTTGCAGCTTCGTACATGATCTAGCGCCCTTCGGTAAATTGATCATCATCGCGGTCATGATCGCCGGGCGAGTCGGCACGTTGACGGTCGGCAGCGCGATCCTCAAACCCCGCCCGCTCCAATATACATACCCCCAAGAACCGATCGTGGTTGGTTAAGTTGATCGGAAAGAGATACCAGACCCACCCTTTGGTCCTGCGCAATGCAAAATGCGTCGACTTTGCCAGCCGGAGCCTGAATAACTCCACGCTGCTTATAGAAAGGGGGGCCATCAGCAAGAAGGTCGACGGACGCGGGGTACGAATTAAAGGTGCTATCGAACATGACCTCAAGGGCCGATACGTAATCCCGGGATTCATCGATGCGCACACACATTTGATCCCGGAGGGCATCGACATGCAGCGCATTGATTTAGCCCGTTGCCGTTCACTGGACGATTGCCTCCAGAAGGTTACTGCCAATCTCAAGTACGATGAAATCGCCTTTGCTTCAAAATGGGATGACGCCTCCTGGCGAACCGATGAAATGGAAACCCTGACCCGTCGTACCCTCGACAGGGTCTCACGAAAAAAGCCGGTAATCATGCGCCGGATATGCGGCCATTATGCTGTGGTCAATACTGCGGCACTGAGGCGCATCCCCCCGCACTGGAAGATCGTCGATCGCAAGAACGGTCTACTGTACGAAGATGTTGCGCTCAATCTCAATGATATTTTTCGTCCGACCGCTGAAATGCTTGCCAATGCAGTGCGGTTGGCCACGGAAAAAGCGGTGAGATTGGGCATTACTTCGGTTCATGAGATCTCCAAACCGAGATATCTCCAGGCGCTGCTGAAGGAACGCGAAAAGGCCGCATTGCGGTTTTCAGTATACCTCACAGGAAAGTATCACAACCATATCGTGCAGACCGGACTGAGAGCTGGTTTTGGTGATGACTGGATAAGATTTGCCGGCACAAAGGTCTTTGTCGACGGCTCAGTTGGCGCGCGAACCGCCGCGTTGAAAAAACCCTTCTTGAGAACACGTAAACGCGGTAAGATGCTCGTGTCGAAGTCGCGACTCAAACGCCTGGTAAGTAGTGCCGAGGAAAACGGGCTTCAATTGATGATCCACTCGATCGGCGATCGGGCAACTGAAGAAGTCCTGAGCACACTCGGAAGCCAGGCCAGTAAAGGAAATCCTCTGAGACACCGGATCGAACATCTAGAATTACTCAGTGACGAATCGATCGACACACTCGAAGAGATTGGACTGATCGCATCAATGCAGCCTAACTTCGTCCGGTGCTGGCAGAACCCCGGCGGCCTCTACGAAAGAGTAGTGGGTCCCCGGTACAGAAGCATGAATTGCTACAAGACGCTGCTCGACCGTAATATCAAGGTCATCTTCGGTTCCGACTGCATGCCGATGGGACCGCTGTACGGTCTATACGGCGCCGTCGCCCATCCGTTCGATTGCGGAAGATTGGACGTTGCCAGTGCATTCAGGTTGTATACAGAAGCCGGAGCATACGCTACTTTTGAAGAAGAGAAGAAAGGCAAACTGCAGCCCGGTTACTTTGCCGATCTCGTCGTGCTTGACCGGAACCCGCTCGACAGAGAAAACCTGGCGGCGATGAAGATCGCCGCGGTCATGGTCGGCGGTGTCTTCAGATACCGACGCAACGCGCCTCCTTCCGTCTGAGTATGAAGAAATTGCTGTGGATCTTCTCGAAAGCGTACAAGAAATTCAACACAGACCGCTGCCCGCTCCTGGCTTCGGCATTGGTACACGCAACGACCTTCAGCCTCTTCCCGCTGATATTGGTCGTCCTTTCGATATCGCTCTTCATCCTCGGCTCATCGGAAGGAACGATCGACAGGATCATGCCGATCCTCAAGCAGGTCTTTCCGGTAGGCATAGACGAAATCATCCGCAACATCACCGCGATCAAACAGACATCGATAGCCATCGCGGCCATCGGTTTTGTCGGCTTCCTCTGGGCATCGGCCGCCATTTTCCGGGCAATCGAATCAACGATGAATGTCATCTGGAAGGTCAAAAAAGACCGACCTTTTTTCCGCAAGAGTCTCATAACGATAGGGTCGGCATTCCTCGTTTTTATCGGACTGTTCACGTCCATCGGAGTGACACTCTGGGGCCGGGCCGTCGGCGCTACGGGGGTTGGAAGATTTCTGCCGGAGATCAGTTTTGTCGGTAGCATCCTGCTCTTTGGCCTCATCTTCAAGATCTTCCCGAATCGCCGCGTCCGCTGGCGAGAGGCCTACTTCGGAGCTGTCTTCACAGCTGTGTTCTGGGAAATCGCAAAATATCTCTTCTCGCTGTACATCGTAAGAGTCGTTGATTATTCCAAGATTTACGGTTCATTGTCGGCAATAATCATCCTCTTTCTGTGGCTCTATTACACGGCATACATCTTTCTGTTCGGCGCCGAACTCTCATATGTGTTCGCGCGCAGAAAACATATCAAATAGACTAACAAGTAAATCCTAAGCGCCAAACTAGAAATGACAGAAAAGCCCCAACATCCAAAAATACAAAGGCGGAAACCCGGTTTGCCGCATTGGGATTTGGGATTCTAAGTTTTTTGTTTGCGATTTTTATTGCTATTCCTGCCCATCTCCCCGTCTCCCTATCTCCCCCTCTCCCTGTCTCCTTGTCTCCCTATCTCCTTGTCTCCCCATCTCCCCATCCCCTGTCTCCCCCTCTCTCTATCTCCCCATCCCCCTGTCTCCCCATCTCCCCATCTCCTTGTCTC
>CP070795.1:323101-332778 GCA_020343455.1 Caldifarciminota bacterium
TGGAAACTAAGAACAGGCCCTGCGGTGGAGCAAAATTGATCCCGGCTCTCGATCCATCAAAAAATCCCGAGACGTCGGCTATTCTGAACCTTCCGCGCCCGATGTCGACCATGAACCCGACAAGACCGCGTACCATTTTTCGCAGAAACCTGTCGCCTCTGACCCTGATATAGATCTGATTACGCTCGCGATTCACGGAAATCTCCTGAACGTTACATACCGTGTTCTCGCTGCCGTTCTGGACCGCGAAACCGGCAAAATCCCGCTGGCCGATGAGCGAGGGAATAGCCTTCTGCATGAGCGCGGTATCCGGTATTTGCTTGACGTACCAGCTATAGCGCAGCCTGAAGGGCGACGGTTCGAGGGCGATATGGTAATCGTAGACCTTGCTTTTCGCCGAAAACCGGCTGTGGAAATCATCGGCGACGACTCCGATGTCTCTTATGTAAACATCGTCTCCGGTCAGCGAGTTGATCCCCTTCTTAATCGATAGGAGGGGTAATGGGGATGCGGTGTGAAAATTAGCGACCTGCCCCAGGGCGTGGACTCCCTGATCAGTTCTTCCGGCACCGGTCAACTTTACCTCTCCGCCGGTCACCTTCTTGAGCGCCGCCTGAATCTCACCCTGTACTGTCCGTTTGCTTGGTTGGTACTGCCATCCAAAAAAACGCGTACCGTCATATTCGATGATCATGCTCAGGTTTCGCATCTCATGTGATTATATGCAAATATGAATGCAAATCAACAATATAGTGGTTTTTGCCAGCGATGTTGTACGCCATAGAGAGACCGCCTCATGCCAGAGGCAGTCTAATCACAAAGGTCGTCCCCTCCCCCAATTTGCTGCGCGCTCTGATCGTACCATCGTGAGCCTCGATGATATTCCTTGCAATGGCGAGCCCAAGGCCGGTACCGCCTTTTTTCGTCGTAAAGAAAGGATCGAATATCTTCTTCATGTTCTGTCGTTTGATACCGGGACCGTGGTCACGGATCTCGACGAAGCCGTGCTTGGCACGCCGGTATGAAAGGATCTCTATAACATCTTTTGCATGGCTCATCTCGTATGCGTTGTTCATTACATTCGTGAAGCCCGATTTCAGTTTGTGAATGTCAGCCAGCACGAAAAAATCGTCATCCTTACGCTTGATCACTACTTTACGCTCGTTATTCTTCAAGAGGCTATCGACCAGTGCTTCGCTGACTACTTCGCTTATCCGCACGCGATTTCTGTTCTTGGGCGTGAACTGAGAGAAGTTGAGAAAATCCGTAACGATCTCGTTCAGCCGCTTCGTTTCTTTCAGAGCCATACTGATGAAAGTGACGACGCTTTTCTTGCGTTTAGCGTCGCGGATTACCTCGAGCGAACCCCTTATCGAAGCAAGAGGATTACGGATCTCATGGGCCAGTGAACCGCCAAGTTCTGCCAGCAACTTCGTCTGGCTGGCAACGCGAGAACTTTCTTCGAGCTTCCTCAACTCGGTCAGATCCTGCAAAATAGCCAAACCTGCCTTGCCGTTGAAAATACGGACGCATGATACAATGAAGTATCGACCGGCGAATCTCAGTTCGAATGAATCAGATGACCCTCGATCCTTCAGGAATCTAGCAACGTGGAGATGTACCATGGCCCGTAACCTCGTATCGGTCATGTTCGTGTAAAGGATGTCGCCTCTACTGTCGACCGTGATTATCCCGGAAGGCAAGTTCTTGATGATATCCTCGGTCGTCAACCGCAAGCGAGCAGCCTCTTCGACCCTTCGCTGATAACTTTCCGACAGCGCACCGCTCAATATCCCGACGAGGAGGAAGAGCAGCGCGAACAGGAAGAAACGATACATCACCAGGGACATGGAGTAGACCCTGATTCCACGGCTCTCGAAGAACACAAGGCCAAGGAAGAACAAAGCGGAACTGAGCGAAATGATATATGCGCCGCGCCGGTAGAGGTACATAGAACCGGCCAGGATCAATATGACGTAAAGCAATGGAAACAAACTTTCGATTCCACCCGTGTAGTGGATGATCGCACCTGCAAGCGGGATATCGCAGAGGAAAATCATATAAAGGAGCGTGCTTTCGGAGACGATCCTGCGTATGATTTGAAAAAAGACCGCAAGAGCAATCGAGACCAGAATGAGGAACCATGCCGGGTTCTCGGTCCGGTAAAGCGGTGGATATGATGTTAGCAGGATGAAGATCACAATGAATGGATGTATTATGATGAGGCTGGAAATCCGACTAATCTTCGAGGGATTCTTCATATTACTGAGCGGCGTCCCACAAAACGGCCGAATTCAACACTTGCAGTGCAGTAATGAATGCTTTTCCCGATTCCCCTTATTCCATGACCGTGCTGGCAAGCTGGAAGATCGGCAGATACATCGAAATGACGATGAACCCGACGATACCGCCCAGAAAAACCATGATCACAGGTTCAAGAGCGCTCGTTAGGTTTTCGACAGCCTGATCAACCTCCGAGTCATAGAAATCAGCGACCTTTGCCAACATCTCGTCGAGGCCGCCCGACGCTTCGCCAATGGCGATCATCTGGGTGACCATTGGAGGAAAGACAGCGGTCTTGCTGAGAGGATCCGCGATGTTCTCCCCACCTTTGATCGAAGTACGCGCTTTGAGGATCGCATCCTCAACTACCCAGTTACCCGAACTTTTTGCGGTGATCTCCAAAGCATCGATGATCGGAACACCGCTCGAGAGCAGGGTCGATAGCGTCCTAGAAAGGCGTGCAATGGCCTGTTTGCGGAAGAGATTACCGAAGACCGGCAGCTTGAGCAAGATGGGGTCGATCGACTTTGCTCCGGACTCGGTCTTGTGCCAGCGCCGTAGTATCGTCACAACGGCAATGAAGACGATGAGCATCGGCAAAGCCCAGACCTTGAGCAGATTAGATAACCCCACGACGAGCTGCGTCATCGGCGGTAGTTCCGCGCCCACACCCTCGAACATCGTCGCGAATATCGGAATGACGAAGATGAGAAGGATCGCGATTGCTAGGACCGCGACGGAAAGAATGATTATCGGGTAGATCATCGCACCCCTGATCTTTCGAACGAGGGCGGCAGCCTTTTCAAGATAGTTGGCAAGCCGGACGAGGATTACGTCGAGTGCTCCACCTGTCTCTCCAGATTCGACCATGTTCACGTAAAGGTTGTCGAAAACCTTGGGCTGGCGCCGTAAGGCGTCGGCAAGCGAAAGACCGCCCTCGACATCGGTCCTGACCTCGCCAAGGACACGCCGCAAAGCCTGACTCTCGGTCTGTTTGGCAAGGATCTCAAGGCAGCTCAGGAGAGGCAAGCCCGCATTGAGCATTGTTGCGAACTGACGCGTAAACACAGCAAGTGCCCTCCTCGAAACCCGCGCACCGAACAATCCAAGACCCTTCTTCTCCTCTTTGACCTTGATCGATGTAGGGATGATCTTCTTCTGTCGCAACGAAGCAACGACATCGGCTTGTGAACTGGCTGCGATCTCCCCGCTCGCAGCAGCGCCCGTGGCAGTTCTCCCTTTCCAAACAAATACCGGCATCAAACCTCCTTATCATAATACAGCACTGCTCTGATATCAAATGACTCAATATGGCGTATGCGGTTAAAGTAAAGCATCAATATATCAATCATTACTCCAATATTATTAGTCTTATCCACTATTATTAACATCTTATTTTAACACTGGCGATTTCTGTTCAACCATATGCTCGAATTCTTCGATGTTCGGTGAGTAGTCAAAGGCAGTCTCCAAAGTGATCAAGCGCTTCGAATATAGCGTGTATAGAGCCTGATTCATCGTCTGCATCCCATATTTCTGCCCAGCCTGAATGGAGCTGTATATCTGGTGTTCTTTCGCATCTCTTATCAATGCTCGAATTGCTGGAGTTCCGACCATCACCTCAGCAGCCAATACCCTGCCCCCGCCGATCTTGGGTAACAGTTGCTGAGTCAATACACCTTCGACAACGAATGCCAGCTGTGAGCGCACCTGACCCTGCTGGTGGGGCGGAAAGACGTCGATGATACGGTGGATCGATTCCGCAGCAGAATTCGTATGGAGTGTGGCCAGCGTGAGATGTCCGGTTTCGGCGATCGTGAGCGTCGTTCCGATCGTTTCCGGGTCGCGCATCTCACCTACCATTACGACGTCGGGGTCCTCACGCAGCACATACTTCAACGCATTACCGAATGATTTCGTATCACTGCCTATCTGCCGCTGGTTGACAATCGCCTTCTTATGGCGGAACAGATATTCGATGGGATCCTCTACGGTGATGATGTGACATCGCCTCTCACTATTGACGCGGTCAATCAACGCCGCAAGGGTCGTCGACTTACCGCATCCCGTAGGGCCCGTAACGAGTATCAGTCCCTTGGGCCTCTTAGCCAACTGTTCGACGACCATCGGTATGCCCAACTCTTTAAAACCTCTTATCTCAAAGGGAATCGTACGGATCGCCGACGCAGCACTACCCCTTTGCTGAAAACAGTTCCCACGAAAGCGCGATAGGCCGGCGATACCGAAAGAGAAATCCAGTTCCCATTCCATCTCGAATCTCTTCTTCTGCTGGTCATTCAAAACGCTATAGATCAGATTCTGTATGACTTCGGGCGTCATTATCTCATAGTTTGTAGGAACCAATTCGCCATCTATGCGGAACATCGGCGGTGCACCCGTTGTGAGGTGAAGGTCTGTGGAATTCCTCTGAACCATCTCTTCCAAGAGTTGTCTCATTGAAACCGGCATTTTACCTCCTTAATTAAAAACAATGAACTTATCAGAAAGAAACAGTCTCTCTCATTAGCTCTTCAAGGGTTGTGACACCCTGTTTTACTTTCTCGATGCCATCTTCACGCAGGGTCGTCATCCCGTCCTTTTCGGCCTTTTTTGCAATCTGATCAGAAGTGGCACCAGACAATATCATCCTGCGTAATTCTGGCGAGATCGGCATGACCTCGTAGAGGCCGATCCTTCCTTTGTAACCGGTCTCGTTGCAGGTCGGGCATCCCTTTCCCTTGAAAACCATATCATCCGGGAACGTTCCTTTTGGGATTCCGGCCTGCTCCAGCAACTTCTCCTCGACCTTGACCTTCTCGCGGCACTGTGAGCAGATACGACGCACCAGCCGTTGCGCCTGGATCAAAACGAGAGCGCTCGAGACAAGATAGGGCGGTATGCCCATATCGACGAGCCTGTTGATCGTGGTAGGAGCATCGTTTGTGTGAATGGTCGAAAATACTAGATGACCGGTGAGTGCGGCGCGGATGGCGATCTCCGCCGTTTCTGAATCACGGATCTCACCGACCAGAATTATATTAGGTGCCTGCCTCAAGAATGCACGCAGAGCATTTGAAAAAGAAAGACCGATCTCTTCATGTACTTGAATTTGATTTATTCCGTGCAGGTTATACTCGACCGGATCTTCGATTGTCATTATCTGCCGGTCCGGGCTGTTCAACCTGGCAAGCGTGGAATAGAGCGTTGTCGTCTTTCCGCTGCCGGTCGGACCCGTAACAAGCACGATACCGTAAGGACTATCAATGGCTTTGAAATATCTCTTGAGCGCATCCTCGCCAAATCCCAGTTTTGTCAAGTCGAGCATCAGCGACGCCCGATCGAGGATACGCATGACGATCTTCTCGCCATACAAGGTTGGAATACAGGAAACACGGAGGTCGATCATCTTGTTTCCGACCAGGATGTTGATGCGGCCATCCTGACAAAGACGCCGCTCGGCAATGTCCATCTTGGCCATCAATTTGAGCCTGGTGATCATACCCGCTTTCAGGTTGAACGGCGGGCTCTGCTGTTCACGCAACACGCCATCGAGTCGGAATCTGACCCGCACGTGTTTTTCATAAGGTTCGACATGGATGTCAGAGGCACCCTTGGTCACCGCATCGGCGATGTAGAAATTCACGACGCGAATGACCGGACCCCCTTCGGCATCGGCGCGTAGTTTGGTTTCCTCGACATCTTCCTCGAACCCCGTTTCGAGCAACTCCAGGTCTTCGACATCGAGCTCCTTCGTTTCGGTCACGGCTTCTGCTTTTACCTCGGCCAGGCCTTTTTCCATCTTGTAGTAACGGTCGAGTGCATCCCGGATGCTCGATTCCGATGCGAGCACGGGTTCTATCTCTTTGCCCGTTATGAAACGTAGGTCTTCGATGGCGTTGATATCGGTTGGATCGACCATCGCCACGGTCAGATACCGCCCCTTCACATCGAGCGGCAACACTTCATAGTGATATGCTTTCTCTGCCGGGATTCTCTCGAGGATCTTCTTATCAGGGATCACGTAGTCCAGATCGATCACTTCCATACGGTAGATATTGCTCAACTGCGCGAGCAGTTTGGTTTCGGAAACGTAGTTGCGGGCATTCAGAACGCTGATCAGACGCTGGCCCGTATCATGTTTTTCCTTGACCGCATCCCGCAGCTGTTGTTCGGTCAAGATGCCTTGCTTTACCAGATACGCGCCCAATTTCTCTTCCACTATTCCACCTTTGTTTCGCGTATGACCTCTTCCAGCGTCGTCACACCATCGTGTAATTTTCTCAGCGCAGAATCACGCAGCGTCATCATTCCATCATCAACCGCCACTTTCTCGATCTCGGCGATCGATGCCTTATTCAGAATCGCTTCTCGTATCGCACCGGTCACGAGCAGTGTCTCGAAAGAACCGATGCGGCCTTTGTACCCGGTACCGCGGCAATGTTTGCAGCCATCCCCCCTGTATAACTTGAAATCAACTTTTTTCGGAACGAGTCCCGCATCGATAAGAGCCTCATCTGGATACTTGACCTCTTTGCGGCACTTAGGACACACTTTGCGCAGGAGTCGCTGCGATTGGACGGCAAGGAGCGTCGACGCGATCAAAAACGGCTCAACGTCCATGTTCGTCAATCGGGTTACCGTGGCCGCAGCTGAATTAGTGTGTACCGTGGAAAGTACGAGATGGCCGGTCAATGATGCGCGGATAGCGATCTCCGCGGTCTCGAGATCGCGTATCTCACCGACCATTATGATATTAGGGTCCTGACGCAGGTATGCGCGCAATGCCGAAGCGAACGTCAGTCCGATCCGTTCATTCACCTGTAGTTGATTGATCCCACCCAGTGAATACTCGATCGGGTCTTCGGCCGTGATAATATTTAAACCGGGGTCATTGAGCTCTGTCAACGCCGAATATAGTGTCGTCGTCTTTCCCGAGCCGGTCGGCCCTGTGACGAGAACGATACCGTACGGCGTATTGATGGCCCTCCGGAAGCACTTGAGCGTTTCCGCTTCGAAACCAAGAAGGTCCAGGTTCAGCTGAATTGCCGCGCGGTCCAAAACCCGGAGAGCCACCTTTTCGCCGAACAGTGTCGGAACTGTAGAGACGCGGATATCGATGATCTTATTGTGAACGCGAGCCTTGATACGCCCATCCTGAGGCAGCCGCTTCTCTTCGACTTTCAACTTTGCCATGACCTTGACGACCGTTGCCAGCGCCCGGTTCAATTTCTTTGGTGGTTTCATCACCTCATGAAGGATGCCGTCGATACGATAGCGCACGCGCATGTCGTTCTCGTATGGCTCGATGTGCACATCCGAGACGTTCATTGCAACTGCATCGCTGATGATCTTACTGGCGAGTTTGAGCGCAGGCCCACTGTCGCCGTCATCGACCACATTGGAGAGGTCTTCTTCCTTCCTCTCTTTAACCTGTACTTCGCCGGGTCCTTCAATATCGCCTATCGCGTCGCTCATATCCATTTCAAACATCACGTCGGAGAAGATCCGCTGTACGCGATAGTGGCTTTCTATTATCTTGATTATATCTTCAATGTTGGCTACGACCGGGTCGATCTCGAATCCTGTTGCGAACTTTATGTCCTCTATGGCGGTGACATCCTGCGGATCGAGCATTGCCAACGTGAGCTTGCGTCCAAACCTTGCCACCGGAACGACCATATATTTGGCAGCAATATCGCCCGGAAGCAGTTTCAAGACCGATTCATTGGGTTGTTTTGCCTTGAGGTTGACCGATCGCACGCCAAAATACTTGGAAAGCGCCTGCAATAATTCATCTTCGGATATGAAGCCCATCCGGATGAGTGTCGCTCCGAGCCTTTCACCGTCTGCTTTTTGCTCTTCCAGCGCCTGCGATAGCATATCTTCGCTTATCAGACCTTGATTGAGCAGTACCTCGCCGAGCTTCATAATCTATAAATAATACAAATAAATAATTATTTGTCAAGAGAAATATGGAAAAGATACCCCAAAATGCATATGAATTCGACTGAAATGTAGCATCAGGCTCCCAATCCCTTCGTATCTGAAAAAAGGGTGTGGTCGATTCAGAGCTCTCGGAGGTTGACACTGGGGGTATTTACTATATATTTCACTGTGTTGTTGGGCATCGATCGATTTGTCAGAACGGATTTCAACCCCGTACGGGGTATGGAGCTAGGCCTCCTCTCATCGACGTCCAGTTGCGACTCGAAACTTGACCCTACGATATCGCTGTTCCTACGTGCAAAAAGAGTCAAACTGAATACCCTTTTTGCGCCAGAGCACGGACTCTATGCGGCGCTGCAGGATCAAGTGGCCGCGCCAGATACGCTCTACGGCAAAGGCTTGTCTGTCCGGAGCATGTACGGCAAAAAACGCAAGCCCGGCCGCAACGCACTCAAGAATCTCGACGCAATCGTCATCGATCTCCTTGATATTGGCACGCGATACTATACCTTTGTCTGGTCAGCGATGTTGATGGTGAAGGAGGCAGCTGCCGCGGGAAAGAAGATATTCCTGCTCGACCGACCCAACCCCCTCAATGGCCTCACCGTACAGGGTCCTTTGATCGAGGCCGGCTTCGAATCGTTTGTGGGACTGTATTCGATCCCCGTGAGGCACGGCATGACGATCGGAGAGATATGCACGATGCTCAGTCACCGGCATGGCATCAATGCCGATCTGAGAGTAGTCAAACTGCAGGGCTGGCGCAGAGATACGTATTTTGACGAAAATCGGCTCGAATGGACGGTTCCTTCACCAAATATGCCACACTTCACGACGGCACTCGTCTACCCCGGGATGTGCCTTCTCGAAGGAACGAACGTATCTGAAGGTCGCGGCACGACACGGCCGTTCGAAACGTTCGGCGCCCCATGGATCGATCCCGGGCGCCTCGTGCGCGAGCTAGACAGAAGAAGCATTCGCGGCATCGGTTTGCGCCCAACCTGGTTCGTACCGACCTTTCATAAATTCCGTGGTGAATTGTGCGGTGGCGCACAGATATGTGTGACCAACCGGCATCGGTTCGACCCCTTGATCTGCGGACTTGAGATCGTACATACCATCCGGCAATTATATCCAAAGCGATTCTCGTGGCGACAGCCACCGTATGAGTTTGAGAAAAAGAGGATGCCGTTTGATATTCTCCTCGGTAATTCCTGGGTGAGACAAGAGATCGAAGAGGGTACGTCGATCGAGAAAATATCCCGGAGATGGATGACTGAATTAAGGGAGTTCAGAACGATGAGAAAGAAGTATCTACTGTATTCCTGAACCATGAAGGCGATACTTCTGGCAGCCGGACGAGGCGAGCGTCTTAAACCGATAACCGATACCATTCCGAAGATGCTCTTGCCTGTCGTCGATCAGCAGTTAATCGATATCAACATGAA
>CP070795.1:332878-342526 GCA_020343455.1 Caldifarciminota bacterium
AGTCAAGGATACATAACGGTCTTAAGAAATTAAGATATCTGATGGAAAGGTAGAAATGTTAATGATCAATGCAGTTAGGAAAGAATCAGAATAGGAGAACTCCATGAAATGTTCAGAACTAGAAAGACATTTGCCTGACCATATTCTTGAAGAATTACCGCCCGAACTTCAGATACAGATTAATGAACACCTAGCGACATGTGCAAAATGCCGCGCGGAATCCGCGAGAATAGAGACGACGGTCTCTGCTTTCAAGAACTCAGTCATAATCAGTCCTTCCCCCGAGATCTTCGCTAGGGTCAGGGAGCAAGTGCCTTTGAAGAAGGTTGGAGGCGCGCGGCTTTTTGGCGTTCCAAAGAGTCTGGTTTATGCTTTCGGGGCTTTCCTTGTGGGTGTTATCATAACAAGATCGGTGGATGAGATATTTGTGACCGGGAACAAACAGCCAGTACAGATCGAAGTAAGGGAGGAAAAACTCAGAGAAGTGCCTTATTCTGATACGGTTGAATTCTATGCAGCGCCGGCGCGAAATCTGGCGAGGATATGATCGGTCGGGCCGCGGTTGTGTAGTGTCTATATTCCGAGTTCGTTCCTTGCCGCGTGGCTGAGGATCCGTGCGATCGTCGGTTCACGGATTATCTCCATCAATTTTCTCCAGATGTCGGGATTCCGGTCCTTTATACGGTCGACGTTCTTCTTGATCTCCGAATACAGGGGTTCCTTCTTGTTCAGTTCAGTCTGAATCGACGTTAATTCTTCAATTATCAATTCTTTGGAATCGTCACTCAGGTTCGGTATTTCACTTGTCTGCTTGGTTAGAACGTCGAACTGTTCCAATACTTCGTTGGGGACACGGGTGGTAGAAGTCTGCTCAGGGAAGAGTACATTGAATTCATATTCATCTTCCACAAGATCCACGCCACGAGGAGTGATGCGGGCACCAACGAAAATACTTCCTTCGAGTGGCTTTGACAGCTCGACATATCCCTTTTCCTCAAGGTATATGATGTTGAAATGCAATTCCTTAAGACCGATACCCAACGATTCTCTCAATTCCTTCGGCGTCATTCTATTGTAAGGGTGCTCCATTAAACTCTCATACAATAATTGGATCATCTTACGCCGTATGGCCGCGTTCGTCATGCCAGATTTTATGCCAAAATCCATACCGAGTCAAGAAAAGGTTCACCGGGAGTCCTTGCCGCTTGACTTTCGTGAAGATTAGTGTATCATTCTGGAATGGAAGAAAGGCTGAAAAAACTTCGAAAACTGAAAGAATTGGGCGTCAATCCTTACCCGTACAAATTCGAGCGTTCGCACAATTTTCAACAGATCAAGGACAAATTTGGCGCGCTCAGTGAATTTGCGGAGAAAGTGGCCACCTGTGGCCGTATACTGACGGTCCGGGGACATGGAAAGACGCTTTTTGCAACTCTTTCCGATGAGAGGGACCGGATACAGATCTACCTAAGAAAGGACGAACTCGGGAACCAGTTCGACCTGTTCCAGTACTTCGATGTGGGTGATTTCATTGGTGTAAAAGGCACGGTATTCAAGACAAAGACCGGAGAGATAACCGTACTCGTGAGCGAATACGAGCTGCTATCAAAATCCTTACGTCCTCTGCCTGAGAAATGGCATGGCTTGCGCGACGTCGAGATCCGCTATCGCCAGCGTTATCTTGATCTCATCGCCAATACCGAGGTTCGGGACATATTCAGAAAGAGGACACAGATAATCAATTCAATACGTACTTTTCTCGACAGCAGGGGTTTCCTTGAAGTAGAGACCCCGGTACTCCAGACGATCTATGGTGGTGCGGCAGCAAATCCATTCAAGACCTACTACAGTGCCCTTGAGCAGGATACGTATCTGAGAATCGCCGATGAGCTATATCTAAAGCGATTGATCGTCGGTGGTTTCGAGAAGGTCTATGAGGTCTGTCGCGATTTCAGGAACGAAGGCATTAGCCGCTTACACAACCCGGAATTTACCATGCTCGAATTTTACGAATCATACGCGGACTACACAGACATCATGAAAAGGGTCGAGCAGTTGATAGAATTCCTCGTCGATCAGATAGGTCTCCAAAAAAAAATGATCTTCTTGGACAAAGAGGTAGGATTAGAAATACCTTTTCGTCGCATCAGATACACAGAGAGCCTGAAAGAGAAATTAGGCCTGGATGTTCTCGATGCGAAAGAACCCCAAATAGACAAGGAATGCGAGCGTCATGGCATCGATTATAAGAAGTTATCAATTGGATCTAAGATCGACAAGCTTTTTAGCGAATTAGTACAGAAAGAGATTATCGAGCCGACTTTTGTGCTTGACTATCCGAAGATCATTTCACCGCTCGCCAAGACCCATCGCGATGATGAACGTCTGGTCGAGCGTTTCGAGCTCATCATGTTCGGTATGGAGATCGCCAATGCGTTCTCGGAATTGAATGATCCGGCGGAACAAAGAAGGCGTTTCGAGAGTCAGATAGCGCACAAGGAAGAGGGTATTCGTCAAGTGGATGAGGATTTCATTACGGCACTCGAACATGGGATGCCGCCGGCCGGGGGAGTAGGTATCGGCCTCGACCGTCTGTGTATGGTGCTACTCAATCAGCCTTCGATCCGTGACGTCATCCTTTTCCCACAACTGCGGAAAGAAACCACGGACAACCCTTGATCGCCTTGAATTGCCCTCGGGAATTTTGCTCGGATCTTCGATATGATTGCAAAATTCAGTGTCCCGCACTTTTTGTAGAAAATGCGGGGGTTATGTCTTCTGGAGCCCTCTATATTTAGGTCCATGAACACTGAATTCTTTATTGCCCGCCGCTATCTTCTTTCCCGCCACCGGAAGTTCCTTTCATTCTCCACCGTGATCGGAATTGGCGGCGTCTTCGTCGGTGTAGCAGCACTATTGATCACCCTCTCAATGATGAATGGTTTCCAGAACGAGCTTCGTCGCCGAATACTCGGTGGCACGCCTCATATAATAGTGCGTAAGTATTTCAACGAACCGTTAAGAGATTACCAGGGTGTCGCGGAGAAACTGAAAAAATATGAGTTCATTCAGGCCTCCGCGCCTTTCGTTTATCAGAAGTCGGTCATTAAGTACAAGCGGCAGCTCGATGGCGTAGTAATTAAAGGCGTGGATGATAAGCTCGAGAAGAACATCACCGAGATCGGTAAGAAGATGATTAGCGGGATCTTCGAGTTGGATGGAGGTTGCGTGATCGGCGTGGAACTGGCTCATAGTATGGGTGTCGGCGTTGGCGATTCCCTCGTTGTCGCTCTTCCTTTTGGCGACCAGTTGGGCTTAATGCCTCGCGCAAAACGTGTCTCTGTAAACGGTATCTTCGATTTTGGATACTATGACTACAATGCTACACTCATCTACATGAATATCGACGATGTGCAGACCTTATTCGATATGGGACAGAGCATCAGCGGTATTGCCGTCAAGATCGGCGATATCTACGATGCCCCCAAATACGCCCGGCGTATTGAGGAAGATCTCGGTTATCCCTACCGTGTCCAGGACTGGATCGAGTCGAACCGCTCGGTGTTCGCCGCTTTGAGGATCGAGAAGATCATTACCTTTATTGTACTCGTCCTGATCATCATTGTAGCCGGGTTCAACATCGTGGGTACGTTGATAAACATGGTGAAGAAAAAGACTAAAGAGATCGGCATCATGCGTTCATATGGGTTCACGGCGCGCCAGATCATGAAGATATTCATTTATCACGGAACCGTCATCGGCATCATCGGCACTGTGCTGGGACTGCTCTTTGCGTTCGTGGCTTGCCTGGTGCTCGACACGTATCAGGTGTCATTACCTGGTGATATTTATTTCATCGAGACGTTACCTGTTGAGATGGATATCAATGATTTCATCGTAACCGCCGTTGCGGCCATCATCATTACCTTTGCTGCAACCATATATCCGGCCAGGCGTGCGACCGAGCTTACCACCGTGGAGGCTTTGCGTAATGAATGATAGTATTCTGAGTGCCGTCGGCCTGGGCAAGACTTATTATCTTCAAAATGAGACGATCGATGTTCTCGAGGGCGTTGATTTGGAAGTGAGGAGGGGCGGTTTTGTTGTTATACTTGGACCTTCAGGCAGTGGTAAATCGACTTTGCTGCACATCATCAGTGGGCTCGACAATCCGACGGCTGGCAAGGTTGTATTCGACTCTACGGACATTACCGCGCACGATGATAATCGGTTGTCGGAGATGAGAAACAAGAAAATGGGATTCGTATTTCAATTCCATCATTTGCTTGCTGAGTTTTCTTGCCTCGAGAATGTGGCGCTCCCAGCATTCGTCAATGGTATTGCACCCCAGGCGGCTTACGATAAGGCGCAGGATTTGCTTGAAAAATTCAGTGTGGGAGACAAGAGGAATCGGCTGCCCGATGAGATATCGGGCGGTGAACGGCAGCGTGTCGCCATTGCACGTGCAATGATCAACGATCCGCTGATAATATTCGCCGACGAACCGACGGGCAATCTTGATGAGGGTAACACTAATAAACTCCTCGATGTTTTTGGCAGTCTAAAAGATGAAGGAAGGACGCTCGTGCTTGTTACGCATTCACTCGACATCGCAAGGGTGGGGACCGATGTTTATAAACTGAAAGAGAGGAGGTTATATGCTGTGTGATGATTGTAAGAAGAAACCTGCCTCGATTTCTTTCAAGGAAGTACTGCCCGACAAGACGATCGAACTCAATCTATGTGACGAATGCGCGTCGAAGCGAGGACTCCTTGTTAATCGCAAACTATCCCCGGTGGAAATCCTGCAGAAATTACTGCGGCAAAGAAGTGAACAGGATGAGAAAGTTATCTGCCCGCGCTGTTATCTGTCCCTCGCGGAGTTTAAAAGAATAGGCCGTTTCGGTTGTAGCGATTGTGTCATGACATTTGCCACTCACATCCAGCACCTCATCAAGCAGATCCATCAAAGTGACCGCCATATCGGGCGAAAGGCCGCGCCAGGTACAAAGAAGGGTCTCGAAGTATACCGCTTGCGTGAAGAGTTGAAGAAGGCGCTGGAGAGCGAGTTGTACGAGGACGCGGCGAAAATAAGAGACAAATTGCGGGAATATGGCATCAAAGATGTTTGACAACATTCGCTGGCTAATTCCGACATCGAAAAAAACACTCCCTTGTGGTGAAGAGAGCGAGATCGTCGTATCATCTCGGATCAGGGTGGCCAGGAATTTGAATAGCATTCCGTTCGAAGTGAAGATGAAGGCTTCCGATGCGGAGTATCTGATCGGATTGGTGAAATCGATAATCAATGAGAGGTTGGCTGGTGAATTCCTGAGCCTCAAGGACTTGAAACCACTGGAAAAGGAATCGCTGCTCGAATGCCATTTGGTGTCGCCGGGCTTCATCAGGAAAGATAAACCTGCGAGCGTTTTCATAAACGAAGGCGGAAATGTGTCCGTGATGGTCAATGAGGAGGACCATCTGCGCTATCAGGGTATCAGTTGCGGGTTGAATCTCGTGAACCTATCGGGTGCCGTGTTCGAAGTTGAAGAGATGATCGGTGACAATGTCGATTACGCATTCAACGATGCCTACGGTTATCTTACTTCATGCCCAACGAACATCGGAACAGGAATGAGAGCATCAGTATTCATGCACCTACCTGGACTGGTTTTTACCAACGAGGTCGAGAAAGTCCTGAAAGGTGCGCTGCAAATCGGAATGGCGGTCAGAGGCATTTACGGTGAAGGCAGTGAGATCAGAGGAAGCCTCTTTCAAATATCGAATCAACACACGATTGGTTTCAGGGAGGAAGATCTTCTCGAAAGAACAACTAAGCTAGCGAAGATGATAATCGATATCGAAAAGAAGGCACGTGATGTCATCTTGACCAAAGCGCGCAATGAATTCGAGGATAAGATATTCCGCAGCCTCGCGATCCTGCGGTCGGCGCGTACGATAAGCAGTGGAGAGGTCTTGAATCTTTTGTCTGCCGTCAGGTTCGGTATCGGCGTCGGCATCGTCAAGGAGATCACGCTTGCGACGCTCAATGAGATACTGGTGGTGTCAAGACCTGCAAACATCCAGCTATTCTTCGGTGAATTGCTTGAAGAGCAGGAGCGTGACATAAAAAGGGCAGAATACATAAGGCAAAAACTCGGTGTTAATTGAGTCGAATTTTGCTTTAGGCAGAATTACCGCATTGTTTTCCTTCTAAAGGTTCGTAGATATGAATAGGTCCCGGCGTAAGAAGAAACCATCCTGTCTTTCAGATGAAGAAAAAAGAATGCACGATGTCGAAGACGAAATCGTATTCCTCGGCACGGGCGGCGCTCGGTATGTGATAGCAAAGCAATTGAGGGCGACTGGAGGGATTCTATTTCGCATGGGCAATAAAGAGGTTCTCGTAGATCCGGGGCCGGAATCCCTGTATCGGCTACATGCGTATGTTCCTGATCTTGCGCCCGAGAAGATAGATGCAATCATTCTTACCCACAAACACATCGATCACAGCGCAGACGTGAACGTTTATCTCGACGTGATGACCAGAGGAGGTTTGGACAAGCGGGGAACATTATTGGCACCCGGAGATGCGTTCGGCGAATACGGTGTTGTATACAAATACTTGCTTCAATTCATCGATCGTGCTATCACCATCAAGGAAGGAAGTGATTTTGCTCTCGGGGATTTGAATTTCCACTTTCCGATCAAACACGAGCACCGCGTCGAAACGTATGGTTTCAAATTATCGTACAAAGGTATCACGCTATCGTACATAACCGATACGAAATTCTTCAACGGTCTGGTAAATGCCTACAAGTCGGACATAGTGATAATGAATCTGATAAAGCTAGGTCCCTCGGAGATCGACCATCTATCCGTTGATGATTGTGCAGAGATCATTTCGGGTATAAAGCCGAAGGTGGCAATCATTACGCACTTTGGCATGACGATGATCAGAACCGGACCGTGGAACGTTGCGCGCCAACTCAAAGAAAGAACCGGCATTACGGTTCTGGCGGCCGAGGACGGGAAGCACTACCCGATCGCCAAGCTCTTGGGGTCAAATCTCTACTTTGAACACATCTAGAATAGATGCGTTGTTGGATCAATGCTGTGCGAACTTGTTCAAAGTGGAGATTTGACCCCATGGATTAGAAGGCATATTTGTAGTCGATACCATACTTCTCTCCGAGAATGCGGATTCTTTCCCGCAGATGTACTTTGTATTTCCTGCGATTTGCATAGTAGGTGTTGAACGAGGCTAATTTATCGGGGAAATGTTTTTCTATGAGCCGCTGTGTGTTGCGCCACACTTTTGGATACGGGTTAAGAGTGTCGAACATTACATACTCGGCGCCGGCATTCTTGGCTGCTCTTAGGATATCACTGATCGTGGCAGGGGAATCAGAAATATACGGAATCACCGGAGCGACAAAGACACTGGTGCGGATACCATCTTGAGCAAGCGTTCTAATTGCCTTGAATCTCTTTTCCGATGGAGGTGTGACGGGCTCAAAGATTCGTCTCACTTTTTCATCCAACGATGTTATAGTGAAACTAACTCTCACTTTATAAAGCCTGCGCAGAATGTCGGCATCGCGAATGACGATCGTCGATTTTGTCAAAATGGATACGCGATGGCGATAAGGCTGTAGTATTTCAAGACATTTTCTTGTTATTTGATATTTTAGTTCAAGCGGCTGGTATGGGTCGCATACCGTACCGAAAGAGATCCGGCTCCTTTTTTTTATTCTGGGTAGCTGCCGAGCTAAAACCTCTGCTGCGTTGATCTTAACATCGACAAAATCGCCCCACGGTTCGCTATGGCCGGTGAATTTCTTCATGAATACGGCATAGCAGTACTGGCACTTGTGGGCGCACCCGTAATAGGGATTGATCGAATAGTCAATGACCGATATGCCTGATTTATTGAGTATTGACTTGCACTCCACTTCGTTGATTATCATTGCTTTGGTAGAGGTCGTATTATATGAACAGGGGCGTGCAAGTCAATGATGAATTGGTTGACGTATCAAGCGACGGCGAATGCCGGCCAAAGCAAATTCCAACCTTTAACAATTGACAAGTGTCCTCTGTTGGGTATAATCTGCTGGAATTGGCTATAGCGGGGCCTGTAGCTCAGTTGGTTAGAGCAGCTGACTCATAATCAGCGGGTCGGGGGTTCGAGTCCCTCCGGGCCCATCATACAGATAAACCCTAAGCACCAAATCCGAAATCCTAAATGATAAAAGGCCAGGGGTGTCTTGACTTTGGTCAAAATTCGTATATCATTACAGAAGAATTGGATGGCAGCAGGTTTGTCGATTTACAAATAATTGCCTGAACAGAAAAGAAAAAGGGTGGAGGTTTACGATTTCAAGTGTATTTAGTTAGTGTTGCAGAGCATCATACCGGGTGGTCCCTATGAAATGGACTGTGCATCCTGCAAAGAGGGATTTGACCAAGACGATCACTAGTGGTGTCTTCATTGCCCTCTTTCTTGTCATTGTTGGTGTATTCTATGGCATATTCTGGAGCATCTTCGGTTTTATCGTGCTTCTGGTTTCGGTACATTCATACTTTTTCCCTACTGCCTACGAGATCACTGATGAAGAGGTCATAATCAAGAACATCTTCATGACACAGAAGAGGAAGATATCGGAATTCCGGCGAATCTACCCTGGGAAGAACGGTGTCCTTTTGAGCCCTTTCCGCCGTAAGACTGTTCTCAACCAATTCCGCGGCGTCTTCCTCCTGCTACCTGAGGATCGGAAAGAGGTCTTGGATATGCTGAGGGGCCGCATTGAGATGGCTGATGCGCCACAGGCCGCAAGATCCGAAGAAAAGTAACATGCCAGTTCTCGACGCCGACAGGGTTCTCGTTGAGAAGTATGCATCCGATTTCTCGATCCCGCGGGAGCTTGCCGAGATTATCCACAGGCGTTTCCCGGAGTACAGCGAGGCCCGGCGGTTCCTCTTTCCGAGTACCGATCACCTGCACGATCCCCGCACTATACCCGATATCACCGTAGCCGCGTACGAGATCATCGGTGCGGTAAAAAGGGGCGAAGGCATACTAATTTACACCCACGATGATGTAGATGGCTATACGGCTGCGGCAGTCGTTCATAAGGCGCTCAACGACATTACCCGCGGCAGCGGAACGGTCCATGTCTACCCGATCGTTCGTGAGAAGGATGGATATATTCTCAACTCCCGGATTCTTAGGAATTATCGTGAAAAAGGGGTGAAATTGCTTCTGACCGTCGATTTCGGCATCAGCAACGAAGAGAATCCGCGCATCGCGGCTCAAGAGGGAATGAAGGCAGTCATCTGCGATCATCACGAAACCCGTCTGACCGAATTCACGGTGCCGTCAGTCGATCCGAAACGCAGTGATTCCGAGTATCCATTCCGGGAATTGGCCGGGGTGGGCGTTGCGTTCAAACTCGCCCAATTCTTGTACGGTGAGTTTTTCAGGATGAATGCAAACGAATTCTACAGTCTCAAGAAGAATTTCTTCCCGATCGTATGCATCGGCACTATTGCGGACCGGGTCGTCTTGCGCGATGAGAACAGGGTTTTCTGCTCGCATGGTATGGAACTTATGAACAAGATCGAAGATGCGTGGGCTCTTTGCCTGCG
>CP070795.1:342626-352227 GCA_020343455.1 Caldifarciminota bacterium
TACATATATTCGTGATAGATCTCGCTAAGCGGCTTGGTCAATTCCATGGAGCGCTGCTCTGCATAATGCTTCAGGTCCTCCTCCTGCTTCAGACTCCCGAGTATTTCGCCTTTCCTTCTCTGATAATCCTTGAGGTGATATATATTTCCCAAGAACAAACGGTCCAACCTTGAGAAGAGGTTTGAAACTTTCTGCGTGATGACATTCGTATCGGCGCCCTGCACAACGTCATTCTCGATTACTTTGCGCAACCCATCACAGGTTTCGAGATACAAACCCTCCAATTGCTCTTTTATCCTCGTCGAGTATAGTTCTATATTCTTGAGTTCTTCCTCTGATTTAGTCTTCACGTCACGCAGCATACTGGCAAGTTTTCTCAACAACTTGGCAATAGAAGCAGACGACAGGTAATTGAGATAAATCGGCGAGATCTTCTCGACCCCATCCTTTACGCTGGCAAAACCCATCCGTTCGATGTCCGAGAGCAGATCGGGCAATAACGTCTCCACCCTCGAAGCCATCATACACTTGTGCACGGCCAGGAATATATCCGGAGCCAGCGAGAATTGCTGCAGTTCTTTTCCGTAATCACTCACAGTCTTTCGGTTCGTTGATCGTTCGATCAGCCTAACGATTTCTTGCGGACATTTTTCGGACAGCGCCGAGGGAATCGGCATACCCATTTTCTTGTGCCCGATGAACAACGGCAATTCATAACCTTCGTATTCGGTCAATTTATGCCCTAACTCGATGATAAAACTGCTGCGCTTCTGGAAGACTTTTATCGTATCTTTTGAGAGCCCAAGACACGCCATTCCCTGTTCGATCGATGAAAGACTCTCTTTGTATCTTTCCTCACTTAAGAATCTTTGCGTGACCAAATTGAAATAACTACTCTGCTCTTCGATATAATCCTGTATAGCACTCACGCTGTGCTTATTCATCTCGCAGCCTCCGTGTATATTTCAAAAAGCAGTTTGGTACGCTCAACCTTGTCGAGTTGCACATCACTACTTTCGTCGATCACAATATCGTTATCATCGAGTACGATCTTCAATTTCTCCGTGTCCGCCATTTCGCGCCCGAATTTAGCAACGAATATCTTATGGAGATCGAGAATAAAACCCTTCCGCGTGATCCGCTGCTTGATCCAGTACTCGAGCCCCTGCTGGATATTCAATTGCACCGGGTCGATACGAAGCCCTGCTTCGCTCAGGAATGAGAAGCGGTCGACATTTAGAAGAGTGTTATACACCGTTGCGTCGTCACATATCACCGTGGATTTGCCCTTTGCCTTGACCGTAGAATAGAGATTCGCCTCTCTCACCAGCATCCCCGTCAAATCATGTTCGCCAAATGCATTCTTTTCGAGATACACTTCGCGTGGATAATGCCCTGATGCGATTCCGATACCTACTTGGAAAATCGCCTGGTATGTCGGCGGCAACTTTGCATACGTGGCACCCTCAAAATTTATCTCACGCTCTTCTGCCTCACGGAACCAATCCTGGTACCGATGTATGTTTCTCTGGACAAACAGCTTGGCCTCCTGTACCATTTCAATGGCACACCGCAACGATGAAAGCATGTTACCAGGTTCGGGAAGCAATGTCTTTTCCGCCTTGATATCGTAATGGTTCTTCGCGAAAAATATGACCCCCCCGTCTCCCGTGTCTTTAACCGGAATCCCGCCGTACTTCTCGGCAACATACAGCATCGACTCCTGAAACAAGTTCCTTATCGCACTTTCCTTCTCAGCGTTCTTTAGCTTGGCGCCCATGAAGGTTGACCCGCGTACATCATACACAAGTACCGATACCATATTCTTGTAGCGCGCCGTGTTTGCGGTTCCATCCGCCGCCTCGGACGTAACGATATTTACATCTTTTTCGATCATCGAAACACGGCCGGATATCGCCTCTTCTCCCAGGAAACGGATCCCTTCGGCCGTCACCATATCAGATAGTTTAGGGTAATAGTCAACGAGCTCCTCAAGCATGATGCACTTGACCAACGGCGCGATTATCTCATCAACAACAACGTTGTACCTTTCCATGATCTGAAGGTGATCATACTTCTCCTTGAGCAGAGCAGGCATTCGATACTTGTTCATGACCTGCTGTGCCACCTGATCATTCTTGATGTCATTGATCGCATCGCTGAGTACGAGTTGCAGCCGATCACCGTCAACCTTACCGGCCTTGTGAAGAACCTGCATGATGTATGGATCCCACTCTCCCCTGGTGATAAGGCTGCCGATATCCGATGGTTTGTACCGTACGACCTCTTTTAAATTGTTCTCTTTTTCAACGCACTCCTGATACTCCCATTTGAGGATTTTCAGGTCATAGGCGTTACCGATGACGGTGCGGTGCAATCGTTTGACCATGTTCTCGATTGCCTCCTCGGTCGAGAAATCCTCGGCAAGACTGATCAAGCTGTCGCTCATGATGTTCGTTGTCTCAGAGATCTTCCTCCGTATGTTCTGCATCCTCTCACTGATACCACGTTTCTTCTCCGTTACATCAACCATTAGTTTGCGACCCCGCATCTGGAGGGTCTCGACAATAACCGTCAACGCCTTATCGTCCGGGAAGAAGAAACGCGACTTGAATGCATCTTCCAGCGATTTCCTGCTTAACGACGGCAGGTTATTTATCACCTCGAGAATTTTCTTCATCTCATCTGTGTAGTATTGATGAACCACACTTTTCATTATTGCGCCAAACACCTGCTCGGGCAAACCTTTCTTGAGGAAACTCGGACCCAAAACGCGCAACGTCTCAACATGATTGCCTTTAGGCACAAACGGAATATGTTCGTATGAATCAATTATCACATTGTCGACAACCACCGCACGCCTGGTAAGCGAGTTCCTAATGTAATTGAACAACTGGTTGACTACAGCGCCACATCTCTCTGATATCAATGCCTTCTTCTCGATCGATTCCGTAAGCAGTTTTCTCGTGATTATATCACGGAGCAGTTTACGGTTTGCGATCTCGAATATCACAATGTTGGCGCTTTTATCGCTGACAAAATCCTGATATATGTCAAATATGTGTTTACTGTACCGCTCAAAAAAACTCTCCCATGCGTCGATATTCGATTCGTCATCCAGGAATTTCAAATAATTGGACACAAAATCGTCCTGCAAGGTGAATATGCGGCGACCCAGATAGACAAGCTCCTTGCCCTGATTATGCTCGAGTTTTTCGATTAGCGGATCACGCCGCGTAATCCGCTTGAGTATCGTGAAATAACGTGTAAAATTCACACTGTCGCGGTATGTAGCGTGCAATTTCTCGTAATACGGTGTTTCACGTATTACGCTGTCCTGTACTATCTCGTCGTTCATTGATAACGGTCCTTTGCCGCGGCATGCTCCCGGTAGGTCCGCGAGAAATGATGGCGCCCGTCACCCTTAGCTACAAAGTACAGAAAGTCGACATCTGCCGGGGTCACCGCAGCGTTTATCGAACTTTCACCGGGTGAACATATCGGGCCAGGAGGCAATCCAAGATGCACATAGGTGTTGAAAGGAGAGTCGATCAAGAGATCACGATCGGTGAGTTTGTGGTTAGGAATATAGGTCCCTGTTGTCTTCTTGATATAGAATATCGTTGCGCACGATTCGAGTGGGCGCTTTGCCTTCAAGCGGTTGACGAACACGCGGGCAATGATCGGCCTCTCATCCTCATACTTTGCCTCCCTTTCAACGATCGATGCCAGGATTACCACCTGGTGCAGGGAATCGCGGTCGCCAGCATGAAATCCGGCCGTGCGTTTTCTGAAATTCTTCAACATCATTCCAATGATCGATTCTTCGCTCTGCAGGCTGCTCAAAGAATACGTATCGGGGAAGAGATAACCCTCCAGCGAAGACCCACCCACACCGGATTCACTGATCATCTTCTCGCTCTGACAGAGGTTTATGAAACGACTGGAGTCCACAAGTCCGTGGTTCGCCAGGATCTGGGCCGTTTCATATATTGTCGAACCCTCAGGTATGGTCACAACAATCTCAGACCTCCCGCCGCTGCTGAGATTGCCGATCACATAGAACGGGCTTTTGTATCTGTACAATTCATAGGTACCTGATTTCAGTTGTTTTTCACGACCCATGATCTTCAGCGACAACAGGAATTCGTCTACATTCCGTACAATACCTCTCTCCGCCAACACCCGTGCGATCTCGCGGGCATTCATATTCTCAGAAATCGTAACCTCGGTTCGACCGATGTTAAATGGCTGCCACCAGGCAACAAACAATAGGAGGAGGGCTGCTATGATCAGTTTCTTCTTCATGCCCGCTTCGCCTGCAGGTACTCGTCGAGCATTATCGATGCGGCAACGCGATCGATCACATCTTTTTTCACGCTCAAGCCCGTACTCTTCAACTTGTTCACCGCGTATCTGCTCAGGTAACGTTCATCCCAAAGTTCGATTCTGATGTCGAAGTGACGTTTGAGTCTCCTGGTGAAACGCTCAATTTCGCGTGACATTGCCGTTGGTTCGCCTTTCATGGAAATCGGGTTACCCACGATTATCAGACCGACATCATTCTCGACTGCTATACACTTAAGTCGTTGTATCAAATCATTAACCGACTTCGGTCTGATCGTCAACAAGGGCTGCGATATTGTACACAGCGGATCCGTAATCGCCACACCGACCCTTTTCTTCCCGAAGTCGATCGCCATAATTCTCTTCATGTTTTCATAAATTATATGGATTTATTTATTTCTGTCAATATTTATTGACTTCGCAGGCTATTTTTATAGAATATGATGTGGTATATCTGCAGATAATACGGCCCATTAATTGTAGTATCACGTTCATCTCAGTGTTGGTCGGTGCGTGGATCGGACGGGGCATACATCTTGATGTCCATCTCGCCGCTGCCGCATTCATTGGTTTTGCCGTCTGCGCGTTCGGTAACGTGATGAACGATCTGAAAGACATTGAGATCGACCGCATCAACAATCCCAAGAGACCGCTACCCTCTGGCCGGATAGAATCGAGCGCTGCCTGGGGTATGGCGATCGTATTCCTGATCAGCGCGACGGTAGGTTCTCTTCTCCTCGGGCTCCTTCCATTCTTGATCGTAATGACCGCCCTCGCACTCTTAGTCCTCTACTCGACAACCCTGAAGAAGACTCCGGCTGGCAATATCACAGTGTCCGCCACCGCCGCACTCAGCTTCATATTTGGCGGCATCGTTGCAGGTAATATTGCCTGCCTCATACCAGCACTCTTTTCTTTATTGATACACATGCCCCGCGAAATAGTGAAGGATGTGATCGACATGAGCGGTGACCGGACAGCGCGCGCGAGGACACTGCCGATCGTCGCCGGGCCTGTTGTGGCATACAATGTGAGTGCGTTGTTTATGGGTTTTCTGTGTCTATTGCTCCCTTTGCCCTATATCGTCGGAATACTCAAAATCCCGTATATCGTAATCATTCTGGCTGCTGCTTACCCGCTGTTGTTCTATACCATTTACCGGCTCCTCACAAAACCGCCCGCCCATGCTCTGCCCCTGATCAGTAATCTGATAAAGGCGTCGATGGCCGTAGGTCTTCTGGCGATGATCGTCTCATGATCGAGGCAATCATTCTGGGCCTTGTTCAAGGGCTCACCGAATTTCTGCCGATCTCGAGCTCCGGCCACCTGGCAATCCTCGAAAATCTGCTCGGCATTACCGAACCCGTTACCCTCGCCGTATTTCTACACTTCGGCACATTTGTCTCGATCATCGTCTTCTTCTTCGGTCCGATAATGGATCTTGTTCGCGGCTCAATCAAGGGTGAACGGGAAAGTCTCGCTTATCTCGGTAAGATAGGCGTCGCGACGGTTCCGGTGGCAGTGGGAGGGGCACTGTTGAGACCCTGGGTCGTCCGTGCATTTGGCAATATCTTCCTGGTCGCGGTGCTACTTGGCGTGACCGGCGCAGTCGTTCTGCTGACCGGGGTCGTCCGCAAACGGCAAGGACGGATCGGTTTCTGGTCCTCAGTGTTTATCGGCATCGGCCAGATGGTCTCAATTCTGCCCGGTGTATCCAGGTCGGGGATGACGATCTCGACCGGCGTATATTCGGGAATCCACCCGGAGCGTGCCTTCCGCTTTTCTTTCCTCCTGTCCTTGCCGGCAATTCTCGGAGCAAATCTATTCGAGCTGAGACATCTAACGCGTTTGACCGACATCCCGCCGTTGATCGCCGGAGCGGCATGCAGTTTTGCAAGCGGTTTGGTTGCCCTGGCCGTTCTCCGCCGTTTGGTGGCGCGGAGATTCCACTACTTCGGCATATACTGCATCATCATCAGCATCACACTTCTTCTTGTGCTATGATGAACAGAACTCTCGCCGTTCTCCTGCTCACGACTTCCCTGTTCAGCAGCAAGACAAACCGCTACCAGATGGGCAATCTGTTGATCGAAAATATCCCCGACATACCGACATCAGTTGAACTCCGCCTGCAACCCTACCAGCAGCTTCGCTCTGCGGTATTCCTCGATTGGTTGCCCGGCGGAAAGGGCATGCTCATTAAAACTCGATTCTCCGAGACGAACCAGGTGCATGCAATAGAGCAACCCAAAGGTATGCGTCGTCAGTTGACCTTCTTCAACGAACCCATCGGTGAATGTGTAGTATGCCCTGACCCGCTCAGAGAAGTCTTTCTCTTCACCAAAGATTCGGCGGGCAATGAAATCGACCAGATCTACAAATATGATCTTGTGCGAGGTACTTATTCAATGTTGAGTGACGGCAGGGCAAGATACAACGCAATTGTATGGTCGCGGAAGGGCGATAGATTCTCATTCCGAAGCAACAGAAAAAAACGGAGCGATTACGATATCTACATCGGCGACCTGAGCGGCCAAAAGAGCTTCAAGGCCGTGCTCGAAGAGGGAGGTTACTGGTACCCGGTTGAATTCTCGCCCGATGATCGCAAACTTCTGGTCAAGAAATACGTTTCCTCAGATGAATCTTATTACTACATCTTAGATATCGCAAACCGGTCACTCGTACCGCTGCACAGAGACACTCTAAAGATCGCTTATGGAACCGCCCGCTGGTCGCCGGACAACGATGGTATATACGTCGTTGCCGATAGATTCAGTGATTTCAGACAACTGCTCTTCTATGACCTGGATAAAGAAGAATTCGAGATACTCACCAAAGGTATACCGTGGGATATCGTAGAGATCGAGATTGATCCCTCAGGGAATACCCTGGCTTTAACGAGCAATGAAGACGGTTACAGCAGACTGTATTTCTTGGATTTGCGAACGCGCACCCTCAACCGAGCGAGTCTGCCCGACGCGCAGATATTTGATCTGGCATACAAGCCCGGCGGCGCAGAACTGGCGATCACGGTAAACAAATCCACCTCGCCATCCGACGTTTACAGCCTGAACCCTAAAGCGAAGAGGTTCTTCCGCTGGACCTACAGCGAGCTTGGTGGACTCGACACAAGTTCATTTGTATCGCCAAAACTCCTGCGTTATGAAACTTTCGACAGCATTGATGCACGACCAAGGACCATACCCTTCTATTATTACGAACCAAAGGGATGGAAGCCGCCGTTCCCCGTGATGATCGACTGCCATGGAGGTCCATCGTCGCAAGAAAAACCTTATTTCTCGTACTTGCTACAGTTCTTCTGCAATGAATTGGGTATTGCCGTAATCGCCCCGAACGTCCGCGGATCATCCGGTTACGGAAGGGAATTCATGATGCTGGACAATGGATACAAGAGAGAAGATGCGGTGAAGGATATCGGCGCGCTGTTGAACTGGATCGAGAAACAACCGCAGCTCGACAGCAGACGGATAAGTATCGGCGGTGGATCCTACGGCGGGTACATGGCCCTAGCGTCGATGGTTTCCTATAGCGACCGTCTTGCGTGCGGCATCGACGCATCGGGCATCAGCAATTTTGTAACCTTCCTCCAGAATACCGGAGAGTACCGGCGGGACGTCCGACGCGAGGAGTACGGTGACGAGCGCGATCCAGAGATGCGAGAATTCCTCAACCGGATCTCGCCGCTCACAAACGCCCGTAGTATCACGAAACCACTGTTCATTACCCAAGGGCTGCACGATCCTAGAGTGCCGGTATCCGAAGCAGAGCAGATCGTCGATGCGGTCCGCAGGAACGGCGTCGATGTCTGGTATCTGCTTGCCGAGGATGAGGGACATGGTTTCGGAAAGAAATCGAACCGCAATTTTTATCAGCAGGCTCTGGTACTGTTCCTTCAGAAATATCTCCTGAATGGAAATAGGGCACGATAGGCATAAATGACAGGGCAATTAAAGGCAAGACAAGGCACGTAGGGGCAATTGGGGGCAATGAATGACAAGGCACGTTGGGCCACTCCAGGGTAATGCACGGCACAAGTGTTCTTTAGGCATTTAATCATCGAGGAGGTTATGTGAAGATTCTGGTCGCATACTACAGCCGTTCCGGCCACACAAAGGAAATGGCCCAGGCAATAGCAAAAGGCGTCAGAAACGAAGGCGTTGAGTGTGACCTGAGAGATATTTCCGAGGTCAACGTCGACGACCTTCTGGATTATGACGCCCTGTTATTCGGTTCTCCAACCTACTATGGTCAGATGGCTGCCGAGTTGAAAAAACTGTTCGATGACAGTGTAAAACACCACGGCAAACTCACCGGGAAGATCGGCGGCGCTTTCACGTCGAGCGGCATGGTAGGTGGAGGCGGGGAAACTACCATATTCAGCATTATCCACGCACTCCTCATCCACGGCATGATCATTGTCGGCGATGCCGAAATGCAGCACTACGGGCCGCTTGCGATCGAATTGCCCGATGAAGAAGCCGTAAAGAAATGTGTGAAGTACGGCCAGAAGACGGCCGCGCTGACGAAAAAGATCACCTGACAATGCGCAAAGACAGGTGTCTTTCATTGCCTGGCCATTCCCTAAATCGCCCTGCATTGCCTTGAATTGCCCTCAATGACCCTGCTCAGCAGCGTTCGCTTGACTCGTTGATTTTCCTGGATATAATAGACTCAGGGACAAATGCCAAAGATGAAAGCCGTAGTAAAGACCCGACCGACACCGGGTGCAGAGATCGTCAACAAGGAAATACCCGCACCGGAACCGGACGGAGTGTTGGTCAAGGTGCTGGCAACATCGATTTGCGGCACTGATCTGCACATATATGAATGGAATGAATGGGCACAGGGCCGCATTAAGAATTTACCCAAGGTGATGGGCCACGAACTGTGCGGCGAGATCGTGGAACTCGGTACGAACGTTAAGACCCTCAAAGAGGGCGATGTCATTTCAGCGGAGACCCACATTGCGTGCGGCCACTGTTACCTATGCCAAACGGGCAACGCGCACATATGTATCAACGGAAGCATTTTTGGAGTGGACATCGATGGCGTCTTTGCAGAATACGCCGTAGTGCCGGCTGCCAACGCCTGGGTGCTCGACGGCCGAATACCCAGGGATTTCGCGTCGGTCATGGAACCACTAGGAAACGCCGTGCACTCGGTGCTGGCCGGTGAGATCACAGGTAACACTGTACTCGTAACGGGTTGCGGACCCATCGGTCTCATGAGTATC
>CP070795.1:352327-361895 GCA_020343455.1 Caldifarciminota bacterium
GTATCGGTTGAAAACACCGATGCCGTTGCTCAATCAGATATTGAAGCAGGTTTTTCTTTTATGTTTTTGGAACCCAGTGAGTACACCTTGAATGCCGAGGCTATAGGATATCATCCGGGCAGTGCTACGGCGATTGTCGAAGCCAACACGACCACCAATGTCTTGATCAGACTCGAACCGATATCATTCGTGCTTCAAGGAATTCAATTTGAATTTGACAAATCAACGCTCAGGCCTATTTCATTACCGATTCTTGAACAGGCAGCAGACGTGCTCAGACAATATCCAGATATTCGCGTCGAGATACAAGGGCATACGTGTTCGATGGGATCTGATGAATACAATATCAGGCTTTCGCAAGCACGCGCTCATTCGGTAATGGTTTACCTGGTGTCCGAGCAAAGAATCGACCCGGCGAGGCTGGTAGCCAAAGGTTATGGTGAGAGTAGTCCTGTGGCTTCCAATGATACGAACGAGGGGCGTTTAATGAACCGTCGCGTTGAATTTGTGGTTATCAAGTAATATATCGTGTGTATATGGATTTTCCGTGAACCTCTTGCAGAATGGTTTGTAATGAATCGCAGTAGATCATTGAAGGAGGAAGGGATATGAAAAAGCTATTGATTATATGTAGTCTATGTACATTGCCGCTCTTTGCGGATTTTAATCGAACGTCCGGCTTGATTGATATTCCGACCGCCAGTATTTTGCCGCACCTTGGAGTCCGGATCGGCTTGGATGGCTCGCTCGGGCTGCAGGATTTTGGCGAGGATACCGACTGGAATGTGCATATGTCCATGGGTCTATTCGACGTTGCCGAGGCGTACCTGGACGTGTATACAATCGAAAACTTCACCGCAGCAATGGGCTTCTGCCACCGTTTTCTCGAGATGAACGAATTCAGTTTCGCGTGGGGTATCCATACGATCTCCTATGATCTCGATATCTCTGAAGTGGGGCACGGTGATACGGTCGGTTGGCTTGATGATATGATGTACAACGAGGGCGAATACGAAAAACCGTTCGAACTCGGGTCGGCATTCCTGCTGACGACTTATTCAATCACAGAAGATATCGATGCGACGGTAGGCATTGCCAGAGGAAGGTATGTTGGTTATGGCGACCAGTCGAGGTATTTCAATTCAAATTTCTATCATGAAGAGGGCGGCGACTGGGGTGTTGGTCTGGTCGCCGGCATTGAAGCGAGGATCGGCGACGAGTTCAGATTCATGATCGAAGGTGATGGACGGGACGTTAATATCGGTCTGGGTTATCGTTTTGCGCCGGTGGAGTTCAATGTTGCTCTGAGTAAGTTGGAATGGTTCATATTCACTAGTGACGAATACAAGCCAAGATTATCAGCGTCTATATCCTACATGAACCATTTTGGGGAGAAGAAGCCAGGCGCCATCGCGGGCAAGGTCGTCGATGAGTATGGAAACCCTATGTCAGCAGAGGTTGGCATCGTGGATGACTCCACGGCGCGTGTCGTGACCAATCCCGGTGCAGGCATATTTAGTTTCTCTCCGCTGGATGCTGGTGCGTACGAGGTGTATGCCTATGCTTCCGGTTATCAGACGGTTTGGCGTAGGATAAAAGTGCGCAGCGGCAAGACAGCATATCACGAATTCGATATGCAGCCCGAGCCAGTTCCTCCGGGTAATGTCCATGGGAAAGTCGTGGAGGCAGAAACGGACAGGCCACTCATTGTTGACATTACGGTACTTGAAACAGGATACACGACCAAATCGGATTCGCTCGGTGTTTTCGATGTCCGCGATCTCCCTCCGGGTATCTACAAGATACAGGCTGAGGCGATCGGGTTCGAAACCGGCGTTTACCCGATATCAATTCAAGAAGGTTCAAGGAACGTTCTTGAAATCCGGATGCTGAAACCATATGACGTGATCGTGCTGTACGGAATAAATTTCGAATACAATAAAGCGACGATCCTGCCCGAGTCATACCCGGTGATCGACGAAGCCGCTGCGATCGTCATGAACCACCCGAATATCAGGGTCGAGATTCAGGGCCATACCGATGCGATCGGTGCACCGGAATACAACCTCGGGCTCTCCTATATGCGCGCTAACGCGGTGCGCGACTATCTCGTTGAAGTACACGAAATCTCCTCCGAGCGCTTGGTTCCTGTAGGCTATGGCGAAGACCGGCCTGTTTCTTCAAATACTACGGAAGAAGGACGTGCCAAAAACCGGCGGGTGGAATTCTTCATTCTAAAATGATATGCAATCTCAAATTGCAGAAATATCGATTCAATATACAGGATGCAGGATGCATAGTGAGCGGAGCAGAAAATCTGGATATCGGATGAAATTTGCATGTAAGAATTCTACTTTATGATATTGATTGATCAGCCAACCCGCAAAGACATCATCATCAAGGAACATAGTGCTTTCTTCGGTTCCATGATCAAGGCCGTGGTTGATGTACGAAAGGGGATCATCGCGCTCGATGCAGAATTGCATGCCGATCTGGAAAGCAGGTTGCTCACCGAAGGAAGTCAGCAGGAGGACGTGTGGGGAGTCAACCTGTTTTTGGGCAAGAAGAGAGGAGATTGGATTGAATACACCGCTCCCATCAATGTCAGGCCATCCATGGATAACCGCAGCATGACTATCATAGATCCGGATACACGAGCAAAGATTTCCAGGATAGTCTCCCAGCTGATCACTGAATAAATGTATCCGTTAAAATACCATACAGCAATTGCCGCGCACTGGCATGAATTCGTACGGGCTCAGCGAATTCTGTCCGTTGCCAGTGAATTGCAGCGTGCCAGGAGTATGTTGATCGCAAACGACGCCGCGGAGGCTCGAAATGCTTATGATAGGGCATTCGAGCTATTGGATCTCACCGTGAGTCTGTGCAATGCTCATGGTGAAAGATACGAGCTTCTGCGGTTTCGAGAAATGATGGCTCACCTTTATGTTAATGAAGCGGATAATACCGAACTGCTCGGTGAACTGTTCAACGTTCTGGTCTCGCAAGATAAAGATGCTTATAATCTGCTGCACGGTGACGAAACCTGAACGATAATGCATAGGGCAAAGGGCATGGAGCGCAGCGCTTTGCTGAGAAGGGGTGAATTGCAGAAGTTGAGAAATTCAATGTCCCGAAGATTGACGGGATGAGGGGTTCTCACGGAATCGGTTGACTTCCATGAGTAGTTGGGTAAACTTGCGAAGGGAGGCAGCATGAGAAGAATGATCGTACTATTATCGATATTTTCGTTTGTGTTTGGATCCAATGTTGATCTAGTAAATATTCTGTGCACCCAGACTGAGAGAGCTGAAGAAGGTTATACGATCGAGCCTGGCGACGTACTCGAGATCGTCATACTCGGCGAAGAGGAATTGTCACGAACGCTCATGGTCATGCACAATGGCACCATCTCGTTTCCTCTGATCGGCGAGGTGAAGGTTGCCGGTCTGTCCACGGAAGATGCCGCGCTATTGTTAGCTTCGGCTTTGAAAAAGTACTTCACACATCCGGTCGTTTCTATTATCCTGAAAAGCCCGACCATACCCTATGTTTCTGTATTCGGTGAAGTCCTGCGTCAGGGCGCGGTCGAATATCAGCGCGGACTGCGCGTGAGCGATTATGTAGCACTCGCCGGTGGACCGACACCCAATGCACATCTGGGGAAGGTGCGGGTTGCCAGGCTTCAGCCCGTGGAACCGGCACTCATGATCGTAGAGACTGTTGATCTTGGTGGGATTTTGGACAAGGGCCAAATGGCCAAGAACTACGAGTTGAAATCAGGTGACTGGGTTTACGTGCCAAAGAAGTTCACGATCAACTGGAGTGTTGTCCTTTCGACCCTCACTCTTGCCGTCACGATACTGAATCTCTACGTTACGTACGATAGGTTGTCGAATTGACCAATTCGACAACCTTGCATAGAGCAAAGAGCATAGCGCATTTCTGTGAACCGGAGCAAAGAAGATTGAAGGAAAAGGTCTTGGACCTACGGTCGGTTTGGGCGCTGCGCGCGGTATGGCAGACACGCTGCGCTGAAGGCACACTTCGTTGCAGACACGCCTTCGGCTGAAGACATGCTGTGGCTGAAGAGAAGATGAGGAACAAGATAAGGAGTTTTAAAGATTTGGTCGTTTGGCAACTTGCATCAGAGTTCTCAAGTGATATCTATAATCTAGTCAGAAATTTTCCACGTGAAGAAAGATTTTCGCTATCGGACAATCTATTGCGGGCTGCGCGCTCAATACCTGCAAACATAGCGGAAGGTTGGGGTCGCATTTTTCCAAAAGAGAAAATATCCTTCTATAACATCGCCAACGGTAGTGCAGAAGAGTGCAATAATCACATCATTGAGGCAAAGAACATTGGCTATATTGATAAAGCAGTGTATGATCGATTACAGAAGAAGTGTCATGTAATTGCTGTTAAATTGACGAATTTAATCGCAGTAACGCGACGTCGAACAAGAAAAACAGCGGGACGAACCTTGGAATATGGAGAAAAATGAACGACGTTTCTGAATGTTTATGCATTAACAGTCGAAGACATGACTTCAGTCCGACCTCGGCGGACGTGTCTTCAACCCGCCTTTGGCGGGTGTATATTCAATCCGCTTTAGCGGATGTGTCTTCAGCGGATTCTGGTACGTATAGATTATGGAATATCGGAGACTCTGTTATGAAGGCGTGCGTATGAAGAACCCTGAAATGCAGCGCACTGCCCCGCGTGACGAAGCGGTCGATTTCCGGGAGCTCGTAAACGTCTTCCTTCGCCGGAAGAATCTGTTCGTTTACATTGCCGTTCCGATCTTCCTGGGTATCATAATCGCTCAATTCGCCCGGCCGTTCACACCGCTGTACCGGGCGACGTTCGATATCGGCATCACAAAAGAGCAGCCGGTCGAGGGTCTCTTTCCGCCGGGCGTTACGGAGACGCCTACTGTTCAGATCGGGTCGGTCACGCAGCGGGTGATTGCCAGTCTATTGAGCGTCAATCTCGCGGAGAAAGTAGCCGACGCCCTGGGGTTGTATGTTCATGCGAAGAACGGTGTCTCCGACATCAAGGTTGAAGCGAGGGTAAAGAAGGATTTTGCAAAATCTATAGGTCCTCTGAAATTGAGGATCCTTGACAGCAGGTTTACGCTCTACCTGAATGGCGACAAAATAGGTGGAGGTGATCTCGGCCGTTTTGTCGACCTTGGTTTCTATGAGTTGAGGGTTACGAAGTTGCGACCTGTAGCTGAATCAAAGTCATTTGAGATAACAATCTACCCGAAAGAGCGCATGGCGCTCGCCCTCCGCAATTCTCTCGCCATCACAGTGCTCGAGGCGGATAAGGTTGAACAGGAATTCGGGACAGAGAAGGTACCATTTTCGGGCGAAGGCGCATCGAAGAAGCGTCTGAACGCGAAGTCAATATTCCCCGGTATGAACCTTATCGGAATTCTCAGGATCGATGTCCACTGGTCCAACCGGGACGACGCGTTGAGGATCGCCGATGCCCTTTCCGAACAGCTGATCATTCAGGATAAGAGCGAGAAGTCGCAGCAATTTACCCAGTCCAAGCTGTTCATCGATTCCCAGATGGTTCTATACCAGAGCAAGTTGACCGAGATCGAAGAGCAGATGCGTCTGTTCAAGGAGGAAAAGAAGATAGCCGATCTAAGGGCTTCGACCCAGGCTCTGATCAACCAGGTTTCTACCCTTGAGACGGCAAAGAACCGGCTGGAGATCGAACAGAAGATATTGATACAACTCGGTGAATACCTGTCAAAGAGCACGGAGGCAGCGGACGAGATACCGAATTTTGCTGGCGTCCTGGTATCATCCAACGTGCTCCAAGACTTCTACGGCCAGTTACTCGATGCCGAAGCAGAGCTCAAGAGCAGACTGAGAGAATACTCGAGCAATCACCCAAAAGTTATGGAAATAAGAGCGAAATTGGGTGGGCTTAAAGAACAAATGCAAGTCGAAATTACTAAACGAATTCCGACGATCAAGAATGAAATCGCGAGCGTGGACAACCAGATAATGAGCCTCCAGGGAAGACTGAAGAACGTACCCGATGACGAGATCAGTCTGGCAAGGCTCGAGCGGGATAAGGAGACTGCCGAAAAACTATATACGTTCTTTGCCGAGAAACTTGAGGAGACCAGGGTGCAGGAAGCCGCCGTGACCTCGGATCTAAAGGTAATCAACCCACCAATTGCGGCGACTGCGCCGGTCAACCCAAGGAGACCATTACTCATCCTGTTTCTTTCGGTCGTCATCGCTACTCTGGCCGGCGGTTTCGGCATATTCATTGCCGAATACATCGACAACACTGTGAAGGACCCCGACAAGGTGACAGGGGAGACAGGATTGCCGATTTTTGCATCGATTCCGGTGATCGGTGAGAATGAGGTTGAAGATACAAAGGTCAATATCTGGCAGCATTTCGGGTCGTTTTTGCAGGATTTCCTGCCCCGGCGCAATAACCGGCGCGACGATCTGATTGTCATCGGCAGCGACATTTCAGCGCCGGAATTTGAAGCATTCAGGAAACTGTCGATGAACCTCGATTTTGCCCATCCGGAGAAGCGCTACCGTGCAGTCTACGTTACATCACCGGGACCCGAAGAGGGGAAGACCTTCGTTGCTTTGAATATGGGAATCGTGCTTGCTGCATTGGGCAAGAAAGTTGTCCTGGTAGATACTGATTTCCGAAAAAAGACCGGAAATCTGACCGATTTAGCCAAATTCAGGAAGAAACCGGGTCTTTTTGACGTACTTAAGGGCGAAGCCCAACTCAGCGACGTTCTCACCCCGTTCATCCCTCAAGCTGATCACGATGCGCCAAATAGCGATTCTGCAGATTCCGCAATTCGAAATTCGAATTTCGAAATGGCTTTGTCATCAAGTGTCGACGACGTCGATTCGCATAGTGATAAGGCAACGCACAAGAGTTCTCAATTCGAGATTCAAATGCTGCCAGTGGGAGCAGTACCACCGAATCCTTTTGTTTTCCTGGAATCTGACAGAATGAAGGCTGTTCTCAGTGATTTGGTAAGCGAGTACGACTATGTCATAGTTGACGGCGTGCCAATACTGCTCTTTGCCGACGCTGCGTACATTGCTAATTATACTGATGGAGTTTTGATGGCGATCCGCTACGGCAGGACAAACATAAAGGAACTGCAAAATGCTCAGGATGTGCTTAAAACCGCACAATCCAGCATAATCGGGTTGGTAATGAACAGCGTCCCCCGCACACCCGGCTCATATTATTATTATCACTATCACCGGTATTATAGCAGGTACTACAAAGAGGAAGCATGACTGTACTAGCTTCATTGCAAAACGCTATGCTCTATGCTCCATGCCCTATGCGTTGTTTATAGTTTCGTCATTGAGACCCCGCACAGGGATTGGCTCAGTCAGGTGCCTGTCCCAGTCGTCAGTGCCATTGCGGGAAGGACCGCGATGAAGAATTCTATGAGGCATCTTCACGAATTTCGTTAGAATCTTCGATTTGATTGCAAAATTCAGTGTAACGAAATAGCAAATCGACGGAGGGAATCTAGTGTCTTGGATCTAGTATCTAATGTCTTCGTTGTAGTTTTTGAGTTTTGATATTAAAATTTCGGAATTAGATAGTTGAATCACACTGTTGTCATGGTAACTGGAGAAAACATCTTGAAAAGACAAGGAGGCATTGAAGCATGAAAATCTGTGTTATTGGAACTGGATATGTTGGTCTCGTTACTGGCGTCTGTTTGGCTGATTTCGGGCTTGATGTCGTTTGTGTGGACAAGGACTCGGCAAAGATTGCACTGCTTAATTCCGGTTGCACTCCGATATGCGAGCCTCGACTTGATGATATCATTGGAAGGAATATGGAGGCAGGGAGACTTTCATTCACGGTCGAGGTCAAGAAGGCAGTCCAGGAAGCATCAGTCATTTTCGTGGCAGTTGGTACACCCTCGGATGATGATGGCTCTGCGAACCTCAAGGACATTGAGAAGGTAGCTGAGGAAATTGCGGCCTATATGAATGGGCATAAGGTGGTCGTTATAAAGAGCACCGTTCCAATGGGTACAGTCAGGAGAATCGGTAGAATAATACATATGAACAACACTACGCATTCATTTGACATAGTGTCAAATCCTGAATTCTTGAGGGAGGGGTCTGCTGTGTACGATTTCATGCATCCTGATAAGGTGGTAATTGGGGCGGATAGCGAGAGCGCTATTGCGGTGATGAAGGAGATATATCGCCCGCTTTACCTCATAGAAACGCCCTTCATCATCACGACTATCGAGACTGCCGAAACAATAAAATATGCATGCAACTGTTTCCTTGCGACAAAGATCACATACATAAATGAGATGGCAAATCTATGTGAGATGGTAGGTGCAGATATCCATTCCGTGGCTAAGGCAATGGGTCTGGATAAGCGTATCGGCCCCAAGTTCCTTCATCCGGGACCGGGTTATGGCGGTTCGTGCCTTCCCAAAGATACCTATGCCTTACGGAGTTTCGTTATGGGCAAGGGGTACGATTTTAAGATTCTTAACGCCGTCATCGAGGCGAACGAGCACCAGGTCGATGTAATGGTCGAGAAGGCGCGGCGCGCGCTCAAGGATTTCGAGGGTAAGACAATAGGTGTGCTGGGTTTGTCCTTTAAGCAGAATACGGACGATATCCGCGAGTCGCCAGCCGTGAAGATCATTACGTTGTTCGTCAAGCATGGCGCGAAGGTAAGATGTTTCGATCCGCTTGCCATGGATAACGTTAAGAAAGTACTTCCCGATATAATCTACTGCAAGGATGAGTACGAAACGGCTCAGGGATGCGATGCGCTTGTCGTCGCGACCGAGTGGAATCAATTCCGTAACCTCGACCTGGAGAAGATAAAGGAACTGCTCGAATCGCCGATCCTGCTTGACCTGAGAAACCTTTACGATCCGACGAAAGTACGCAAGCTCGGCTTCACCTACGACAGCGTTGGCCGCCACTGATTAAGGCAAGTGCATTTCAAATGACCGTCGTTAGAGCCTGCGTGTCGTCAATGAAATGTGACTGCAGGAGCGAAGTGACATGACTACATATTTGAGTGGTAAGCATGTATTGGTAACCGGCGGAGCCGGTTTCATTGGCTGTAATCTTGTCCGCCGCCTTCTCAAGGAAGGCGCATACGTCCGCGTCTTTGACAACTTCTCCACCGGCAAACGCGAAAACCTTGCTGATCTGCAGGGAGATTATGTCAATGCCGCGCGTAGCGCTTCTGCCCGCTCGCACGAAGCGAGCCTTAACCGCTCTACAGGAGCCGTTCCGAGCCGCAGGCTCGAAGTTTTTGAGGGTGATTTAAGGGACTTTGCTCTCATTCTCGAAGCCACAAAGGGCATTGAGATCGTTTTCCATGAAGCCGCGCTGCCCTCTGTGATCCGTTCAGTCAAAGCACCTAACACGACAAATGACGTGAATATTACCGGCACTCTTAACCTGCTGGAGGCATGCAAAGTGAATAAGGTGAGACGGGTGATATATGCTTCATCGTCATCGATCTATGGTGATTCAGATGAATTGCC
>CP070795.1:361995-370751 GCA_020343455.1 Caldifarciminota bacterium
TTGCCGGAGCAATAAGCAGCTTCATTTCCAAAGAAGCGGTCATCAAGTACTTCGGTGCTAAGGCAAATAAGGTGCTTGCCTATGGCGTTGCATCGGTATCCGGGAGCATACTTGCGGTCTGTTCGTGTACGGTTTTACCGATGTTTGCCGGGATATATACGAGAGGTGCTGGTATCGGACCTGCTGCAGCATTCCTATATGCCGGACCGGCAATAAACATTCTTGCGATAATCCTTACGGCGCGGGTCCTCGGTCCTGGGTTAGGTCTTGCGCGCGCGATCGGCGCGATAGCGTTCTCGGTAATCATCGGTCTTTTGATGTCGATCTTCTTTAGAGACAAGAAGAAAGACCATGAGGATCTTATCACAACCGAACCACTTGCAGGTAAATCACGATCGCTCGGTCAGAATGCTTTGTATTTTCTTATTCTCATTCTAGTTTTGATCTTTTCAGCCTGGGCAAAACCGAGCGAGGCCGTCGGGCTTTGGTATACGGTCTACAGTGTCCACTGGTACTTGACCGCCGCAATGCTCATCGTCTTGTTCGTCATATTATTTTCTTGGTTCAGAAGGAATGAGATAAATGATTGGATGTTTTCAACATGGACATTTGCCAGACAGATCCTGCCGCTGCTCTTTGCCGGGGTTCTGATCGCCGGGTTTCTGCTCGGTCGGCCAAACACTGATGCCGGTATCATTCCTTCACGTCTTGTGGCGATGTCGGTCGGCGGCAATTCACTATTTGCCAACTTATTTGCTTCGATCGCCGGTGCATTCATGTACTTTGCTACGCTCACCGAAGTGCCGATACTCCAGGGGCTTCTGGGGAGCGGTATGGGTAAGGGGCCGGCACTGGCGCTGCTTCTGGCTGGGCCGGCATTGAGTCTGCCCAATATGCTCGTGATCCGCGGTATCATGGGTACGAAAAAAACGGTCGTCTTTGTTATTTTGGTTATCGTGATGTCGACTCTAAGTGGTTGGTGCCATGGGTTCTTATTCTAAAAATTGGATCGAGATGGATGAAACGATACAAAAGCGCTGGGAGGAAGGGTAGTAGGTAATGGAAAATAGTGAAAAGACCAGGGGCCTTGGTTTGTGGGAGAAATATCTCACTCTATGGGTATTTCTTTGTATTTTAGCCGGCATTGCCATGGGTAGATTATTCCCTCGTTTGAGCATCACGTTGAGCAGACTTGAGATTGCCAAGGTGTCAATACCGATCGCCGTCTGTCTATTCTGGGTGATTTATCCGATCATGGTGCAGATCGATTTCCGACGCGTTCTCACTGCAGGTAAGGCACCAAAACCCATCGCCACGACGCTGATCGCAAACTGGGCCATTAAACCGTTTACCATGGCTTTCTTCGCCTGGTTGTTTCTCAGTGTTGTCTTCAAGAATCTACTGCCGCCCGATATCGCACTGGAGTACCGTGCGGGCATGATATTGCTCGGTGTCGCACCGTGCACAGCGATGGTTCTTATGTGGTCTTACCTTGCGGAAGGGAATATGGCTCATACATTGGTCATGTGTGCGGTCAATTCGCTGTCAATGGTTGTCCTGTATGCGCCGTTGGCCGGATTTCTACTTGGTGTGTCCGGCATACCCATACCGTGGGCGACGATCGCATTTTCCGTTTTAATTTATATCTGTGTTCCATTAGCTGCCGGCTATCTCACCCGTTCAATCAGTATAAAGAAGAAAGGACTGGGTTGGTTCAATGGACGTGTGGTCGCCCCCCTTAAAACCGTGTCGGTGATCGCTCTCTTGGTCACCCTCGTCCTTCTCTTTGCGTTCCAGGGATATGTCATCGTCAGCCTGCCCGGTGCCATTGCTATGATCACGGTCGGTATCTTTGCGAATATCATCGTGGTCTTTGTCCTCACTTATCTTGTCGCCAAAATCGTGGGAATCGGTTATGAAGACGCGGCACCGAGTGCGATCATTGCGGGCAGTAATCATTTTGAGGTCGCCATTGCGGTTGCGGCTACACTTTTTGGAGTGAGATCCGGTGCTGCACTTGCGACGGTTGCCGGGGTTCTGACCGAGGTTCCGATCATGCTATTCATAGTCTGGTTATGCAAGAGAACAAAGTGGTTTTTCAAGTCATGAGGACTACCGGCAATGATGAATACGATGAGGAAGAATGCAAAGCATTGGCATTGAGGAGGCGTTGATGAAAATAAGGCGAGTTGTGTTCTGGCGTCATATTGCGTGGCTACCTGTGGTTCTGATTGCCTTGGTTGCTACTTATGCAATCGCAAATGGGATCAAGAACAGCGAGAATGACCTCGCGATGGATACGGTGGGCGTCGTAGAGGATTCTGTTGCCGGCAGTCATATTCAATTACAGAGGGCGATATCCGAAAGTGTATCAGTCCCCGCAGGACCATCAAGCGATATTTCCGCTAAGGGCACTAAGGACTCTGCTCATGCTGCGGCAGCAGATCCACTCGAGAATGCAATGAAGAAGGGTCTGCCAGTAGTTGCAGACTTTGGCCGTAGTACGTGCATACCGTGCAAAATGATGTTGCCCATTTTGGAGAGATTAGAGCACGAACTTGAGGGGAAAGCATCGGTCCTCATCATTGACATTCGTAAATACAGCACTCTGTCGCGGGAATACAAGATCACGCTGATTCCCACGCAGATATTTTTCGATTCCAACGGTGACGAAGTCTTCAGACACCAGGGTTTCATGTCCGAGGAAGAAATTCTTCTACAGCTTAAAGAAATGGGCATGGAATGATGGTGCAGTTGTTTACTACGTTGACGAAGGCAATAGAAGGTGATTTTTTCATTGCCCTTGGTGCATCTTTCATCTGGGGTATCCTCAGTGTTATTCTGAGCCCCTGCCATCTCGCCAGCATACCCTTGATTGTTGGTTACGTTGACGACCAGGGACAGATATCGGTAAGAAAAGCATTCTGGATTTCCTCGCTTTTTGCTTCGGGAATTCTGATAACCATAGCACTGGTTGGTTTGATCACTGCCATTGCCGGACGCATGCTGGGCGATATCGGCGCCTCCGGCAATTTTATTGTTGCCGGCATATTTTTCATTATTGGTTTGCACCTTCTTGATCTCATTCCGTTACCGTGGTCAGGGTCGGTTACCAGGCACGTGAGAAGTAAGGGGTTGATCGGCGCATTGACCATAGGGCTGGTCTTTGGTCTGGCCCTGGGCCCGTGCACTTTTGCCTTTATGGCACCTGTGCTGGGTGTTGTCTTCAAGGTCGCTGCCAGGGAATTGCTCTCGGCAATTGGCCTGCTGTTGGCATATGGTGTTGGACATTGCTCGATAGTAGTGCTGGCCGGTACACTGACCGAAACCGTGAACCGTTATTTGCACTGGACCGATAGATCAAAAGGGGTTATGATCGTTAAGAAGATATGCGGCGTTCTGGTCATCCTTGGCGGCTTTTATTTAATCATGACGTCATGATGACATGTTGGCATTTGAGATAGGAGGTAATGTGGAGATAAGGATTTTGGGTCCTGGTTGTCCAAGATGCGATGAAGTAGCAAAGAGGACGATCGATGTGCTTGCCGAACTGGACGTCGCCGCCGACGTTCAGAAAGTTAAGGACATGAAAAGGATAATGGAATATAAGATCATGACCACTCCGGGCCTTGTAATCAATGGCAAGGTCAAATGTTCAGGAAGAATCCCGACAAAAGGCGAGATCAAGAAGTGGATCGAAGAAGATCTCTCTTAACCTTCTATCTTATCTTGCACACGATCAGTTACGACTGTTACCTACCGCAGCATCACTAACTTTGCTGTCTTCGAAAGTGTTCTGTCTGCTACCGTGACAAGGTAGATACCCGCCGGAAGTTGTTTGTCAGTGTTGTCAGTGCCATCCCACAGAACTGATACCTGTTGACCTATCTCTGATAGCGGTAGAGATATATTCCTGACGACGCGGCCGGTAACGTCATGAATCGTCAAGCTGGCAGGATCAGAGGTTTGGGCCGTAAAGGAGATCGTAAAAAAGGCTCTCCCGACGGCCGGCCGTATCATTACACCGATGTTTTCCGACCCAGCGGCTATTACCTCATCGATACCGGTGCCGACAGGGATTGCCAGTACAGCCAACGCCGCGATTTCCGCTCTGGTCGCATCGGTGCAGAATGCAAGATCGTTAAATCCCGCTCCAATGGAATCACCGGGTGTGTGAACGTAGGGAGTATTGGTCGGCCAGTCCTCGATGTTACACAGCGCCACATAACCTTGATTCCAGAAGGGCGAGTGGTCTGAGTAGATCATCGTCGTTGACAGTTGGATGGTCGTCTCGAGCGTCGTATAGGTATCGGCGACAGCTGTGAAGAAGTCTGCAAAGGGTCCGCACGCGGGGTTCGTTGGTTTGGCAATGACCTCGAGTGACTCCGGCTGCAAGTCAACGTACCCGATCATGTCGCCGTTGATGACCCCGATAATGCTGTCGCCCTGTGAGCGGGCATTCTCGGCGTAGTATTCGCTTCCGTATAGACCCATCTCTTCCCCTGAGAATGCAATGTATCGGACTGAGTATTCGAAATCGTAGTTATGCATGACGCGTGCTGCTTCGATCACGGCCGAGGTTCCACTTGCATTGTCGTCGGCACCGGGGGCAAGCTCTGGGGAGTTGAAGGCAAACGAGTCGAAGTGGCCGCAGATGATTCCGTATATCGAATCGGGATAGACTGTTCCGTCCTTGATCGCAATCACATTGGGCGCATGCCCGGTCGTATGATACTGAAAATAGACCGAATCGCAGCCAATAGCAAGGAATTTGTCGCGGATCCAATTTGCCGCTGCCATGCACGAATCATGGGTCGAAAGTCTCGTTCGGAAATCCTGGAGCCTCTGGACATTCGCCAATATGCTGTCGGCGCTGATAAGGCTCACGATGTCAGCGACAGTTTGGTTGTAACGCACGGGGGGAAATTCAGTTCCACTCCGGATAACCATGGGCGTAAATGACATACGCTTTAGCATCACTCTTTGATCGATGAGTGATTCCAACATGTCGGTGTGAATTTTAATGACGTAATCATCACCATCGCGGGTGAGAATATCACCGAATAGCGTCAGGTCGATTCCGCCTTTCATCGGCCGCACAATGTAGTATCCGTCCGTTACTGACGGCGTATCGATAATTCGGTACTTGAACGTGGAAATGCGCTCGAAATCAACATCATCGAGCAAGACAACGGCGGAGTTTTCCAATTCGGCAAGAATTCTAACACCTGTTCGTGCAAGGCTGGAAAGTCTCCCTGCTGTGAGCTCAACATCCACCAGATATTCACCAGCAAAGGCACAGATAAGCATCACAAACATTAAAGATAAGATCCTTTTCGTCATCGTTTCACCTCACTATTTAGACACAAATTAAATGCAAAAAGTTACTCGGTAATCCGGATCGCCCTGATTTCGTGAACCATTTCCTTTGGTACCGAAAAACCGACGATCGCGCAACGGTCGAATTTCTTGGCGTCGATGACCTTAACGACCGTTACATCACATCTCTCTCTACCTTCCCGGTCAAGCCCTTTTGCCGTATCGCCGTTTTTGGGCCTGGGCAGGAACTCGTACGGTATGTAGACGAGTGAGTGGTCTTTTGGCCGTTCGTCGACGACGAATATGGCCAGGCCCGGACACCGGGGGATGCAGACGAGACAACCGGTGCATTTTTCGTAATCGATCTGCGGCAGTTCGATGATCGATCCGGGCATTGCTATCGCACCATTGGGACAGGCATCGACACAGGGATCGCAGGGTATCTTCTCAGGGCATTCGATGACCACATACGGGCTGGCATTCCTGCGTTCCGTCGATACCTCAGTGTTCATGATGTCATATCATACATAAAAACGGTAAGGCGTCAACAAGCACGATACGGTACGACATTTTTCTGCTACATATTCAGAACTAACCTACTGTTCATGCTGAAATAGTTTGTCTCTGTGTGGCAAGCTAGGCGGTTGGTGACATAATCCCTACTGAGTGTCTTGACGGCGTCGGATTTCGGGGTAGAATACTCCATGAAGATTATCTGTCGTTGCGAAGACGTCACCGAGGAAGAAATAGTACAGAAAATTAAAGAAGGATATCAGACCATGGATGACCTGAAGAGGATTATGCGGGTAACCATGGGACTTTGCCAGGGTAAGGGCTGCCGTAAGCATATCGCCAAGATCCTCTCGCGAGAACTCAACATACCGATTGAGGAGATCGTGCAGCCTACTTACCGGCCGCCAGTCAAACCGATTCCTATCAGCGCCACAATCGACAAGACGTAGGCAGAGTTAATAAGAGAAGAAGACGATAAGGTAAGCCGTGCACATTCTGAATCTGGGTAACCGAGACTACAAAGAAGTTTGGGAACTCCAGAAGAACATTCATGCGAGGCGGGTAGCAGGCGAGCTGCCCAATGTACTCATCCTCGTCGAGCACAATCCTGTCATTACCGTGGGCAAGAGCGGAAAGCCGGGTAACGTGCTCTTCCCCGTCGAGGCATTGAATCAAAGGGGGGTGGCTTTGTATCACATCGAACGCGGGGGAGATGCTACTTATCATGGACCCGGCCAACTCGTGGGTTACCCGATCTTCAACGTGCGTGATGGTCTTGCCGGCATCAAGCCGTTTATCAATGGCATAGAAGAAGCCGTAATAGCTGCGCTGCAGCATTTTGGAATAGAGGCGTGCAAAAAGGACGGTATGATCGGAGTGTGGACCGAAAGCGGTAAGATCTGCTCGATCGGCGTAGCAGTGAAGAAGTGGGTGAGTTTTCACGGATTTGCCTTGAACGTCAATACGGATCTGAGTTACTTTGATCTGATCGTGCCTTGTGGGTTGAAGAATGTCGAAATGGTATCGATGCATAAAATATTGGGTAGAGAAATCGCCATGGATGAAATAAAAGAGATTGTAGTCAGCAGTTTTGGCTCTGTATTCGGGCAAGAAACAGAGAGAGTATGTTTAAAAGAGATCATCTGAGAAAGCCCAATTGGCTGAAAGTAAGTATTCCATCCGGGGATGAATACAAGTCCATATACCGCATTCTCCAGGAGAAGAATCTTTCGACGGTCTGTCAGGAGGCACGCTGCCCCAACATTTCGGAGTGTTGGAAAAAGAAGAGCGCGACCGTGATGATACTCGGCAAGGTCTGTACCCGGGCGTGCAGGTTCTGTGCCGTGAAGACTGGCGACCCCAAGGGAATCATCGACCCTGAAGAGCCGGATCATGTTGCCGACGTCATAAGGTCCCTCGGGTTGAAATACGTTGTCATCACGTCCGTCGATCGCGACGACCTGGAAGATTACGGTAGCCAACACTATGCAGATACGATCAAAAGAATTACTGAAAAAGATCCCGAGGTGAAAGTCGAGGCGCTCGTCCCTGATTTCGGCGGCAGCGAAGAATTCTTGCGAGTAGTTCTGAATGCCCGGCCATTTGTGTTGGGCCACAATATCGAAACCGTGAGGTCCCTTACACGATATATCCGTGATCGAAGGTGCAGTTATGATCGGTCTTTGGCTGTGCTGAAGAAGTGCACCGAACTGGATGGAAGTATCATCACGAAGAGCAGCCTGATGGTGGGTCTGGGCGAAACGACCGAAGAGATCTCAGATGCCCTGTTGGATTTGAAAAACGTGGGCGTGCGGATAGTTACAATCGGCCAGTATCTGCAACCCACACGGAAGCATCTTCCAGTACAAAGATTCTACACTCCGGATGAGTTCGACGAATTCAATAGGATCGGCCGGGGATTCGGCATCGAGCATGTTATCAGCGGGCCGCTCGTCCGCTCCTCGTATCACGCGGCTGAAATATTACGTTGAAAGCGCGTAGAATTGCGGCGGCTTAAGGGCGGTCATACTTGACTGAGCATAAAATCCGACTATCATTGGGGTGTCGATAGAGGATAGCATGACACAGATTGTGAGAGAATTACTCAACAGGAATGAGAAGAAGATAATCCTTATCGTCTTGGACGGTCTGGGTGACCTGCCGGCTCCTGACAAGACGGCGCTTGAGATAGCCAGAACGCCGAATCTCGACCGCCTCGCAAAAAAGAGCAGTTTTGCCCTGACAATCCCTGTGTCACATGGGATAACGCCGGGCAGCGGACCTTCACACCTCGCCCTGTTCGGGTATGATCCCACCGAGCATCAAATCGGCAGAGGCGTGCTTGAGGCACTCGGGATAGAGATGGATGTGAAAGAAAATGATCTTGCAGTCCGGGCGAATTTTGCTACGATCAAGGATAATATCATTGTCGATCGCCGTGCAGGCAGAATTTCAACGAAGGAATGCAGCAGGTTATGCAGGAAACTTCAGGCCGCGATCAAAGACATTGAACAGATACCGGTCGTCATCAAACCAGCCAAAGAACATCGATTCGTGGTGAAATTCGAGAAAGGAGGGCTTTCGGAAAGTCTGACCGATGCCGATCCGCAGAAGGAGAATCTAAAGCCGGTATTTGCTGAGGCAACGGACGAACGAGCGAAGAGATCTGCCGACATCGTCAATGCGTTCATAACGAGGGCGGTCGAGGTTCTGACCGATGAGAAGTGCGCTAATTATGTTCTTCTCAGGGGCTATGCCCGAAACCCCAATCTTCCCTCGATGGAAGAACGCTACGGCTTGAATGCAGCGGCAATTGCCACGTATCCGATGTACCGAGGGCTCGCATCTCTGGTCGGCATGGAGGTGTTAAGGACCGGTGAAACGTTGACGGATGAGATAAACACGCTCAAAGAGAATTATGTTAA
>CP070795.1:370851-379515 GCA_020343455.1 Caldifarciminota bacterium
AATGCCCAGTGATCATAGACTCTGCTGGGGTGAAAATCGAAGATGACACCACCGCAGTCAAAGATAATTGCGCGGTATTTTTTCACAGGTGCATTATAGGTTTGGAGGGGTTATTGTCAACACCTGGCAGGATATCTCCTCAAAAGTTAAAAAGTTATGCCTGTCCCCGGGTTTGGTGCAGTTTTGCAGCGTGTACATAAAGGAATATTGCTGAGTGCTGGCGCCATCTTCTCAACCATTCATGTTTTCTGCACATCTCTTCGGTTGGACGCGGTTCGCTGATTCTTCTTATGGTAAAACCGTTGTCGATCAGAACATTCAGATAAGTCGTGAGGGTTCGATAATAACTCGGTATGGCGAATGGTTCGACACTCTCGGGTGCCGGACCTTGTGAGAACTTCCAATGGTCCACTATCGGTTCTGCGTCAAAATAGTCAGATATCTTATATGCAATACATTCTCCACGTTCATCTGTTATCCAACCCATTCCTTTGGTCAAGAAACAAGGGTGGGTGATACTGTAATAGAGATCGCCATTCTTTTTTAGAATCCTGTAGAATTCTTTGATCGCACCCTGATAATCTGGTCCATCCATCAGTGCCATGAACGAGACAATGGCGTCAATGGAATTTGCCGATATGAAAGACATTTCAGAGAAAGAAGCAACTCGATATTGGATTCCGAGCGGATCCCTTCGTTCTTCATCACGAGCTGCTTTTATCATGTTTTTTGAAATGTCGATGCCGAGAACCTTTGCGCCACGTTTGGCGAGGATGCGGGTGTTATGTCCTTCTCCGCAACCCGCATCTAGGACGCGCTTACCCTTGAGGTTTCCAATGAATTTCAGAAAGAAGGGATTATTGAAATATTCCCGGTAGGCATCCCAGCCTTTCCTGACTTGTTCTGTCCATGAGGCTGCATTCTTGTTCCAGTACCTTGCGACTTCTGCATCCGTGAGTTTCTTGCGTTTCATCCGATCCCCAAAGTTAATACAGTATATCCAGCGCAGGTGTTATATCAAGACTGATCCGCCTCAAACACCTCGTAGTTTCAACAAGCGCCCTATCAGTTAGCGGTTTGGTCTATGGCAGTTAAGGTTTGACATGGTGGACGATTACTATGCGGTCGCAGATTGACTGCCCGCTGCACGTAGATATAATGAAAACATGAACGATGTTAATGGCAAATTGCATCGTTTGTACGGCGACCTCGCATGGTTGTGGCCGTTTTGGGGGACTGTCGAAGAATACAGAGAAGAGAGTGAAATATCCGTAGAACTCATCAGAAAACATGCGCTGATCGAAGTGCGATCATTGCTTGATATAACATGCGGGGGCGGAAAGAATATGTTCTACTTCAAGCGGCACTTCGATACGCACGGTTTGGACATCAGTAATGCGATGCTGGACAATGCGCGAAAATTGAATCCGGAATGCACATTCTACCAAGCCGACATGAGGGATTTCGACCTGAGGCGTCAGTTCGATTCTATATACATGAACGACGGTATTGCCTATATTACTAATCCGGCTGATCTACTTAGAACATTTCGTTGCGCGTACAGGCATCTGCTTGCCGGAGGTGTCATGGTCTGCTATGCAGAGTTCTGCAAGGAAGATTTAGTACAGAACAAAACGCAGACTTCGGTTTCCAAAACAGGCACCATGGAGATAACGTTCATTGAAAATAGCTACGACCCCGATCCCGCGGATAATACGTTCGAAGCAACGATGGTATACCTGATCCGCGACAGAGGTAAACTCAGAATAGAACAAGATCACCATGTGTGCGGTACGTTCAATGTCGACGTCTGGAGGCATTCTTTGCGGGAAGCGGGATTCAGAGTGATCGAATTTCCGAAGGGCGCAAACGCCTTCGACTCTCCGTCGTTCGTCTGCGTGAAACCGACTCCTTAACTTTGACCGGTATGCCTGTAATGACCATTTGAGACAGGACTTACCGTGAAGAATCTGTCCTATTATAGTATTACGGCTGAGTTATATGACGTGTTAGTGCCTCGAGACATTGAAGGTATCTGCAATAGCGTTTCGAGAATCTTGGCCAGACATACCGAGTGCAGAGAAATACTCGATTTAGGATGCGGGACGGGGAGGTTCACTATCGCACTTGCAAAGAGAGGTTTTCGCGTCATGGGCATGGATATCACACCTGAAATGCTTGCCGTTGCGAGAACGAATGCGAAGAGCGCAGGAGTGAAGGTTCGTCTTACTACGGGCGACATGAGAAATTTCAGGTTGGCGAAAAGGATAGGCATCATTTGGGCTCGTGGTAGTATTGGAGACCTCATCGAGATGGATGATGTGCGGAAGACGTTCGTCAATGTAGAGAGCAATCTGGAGGATGAGGGAATATTCATTCTTGACGTGCGGGACCGTTCCTTTTACCTGCAGAAATTCAGTGATGGGTCGAGAAAGGAAGAGAAGGTGTTCAAGCACGGTAACAGGGTAATTACATTCAATTTCTCGGCGAGGCTTGATAAGAGGACGGGTATAGAAACAATGGAGGGTGAGATCGGGGTCGATGAAGGGGGGAGCATGCGCAGATATGAAGTGAACCATGCTCTCAGATATTACACGCGAAGAGAAGTTACTAAATTGCTCAAAGAAACCGGTTTAAAGATACTCCAGATGAATAATGGCTATGAGCTGGACAGTGCGAAGAAGCCTCAGTTGGTCATCGTTGCGCAGCGTGAATCCTGTTGATCCGACAAATATGGCGGTTTCGCGTGTGATCGTCCCGCCTCATATTGGGGGTTGACAAAGGTTTGATATCAAAGTATAATGCAGAGTGAAGACTGATCATATCATTGCCTTGATTGCCAGGGTAAGGGACAAGGCGTATGAACTAATCATCAGGGAACTGAACAAGCGGAAGATCACGGGTCTTGTGCCTTCGCATGGTGGTATAATGAGTACGCTGTTCAGGAAGGATAGGGTCCCGATGAAGGAGATTGCCGAAAGGATCGGCAGGGATAAGTCGACCGTCACCACGCTCGTCAATAAATTGGTGCGCGCAGGCTATGTTGTGAAAGAGGGAGACCCTGATGATGCCAGGATCACGCATCTCTGTTTGACCGCGAAAGGAAAGTCATTGGAGAAGGATTTTGAAGAGATTTCCGAGAAGTTGATCTCAACCGCTTTTCTCGGGTTTTCGCAAGCAGAGCGCGAGGAGCTTGTTAAGGGTGTCGTGAAAATGCTCAATAATTTTTGACTATTTTTTTAGAGGGATAGTTTGATATCAAACTGAAAAGGGAGCAAGAATGCTGGTACCGATGTTGTTGTCATTTGTTGTCGCGTCCGTCGTCTTCGGTCTGATACCGGGACCTTCGGTCTGCTTCACCGTAGCCCATGCGCTCAAGTATGGGACGCGGAAGACTTTGCCCACGATTCTGGGGCAACTCGCTGCGAACTGCTGTCAGGTCTTGGTCGTGCTATTCGGCCTGAGCAAACTGCTCGAACAGTCCGTGGTTTTCTTTCACGGTTTGAAGATGATCGGCACTTTGTATTTGGTATATCTAGGTATCCGTCAATGGACCGCGGCCAAACCTGTACTGAATACGGAACAAGGCGCGAACGGGTTGACGATGCGTAGAGCGTTCGTCAACGGTTTCGTAGTATGTGGTACGAATCCCAAAGCGATCTTCTTTTACGCCGCTTTGCTGCCGCAGTTCATTCTTCCTCACTATGATGCAAATACCCAGCTTGTCATCCTTGCGATCACGAATGTCATCGTTGCCGCGTCGGTGCTGCTTTTCTACACGATGATCGCTGACCGCGTGCGGCGCTGGTTCGGCGTGGGAAGATTCTGGAAGACGCAGAACCGCCTCAGCGGAACGATCATGATCGGTGCGGGAGTGGCTATGTCGGTTATGTCGAGGAAATGAAAAACGGGGTCAGACCGGGAACCAGGCGCTGACCCCGATGGATTTCTTACTTCTTATACTGGTCGACGTACGTTCTCTTCAGCTGGACGAATTTTTCCGTCGCAGTTGGATCGAGCGTGATCGCCGTGATGATCTCTTTGTACTTCTCAACACTCATCTTTTCGTTCGTGAGCATGTCGAGTGCCTTTGCTTCATTGACTTCGAGCAGCGCAGCAATATGTGCAACCTTCTCTATCATCTTCTGGTCGGTCGCCTTCACTTCTTTTCCATTTGAACAGCCTATGGCGACCATGGCAAAGATGATGGCGATTAGAAATACTCGTTTGTTCATGATTTCCTCCTACTCGGTTGAGGGCTAGTGACTACCTACCTTTGCCTTTCTTTTTCGGTGCTGGCTCTTCTTCGTGCGGTTGTTCGCCTTCGCCCTTCTCCCTTTTGTCGCCGCCATCTGCCGCCTTCGCTTCGGACTTCGCCTTCTGCCCACTTTCCTTTTGCACATCGGCTTCTTTCCCCGTGTGCTCTTCTTTTCGCTCTGCTTTACCCTCCTGTTCTTCCACTCTGATTCGGTGACGGGCCTGCAGTTCGGTTTTCACCGCCTGTCCCAATTCTTCGCCATGAACGCCCTTTGCCTTCTGCTCGACGACATATCCGGATATCCCTTTATTCGATACACCATCGGCCGTGTTTTCTTTCATTATCTTTATCGTGTTGGCCCCTTCCTGTGGGGTCAGTTTCTCCTCCTGGACGCTTTTGACTACGTTCTGTATTTCCTCCTCTTCGGTGCCGGTTGATCTTGCATCCCGTGCTGCTTCGGGCAGCCGGCTCACATTCTTCAGTTCTTCAACATCTGATACGTCGGCAGTTCTTTCTGGAGTTCGGTCAGCGGTCTGGGCGACCACGGGCGAGGCTGCAAACAAGCCTATTATTGCCAATAGAATTACTCTTTTCATGAGTACCTCCTCGAACGTGTATAGTGTATACACGTTGTTTTATATCTTACTATTACACAGATCAAACAGCATTTTACGGCTGGCGATAAGTCATGGGGCCGTCCAGGGACGGCCCCATGACTCAACAGAATCAAACTCTTGAACGCTACTTGACAATGATCTTGCCGGTCGAGTTGAGAGACTGGCTGGTGAATCGGTATAGATATACACCGGCAGCGGCTCGACGGTTGTCATTCTGATTCAAATTGAACTGCGCGATATCCCGGTCACTCGAGCTGATCGAGGTATATGACTGAACATTACGGCCAAGGACGTCGAATATATCGATCCTGTACTCTGTTCCTTGAGGTAATTCAATGGCAAACCGTATGTTATCTGCAGAACAAGGGTTGTTCATGAGAGCGACAGCCGGCCTCATTGCATCGTGCACGATGATCTCGTCAATGCCGACGAGATCCATGACCCTTGTCTTTCCGGCTTGGAGCCCCTCGCGCGAGGGCGGATCTTCCTGTATCCAGGTCACTATGTTGCAGCGATTCTCGTCCCAGCCCGGGTCGATCGTGAAGAGGCGGCTTACATCGACATTTTCTGCCGGATTTATGGTCACCTCTTCTCCAATCTCGGTGGGCAGGAAGTCGCGTGCAAGTTTGTTATGCCATGCATGACCATTGGGATCGACATGGTAGAGGCTGTCTTCAGTAATGACGAAATATACGCGTGCCGTAATGGCACTCGTCGATTCGTTGTAGTAAGATGCGGTTACCGTGCCGTTGTTCGTCACCGGGTCATAGTCGCCCGAGATGTTCAGGGCAAGTGGTGACGGTACGCCCATCCGGCTTGTGAGCCACGGCCGCCATGTGCTGATCGGCCAGAGGTCGACGCCGTCGGCGAAGAGTGAGGGGTAACCCATAAAAACATAGAAGTTGTTGTATATGCGGTTGTCCGCTTCCGATAGATATCCGAAATCTCCGTCTACGGAATGATACTCGACGAGCGCGGTCTGTTCAGGATAGTCGATCATTGCGATGGTATCCAGCAAACTGCTGGCATAGGGGCAGGTCGGTCAACCGCTCCAATAGGCTTCTTCCATCATGATGACCCGCTGGGCTGCAAAGAGATTGCATAAAAAACCCGTTGCCAACATAGCGGCCATTAACGTAAGTGATAATTTTCGCATACTACCTCCTTGGGAACGGAGCTTTTCTGCAGTGCGCGGAAACGACCGTCTGTGAACATCGGTCGACCCCGCACGTGCACAATAATCCCCGTTTGCCTAATGAATTATCACGAAAATCCGGCTGATGTCAAGCACTCATTTCCATAATGGAGAGGGATGAAGAAAAGGTTGACTTCCCGATGGAATTGACTATAATATTACGTGTATTGTATACACCGCTATTCAATGACGAAAGTTCCTCGAAACAGGGAGACGTTGCGAATGAACCAAGATCACCTGCAGACGATTGCATGCCATGACTAAGGATAGTTACCGGGATTTTGCCGAACGCTACGATCTGTTCAGTGGCGAATTCGGCGAACACAAACAGAGTTATCGCGTCTTTTTCCAAAAAGTGTTCATCGAGAATGATGTCCGGTCAGTGCTCGATTGTGCATGCGGTACCGGCCATGATCTCCATCTTTTCTATTCGCTTGGATGCAAAGTTGTGGGTTCGGATATCTCTGCGTCGATGCTCGCAAAGGCGAGGAAGAATCTGAAAAGCGTCAATGTCGGCATTCCGCTGCATAAGATCGATTACCGTGCGCTGCATAAGCATTTCAAACGTAAATTCGATGCCGTGGTCTGTCTCGCCAGTTCGATACTCCAGATGTCGGACAAGAAAGAGGTTATCAGGGCCTTTCTGAGCATGCGGCGGGTATTACGCGACGATGGTTTGCTGATCTTGACCCAAGGAACGACCGACAAGCAGTGGCAGAAGAAACCGAGGTTCATACTATCCTCGAGCAGCAAAGAATGTTCGCGTCTTTTTGTGATAGATTACCACGATAGGGGTGCTCGCTATAATGTCGTTGACATTTTGCACGGTAAACAAAAACCGCAACTCAAGGTCTGGTGTGTAGATTATGATCAGATGCTGCTGAAGGATGACTACTCCAAACTGCTTCAATTAGCAGGGTACCGCAAGATCCGCTTCTACGGATCGTACAATTTCGAGCCGTACAGCAAAAAGGAGAGTGATTTGCTCATCTGTGTAGCATACAAATAGTATCTATTGCTACACATGTACACAATCTCGATCACGAAGAATGTGCAGTCCGGTTATAGCAGCATGTTTGAGCTCTATTGCTTCGTGTCTAAAGCTTCCGAAAGCGTATTTCATGCCCAGCATTATCATCAGACGCATGTTCAGTGGAAGGTAGCGTCAGTAATACAAGGAGTAATTATGAAAGCGATCGTGTCAACGATATTAATGTCGCTGTTTCTAATATCTTGCCAGAATGGTACGGGAAAGAAGCGCGTCACGTTATTCCCGGTCCTGGTTGGCGATAAGATCGGCTATATCGACAGCAAAGGCAAGGTGGTTATCGAGCCGCAGTTCAGTCGGGTCGGCTACTTTTCCGAAGGCCGCGCTGCCGTCGAGGTTGGGTCGAAGTGGGGCTATATCGATGAAGAGGGAAACATGGTCATCGAACCGAAATTCGATCACGGCGGCTACTTTTCCGAAGACCGTGCCGATGTTCGCATGGGCGACAAGTGGGGTTTCATCGATACCTTGGGAAATATCGTTGTCGAATGTCGGTTTGCGGCGGTTCGATCTTTTACCGAGAACCTCGCATCGGTTCGATCCGGAGACGACTGGGGATGCATAAACAAGGACGGAGAAACGGTCATACCCGAGGCCTTTGTCATGCCACTGATCTTCTCAGAGGGTCTTGCCGCATTCCGCGATAGCGTGTTATGGGGCTATATTGACAGGTCGGGTAATAACGTGATCACGCCGCGATTTGTGGCCGTCGGCATGTTTTCTGAAGGCCGTGCACCGGTTCTCATTGATGGTAAATGGGGATTCATCAACAAGAATGGATCGTTCGTCATCGCTCCTCAATACGATTTTGCCGGGACATTCTCTGAAGGTCTGGCTCCGTTCCGAAAAAATGAGAAATGGGGATTTATCGATTCAACGGGTGCTGTCGTGATTGAGCCTGATTTCGATCTCGTTTACGGATTCATGGACGGTTTGGCTGCGGCCAGGATCGGTGATAAATGGGGTTATGTCGACAGATCGGGGAGGATAGCCATCCCGGTGCAGTTCTCGTTCATTGGACATTTTTCTGGTGGCCTGGCCATGGTGATGGATACTCTGAGGAATCATCTGTACATCGATAAATCTGGCAGGACCGTCTGGAAGAGCGAACCGCCGCCGTCAAGACGATAACTGGTCACGAATAAGCAGAACCGCCCATTTGGATGTCGGTCTGGAATCCTATGGTGGCGCGGTTATCATCCTTTCTCTTCTTATTTCATTGACATATAGGCAAATTGGGGTAGAATATTCGATGCATGTGTTGATACACAACGCTTCCCAAATCCTTACGATGAAACGCGGCCTCGGCAGGGTGAAGAACAGTTCGGTCCTTGTCGAAGACGGCACTATCAAGAGGCTCGGCAAGATAAAGCCAAGAGCAAACTACAGGGTGATCGATGCTCAAGGGTGCGTTGTGATGCCCGGTTTTGTCGATTCCCACACCCATCTGGTGTTCGGTGGGAGCCGTGAAGAAGAGTTCGCGATGCGCATAAAAGGCATGAAATATGAGGCAATTGCCCGTGCTGGAGGCGGTATCGCCAGCACC
>CP070795.1:379615-387600 GCA_020343455.1 Caldifarciminota bacterium
AGATTCCCACAACGACAATGAACACAAAGAATGCCGACACAATATTGAACAGAGGACCGCTGAGAACGATCAACACCCTCTTATATATGGGGGCGTCATAAAAACCTTCCGCGTCTTTCTCCGGCATTTCAGTGTCTTTCTTGTCCGCGTGGTCAACTTGTTTTTCGCCTTCCGTATCAGCGGTCTTCTGCATAATCTCACCCTCGTCCTCGCCGGAGATCTTCACATAGCCACCCAGCGGAAAATATGCGATGCGGAAATCGGTTTCGCCGATTCTCTTCCGGATGAGCGGTGGTCCGTAACCGATGGAGAATTTCTCCACCGGGATCTTGAACAGCTTCGCAACAAGGAAATGGCCGAATTCATGGATCGTTATCGAAAATGCCAGAATGAAAAGAAAGGCAAGAATGGTTACTAACATACGAGACTCCTGACCCTCTCTTTAGCCCATGCGGTCGCCTGGAGATAACACTCGAGGTTGCCGTCACGTGGCTGATGGTTATTGATAACCTTTTCGATTATTCTCGGTATTTGGAGGAATTTTATCTTATCATTGAGGAATAGTTTAACCGCTTCTTCGTTCGCCGTATTGAGCACAGCTGGCATTGTCCTGCCCGCTTCCAATGCCTTGTAGGCAAGGTCCAGACAACGGAACTTTCGGAAGTCCGGTTGGACAAAGGTTAACTGCCCTGCTCTTGCGATATCGAGGTAGGGTACTGCCGACTGGAGCCTGTTTGGCGCCGTCAGCGCGTACTGGATGGGCAGTCGCATGTCCGGAGTCGATAATTGTGCAAGGGCCGTCCCATCTTTGAATTGCACGATTGAATGGCATATTGCCTCGGGATGGACAACTACCTTTATCATATGCACAGGGAAGTCGAACAGATGGTATGCTTCGATGACCTCAAGACCCTTGTTCATCATCGTTGCCGAATCGACGGTTATCTTTCTTCCCATTTTCCAGACCGGATGATTGAGGACATCTTTTTTCTTTACGTTTTCGAGGGACCTTCTGAGAAATGGACCGCCCGAGGCCGTGAGTATGATTTTGAGAACATCTGCTTTATTCTTGCCTTCGAGACACTGATAGATGGCAGAGTGTTCGCTGTCTATCGGGATGATCTGCGCCCGCATTCGTCTTGCTTTCTTCATTACGAGACTGCCGAAATTGACGAGAATTTCCTTTGTCGCGAGACAGATCTTCATCTGTTTTTCAATCGCGCGCAATACGCCTCTGATACCGATCGAACTCGACATGGCACATATGATCGTATCGGCATTGAGTCTATCGATCATTTCCTCGATACCCTGCTCGCCGCAGTACAGCTTAGCCCTGCCCACATATTTTCTCAGCACACCCCGGTGTTTTTCGGTGACAAGGGTCACGATGAGCGGCTTGAGTTGGGCTGCTTGGGCACCAAGTCGACGGTAGTTGCCGTAGGCGGCCAAACCAACGACCTTGTGGTCGGTCAACCCTTTGATGACCTCGATAGCATTACAGCCGATCGATCCTGTTGATCCGAGGATAATGACTCTATTCATGTTAGAAATTTGGCGACGTACCTAAGATCCCGGCGATCGGTTACTTTTATATTGTGCCGATCACCCTTGCAGATGTGGACCGGCATGCCGATCGATTCCAACAGTGCCGCCTCGTCGGTGTATTCAGCACTAAAATCGGCTGCGGCCATCGCTCGCTTGATTGTCTTCAGATCATAGAACTGTGGGGTCTGAACGAGGAATAGGTCCTTGCGTGACACGGTCTCCTGGACGCGAGAACCTGCGATCCTCTTCACCGTATCATGGGCCCTGACCCCGAGTATGACGGCCTTGTGCTTCCGGCACGTGGCTATGCCTCTCGTGATCATGGCAGTGGTGATGAGCGGCCGAACCGCGTCGTGGATGATTACAATGCCCGATTTTTGCCTTATCGTCCGGAGTCCGCGCGCCACTGAATCCTGTCTCCTCTTGCCGCCTCCCACGATATATCGGACTTTGTTCAAACCCAGATCTTTGGCTATCTTTCCTGCGCGGCGGACATCGCGTTTGGGAACGACGAGGGTTATCGTTTTGACCTTTTCGTGACGGTCAAGGACGCCGGTTGCGTAGGCGAATAGTGGTCGGCCGTGAACACGGACGAACTGTTTCTTGTTCCCGAATCGCCTGCCTGCGCCGGCAGCAACGACTATAGCGTGAACAGCCATGAGGAATAATAGCCAGATCCGGACAAAAGTCAACATAAGGACGGATTCTACGCATCCGCCGTGGCGACGACCCCAGAAAAGGAGGCCGATGAGCCGGAGCATCGAACATAGGGGATGGCAGGGGGATACGAACGATGACGACAGGGCATTGAGCAAAGAACACCGGCCACAGTGATTGTCCGTGGCCGTCGCCTTTTTGGACGAAGCGGGCATCGTAGCCGGCCAACGTTACCAGTGCGTGGTTCTGCCATCGTGTATCCTGAGGCGCTGGTTTTTCCCCATCTTCTTTGGCTATTGACACGGACGCCAATATGATTATAGTTTCATAATATACTTCGACTACAGGGAGGAGGTATTATGAAAAAGACAGTTGCGTTATTGTTCCTAGCCGTCTTGATTATCGGTTGCGGTCCGAAGATGGCGAAGCAGGAAACACTCGATGCTTTGGCTGAAGCTCAAGCTGCTCTCGAAGCTGCTCAATCGAAACTTGCTGATCTCCAGGCTCAGAAAGAACAACTCCAGGCACGAGGCGCTGAACTCGAAGGCATGATGAGCGAACTCCAGGCAGAGATGGACGACTTGCAGGCTAAGATCGATGCCCGCTGTGCGAAGTGAAGGAGGATGAGATGAAAAACCTACTATCAATTACCTTAATTCTTTGCTTCGCGTTGCCAGTCTTAGCTTTTGCCCAGGAGAAGATGACTGAAGAGGAAGCGCAGGCAGAACTAGCCCGAATAACGGCAGAATTGGAACAGGTGAATGCAGACATTGCCGCGCTTGAGGCTGAGGTTGCTGAATTGACCTCTTCGACTTCAACGATGGAAGCTACATATTCCAGCATGCAGGAGAAAGCTGCAGAACTCCGGGAGATATGGAAACGCTGCCAGTATGGCCGCTATACTGTCGTCGAAGGTGATTGGCTTTCGAAGATTGCGAGCATGCAAAACGTGTATCGTGATGGCTCCAAGTGGCCATGGATACATGAGGCAAACACGGATAAGATCAAAGACCCGAACCTCATTTATCCGGGCTGGGTATTACTCATCCCTACGCTTGATCAGTATACGGTCGGTTCAGGGGACTGCCTTTGGTTGATTGCATCGTATCTTTCGATTTACTCAGATGCCAAGAGATGGCCTGAGATATACGAAGCAAACAAAGACAAGATCAAAGACCCTGATTTAATATATCCCAGACAGGAATTTGTAATACCTCGTGACTAATGTGCAAGGGAGGGGCTGAGCATCCGCCCCTCCCGTTGAAGTGAAAGTATCAATACCGATATCGGGTTTCGATCCAACTACAATATCTGGATTTCAGGACGATTTCTTAAAGGCGATCCAGGCACGATTCGGCATCGCTGTGGCGATGCGCGACGATTATATCCACCTCAAAGGGTCCGAAAAGAAAGTCAAGGCTGCCGAGAAGGTAGTCCGGTCCCGCCTTGCGGGCGGCGATGTTCCGTTTGATGGAGACGATGGCCAGGAACCCAAGCGTACTCATGAACAGAGCTCATCAGTCTCGACACCGAAGCGACTGATAAGGTCGAAGTCATCGGGGCAGGCTGACTATCTCAAAGCCATTGATCGCCATGATATCGTGGTGAGTATCGGCCCGGCCGGGACGGGCAAGACATACCTCGCAGTAGCCAAAGCCGTTTCTTACCTGATCGAAAGAAAGGTTGAACGTCTCGTTCTGACACGGCCCGCCGTGGAAGCTGGAGAGTCTTTGGGGTTCTTGCCTGGGGCGATCGAGGAAAAGGTCGACCCGTACCTGCGCCCACTCTATGACGCGCTAAATGATTTCTTGCCATATGACCGGATCCGGAGATACCTGGACATGAAGACGATTGAAGTCGCACCGCTCGCATATATGAGAGGACGGACGCTCAATGATTCGTTCATTATCCTCGATGAGGCGCAGAACACGACGGGCATGCAGATGAAGATGTTCCTCACCCGTATGGGTTGGCGGTCGAAGGTTGTTGTCACCGGGGATATCACCCAGGTTGATCTGCCGCCCAATGTTTTCTCCGGGCTCATTGAGATCCAGCATCTCCTGAAGAAGATCAGCGGAATTGAATTTATCTATCTGAGCGAAAAGGATGTCGTTCGGCACCATCTTGTGCAGAAGATTATAAAGGCATATGAAGCTAAGAATACAACCTAAGCTCTTTATCTTCATCGGTGTAATTCTTCTGCTGAATATAATCTTCCCGCCACCAGCCGTTCCTCAGCGATATGAAATATCATCCGGTGAGATAGCGAACCAGGACGTGATCGCTCCTTACGATTTTTTCATCCCGAAGACCGATCAACAGCTGAGAGAAGAGCGTGAAGGAATTGCCCGGCGGATTCCAAGGGTATTCGTACTGGACAATGCCGTTCCCTCTGAAATCTCGAGGAGGATTTCGACGCTTGAGGGCTTGATCGATTCGACACGGAAGCTCCGCATCGGCAGGGATTCGGCAACCTACATAGTCCAGAAGCAGTATGCTCTGAGTAGCAGCGTGATATCGCACCTTCTAAGGAATAACAGAACAGCATTCGACAAGTTACGAGAGGATCTGGGAGAATTGTACGCTACGGGGATCATCGACCGCAAGATTGCTGACAATCGCATCATCGCAATAATCAGTGGCAACAAAGAGACACTTGAATCGATCGACAGGCTATATTCTGTGGAGGAGGCGGAAAGTATCGCGGCCGTCAGGGAGAGGTCAGAATACCGTGCCTTGGTGCGCTTCTTCATGACGCCGAATATCAGGTTCGACACAGTGCGTACAGAGGAGAGGATCGAAGAGGTTTTCGCAAACGTACCCAAGACAAAGGGTAAGGTTCTGAAGGGCGAGATCATTGCCGAGAAGCACAAGCGCGTCGATGCCGCAACGGTCGAGAAGATACTTGCGCTGGAGAGCACCTATACATCTATAGGTACTCTGGGAATAGTGAAGACCCTGCTCTTCAGAAACATCCTTTATCTTGCCTTCATATTTCTTTTGTTCAAATTCGACGTGATAACGAAGATAAGGCTTTTCGACACGAAGAACCTATACTTCATCTCGTTGCTTTCCGTGTCTTACCTCGTCATCGGTACGATCACGCATGCAATGGATGTAATTTACTTGACTCCGATAGCATTCTTCATTTTCATGTTTGCTCTCTATTTCAACTTCTATGTAGCTATACTATTCACCTTTGTCTTCGCATCCCTTTTCGGTGTCATCCTTGATTCTGCCGGCGTTTTCACCTTTCTTTTTGCGAGTGGATTGGTTGCGACTTTTTCCAGCCAGACGATTGATTCGCGTCTTGCATTCTACCGACCACTGACGTATCTTTCGATCGCAAATGTCGGTGCAATCCTTTTTGTTGATCTATACTTGAATGATGCAGGATTCAATCTCCTGCACATTGGGGCCGGCGTGGCAAACAGTATATTGGTGACGATAAGCTTCGTCCTCTTTCTCCCGCTCTTTGAGCGCTTGTTCGATTTTACCACGGATCTGACACTCCTCGAACTCGGTAACCTGAACCTGCCGATATTCAAGGATATGGCGATCGAGGCTCCGGGTACGTATCACCATTCGATCATCGTGGGCAATCTGGCCGAAGCAGGGGCAAGATACATCGATGCCGACCCGGTTCTTGCCCGTGTCGGTGCTTATTATCACGATATCGGCAAACTGAAGAAACCGGAATACTTCATCGAGAATCAGATAGGTATTAGGAACCCACATGATTCGCTCAAGCCGCAAATGAGCGCATTGATTATCATTTCGCACGTCAAGGACGGCATGGAAGCTGCGCGGAAGATGAAATTGCCGAGGAAGATCCTTGAGATAATAGAACAGCATCATGGCACGACTATGATCGAACTTTTCTACAAGCAGGCGCTCGAGTCATCGAAGGACACGGCGCAAGATTCGTACCGCTATCCCGGGCCGAGGCCTAAGACCAAAGAGACGGCCCTGGTTATGCTTGCGGACAGCGTGGAGGCCGCAGCTCGGGGTGAGCGTAACATAACTGCGGCAAAACTGCAGAAGATAGTAAGAGAGAGTGTTGATAAGAAGTTCAACGACGGGCAGCTGGACGACTGCCCGGTGACGAGACACGATCTGGAACAGGTTAAGACTGCTTTCGTGCCTATTCTCACCGGAGTCTTCCACCCGCGCGTGGACTATGAGCAGACCGGTATGCGCGCCGCTGCCGGTGATGAGAGAAAGAATAAATAGATACCACATCCGACGCAAATACAATATGCAAATAGAGATCTATGCTACAGGAGAGTCGATTCACGGAAGTAAGGGCAAAATCGAGCGCATGGTTAGAAGGGTGCTGGATGAAGAGGACAGGAAGCTCAAGACAGTTAACATAATCGTCGCCGACGATGGATATCTCAGAGATCTGAATAGAGATTTTCTTAACCAGGACCGAAGCACCAATGTTATCTCGTTTGATCTTGACGACGTTGCGGAGATCTATGTGTCGCGCGACCACGCAGACAGTGAGTATGACCTATATTACTATATCATTCACGGACTCCTCCATCTGCTCGGATACGATCACCGTAATGCGCGGGAGGAGAAGGTGATGCACGAGAAATGTGTCAAATATCTTCGAAATGAGTAACATCGCAGTCAATTCGGTCATCATCTGCATATTTTTGTGTTTCAGTGCGTTCTTCTCCGGCATGGAAGTAGCAATTTTCTCGATATCACGGTTCCGTTTGAAGACGCTCTTATTCGAGAAGCAAAAGGGAGCACGGGTCCTCGAACGGTTGAAAGGTGCGCCGCGCAAAACTCTTGCTACCATCCTTCTGTCGAATCTACTCGTCAACGTAGGTGCTTCATCGGTTGGCGCAATCATTCTGCTTCAACTGATCCATCGATACGGATTTGATACGACATTGGCATTCGTAGTAGAATTTATCCTGATGACATCGGTCATATTGATCTTCGGAGAGATAGCTCCCAAGACGATCGCCATTTCGAATGCTGAATTCCTTGCATTGCGGTTCGGCAAGTATATAGAATACCTTTCCTGGCTTTTCGCTCCTGTTTCGCGTTGTATGGAAAGTGTCATGCAACGTGTGCTCGGCCCGCGCATGGACCGTATTCCGGATACGGTGTCAGACAAGGAAATAAAACTGATGTTATCAGAAGCCAAGCGTTTCAAGGTCCTCGACGAGGGCGAGGAAGAGTTCGGGTTCCAGATACTGAAATTCGGCAAGATGATGGTCTGCGAGATAATGACGCCACGTCAAAAAGTTGCCGGTATCGAGGTTACTGCCAGCTTTGACCAAGCAAGGAAGGTCGTGACCGAACAGAAGCATTCCAGGATCTGTGTCTTCGACGAAAGGGGAGAGGTCGTCGGTATACTCTATGCCAAGGATCTTTTCATCGACCGGATCGGGAAGAAGCCGGCAAAGGAGAACATAAGGGAGATGATGCGTGAGCTCTATGTGGTTCCAGAGACGAAACAGATCGACAATCTGCTTCTGGAATTCCGGAAGAAGGGTATTCATATAAGCATAGTTGTCGATGAGTTTGGCAATTTCACGGGCATCGTGACCCTTGAGGATATTCTGGAATCCCTTTTCGGGGAGATCATCGACGAGTATGATGACATCGCCGATTTGCCCTACAAGAAAGTCGGTGCCGGGGCGTTCCTCTTCGAAGGCGACGTCAATATTGGTGAGCTGGCCCGTGTCCTGCAGATTGAGCCATTTGCAGCAGTGGGTGAGAGACTATCCGGCTACATTCTCAGCCACTTCGGTAAGATC
>CP070795.1:387700-395603 GCA_020343455.1 Caldifarciminota bacterium
ATTCCCATGATTCGACCTATAATCCCTAAGGTACAATATAGAGTCGTATAACGATCCTGTGGGCTGAATTGGATGTCGCATCATCAGGATCGAGGGAGGATGAATGGGAAAGTATTTGTTGTTGACGTCGTTCGTCTTGATATCGGCCTGTCTGGCGCAGACCGGTGCACAGGGAAAGGCGGAAAGGAAAGAAATGAATCCCGCATTGATCGTCATTGATATTCAGGACAGGTATCTACCAATGATGGCCGAGGAAGAGAAGGATTTTGCACTGAGGATGATAAATGGTGCGATCTGGTTGTTTCGCCAGCACGATTTGCCCGTCATTCGTGTGTATCACTCTGATCTGCAGTTCGGTCCCAAGCCCGGTGAAGAAGGTTTCGATTTTCCTTCGTCCATCATCATCAAGGACGATGATCCAAAGGTCATTAAGAATTATCCGAGTGCGTTCACGAAAACGGATCTGGAGAAGATCTTGCGCGATAAGGGTGTGAACACCATCTTCTTGTGCGGACTCAGTGCAGTGGGCTGCGTCCTTGCAACGTACCATGGCGGAGTGGACCGCGGCTTCGAGACATTCATGGTCAGGAACGCGATTATGAGTCACAAGTCCGAATATACGAAGGTCGTGGAGGATATAACAGAGAACGTTTCTTTCAAGCTGCTGCAGTTCATGCTTGAACATCTGCCTAGGTAGTACCTTTGGATGTTGACGGTAATGTAGGCAAAATATCCGATCATCTTTGTAGGAGTTAGTGATTCGTATATCATCATAGGGGGAGAGTGTTATGCAAAGTAGCAAACTTTACGTAGGTAACATTAGTTACTCGGCAACCGCAGATGAGCTGAAGGAGCTGTTTACCCAGTATGGTGAAGTGAAGAACGTCAATCTGCTGGAAGGGAGAGGGTATGGCTTCGTGGAGATGTCGAGTGCCGAGGAAGCCGCCAAAGCGAAGAACGCGTTGAACGGCGCGACGTTCAAGGGTCGTACGCTTAAGGTTGACGAGGCCCGCCAGCCAGGTAATAGAACCAAATAACGCGACCGGAGATATTAAGAGCACTAAGCTTTCGGCAAAACCGGTTGTGTCATCTGCGCCATTGACTCAAGCGCCGCAGGCGATCATTGGACAGCATTCGGTACTCGATCTAATAACACCCCGTATGATATAAAACGTCGTAGGTTGCGTACGACACGAAAAAGAGGTCAAAATGCTCCAGCGATGTCTCTTCGAAACTGTTGGCGCGGTTGAATGCGATTGCCCAGGCGGTCTGGTTCTGAAAGATGCATTTGTCCGCATAACAAGGGACTCTGTTGGGTCTCTCGCTCCAGTCATCATACGTTATTCTGATGCATTGGTACAGGATCGATGGGTCTTCGCCGAGGAGATCCGCTTTCTCTTCCATCCGTTCGATTAGCTGATCGCGCAGTTCAATCGAGAGATCGGCACCCGAATAGGTTTCGGCAAACTCGGTGTGTATGTTAGAATACGGCACGGACAGCGGATCGTCCGTGTAGTTCGTATTGGAGACGATCACGACCGGATCGCATTCTGGTACCGAATTTCCGCATCCGGCTATTATGATTGCCACGAGAATCCCCATGGTAAGAAGATGTTTTCTCTTCATTTTCTACCTCCTCAAGGTCTCATCTATACTGCGGTATCATAGTTGCGGTTCTAACAGACCGCTCACGACACTTGTCACAGAACCTGGAGTATGCAAAGAGCCGCCTTCCTCCGGATTGGCAGCAGGGCGGCTCTTTGTTGAAACAGCGTTACTTTATGAGTACTAGTTTGTGCGTAGCGCTCTGTTCATCAGCACTGAGTTTAACGAAGTATATGCCATTGGTGACAGCACGGTTATGCTCATCCTTGGCATCCCAGGCGACGGTATTCATTCCGGCCGGGACGACGGCATCGACCAGTGTTCTGACCAATCTACCTGCACTGTCATAGACCTTGAGAGCTACCCTGCCCGGGGTCGAGGTGTTGTAGGCAATGAAAATCTGCCCGCGGACCGGGTTTACCATTGGAGCAAAACCGAAGGCACGCGCCGTTTCGATAGCCGGCGATTCTTCGATGCCCGTCTGCAGCCAGTTAATTATCCTATACATCATCGTATCCCGGTCGGCTTCGTCATTTATTAGCTCGAATGCGAAACCATTGAAGAATACAGAGTACGGAGTAGACGGTGGCCCCGTAGCTATGGTGTTACTCAGATTCGACTCGTTCTGCATTTCGGTCCAGGAAGTACCGTCCGGTTCTATTTGGTCTGCGTAGTCTATTATTGCAGTACCTGTTGTTGGGGATGAAAAGCCTGACATAATGGGGCCGACACCGGTTACCTGGGTACAGGATATGTCGTCCACATGCGAACCGACGTGCATCCAGCCGACCGGATCTATATCATACAGCACGTCCTGAGATGAAAGCCACAGCTTGCCAGGGTTCATGACGTTCAAGAGATAGAAGCCAATTTCAGTAGTATCAGTGGGTGTCAAAGTATTGACGTAGTCCTCTCCTGTTGCCCAGACGACGATCTCATAGTTGCTCATGACTGCCTCATCAGGTGCGGTGCCACCGCTGTCAAAGACGACCCACTTGTCATAGGCATAACCGAGATTGTTGAACGAAGTTTCATAGTACATCTCCACATTGGGGCCGTTCTCGTCGTCATCGACGAACAAGATATTTGCCGGCTCAGCGACATACCCGATGTCCATCTTGTAGACGATGCCGCTGGTCCAGCCGCAAGTCCACAAGTAGGTACCGTCAAATGCGAGATCCTGCACCTCGGCGTCAGGACAGGGGAATGATGTGATCACGGTTCCGGTTGCCGGGTCTATCTTGTAGATGAAATCAGTGAGTTGGTCGGAATTCCAAAGAACATTGTCATGCGAATCCCAGGCAAGGCCGGTTGAACCCGTCCCTGGGGCCGGGAATTGACCCCAGATTGTACCATTCGTCGGGTCGAGCCACCAGAGCGTGTTGTTGTTCCAATTGGTATTCCAGAGTGTGTCGTTCATCCACGCCAGACCTTCGCACGATACAGCAGTGCCCGGTCCGGGGATCGAATCCAATATTGCTCCGGTTACGGGATCGAGCTTGTATATACGGATCGTGCCGCCGTCTGCGCACCATAAGTTTTGACCGTCCCAGCATAATCCAGTGGCAGTCGTGTTTGGCGCCTGGAATGAAGAGATGATGTTACCAAGCGTATCTATCTTGTAGATACTGTCGAGTCCGTCGCTGGCGATCCACAGATTGGTGCCGTCCCAGGTCATTCCGTCGACATTGATCGAGGGTCCTGGGAATTGATAGACAACGTCTCCGGTGTCGCGCGGTGGGTTACTCAATGGCGGTCTCGAAACGTTACTGCCCGGTACCGCTGTGGCATTGCCCATTCCGGCCGAGCCGAGAATCGCAAGTGCCGCGATTACACATACAACCGACATTCTTTTGAGCATCGTTCACCTCCTTGATACTCTGTTGACGAATCGATTATTCATAACGGTAACTGTCTACGAAATTTACGTGCGAATGAGTCGGAATAATGTTAATTATATAGAAATGCCCGTTTCAGTCAAGGGGAAGATCATGCTGTGGCGTGCCTTCGATTACTCGAACATTTACCGAGCGGTCGAAGATATTTTCAGATTCTCATGTAAAAATACAGTAGAAGTGAGTAAAGTCGTGTTGTGTAGATGAAGAAAATAGATGAGGTTTAAGCATGGATGATCGTGTCAGTAAAAAGCCATGCTACACTTAAGTATAATTATAAAGAATGTGTGCCATTATGACACACTGGATATTCAATAAAGGCAATTCAGTCAGCAATTAGCTGATGGTGCACCTTTATGTGCCAAAGTGGCACACTCTCGTAGCGTAGATTTTACGTCGGGTAGGTAAAAGTGTTAGTTTTGTGAAACATCTTCAGTGGCATGGTTATTGCAAATGCAACAGTTAGCGCCGATAAGATCACCCATTAAATCATTGGGAGGATCTCTCCCAGTAAGGTGTGCTATTGGCTTTTTGTACTGTCGTTTTATGTCTATGGTTGCATTGACGTAATGTTACGAGGCGCGCTAAGTATGATTGGAGGTGTAATGGCAAAAGGATGTAAAAAGAGGAGAAAGGTATACATGGAAGAATATCGTCGTAACTACGGCGATTTAATGCGCGAGCAAATCAGCGACTGGTTTAATTGTCATCCTGACTATCTGAAAAACTATTGTAAGAAGTGGCGTGAGCAGCACGCGGGGTATTTCAAGCGATGGCGCCGTGAGCACAAGACTGCTTACATGGCTTATCAAAGGCAATGGCGCGAAGAGCACCGGGAAAGCATAAAGGAATATATGAGAGATTACATGCGCCGTTACCGAAGAGGGGAGCCCGAAGCCGCTCTCGACCGTTAGGGCGGCACAGCGTCCGTATCACTTAATCTTCAGGAAGACTTTCCAGGCCGTGACTGTTTTCTCGAAGAGCTCCTGCTCTGCCTTGTGAATGTCTTTCCATACTTGCTTGAGATTCTTGGTGCTACCGCGTTTCGTCGCGTGTGTCAATTCCTCGATTGACCTTATTAGCGACCGCGCTGTTCTGTCGATTGACTGAGCGAGCTTGACGGTGTTCAGACGCGATGCCAGAAAACCCGTCTCTAAGAGAAGTTTCGTCCGACAAACACCCTCGACACTTGGTTCCTTCAATGATGCAAGCAGTGGGTCTCTCTCGTACTCTACTGATACCGGTTCCTTAGAAGCGGCAGCGCTCGTCACGTAGATACCAAACACTCCCATTTTCCCGAATTCATAAACTTGCGGCAGTGAGATCCCGCCTGCCCATAAGACCTTGATGCCCATCTTTGCTGCATAACGGTTCACGAGCTGAATTTGGAGCCGGCTGAGTAGGCCTTTCCGGTCTCCTCCGGTCCGCAGCAAGCGCCATCCTTTTGATTTTTCAACAGTATCGATCAGGACGACCGGAACATTGTGGCGCCTTACGATCTTTAGCCATTCTTTCAACCCGGCAACGACGTTGCTGCGAACGTATACTCTTTCTCTGCTAAGAATGCCTTGATCGACAAAGAAAACAGGAGCCGCGGTCCAATCTTTGAACCACTTCTCGACCTTACCGATCACTTCGTCGCATTCTTCGAGAGTGAGGGGAAACGTACCGTACTTGCCCAGTTCGAGCCCCATGTGCCGGGCAGAATTGAGCGTGCTCCAAACATTGCGTGCAACCGTATCCGGGTCGACGGTATTCTTCGGGTAGATCGAGACACGCTTTGCCTTGGCGTGGCGGAGAACCGGCCCGACCAGACTGGGTGGCAGAAAATTCAATAGTCCTGGCAAGGAAATCTGCCCCTTTGCGGCGCCACGCATGAAACCATCGAGCGCAACGTCCCTGAGGCCTGTTCTGCTGGCAAGGTCGATTGCCTCAAGTGCGGTCTTCTGTCCTCTCTTACCATAGGCGATCCTAACCAGAAGTCCCAGGCGATGGAGTGCGGGGACGGTCACTTTTCTATTTGCCGTGTATGCAACAAGATCTTTCAAGATATTGACCCTATCGCGAACCTCGCTGGCAAACCTTATGAATACTATTAGGGGCCGTGGTTTGCCATCGGGTGTTTTGACAAACGGTTCAAAGGCATCATGAATGTCCTTCTTTGGTTTGGATAGCGATTTCCGTGTTGTACCCTTGTGGATGTAAACTTCTGGATAATGCTTATAGTAACGTAGATTCAATCGCGTGCCGACATTGGTCGAAGTCAAGATACGTCCAACACACTGCAGCCTTATGTCCGTGTACTCTTCTGGCCCGACAGGTACCTCGCCGATTGCACCGAGCCTCTCCGCATCGTGAGCCACCCCTACGACGATCGGGTCGGCTTTCCCGATGGCCGTCATTTTCGGTGAATTCAGTCCAGCTTCTCGAATGACATGTGCAGCACTGCCCTCATCGCTTATACCCAGATAAGGTCCGTATTTTTCGTGGTCATAATCCTTCAGTGACACCGAGTTCGGGTCTGGATCTCCTCCGAGGTATAACATGGCTGCTCTGGCAAGAGATGTCAACGTCCTTTGCTCTTTGTCACTGGGCCAACCCTTCTTGCGGGCATCACCGGAAAAGATATCCTCATACAGACGCAATATCTCTCGACAGTTATCACTCAACCGCCGATCCTCGGATTTTGAACGTTTCGTAGATCTTAGCAAAGCGCGGGTAGCTGAATCAAGCTTTTTGATGTTATTGCGCATTGATCTCGACAGCATAATCATTACCCCCTTATAATGACGGATCGTGCCGTTATACTTTACCTTCAGCAGTGTATATCGCAGCCAGCTCTGCTCCACCTTTTTTCGTTCGGAGATCCCACAGCAACCAATCATCGTTGCGTACCATTTTCTTCAGGCGATTATCCCACTTGAGCGGCAATTCTCTGTTGACCCTTTCTATGAAGGGCAGTAATGGACGCCGCAGTTTCCGTGAGCCCTCTTTGTCATCCAGCGGAATCTTTTTCCAGCCGAATTTCTTACGGTACTTTGCGAAGCCAAAACCATCGAAGAAGTTCTCGCCGCCGACCAAAGGCATGTACCACAGACTCGGTATGCCATCCGGGTTTTTCTTTATAGGAATTTCATCCTTCAGTTTTTTCAGAAGGTCGGTTCCTTTTCTATCTCCGAGCAGGTGTTCTTCAAGTTTGTCATACGTCGGGAAAACCACCGGAGGGCTGACAAAGAGCACCGGTTTCCTCTGTTGTCTGCAGACAATGATCTCATGAGGCGTACCAACGCTGTATATGTTCGTCGGGCAGTAGGCAATGATGAAATCGCTCGTGTCGACCATTCTGAGGTCGATGTGCATGGTTTCCCAGAAGTGGCCGGAGCATTTCGCACGGCTGCGTGCGCCGGCGTCCGTGTCCTTGAATGTCCAGTCCTTTTTTGCGCGGTCCGTCTGCACGCCCTCACGCCCGTACTCGTGCAGACCCAGGACCTGGGGTTTATTCCACGGATCGAATACGGTAACTCCGTAATGGCGCAGAAATTGGCCGACCCTGTTCCTCCAGCCGTACTTCTTCTCGGTTGCGCGATCAGCTACAAAATCCATAGGACCAGAGAGATATGCACGTGCACCGCTGAGCAGGCCTGATCTCCGATTGCGTTTACGCTTGGCCATCGCTACCTCCTCTACAGACCAAATTCGCGAAGGTCTTTCGCTACCTTTTCCGTTTTATTCCAGAATTCAATTTTCCGTTTGAACATATAGTATCTCAGTCCACCAGAGGTATCCCACTCGAGTGTCGCCACTGCCTTGATTGAATCGGCCGGTCTTGCCTCCAGAAACATTGACTCTGCTGCGTCCGGTATGGCATGAGGCGTGATATCCCATAGAGCTTCTTCCTTGGTGATGAAGCCTCCTTTGACAAGGCCACACAATTGGACCGGATGCTCATGTTGAACGCGCCCGCGAATCACAGCCGCCACGAATTTGCCGCCGAGCGTTGATGCGAGAGTAACATATGCTTTGATGACGGAATCGCCTACTGGCTGGGCTGCCCGTATGTCGCGGGTCGTACACCAATGTTCCCAGACGGTTCCGCCACGGGCGTCGCTGTTTGCATCGGCATCATATTCTTGTCGCGGCCAGCCGTTAAACGCATCAGCTGGATCTACTCTACCGCGGGCCGAGATATGCCCGCGTGAAGTTCCTTCAACAAAGCCCAGGAGCTTTGCCTGTGCGATGAGATTTCTTCCCTGACTCGAATCGAGCGGAATACTCTTCGTTGTGCCGCCATCTTCCAATAGAGAAACGGTGGCGCGATACACGTCTTCGGTGCCGGCATGTGTGAGCGCTGCCCACAGATACTTATCATTGTGTTTGTAAACACCGGCACCGGCAACGATGTG
>CP070795.1:395703-403472 GCA_020343455.1 Caldifarciminota bacterium
CATTTGTCTTCCTGCAACTCTTCGAGCCATGTATTGCTGCGCTTTATCTCGTTATTCGCGTAAGCGCTCCACTGTACATCGGTCCGTGCCTTGTTGTAATGAGCGATGGCAGTCGAAAAATGGCTGATCGCCGCGTTCAGAATGCTGCAGTTTGCGGTACTCTTGTTCTGAGTCCATTTTCCTCGGGCATCGTATCCTCTGCGGATATAGATGTCGCCCAACAGGAGGTACGCGTAGAGATTACTCGGTTCGATCCTCAGTGCTTCTTTAGAGAGTTCCTCTGCCGCGCCGTAACGCCCACGCACGAGGTTCAGGTCAACGAGCGAATAGATCGGCGATGCGCTGTTCGGTGCCAGGCGTCTTGCCGTATTTAGCGACTGTTCGGCTTCCTTGTACTTCTTCTGTTTTGTGTAGACCGAGCCCAGCTGCATGTGGTAGCGGTAGTTGTCCGGTTGCTCCTTGACCAGGTCCTTGTACAACGTTGCGGCGGGGTCATAGTTCTTCGTTTCAAAATACACTTGGGCAAGCTTTTCGCGAACTTCGACGATGTTCGGTTTCCTTTCAATTATCGTTTCGAGGTAGGAGATCGCTTGTCTCGGATCTTCCATCTCAATGTAGATATCCGCGACGGCAAACATAGTGGTCAGGTTCTCGGCTTCGATATCCAGACTTCTGTTGTAGTATTCAAGAGCCTTATCATAGTTGCTCATTTTTCTGTAGACGTAGGCAACGCCGTTGAGAAGATTGACGTTCTTGGTGTCGGCTCTTAAGCCGTTTTCGTATTGGGCGATCGCCTCGGTATATCTCTGTAATTCCGTGTATAATGCACCGAGTCCTTCATAGGAACGAGCATCCTTCGGGTCGAGGCTCTTAGCCTTTTTATACTCGGCTTCCGCTGCCAGGATATCACCCTTGGCGCGGTAGGCCTTTGCCAGGGCGACGTACGCAGCGTAGAATCTCGGCATTATTTCAATGGCTCTAGTGAAATTCTTGATGGCCTCGTCGTAATTGCCCTGCTTGTAGTACTCAAAACCGATCGAATAAGACTGCTCCGCCTCTTTTTGCTTTTCTTCAGCAGTCATTGTGCTTGTCGGTTCTTTAACAGTCTGTGTTGGTGCACACCAAACAGACAAACTCACTGCTATCAGTGTCAACAGACACATTCTGGTGAACGTTTTTGTCATTGTGACCTCCAATTCTCTGATTGGAGCCGACGGGATTCGAACCCGTGACCTCTTGACTGCCAGTCAAGCGTTCTCCCAACTGAACTACGGCCCCTCGATATCATCATTGTTCGACAGAGGAAATTATAATGCAAAACCATATCAAGTCAAGGGCAAATCGATATCGTCTCGAATCTAAGGCTTTGAAGTGAGTGATCAGCTCTGCGGTTTCTTTCTTGTCGACAGCCTGGCGATCAGGATGCTCAGCTCAAAGAGGAGCATTAGAGGTACGGACAGCAGTAGCAGTGTGAAGAAGTCGCCGGTCGGTGTGATGACTGCGCAGAGAACGAGTACCCCGACGATCGCTTCCGGTCTATGCTTAGTGATCGTTTCGACGTCAACGATACCCAGCCGGATCAGAAAGAATAAGAGCAAAGGCAATTGGAATAATAGTCCGCTGCCCAGGAGGCACCACAGAAAGAAATTCATGTATTTCCCAATGTTCATCAGGGGTTGAATCATTTCACTGCCGAATGAGAGGAGGAACCCCAGACCGTAAGGTATGAGTATGTAATATCCGAAGAGGATGCCGACCGTGAATAACACCAATCCGGAAGCCATGTAGCTCAGTGAGATCCGCCTTTCACTCCTGGTCAGCCCGGGTCCGATGAACGCCCAGCTCTGATAGAGGATGAACGGAAAGGAGATTACGACCCCCAGAAACAGAGCGACTTTTATTTGGGCGACGAAAGCTTCGGCAGGCGCGAAAAAATAGGTGGTGCCTATGGATGCCCTTTGAATGATCAGGCTCAGGAATCTCTTCGCAAAAAAGAATCCGGCAACCGCTGACACTGCCACGGCGGCAATGGAATAGAGGAGTCTCCGCCGCAATTCCTCGAGGTGTTCGATGAAAGTTGTCCGGCGTTCATTCATATATGATCTTTCGATTGTTCATTGGGAAACAATTACGCCCGGTCGGTCAGTCGCGGTATTCGAGGGGCAGCGAGTAGATGAGGCCCTTCGAGAGTGCGAGAAGACGATCATCGACGACGAATACATTTTCGTATGTGATACGGGGAAGATTGTAGATGATACGATAGTGGGTGCTGACCGGCTCATAGTAGTAGATGCCGGAATAGGTTGCACAATACAGCACTGTGCCGTCAGTATCGATGTCATAAACATTGAAATAAGGAAGCAGAACCCATGCAGTGTCGGCCGTTGCTGAATCGACTGTTGCGGAAGGGTGACGGATGATTTGGTTATTCGTTCCGAGAGAGTATATGTCACCTGCAACTTCGACGATGTCTTTTGTACCGAAACTCAATACCGTCGACCACTCACCTGCTTCCCTGTCGTATTCGTACATACCCAACTCTCCGCCCACGTACACTGAACGGCCGGTAGCATAGATGACATTAACGGCATGTGTCGTCGGTCCGAAAAGCACAGGCTCGCCGGTTCCTTCAATGATCCGGTAGGCTCCGGAACGCGTTCCTATATAAAGGTTGCGCTCATCGTGGGCAAGCGACAGGATATCCTTATTGAACATTCCTACCGGAAATTCCATTGTCCCGGCAATACGGAGCACGCTGTTGCGTCGTGCTACGAAGATCTGTTCATTGTAATACACTAGATCCACGACCGCGTCCCTGAAGCGCTGGTAATCCCAGTTCCCGGTTTGGGGGGTGAAATAGGAGATGCCGGAATTCGAAATGAGGACGATCCGATCATCGGTTTTTCTGACACCGATCACACGTGAGTCGAGGGGGCCATTTACAATACGCTGACTTTGCCACGAGATCTTATTGTACTTAAGAAGACCGTAGCGGTCGGTTCCGACATAGAGATTCATTCCATCGTCGTGAATCGCGGTGATCGGGTATCGCTCGAACGGTATTTGTGAGATTTGGATATCATCGCTAAAGTAGTACGGACTGAGGAATGGATATTGCCTGATGTCGCTGTCCGATACTTTCTTGTACCAGGTAAGGTTGCGGGGAAACGATGTAACCGCTGACACTGCTCCGGTGATCTTATCAAGAGCGTACTTCTGAGCGTTCCGGTTGCTCTCGATATATATCTTATCGACGTCGATTGAGAATCGGTTCACCGTAAACTGTATAGGGAATTGGCGCAGGCTATAGCTTGTCGTCATCAGGCGAATCATATTATCACGGCAAGCGATCCAGAGGTCGGTCGTGTAAGGGTCGTAACCGATCAATTCTGGGCTTCGGTTCAGGTAGATAGTGTTTTCCATCCGGAAAGTATGTTTGTCGATGAAGAGAAGATAGTCATCACTCAGGGCGAAGACATGCTGGTTAGAAGATGCTATCGAGTTGATTCTTCCAAGCGGGGCCATCATGCTGTAACGATCCCATGCTACGTTTTGAGGGTAGATATCCAACTGGATCAGTAAAAAGAGAACGAGCGTGGTCATTACGTTTTATCGAGCAAATTCTCTCCTCAATAGAAAATTTATTGCCTGCGGTGCATAATCGATGAGATCTGCCGCGGTCAGGGCGAATTCATTGCTGTCTTCCAGTGCCAGATCGGCACAGAGACCATGGAGGAATACCCCGGTGACCGCTGCTTTGAGTAGCGAGGGCTGTTGAGCGAGGAAACCGGCGATCATGCCGACAAGTACATCGCCCGAACCAGCAGTCGCGAGGCCGGAATTTCCCGTCGGGTTCACATACGTGTTTCCGTCCTGATCGGCGATGACTGTCGGCGCACCCTTCAGCACCATGACACAATTATACTTCTTCGCGCACTCGATCGCCGTCTCGATCCGTCCCTCGTTGATGTCCTTGGGCGGGGTCTTAATCAATCTTGCCAATTCGCCGGGGTGTGGAGTCAGAATGAAAGGGGTATGAGCGTTTCTGAGTATGCTGTTGTCCTGCGCAATGATATTTATCGCATCCGCGTCGATGATGCACGGTGATGTGATTGCTGAAAGAAATTCGCGAAGGAACTTAGCTGTTTCTGGATGCGTGGTAATACCCGGTCCGACGACGACGACATCACTGCCCGGAATGTATGGCTTTAGTGTCTCCAAAGCATCGGCGTGGATGGATTCACTCTCGGTCTGTTCGAGTGGCACCTTGACGACTTCGAGCAGCTTTGCTTCGAGGGCATCTATGATACCACGGGGTGCACCGAGCCTGACTAAGCCGGCGCCGACCCTGAGCGCCGATTGAGCAGACATTGCGGCTGCGCCGGAGAACCCTCTAGCTCCTGCAACGACGAGAATCTGTCCAAACGTACCTTTGTTGCCGTCGGCTGGACGGAGTGGCATCCAGGAGAGAATGTCATCATATTCGACCACTCTTGGAGAGCCCATATCGATGAGAGAGTAGGGTATGCCGATGTCAACGTGGTGCAGTTCGCCGCCGAACTCCCGCCCTGGAAATAGGTAATTACCCCTTTTCGGCAAGCACATGGAAGCGGTAGCGTCGGCGATCACGCAGAGGTTCTTGAATTGACCATTGTCGCCGTTGATTCCCGAAGGAATATCGATCGATAAGACGAAAGCCTCGGTTTCATTTATCAGTTCTATGGCTTGGCGATAAATACCCTGCGGCTCGCCACTGAAACCGGTGCCGAAGATGGCATCGATCATCACATCCGGGTGAAGAGAGTCACGGACGGCGGCAAGATCCTCTGGTCGGGTAATTTCCACGATCTTCATATGCGTATTAGCTGCCAGACGATGATTGACGAGCGCGTCTCCTTTCAGCTCTTTCGCCTTGCCGAGAAGGGAAATATTCACGATAGCACCGCGGTTGTGGAGATGGCGTGCAGCGACAAATCCGTCACCGCCGTTATTCCCTTTGCCGCACACCACCAAAACCCTCAGCCTGGCCAATTTATGGTAGGTCTCGAGTACATCGACGCACCCGCGTCCGGCATTTTCCATGAGTACGGTGCTAGGAATACCCAGCTTACTTGTTGCCCAGCTATCTATTTGCTCCATCTCGGCGGTCGTTACTATGCGCATAAGAAGATTCTATGGAAAATATAGCCAAAGTCAATATAATGGTGGGCGGGCAGGAGGCATAGGTGGTTCATCGAGATGTATGGCAATTAACGAAGGTGATTCCAGCTTGTCGAAACAGTAGAAGAATGCTTGACTTAATTGTCGAAATGGATATAATGTCTAAAGGAGTATATCATGATTTATCTGATAATTGGACAAAGCACAGGGCAGAGTAACCCTATCATGGGTTTGCTGCCTTTGATTCTGATATTTGTCGTTTTCTATTTTCTCCTCATACTGCCGCAGCAGAGAAAGCAGAAGCGGCATAGGAAACTGGTTGCCGAGCTGCAAAAAGGCGACCGTGTGACGACATCTTCGGGCATTCATGGAACGATCGCAAACGTTAAGAGCGATACGGTTACACTGCTCATCGCTGATGGCGTGAAGATTGAGTTGGAGAAAGGACATATCGTAGGTAAACTCAACCCCGGCAACAACTGATCGAGTTATCAAAGTTGTTGCGTTGCAGATAAGTAGAAGCGGAGTCTAATTTGGCGGAGTCAGTCCTTAAGTATCCAGCGCCCGAATTGAGGAAGAAGACCGTGCCGGTTGAGAAGATCGGCGAGGATGTATTTAGCCTGGTCGATAGGATGATAGAAACGATGATCGCTGAGGATGGTGTCGGCCTGGCAGCAAATCAGGTGGGTTCTTCACATCGTATTTTCATCCTGAACGCGCACCCGAACGAAGAGGATACCGAGTCTATTGTTTGCATTAACCCAACCGTACTGCAGCAGGAAGGAGAGGAAATATGTGAAGAAGGCTGTCTCAGTTTTCCCGAACTATATCTGAAAATAGCTCGACCCCAGAAGGTGCGCCTCAGTGCAAAGAATTTGTATAACGAAAGTTTTGTGCTTGACCTCAGCGGCATTCTCGCAAGAGCAACGATGCATGAAATGGATCATCTGGATGGCGTTCTCTTGATCGATCACGCCGCAGCGACAGATAAGGAGATGATTGCAAAGTACACAGAAGAAACGCTCGGAAAGGCGGAGACTTAGTGCGAGCCATGAAGATTCTATTTTTTGGTTCGTCTGATTTCTCATTGCCGATAGCCCGGAATATCCATGGGCAGTTCAAAATTGTGGGTGTCGTTATTTCGGAACCGAAACCGAAAGGGAGGGGGTTGAAACACTCATTGCCCGAAATCGCGCGGTGGGCAGAGAGCGAGAGCATTAAAGTCTACATGCCTTCTGACCCGAACGCCGAGGTGTTCGTCGATGAAATACGGCAACTCGGCCCTGACCTTTATGTGCTTTCAGCATACGGCCATATCCTATGCAAAGAATTGCTCGAGATACCGAGCTTGGGTGGTATCAACGTCCATCCCTCTCTCTTGCCGCAATACCGGGGTGCTGCACCTATCCAGCGCGCGATAATGGCGGGAGAGAAGAAAACAGGCGTCACACTTTTTTTTATGGACGAGAAGATCGATCACGGGAAGATGATCATGCAGCGCAGTGTCCAGATCGAAGGGGAAGATACGTACGGGTCACTCTCGACGAAGCTTTCCGGCCTCGGCGCCGAGATGATCATTGATACATTGCGCCGCATAGCATCGGGGGACTGTCGTTCGGTCCCGCAAGATGGAGCAGTATCTCATGCCCCGAAGCTGAAGAAGTGTGAGGTATTAATAGACTGGACAGAAGGTGCTGCGGCAATCAATAATCGTATTAGAGCACTTTCGCCGCACCCGGGGGCAAGAACGTATTTCCGTGGAAAAGAGTTGATGATCTTGCAAGCTCGGGTCGGTGACAAGAGATTGTCACCGGGCGCGCTGTTGATTGAAGATAGAAAATTGCATGTCGGCACGGCCAGTGGATCGCTTGTGCTTCTTGCAGTCAAACCCGAAGGTAAGAAAACCATCTCGGTACGGGATTTCATCAATGGATATCGTATACAAAAAGGAGAGGTGTTAGGATGACCGCACGCGAAGCTGCACTCAACGCACTGTGCGAAGTTGACGAGGGGAAGAATGTAAAGGATGCCTTGGCATCCATTTTTGAGAATAATGAAATGAAGGATGAGGATCGACAACTAGCAAACGAACTGGCTTTCGGTACTCTGCGTCACCGTGAGGAGATTGATCAAATAATCAGAGAAACCCTGACAGGAGATTTTTTCTCGCTCGATGCGACACTGAAGAATGTCCTGAGAATAGCGGTCTATCAATATCTTTTTTTCGATCGCATTCCGATCTATGCCATCGTTAACGAAGCAGTCAATTTTGGTCGGAACATAAAAGAAAAAGGACTGATAAATGCCGTTTTGCGTGGTGTTATCAGAAATAAGCGAGTGCAGGTCTTGCGGGAGCCACGGGCGTGGGTTTTCAGAAAGATCATAGAAGCGTACCAAGTGGAGGGGGAGAAGATCATTGACTGTTTCAAGATACGCCCGACGCCGTACATACGCATAAATCTGCTGAAAAACAGTGTTGAGGAGGCCAAGGAGAGGTTGCGCTTGAGCGGGCTGCAATTTAGGGAAGCGAATTGGTTCCCTGAATTCAAGTCGGTCGACCATCTCAGCCTGATAATCAATAGTCCCTTGATGAAACAGGGCTATATATC
>CP070795.1:403572-411304 GCA_020343455.1 Caldifarciminota bacterium
TTATCGAAGGGATAACCAGATTGCTACCCGGCGTTCTGGGCAACAAAGATTCTGCTGATTCCGATTCCTTTCAGACAGGACTGCTCGATGCGCCCATATACACACGGCCGTGCAACTTCAAAGATTCAAAGGTCCCGGATATTCTGAGAAGCGGCGATCACAGACGGATTGCCCATTGGCGTAGAAAGAAATCGCTCGCAATGACCATCAAGCGCAGACCGGAATTGCTATCGAGCACGGTCTATTCAAAGAAGGATTTTGAGATTCTATTGGAGGTACTGCATGGATAAGATTCCAGATATCAGACCAGGTGACTTAGTAAAGGTGTATACCAAGATAATCGAAGGCGACAAAGAACGCCTCGCACCGTTCCAGGGTGTCGTCATAAAAGTAAAGGGCAGCGATATCGCTAAGACTTTTACGGTACGCAAGGTTTCGGCCGGCATTGGCATCGAAAGGATCTTCCCGATCCACTCCCCGATGATCGCTCGTATAGAAATCAAGAAGAAAGGAAGGGTCCGGAGAGCCAAACTCACGTACCTGCGGCAGCGCAAGGGAAGAAGGATGAAAATTAGGGAAGCGGGATTCACAGCCGCAGCAACACAAGAAGAACCAGGTGAAGCAGTTCCACCTGCCTCCGATGCCGAGGAAAAAACAGGTGAAGGCACTCCCGGATCAGAGACTGTGGAAAAAGTATAGTCTTGTAGCAGGAGTAGATGAGGCAGGCAGAGGTCCGCTGGCCGGACCCGTCGTTGCCGCGGCCGTAGTCCTGCCCAGAGATTACCTGCATACCGAAATCGACGATTCAAAAAAACTATCCTCGGCTAAGCGTGACGTACTCTATGAAATAATCACAGCACAGGCAGTTGCATATGCGTTCGGAGCAGTCGATGCCGAAACCATCGATGCCATCAACATACTCGAGGCGACAAAGAGAGCAATGCGAGCAGCGATCGCCGGCCTCCGTCCCTCACCTCAATTCATTCTCATCGACGGGCGCCCCATTGGCGACTTGGACATCCGGTCTCAGGCGCTGGTAAAAGGTGATGCTAAGAGCATCTCAGTAGCTGCGGCTTCAATTCTCGCCAAGGTGTACCGTGACAGGATAATGTGCGAATACCACAAACGCTATCCGCAATACGATTTCAACCGCCACAAGGGATATCCAACGAGGCTTCACCGCGATCGCATTCATAAATATGGTTCGTGCCCGATCCACCGAAAATCGTTCCGGCTCTTGTGAAGCAGAGCAAAACTTCGCTGGGGATCGCCGGCGAAAATCTTGCAAGGGAATATCTGAAGCAAAAGGCATACAATATCCTCGATCATAATTTCCGGTGCAGATTCGGTGAGATCGACTTGGTCGCGCGCAAAGACAAAGCCATTCATTTCATCGAAGTGAAATACAGACGCTCTGTGGATTATGGACTGCCCCAGGAAGCCGTCGTCCGGCGTAAGAGACAGAGAGTAAGGAATACGGCAATCGTATGGCTTAAGAGGCGCCATTTACCGCTCGACAGCGATATTCACTTCGATGTACTGGCGATCACCGAACTGGCCGGCAAGATGAAGTACGAATATATACCGGATGCTTTCTGAACGCCTTTGGCGTTCAGAAAGCAAATCCGAAGCCCTAAATCCGAAATACTAAACAAATCCGTATTTCAAAATTCAAATGACACAAACAGACCGATATTCGTGATTCGCAGGTCGTATTCGTAACGTAACCGTGCCCTTTTAGGACGATACGGGCCTCGTTACCCTTGAACCCTGGCCACAGCCCTCCTGAATCGCAGATAATTCACAACAACCAAGAACCAACATCCCCGACAAGACTTACTCCAATTTGGTGTTTGGATCTTGGAGTTTATCTGTGTTTTGGCGCTTGAAATTTGGAATTTCTTAGTGTATTGACACTTCGGCATTTCGGACTATTGTCGTTTGTGGTTGATCAGAGAAAGGCATATATCTATACGTTGATCGTCGTCTTGTTATGGTCGACCGTTGCATCCGCATTCAAAATATCTCTGAGGTATCTGGATTTTACCCAGGTCGTACTCTACGCCGCATTCGTCTCGCTGCTCGTCTTCTTTATCATTCTCGTGCAGCAGAAAAAATTTCATCTCATTAAAGAATGTACGGCGCGGGATTACTTACGGTCTGTACTACTGGGTTTCCTCAATCCTTTCCTTTATTACTTGGTGCTGCTCAAAGCATATTCACTCCTCCCGGCTCAACAAGCAGTATCATTGAACTACACCTGGGCGATTCAATTAGTAATCCTGTCAATACCTCTGCTGCGGCAAAAAATAGGCCTAAAGAGCATTGCAGCAGTTTTCATCGGCTACGTTGGTGTGGTAATCATCGCGACCCGCGGTGGTGTCTCCGGATTCAAGATATTCAATCCGACAGGCATCATTCTTGCGCTCGGCAGCGCGGTGATATGGGCATTCTTCTGGATCTTCAACATCAAAGACCGGCGCGATGAGGTCGTAAAACTCCTGCTCAATTTTGCATTCGGGTTTGTGTTCATTGTCCTCTACTCTCTCATATTTGCTCGCATCACCCTCCCCTCGATGGCAGGCGTCTTAGGCGCTGGGTATGTTGGATTATTCGAGATGGGCATCACATTCGTCCTGTGGTTGAAAGCGCTCCGCCTGTCCAGAACAACTGCCCAGGTCACAAACCTGGTATACCTCACACCATTCCTTGCACTCGTGTTCATCAGCATGGTGGTGGGTGAGCGAATACTTTTGTCGACCGTCATCGGTCTCCTTCTCATCGTAACCGGAATAATCCTTCAAAAATCGTCCGCGCGCCATTGACATTGTTCGCATTACCCGTACCATTAGTAACGGAGGTAACATGCTTAACATCGTATTGATACTTGCATCTTTATCTGACTGCGGCACTTTTTCGATCGCAGCCGTCGACCCCGAGACGGAGGAGTACGGCGTGGCTGTGGCATCGAGAGTGCTCGATGTTGGTTACATTGTGCCCTGGGTCGAGGCTGGCGTCGGAGCGGTCGCAACCCAGGCCCTTTCCAATCCCTTTATCGGACCGCGCGTGTTGGATGAATTGAAGAAGGGAATGACTGCAGGTGACGTGCTGCGATCCGTTCTTGCCGATGACACTATTCCTGATGATCGCCAAGTAGGTGTCGTTGACAGGAACGGAAACTCTATTTCACACACCGGAAAGACAACGACCGCCTGGGCCGGCCACAAAATCGCGCCGTACGTGGCGATCCAGGGGAATATCCTTACCGGCCCCGAAGTCGTGGACAGCATGTTTGTAGTCTTCGAACGCACCGCAGGTCCGCTTGCCGAACGGCTCCTCTCGGCTTTGGAAGCAGGCGAAAGGGCGGGCGGTGACAGCCGAGGCAAGCAATCGGCATCGCTCATCGTTGCCACAAAACGGGGTGGCTATCTGGGCGTCGATGACCGGCTTGTCGACCTCAAGGTCGTCGATAATCCTGAGCCGGTTCAAGAATTGCGCCGTCAGTACGAATTGTGGCAGTATGCCTTCATGGCGCCGGCATATCTGAGACTCGCTGAAGAAAGGACCGACATGGCAGAGTTATTATTGGAAAAGACCTACTCGCTGCTCCTGAAGGCGCTCGCCAGCGACTTGGAATCGCCCGAAGTATACAACAGTCTTGCTTGGGAATTCGCCCTGCTCAAGAAATACCCGAAAGAAACGCTCGAAGCAGCGAAGAAGGCGCATGCTCTGGCGCCCGAGGATGCAAATATAATGGATACTGTAGCAGAAGCCTTCTACGCGGCCGGCGACTATGAAGAAGCCGTCCGATGGGAGACCAATGCTTTGAAGGTCGAACCCGAGAATGCCTTCTTTCAGAGGCAATTGACGAAATTCCGCGAGGCTTTGCTCGAAAAAGAATAACCTCCGAGTCCGGATAAGGTCGAATCGACGATGCGTTGAATCCTATGCATCTACCCAACTATATAGAAGGCAGCATCGTCAACCTGATCAGTTCGCTGTTGCGTGCATACGGCGTGAAGAATCTTTATCGTCCGGTACGGGGATTGCCTATTGAGGAACTGCAAAGATCGACAAATATCATCTTGTTTGTCATCGATGGCCTCGGTTATGAGTTCCTTAAACACTACGGCGCTGATACGGTTCTCCACAGGTACATGCAAGCAAAGATCACCTCTGTATTCCCGTCGACAACCGCAACCGGAATAACTACTTTCGTCACCGGTAAGGCGCCGGCGCAACACGCAATAACCGGATGGTTCATGCTGCTCAAGGAGATCGGAACGGTAGTCAAAATATTGCCGTTTTATCCTCGCCACGGGGGCGATCCACTCGACTCAGTGAATATCACTCCAGACTACTTCCTTACCGGAAAGACCATTTTTGAAAGAATAGGCGTCGATTCCTACTACTTGACGCCTTCGTTCCTTTGCGATTCGGCATACACAAGAACCACTTCGCGCGGAGCACAAACAATATACCACTCGTCGCTTCAGGATTGTCTTGACAAGATGGCCCGCATCATCTCCTCGGGCAAGAACAAGAAATGTATCTACGCGTACTGGGCAGAATTTGACGCGATATGTCACGAATTTGGCACCGAGAGCACACAAGCGCGGACGCACGTGAAAGACCTTGATCAGACCATCACAAAGTTCATCGATTCGATCAAGGGTTCGAGCACCTCGCTATTAGTTACCTCGGACCATGGGCTCATCGATACTAATCCTCAAGATTGCATCAACATGAGGGACCACCCCCGATTGGCCGAGACGCTTACTCTTCCGCTTTGCGGCGAGCCCCGCGTTACATACTGCTATGTCCGCCCATCAAGGGCGGGAAAATTCCGGGAGTATGTAACCTCAAAACTCGCACGCTATTGCACCATGCACAGCAGCACCAGCCTGATCAAGAAACGGTTTTTCGGCCTGCACGAGCCGAACGAGCGGCTCTTCGAGCGGGTCGGTGACTACGTCTTGATCGCAAGGAAGAACTATATAATAAGGGATTTTGTGACCGGTGAACGCGAGCATTTCCTTAGAGCCAACCACGGTGGTGTGAGCCGCGAGGAAATGTATGTGCCTTTGATCAACATCAAATGCTGATCCGGTCTCCACAGACCGGGCTCCGACCCAATTTGTCATTTGTTCAATTGCCAAAATGACAAAGCGGTAACGCGTAACCCCAGCAACAGCTCTCAACGCACTGAATTCTTCATGGCGGCTGCAAGATTGCCCATGAAGAGTCATTTGCAGCATTGAAACTTTTTCTCCGTTATTTGCGTATTATTATTAAATGGGTCGATCGAGCAGACCGATATTGATCAAAGTTCGCATAAAGATTGTGCCTGGCTCATTGCCAGGCACATATCCTTCCTTGATTTTGGCTTCATGTACAGATAAGGAGGAGATTAGATGACTGCCCTTTTACTCTTGCTCGTCTTCAATGCCGACGGGAAAGCCGTTGAGGTGCGATATACCGAAATCGCGCCCGATATCGATGGGTTCATCGAAGAAATCTGGCTGCAAGCCGATTCAGCGTACGATTTCGTGCAGTTCAAGCCGTACGAGAAGAGCGCGCCGAGCGAAAGAACCACTGTCTACGTTTTGCAGGATAATGATAACCTCTACGTCGCGTTGCGCTGTTACGCCGACAGCATCAAACCAATCGCCTGTCTCACCGCCGATGAAGACGATATCAGACTCAGTTTGGACACATTCGGCAGCAAGAATTCAGCCTACTATTTCCAATTATTTGCCAGCGGTATCGCTCACGACGGCTGGATACTCGATGACGGACGGACGTATGACGAATCCTGGGAAGGTGTCTGGTACCGGGCCCTGAAATTGTACGAAGACCGCTGGGAGGTCGAAATAAGAATACCTTTCAAATCGATCCGCTATAAGAAAGATCTCGACGAGTGGGGAATTACTTTTGCCCGCTACATGGCCGAGAACCGCGAGACCAGTGCCTGGAACGAATTCTTGCAGAAAGAAGAACTCAAGGTTTCAAAATATGGGACGCTCCGAAATATCAGACCCCAGGCACAAGGTTATTATTTCGAGCTGTACCCTGAGGCATACTTCAGGATCGACCGACAATACGTCACCACCGATTCAGTAGCAACAGACAAAAAACCCAGCGCGAGCATAAACCTCAAATGGGATGTCACACCTCAGGCGACGATCAACGCAACGGCCTTTCCTGATTTCGCCCAGATAGAATCCGATCCTTTCTCGCTGAATTTATCTCGCTACCCGACGTACCTCGACGAAAGACGACCTTTCTTTCTGGACGGACAGGAAATATTCAGAATGGCGGATTTCGGAGACATGGGATTCTTCGATCCGCTCGAGATCTTCTATTCCAGGAGAATCGGCAAATCCGTGAACGATGCAGCCGTGCCGATTCTCGGCGGGTTGAAATTTACCAATAAATCCAGAGATTGGAATCTTGGGGTACTGGGCGCCTACACGGATGATTACCTGGATACAGCAGCGGTCCATAATATAGACGAACCAAGTCGCTGGTTCGGCGTTCTGCGGGCAAAGCGCGCGGTATTCGAGAATTCACATATCGGCGCATTATTCAGCGGCATGGCAGTAGATGATGATGAGTACAACTACGCATTCGGAGTTGACGGCGCATACCTACACGGTTCAAACCAACTCGTCGTCCAGGGCGCGTTGAGCAGCAGAAAGGACTCGCTCAGCGACAGATTAGGTTGGGCATTTGACGCGGGGTATTTCGGTTTTGTTAAGAATTTCATTCTGTTCAGCTCGGCTCGTATCGTCCAGGATTCGTTCGATGTCAGCCAAATCGGATTCGTACCGTGGGTCGGAGAAAAGAAGTTCATGCTCTCGACCGGTCCATTCAAAGAATACAACGCCGGACCGATCAGGTATTTCTTCGTCGCGCCGGGATTGGTTGCCACTCAGAACCCGGGTGTTTCGGACTGGTCCGTGAGCGGTATGGTCGAATTCAATGCGCAGTTCCGCACAGACTGGGGGTTTGACATTGGCATCAATGGCGGGCAACGGTACGAAGCACCGTACCATCCTTATTATGACACGGTTATCAGTTATTTCGCCCGTGAATTCAACTCGTCATTCTGGGGACGTCTCTTCAATCAGAATATCAATTTTGGTTTCAACTATTCATACGGTTGGAATTATGCACGCGGCTACCTCGGCTACCAGGGAGAGAACAGACTGTCATATACCTACTCAATCATTCCCCAAATCCGCCTCGGGCTTGCATCTTATATCTGGATCGAATGGGATTCGGTACATACCGTTGAGGCGATCTGGCCGATATTCAGGCCGAGCATCGACATTCAGTTCAATGCCACCACGGTCTTGCGTATCTTCGATGAGATCGTCACCCAGACACCGGGTACTGATTTCGGCGAGCTCGAGTTCTTATGGAACCGCATCGGTGTGCTCTTTTCGTGGAACTTCATGCCCAAGTCGTGGATATATGTAGCGTTGAACGACCACCGGGAACAAAACGAATTCGGTGACCTGCAGCCATCGTACCAGATCGGCGCGGTCAAAGTGAAATATCTAGTATACTTCTAACAAAAGGACTGGCTCCGCAGGTGCCTGTCCGTGACGCTCAACGCCGCACGCATTACGCTACACGCCGTGCCCTTTGCGCTATGCATTCATAAGAAGCAGACCAGATGATCAGAGAATCAGCGGGGAGATGACCAGCAGAACAGAGTATCAGC
>CP070795.1:411404-418643 GCA_020343455.1 Caldifarciminota bacterium
GCTGCGGCCGCTTGAACGAGCATGGATTGCATATAAGGAGCTATTGGGATGGGGAGGAGAGTGTCGCCATATTCCAGCCGAAACCCTATCATACAGCAGTTCCCGGTTATGTGTACGGTGGTTTGATTGCCTCACTGTTGGACTGCCATGGTACGGGCACCGCCGCGGCGGCAGACTACCGGGCCGATGGACGGGAGATGGGCACGAAGCTCGAATATCGCTATGTCACGGCCGGGTTGCGGGTGGACTACCTGAAGCCGACCCCGCTGGTGGCGTTGGAAGTGCGGGGATGGGTGACGGAGATCAAGGATCGCAAGGTGATTGTGGCAATGGAATTGAGAGCCGGAGGGGAGGTGTGCGCACAGGGAGAGGTTGTGGCGGTGCAGATGCCGGAGGATTGGGTACCTCGGTTGGATGAGAAATGAAGAATATACAGTTCAAAGACGGTCGTAACGAGTACGACATCGTAGTCGAGAACATCCGGCTCAACGTTCTATGCGATTTTAAACCGGATGCAAAGAATCTGATGATATTCCTCCACGGGCTTGCATGTTCACGTGATACGTTTCGAGATCTCTTTGCGCACGACTATTTTCAAGGTTATTCGATGCTTCTGCCGGACCTGGTCGGTTTTGGACGTTCCGACAAGCCCGATAGCTTTTCCTATACCATGGAGGCCCAGGCGGATCTTTGCGAACGTGTGATGAATCAGTTCCCCGACGTTACGATACAGGTTGTTGCCCATAGTATGGGCGGGGCGATAGGATTGTTATTCTCGGCAGAACAGGTCGAACGGATGGATGCATTTGTCAATATCGAAGGGAACCTGATAAGCGAGGATTGCGGAATGCTCAGCCGGGGCATCGCCGATGTTTCCCTTCGGGATTATCGTGAACGAATCTTCGAGGAGCACAGGGAGCGATTCTCGAACGATACCGTTCTGCAGTTCGATCAGACGACACCGGTGGCCGTGCACAGGAGCGCACGATCGATGGTCGAATGGTCGGATAACGGCGAGCTATTAAGGAGATTCAAGCAGTTACCGTGCAGGACGAGCTACTTCTGGGGCGAAAAAAACCATGACATGCCGATACTACAGAGACTGGAGGGGATAGAGAAATGCATGATTCACGACAGCGGACACGGTATGATGGTTGAGAATCCTCGAGAGTTCTACTCGAAGCTTGCAGAATTTCTAATGGCATAGGGGATGATCTATCGTATCCGTGGCTCCGAAACCGGATCAACTTTCAGTCAAGGTAGCCGAGGCCTCTCAACCGCTCTACAGCTTCATCGTCGAACTCCGGCCGGCGGTCCGACGGGCGGGCATGCTCAAAGCTATTCAGCCAGTCCTTCAAGCGTTTGTCGAGATCTGTGGCTATATCCGGCTGGTCGGTTATAATATTGTGCTCCTCACCTGGATCCGTTCGAATATCTAAGAGCTCGCAATCACCCTTTGAATTCCAAATGTACTTATAGCGTTCGGATCGGATCATCTTCAGGGCTGAATCGTATCTGGACACGTCTGCTTCCGGGAACTTATTAAACATCGTTGTGAAATTGGGGCGGGCCTGTTCCGCAAAGGTAAACTCTCGTTTGCTCGAAGAGAGCATGTCGATTCCCTGTAACGATTGATATATCTCGGACGAATTGTCTCCCAGCAGGGCCAGTATGGTGGGAAATAGATCCAGCGTCTGTACCTGATGTTCGATCCGCCCCGGCTGTGCAGTACCTGCCGGATACCGTACGATAAGCGGCACGTGGAGCAAGGTATCGTATAGGCAGTATTTATGCGATAACAATTGATGGTCTCCTATATTATCGCCGTGATCAGCCGTTAATGCAATCATCGTCCGGTCGAGCATGCCAAGCTCCTCGAGCCAGCCGAACAACGTACCGAGGCGGTTGTCCAGATAGGTGATTTCCCCGTCATAGAGGGCCGTCAGGATCTCGAAATCCCTTTCGTTCAGTATCGATGAATCGATGAGGTATTCCCATTGATCCTGTTTGACGTTCCTCGCTTTTCCGGGTGAGACGCCGGTGGGAAGGTAGCGGTTGTATTTTGCGGGTGGGCGATATGGTGCGTGAGGCTCGTCGTAATGGATGAACATGAAGAATGGACGATCCTCTGACTTCAGCTGGTGCAGTGCCGTACGTACCAGCCTGTTGATGAATCGGGCGCCGGAGTCACGCCGGCCCGTTAGTCGAGCAAGGCCATTGTCTATCTTGGTAAATATCCGGTTCAGGGAGGAGCGGATCCTGTTGAAATCAACATTGAACCATTCGAAACCGCGATCGGTGCCCGTGGATGAGCTTACATACGGATTGTAGCAGTAGGCATACGTGTTGTAGCCGAGACTACGCAGGTGCTCCGCTAGGGTGGGATATTCGGGGAGCAGGTACTGGTGCTGGTCGTGGGCACCGTGCCTGGATGGATACAGGCCCGTGAACATGGAGGCATGGGATGGAAGGGTCCAGCCCGCAGGTGAGATGGCCGTTTCATAGAGAACGCTGTGCTCGGCGAACCGCTCGAGGTTGGGGGTCGTGGGACGGGAATAGCCGTAGCAGGAAAGGTTCTTGGCCCGGGTGGCGTCCAAGACGATGAGAATGATATTTGGAAGTGTCGTAGATCTACTACTGGAGGACGAGTGATTCATTACTGGAACACTCCTTTGTCATGAAGTGTTGTACGATCCGGTCTTACAGGGCGACCCTTAAGTTTTGGTTCTCCAAAAGCTCCTTATACAGCTCCTCGGCAAGAATCCTGTGCCCCTCTTCGTTCAGATGTATGTAATCTACGTAGAGTTGCTTTTTTTGCAAGGTCAAAGTATCAATTTCTACGATGAATACATTTCTCTTTCCGGCCATCTCATACATGATCTCGACATAGGGATCGCTGAGATACACCGGTATGTTTCCATCGGTGCCCATCCATTCGATCTGCACCGGAACTGTCTCTATCATTCTTTCATCTCTGCCGTGGGCTTTGAGTATCTCGTTTGCCTTCCGTGCAACGATTATTCTGTATAGGGGTAGTGACTCCATGTTCTTGAATAGATTATATGATTCCTTGACCTTCCCCGCATCGGCAAGTGTGCTTGCCCGGTAGAGATCGGCAACGTGTGCCGGAGAATCCCTGAGCGGAATCAGAATGACCGGTATCGACCGCCCGCCTGAGAATTCAATGAGCTCCAGAAGGATCGTGCGGTACCGCTCGGGTTCGACACGGCAGTGCAGGCCATCCATCCGTATATGTTTATAATCGAACTCCCCGCTATCGATGAGCTCCTTCCGGGCGAGGTTGAAGTTATCGATAAGGATACGTCTCAGACCCCGATATAGGTAACTTCTGCTCAATATCTCCCTTGTTCTTAAGCTGTTATAGAACTTGCGATAATACTCCCCGCCGTCTTCGAATTCCCTGGAGAGAATATACCGCCTATCGTTGAAGTTCGTTTCCAGTACGATCAGATCCGGCTCGAATCGTATGCCGTCCCGCTTCAGGTAGGTGAAGGAGTTGTAGATCGAATAGCCCGGTATGCCGGCGTTTATGACATCGAAATGGACTGAATCAGTGCTCCTGTTCAGCATCGTCTCGAGCCGTTCCGTAAAGGTCTTCTCGAACGGGACGGCGAAACCCAGGACCGTCGAATCCCCGATAACAAGGATTCTGAAGGTGCGGGGCGGTTTTTCCAGTGGTATCTCCTGGTCCCTGAGCCCGTAGGAGTTTGTCCTGCACGGGACACCCCCGCGCATCGAGGAATGGTTCGGGATGAGAGCCCAGTTGAGATCCTTGTCCACGATCCAACCCTCACGGGCCCAGAGCTCTCTGACGCCAGGCTTACGGGCAAGCTCGGTGATGCCGAAAGCCGTAAGGATTCTCAGGATGAATTCGAGAAGCAATAGAAAGAGCACGAGAGCTGTACAAGAAAAGATAACGTTGCGCGGTGTTGTGCTCTTCATAGGCCTACTTCTCAGATGCCCTATATCGCGTCCCTGCACTACCTCGATCAGTATGCCTTATTGTAGTACTTGAATTCAATTATGTCACCTACTCAGCCGGCCCGGGAATGACTGGCCGGCAGTGCCGGCTAACAATTGTCATGCTCGGTAATGAATATTGGAATCTATATAAAACTACGCGGTATGTTCAAAGGGGACCGGCAACAAACCGGTCCCCTATTGAATGGTGGAGATAATAACCTGCTGTTTCCCTGAATCGTTTGTGTATGTATAGCCGCTTCACGATCAGATTTTTATACTTTGACGGCCTTGCAGGGAACGGGGGACGTTCGTGATGACATGCGACGGTGGGAAAAAATCGCCGGGTCACTCAAGATGAAATAACAGCATGCCTTGCAAATTGTATAACGTGTTAATTTCTATTGACCTTGCGGTTCCAGACTACTATCATGTACCTGTACAAATCCCGGAGATTCCACGGTCTATAGGCGGCAACAGAGCATCGGAAAATGGCAATAGGGAGGAGTTCGTCATGAAAACGTTGGCGATCCTTGTACTAGCTATCGTGCTTATTCCTTGTGCCGGTTACACGCATTACGGTGGCATCGCACTGTACGTGGATGAAACCGTTTCGGATTGCGATTATGACACTGAGCCGTTTCTCCCTGTTGAAATCAACCTCTACTACATGAGAGGGCAGGGGCCGGAAATCGGTAACAGCTATGAATTTAGGATACTCGTCTCTTCACCGCAGGTGGTCCTGTTGGAACCGATATGGCCGCCGACCGTCACCGTGACGCTCGGCACATTGGAATCCGGTATAACGGTGGCCCATTCGGAGTGTCTGGGAATCGGCCAGGATGTCACCTGGCTCGGAACGATACCGATCATGAGTGTAGGTGATGTCGATACGTTCATGGTAACCGTTGTGGGGGATCCAACCTCACTCTTTGATATACGGTGTCCGAGGGGTGGCATCTATATCACCCTGTGTGACAGATTCAATTCAATGCATGAGGTGATCGGCGGGTATTTCATGTTCAATGGTCCCTGCAATCCGGCCGATCCGTTCCCCGTGCATATCGATCCGCCCCCGCCGCCGGGTGTTCAGTGTCCGAACGATACCACGATTCCTCCCTTGTCATGGCACGACATGTTTCAATTGAACGGATTCGAGATTACGAATACGGCCGACATATGCCTGCAGTACTACTATCACCTTACAGCAGTCGGGACACTCGTTGTTGTCGATCCGGGCCAACCGGGATCACTCTCGGGTATTACACCTGTCCTCGTTCCGGGGGAGACGTATGCGCCGCCGGAGGCCCGTTTGCGGCTCGTAGTGCTGCGTGAGTGGACACAGGAGTTCGTCACCTATTATGCCACGACGCTCGGCTATCCGGGTATCTCTGATTCCTGTACCACGACGATCACAGTAGAACCGCCGCAGGAGCTGGCCGTGCTGATCACACATTTCGAGGCCATCGCAATCGAAGGTGGAGTCAATGTTACCTGGTCTATTGTTACAGATGAAGAATTGGCCGGATTTAACCTGTATCGTTCCACCGAACAGGGCAGTGTCGGTGAATGCATCAACCGGTACGGCTTGATTCCACCATCTGAGATGGAGTATATCGATACAAGTGCAAAAGCAGGCAAATCATACTACTATACGCTCGGCGTTATCGGTACCGGGGGCTCTGAGAAAAGGTCCGTTTCACATTGTGTGAAGGTGAGCCCGGTTCCACTGGCCCTTCATCAGAACTATCCCAATCCGTTCAATCCGGTGACATCCATCACATTCACCTTGCCGGTTGATTCTCATGTCATACTGTCTGTCTACGACGTCAAGGGTCGACTTCTGAAATGTCTCGTCAACAGGCGTCTCTCGAGCGGTTTGCAACGTATCGAATGGGACGGGAGGGACATGAATGGAGTCGATGTGGCGACCGGGATATATTTCTACAGGCTGAAGGTTGGCAAGGAGATGCTATCACGAAAGATGGTTCTCCTGAGGTGAGTCTGCGGTCACTATGTAGAAATTACTTAAAGTAATCTGCTTAACATATTGTGTTAGTAGTTGAATACGAGGATTATCCGCCATGTTGATGAGATATCGACATACATTCCGGAGAATGCTGGATGTTTCGTAATAGCAAGGTGGTACCGGTGGTCGCCTGTGCTGTTCTGTTGAGCGGGCTCTATGTAATTCTGCGGGATGTCAGATCATTTCGTTATAGCTGGGCGGCCATTCTGACGTGGAGTATTCAACCAAGATTTGCTCAGTACTACCTCTTCGTTGCCTTGATCCCGTCTCTCAAGATCATTGCGGGCATCGGCCTCTTTTGGTACCGGCCATGGGCACGGGCCCTGGCTGTTCCCGTTTGCGGTATCGATTTTATCTTCAGGTTCGTCGGAATGATAAAGGTGTTCCGATATGATCATGTTCATATGTCGATTCACGTTGTCGAATCATGGAGAATAGTAAAAACATACTCACTGTGGCCTTCATATGTAATTGCAGCGGTTAGCATCGTTGCGCTGATCTTGCTCATCACTGTCCGGTTTGGAAGACATGCTGATCGCGGGGCTGAAATTCAGCAGTAAAAAAGGAGGGGACCATGGAATATGTAAGGAATCCTATCATGTGCGTCATTCCGCCCTACATGCTCGATTCGATCGTCGAGAAGGGTGCCAGCAAGGCGCGTGCCGCGGCTCTCAAAGCGATCAAGCAGTCCAACCATCTCCGTATTCAGCGCTCTGCGATTCAGGAACGCCCGCGGGGCGATTACGAGGTTCTCGTGTCGGGAATAACGGCTCATACATGTAAGATCACGAGAAGGGTGTATGACGCAGAGCATTCGGAGGACCTGCCTGGTTCACATGCCCGCGGTGAAGGCGATCCTCCGGTAAAGGATCCGTGTGTTGATGAAGCGTATGATGGAGCGGGTGATACGTGGGGTCTCTACCACGACGTCTACGGACGCTGTTCAATCGATGATCGTGGCATGGTGATCGATCAGACGGTTCATTTCGGGGAGGAGTTCGACAACGCTTTTTGGAACGGTGAACAGATGGTGTATGGCGACGGTGACGGTGAACTCTTCGCCCGTTTTACCATGGATCTGGACATCATCGCACACGAGCTCACGCACGGCGTGACACAGTATGAAGCCGCCCTGCGATATTGGTATCAGAGCGGCGCATTGAACGAGTCGTTTTCGGATGTATTCGCATCTCTGGTGAAACAGTACAAGTTGCACCAGGATGTGAAGA
>CP070795.1:418743-425793 GCA_020343455.1 Caldifarciminota bacterium
CGTTAGATGCGATCCTTCTTCTTGGTGAAGAAGCCGAGGTGTATATTGATCTATTGAAGGCTATTCCTGTATATATGAAACGAACAAGCACGCGCGGTTACGGCTACTATGCAGGCAAAGGAACGACAACAGCTATTCTGGATTCAATAGTCGACCTTGACACACTACAGGCTTCGCGATTCGCACGCGACCTGGCGGCTTTACTGACGGCCGACTCGCAATACAGTGAAATAATCTATGAGATAGAAACCAACCCTGCACAGCTGATTCCGCTGCGTCAGGAGGCCGGGAAACTATACGACCGGCTAAGGACGCAGATCACGACGGCTGACATCAGAAACCAGCTCAATGAACGCATCGTTTCATTGCCCGATGATTTTGAAGACTTGACCGAGCAGATAACCAATAGGGCAAAGATCGTTAACAAACCGGCGCCAAAGTGGCGTGCTGATGATTTCTCAGGACAACAACATTCATCTGAAGATAAGAAGGGCAGGGTAGTATTGCTCGATTTCTGGTACCGTGCCTGTCCCTGGTGCATAAGATCAATGCCAATGATCGAGGAAGTAGCCCGATATTTCAAGGACAAACCGGTGTCGGTCCTCGGAGTCAATACCGATCGGGAACAGGCCGATGCGTTATTCGTCATCGAAAGAACCAATCCTCCGTATGTCAATATCAGGGGGCGTGATCTCATAAAGAAATTCGACATCACAAGTTATCCGACCTTCATCATCATCGACAAGAATGGCTTGGTACGTAGCGTATTGATCGGTTACGAACCAAAACTCTCCGAGAGGATAATCGGAATAATCGAAAATTTACTGTAGGAATCGCTTCTCAGAGCACCAATCTGAATCCCTGGCACTTCCTCCAAACGAAGATTAGTTCCACCCTCTCAGCGCGAACCGAGCAGTTGCGCCGAACGTTTCGGGTTGATAAGCAGCAATCCTTCACTATTGGGATCGGCGCCGGTACATATTAATTCGATCACCTCTGACGGCTTTAAAGAAGGATCGAGCGCAAGCAATTTTGCCGCCAGATTGGCTGCATTCGGCGACGAGGCAGATGTCCCGGATGCAGCAAGACGGTCTCCGCCAGGCAGGTAACTTTCGACTTCGTAGCCATTTGCATAAACGTCCACTGTCTTCCCGAAACTTGTGAAGGACGTAACATCACCAGCCTTATCGACAGCGCCCACCACCAGCAAATTGGGTAGATCAAACGCCCCCGGATAATAATCCTCAAAGGCGACATCGTCGTTCTCATTCCCCGCCGCATTGACGAATAGTATCTCCGGTGCGTTCTTCATCGCCTCATAGAGGGCACGCTTCTCTATATCGAACATCTCCCTGGCCATGCGCGCTCGTTCTTCTGCCGTTTCACCAATGCCATTTGCCTCCAGATCTCGCTCCGTCCCGCGCACGGCACCACCCCAACTCATATTCACCACACGGACCCCATGTGTCTTCATGTATTCAATTGCCTCTCTGTATTCCCGAGCCATCTTTGTCGAAAGTTCGATCGTCGGCGCCATGGGAATCGTGTGATAATCAACGGTAAAGCGGACAACCATTATGCGTGCTAATGGATTACCTTCCAACGCGATACCGGCGACGTGCGTGCCGTGTGCATACAAAGCCATACGCATCATATCCTCAAGTATCAGCTTCAATTCTTCCGGTTGCATCCCTGCCAATGTTCTCTTGAGGGCGGCTGCCTCAGGGCTCTCGATTGCGCTCTGGATATCCATGAATCCCTTGATAGATGTCTTCAATTCAGGCAAACGTTCCTCGGCATCGCGGAGCGGATAAAGTATTTCAGGGGTCTTTTCCTGTTGCAGATCGTACGCAATACCATTCACATCATCTACGAATCCATTCAGATCATCATCTCTGCCATTGACCTCCTCACCTGGATTAATATAGAGCCGACCCGGAAAAACTGTGGTATCAATGCCTGTATCCCATATGGCAATTATGACCGGATGAAGATCATCTTTTTCCGACAACGTGACATTGCGTTCCTGCCATATGTCTTCTTTCTCAAACTGATTCTTTGCAATGTATTCCTCGAATACCAGAATGATCTCTTCCTTCAAAGGAAGTTGAAAATCACGAATGAAACGTAGCGATATCAAACGCTCGGCAATGTCATTACTGATGTACCCCGTACTTTCAACAACCGGATCGAACTGCCCCTGGATTATGCTGAGTATGAAATTCTCACTCAGTATATCCATCCTGCCCTTCAATTGTTCAATTCTCTCTTGAACGATATCCCAAGGCAAGGTGTCGACCGCCTTCGAAAGAATGCGAACAAAGAGCTCTTTGTCGAACATCCTGTCAGGGCCGACTTCGATATACGTCCTAAGCACGCTTTCCGTGACTATCCCGCTTGTGAGCCGGCGTGCCTTTTTGTCATGCAGCTCTCGTATCCTATGGATCTTTTCCAATGCATTTTCGTAATCACCATCCATCACATCAAGTACAAGCAGAATATCATAGTAGCCACGCAGTGTGGTCCTGTCCTCGATCTCGTATACGGCAAGGTCGTTTTCAATATCTGCACGCACCAACTTCGTAAACGAGCGGAACGCATCCTCGTCATTGTAAAGTTCGGTCACGGTTCGCTCAACCTTGTAACTATGACGCGGCAGATCGTCAACACCCTCAATCCTCTTCTTAGGCTCGTCCTGGGCACGAGCAAACACCTGTAAAATCACCAGTACGCATAATACTGCCGTCAAGCAAGATTTCTTCATCGTCATCCTCCATTGTTATCACAAAAAGAAATATCGTTGGACAATATCCTTTGAAAGTCCTCAGAAATCATTCACTCCTCATGAATATTACGTAAATGATCGAATAAAAGTTTCACCAACCAAATTGCTCGTGCCTCTTAACGAGTCATGGTCAGCATCATCCTTTAATTTGTATTCGGGGTACCCTGTTTACAGAAAGCCCAACTGCTGCTCATCTTCTTCAGTCGCCGGTTTCATGCAATCGGGTTCATTATACGACGGTGAATTGACCTTCTTCGATACTTCGTAGGCCTCCATTCCCTTTGCCGGGTATGGGGCAAGCAGGGGCATGAGCAATTCGGGGTCATCGATCTCTCTATTCAGCCACATGTTGCGCTGATCCACGGCAATGATTGCTGGCATACGGTTGTGAATCGATGCCATCAGTTCATTGGGAGGCGTAGTTATGATCGTACAGGTCTGCAGGACCGTTCCGTCCTTTCCTTTCCAGTTTTCATAGAGACCGGCAAACCCGAACGGACGGTCATCACGTAAGTGGATATACATCGGCATCTTTCTCTTTCCATCAGCGAGTTTGCGCCACTCGTAGAAACCATCGGCGACCACCAGGCAACGCTGCGTTCTGAAGGCCCGCGCAAAGCTTTTTTTCTGGGTGAGCGTCTCAGATCGCGCATTGATCATCTTGTAGCCTATCGACGGGTCATCCGCCCAAAAGGGCACCAATCCCCAGCGGAACTTAACCAACCGGTTTCCGCCGTCCCCTACCACGCACGCGACATCCTGACTGGGCGCAATATTGTAACTGGGCTCAGACGCCCACTGGACTTCGTAGATGTCGAACTCATCTTCGATGATGGTTATCGTGCTCTTCCTGACAAATCTTCCGCACATACCGATCCTTTCAATGTTCGGTGGGTTTCACCTTTTTATCAATAAGACACACGTTTACCTAACGACGATAATCTTCCGGGAGAACACGGAATCATCTTCCTCAAGGACGACGAAATACACTCCGGGAGCCAGTACATACGACCCGCCAGAGCCGGAAGCTGCCACTCTACCGCTGGCATCTATTATCTTCACCATTCTTTCCGTCTCAATTACGATCAATCCGCTGCTGGGATTCGGTGACATAGTCATCCAATACGATTCGACCTGCGCTTCATGCTCCCGAACGCCGACATTCGCCACCGTTACGAGCATACTATCTCGCCCAGAATTTCCTGCGGCATCAAAAGCCGTCACGATGACCCAGTAATCACCATCAGGAAAGTCGTCCGTTTCCCAAGCGTGGACCGCGTCCGTGCTTTCGACGAGGCTATCGCCATCGGTGTTAGTAACGATGAAATAGTATTCGCGGGAACCGTAATCTCCTTCAGTATTGCACACGCCATCATCCTTGTAGATGACATCGACATTGTTTGTGTAATCTAAAATGCCATGGAAGATGAATGAGAGAGTGACGGGCACGTTCTGCGCTCCATGGATCTCGTATTCTATCTTGTATGGAATGAGCCGCTCCCATACCGGATTGGACAGAGGCAGCCCTGTATCGTCATATATCTTGGCAATGATATCAACACCGCCGTAAAGGCTTTGAGGCGGCATATAATTGCTCGTGTTATTCTGGCAAAAAGCAAATCTATCGTTGTTGTAGCTGTTCTCAAAAACAGGCTTGGTCGTGTCATCGTAGGGCGCCATGATTGTCAACGGATTCTTGATGAATGCCCAATCACCATATTGCCATACCGATCCTTCATCCTTGATGCGCGCAAAATGCAGATGGTCAAAACCGGCTACGGGCCACCAGACAAGATAACCGATGAGTTCGCCCTCGGCCACCGTATCGCCAATATTCTTATGAAACTGATAGGGATCAATGTGGGCATAAAGCCAGGCTTCTACCGAATCGTTCGTTTGGTAGTCGGCAATGGCCAGACGCCAGTGATAATCTCCGGAAATGGTTAGCCACGCTTTCACGACCCCGGATTGTACTGCGTAGACCGGCCGGTGCACGGTATCGGCCATAACATCGACACCTGGATGAAGGTAGGGAGAACCTCCATAATTCTGGTATTCGCCCCAATTGTTGCCGAGAGGCTGCGTTGAGTCTACTGGCGCGAGGGGCCAACCTGTCGTCACGATGAACAGAATGATCATTTCTGCTCCACCCATTCGCGACGATGCAGATCGTATATTACTCTGATATCGCCCGGCAAACGGACCACGATAGACTCTCCATCACCGGAAAAGTAAACATCGAGCACGTACGGAGAAGAAAGGAATTCCCGATCGACCAGGCCACCACTCTGGTAAACGAAGAGCGTATCGGCCGAGATGACGGCGACTGCCGCACCACCATTGGTGCTCGCGAACAGTCTTCCCGGTCGGTATTTGCCCGTCAAACTACCCTCGTCCGAGTAGGCGAACAACCCCGCTCTGTCCGATGCGAAGAAGACAGTATTGTCCGGCGAGAAACCGAATCCATTGGGATACGAAAGCTCCTGCAAAAGCATCTCGCTGCCGTCCACGCGGTAAAAATAAAGGCGATGTTCATTCAAAGCAAAGACGTTGCCGTTATCACAGACGTAGAACGTGTTCATGGTGATATTGTTCTTCACATAAAGAACATTGTCGTATGCATCATATAGCGTAAGAGAGCTGGTGATCAGCTCTGACCCACCGCCATAACGAACAGCCGCGCGATAGAGCCCGTTGCTCGAACCAACATCCACAGTGAAAGAAATCATCAGACTCAAGATCACGCTGTTCACGGTATATTCGTTCCTATTTCGTTCAATTCAAATCACACCATGTTCGGGATAAGCGATGCCGCGACGAGTAGTTTTACGAACGGACAGATCTTCATCGGCAAAATCGAAGTTCTCGCACCCGTGAAGAACGACAAAACTGCAAGCACAACCAACATCCCGAAGCAAAGTCTGTAAACGACCACGGACCCGCTATTCGCGGATCCCGAAATCAAGGTTACGCATAAGATCAGCAAACCTATGAAGATCATGGTCAGCCCTTCGGCGATCCACTCCATCGTTATGATCAGAGTGTTTTCTTTGGAAATAACGCCAAAGCCCTTCACGATAGATCTCGTTGGCACTAAATGGGCAATGCCCCAGATCATTATTAAACCAGAACCAAGGTATAAAAAAAGTGTGCCAGCCATTTCATCCTTCTCCTTTCATAGCATCGTTGAGCACTGATATGGTGAGGTCAATATCTTCTTCGGTAATTCCGTAGTGAGTAACCATTCGGAAACGGGCTGGACCGGTCGGCAATGCCTTGATCCCCTTTCTGTCGAGCATTGCCTTCAATGCGTCGGTCTTGATCCTTCCAGTATCGATGTCGAAATATACTATGTTCGTGTACACAGTAGGCAGATCTATCGACAACCCAGGAATCCGCGCAATGCCTTCGGCCAGGCGCCGGGCATTCTTGTGGTCATCAGCAATACGGTCCACCATCCGTCCGAGGGCCACGATACCAGGTGCCGCGATTATACCAGCCTGGCGCATACCGCCGCCCAGTAACTTGCGGTTTCGCCGGGCTTCAGCAATGAACTCACGTGAACCGCATACGACTGAACCGACTGGAGCCGACAGGCCCTTTGACAAACAGAATGATAGTGAATGGACATGCTTGGTAAGATCCTTTATGTCGACACCCAATGCAACGACGGCATTGAATATACGCGCGCCGTCGAGGTGAACCTTGAGACCGCGCTGCCCTGCGAGATCCTTGACAGATGCCATGTATTCAGGAGTCAGAGGCGCGCCATAACAGCGGTTGTGCGTGTTCTCGAGGCAGACCAGCCGCGTGCGCGGCCAGTGATCGTTAACACCTCTAATCGCGCCTTCAATATCTCCGAGCGACATCGTACCGTCTGGTTGGTTGGGGACCGTGTGCGGATGTACACCGCCAACACTCGACATACTACCGCATTCATTGAGGAACATGTGCGATTTGTCGCCGAGTATGACCTCCTCACCCCGGCGGCAATGAGTCAATACGCACACCAGATTGCCCATCGTGCCGCTGCTCACGAGCAGCGCAGCATCCTTGCCGGTTAATTCAGCGGCGATGGTTTGCAGCTCGTTGATCGTTGGATCTTCTCCAAAGACATCATCGCCCAGCGGCGCACCTCGCATTGCCTCGAGCATTTCTTCTGTCGGCAATGTCACCGTATCACTCCGTAAATCGACCGTCTTCATCATGGACCTCCGCCATTCATGTGTTCTGAAATCGTTCTCATTTTACATACTTTAGGCAAT
>CP070795.1:425893-432776 GCA_020343455.1 Caldifarciminota bacterium
CCGCAACTGCTGAACATTCTGCGCGGTGAAATGAGCTTTGTCGGTCCGAGGCCTTTACTGGCCAACGAAGTTGAAGTCCACAATCCAGTCGAATTGGATATGAAGAGCATTCCGGGGTACGGCCAACGGATATCGGTAGTGCCTGGATTGACTGGACTGGCGCAATTCTACGCTCCTCGCGATATCCCCAGAGATAAGAAATTCGAATTAGATTTGAAGTACATACGAGAGCGCTGCTTGCTGACCGACATGAGACTCATCGTTCTCTCACTCGCAGTGACTTTCCTCGGAAGATGGGAGAAACCGAGGAAGAAAATTCAGCTACGCAATAGATAGATCTGCCCAAGAACCAATATACTGTGGAGATGTTGCGCTCTTATGTCGTGTACAAAATGAGGAGGACCCCCAGTCTTAATTAAGCCTTTAGGTATGCACGAGGTGTTTGACCAGGGGTCCCATGTTCGAGGAGGTGCATCAATAAGACACCACTCCATCAACAACCCTCTTCGGTACGAAAAGTACTTGTCACCTCAGCGATAGACTTAAGTACTATTTCATTATAATGAAAATTTGTAAAATGTCAAGACCCAAGTTGCGGTTAATACGCATAGCAGAATAGGTAGAAATACTATAACTTTTGAGCCACGGACCTCGCGTTTGGGTCAGGGGTTTGACAAAGGACATCACGTCACAGTGAAAAGGGCCCCCGGTTCTGCAAACTCCGTGATTATGCGCGAGCTGCATACCGAGAGCCCTTTGATGGAGGAGGGATCGGATGGCGCGAACGAATAAAATTCAATTAGAAAGAGACACCCTCACTTGAGCCAAACCAGCTGTCTCGTTTCCTTAAAATCACCTGCAACGAAATTGCAGAAGTAGATACCGCTCGCTACTGCTCTGCCCTGTATATCAGTGCCATTCCACAAAACAGTGTATTCTCCAGGACTCTGTTTCTGTGTAACGAGCGACCTGACCAAACGTCCGCATGCATCGTAAATGTTCATCGAAACATCATTTGCCGCAGACAACACGTACGAGATGCTCGATCCAATCTTTGCAGGGTTAGGGTACGGGCAATAGAGACTACAGGGTTCGATCTCCGAGTTGCCGTGGGGAATACCGTGAGCCCCGATCGCTACGGTCTGCTTCACTTGGGAAAAGGCGCCAGTACTGTGGGTGCCTTCGTAAGCCTGCATCCAAAAGGCTCTCTCTCCGCTGTTCACATACATGGCGCAATCGTAACAGTATTCCCTATTTCCATTGTTGCTTCCAACCCAGTATCCATCAGTCGTATTCTGCTGGTAACCCGACCACACACCTGACTCAAAATCGCCGTTGACGACATTACCGCCGTGCAAATGCACGTCGTCAACTGTGAAACGCAGTTTCTGATTCAGAAACCCACTATTGTACTGTGTGCAGTATAAACGAAATGCAATTTCGACACTGTCCATTCCCGCGATCGAATCGGTCAAATCCAGTATTATGTGCTCCCAACCCTCATAGCCTGCGACATCCTCTGACCAAAGTACGTTGCCGTTCACCAAACATTGTTTCACGAAATAGCCGGTCGAGGCATAATTCTCGTTGTCTCTGGCCCAGAAACTGAGGTAATTTCGGCCATCTGCCGGTACCACATTTATGTCAACATATTCTTTGTCGACAACGCCTAAGTCATTGACGACCATCAATTCTGCCTTATATAAGCCGATATCATTGTAGGTATGAGTGACAGAATCATCGATGTCGGCGAACCTGGCATGGTAGTTGTCGCCAAATCGCCAGTAGAAAGATCTTAATCCATAGCCGCCGCTGCCTCCGCTACTGCCCGTTGCTTTAAAAGTGACGCTCAGAGGTGCGGAACCTGAATCGACGCTGATGCTAATGTTGGCCGTCGGTATTCTCGGTATGACCTCGGCTTGAGGGGTCTCTGCATAGTAGTTGTTCCAGAAACGACTATTTGTGCCGTCTCCGCCAAAACCAAAGCCAAGGGCTTCTGCACTATCTGGTGCGTAGAACCAGTTATCGTTCACCCAAAAAGAATCCGTGGGAATTCCACGAACCCATACGCCGAGAGGGCAAGTGGCGTAGTAATTACCTTTCACGGTATTGTGATGTATCCAGTCACCGCCGCAGGGCGACGGAGGGTTGTTCTCGTCACTCCCGTGCTGATCCAAGGCGTTGTATACTCCATGCTCTCCGGTGATGTTGTATCTAGCTTCGAAACTGGGATAGTATGCACCTGTACCTTCACCCATTACCGGGCTTCTACTGTGATCAAAGTAGTTAGCCTCTATTATTCCTCTTCGCCGCGTATTCTGATTACCAATGAGCACATGGTAAACGTCATTGATACACCCTTCGTGGAAGTAGTTGTGATGAACATAGACCGTGTCATAATCAGTCCCTTGATTGTATACAGCGCGTCTGAAACCCCAGATTTCACAATTGTCAATCTCCGCGCCATGGTCGGCCAAATGCACACCCCACATTGTCCAAATTCCGCAGGAATCCAACCCGTCCCTGCCGCCTTCGAGTTCGTCGTAGAAGCCTCTCAATCTAAGGCCGGTAATTCGGGCATGCGATTTTGCCTGGAACAATTCATAACGGTTACTCGGATAATACATGCTGTCGTCATATATGAGGGCTCCCCAGGAAATTGTGTCTCCAAGTACCCTGCCACGACCGCTAGCAAGAGTAACACCCGGTTTGACAACTATGATGCCTTCGCCTTTCAGGTTGATCTGCACCGTGTCCATGACATAGATAACATCACCAGCGGTAGCACTCGAGAGGGCACTCTTCAATTGTGATTTGTTGTAGACGACGACATCAGCATCCTGGTGTCTTACACTGTCACTGTATCCAGGCCCGCCTCCGATCGGATCACCAGTCGGATTCCATTCGGCACCTATGCTGGCGTAACAGACAAACGGCGCCAGAATGGCACAGAGCACAAATATAGGGAACAAAATTCGCGTAAAGACACCTCGAGTAAAAGTGCAATGTTTGCATATACATGATAGTAATTTTCCTGCAGATATCAAGTGGCAACCGACACCCACAGGCCGGATGCTAAGGGCGTATGGTGGAAAGCGCGAAACATTCACCATTTGGACCTCCTAGACTTAAGTATATATCACAAAAAAATGATCAAAACCATCAAGCACCTAAATAGCAACGTAGGCCGATCACGCTCGACCGGGCTATTTTGGACTCCGCGCTTTGCTCTATTTATTTTCCACATACATTTCCCTCATCTAGACTTAAGTTTACCAATATGGCTCATACTTAAGTCTAATATATTATAATAGTAAAATATATTTTGTCAAGGGTCGACTTATACCTATACGGGAACCATCCTTTGCCAAAAGTTCCCTTTATGCATCCCTTTCTCCTCCCCTGCTGAATTGCTCCATACACCCCGTGGCCGGTTATCGCCGGCTATCTTTCTTCATTTGCCGTACAATCCAAAATGATCAAGCCATGGCCCATCTGTGCGTCATTTGTCCGCTTCTTCGGCTAACTCATCTCCTCATTCCATCGAAATGTCCTCGCTCCGGAGCCCACAGTTGACATTCTACGAAAATTTGTTATTATTACCTAGTGTTAAGGAGGAAGAATGTGGGTAGTCGTTCACTTCAAGGACGGTCGGCTGTTGAAGGGGTTTACACGTGATTTTACTCCGACGAAAACGGTGTTCCACCTTACATCAGAACAGGACAAAGATCGCGGCAGCGAGTACGAAATTGACCTGTTCGACTTGAAAGCAGTATTTTTCGTGAAAACACTTGAGGGGAATAAGGATTATTCCGAGAAGAAGAGATTTGAGGAAATCGATAGTTCAGGCCGGAAAGGCCTTAAGATAAAGGCCGAATTCACTGATGGAGAAGTGATCCGCGGGATAAGTCTCGGATACAGCAAATCGGTCAAAGGATTCTTCATCATCCCGGTGGATCCTGAAAGCAATAATGAACGCATTTTCATAAATGCCGAATCGTGCCGCGATATTAAAGTGGGTGCCGCGGCCGAGCAGTAGTATTAGGGAGGTGTAGATGTTTTCAACTCTCATATCAACCTTGCTTGTCAGCTATCTGGCCGGCACATCCGGATTCATCAATATACCGACGGCCGGCCAATATGATGTTCCCGGTTTGCTCGGTGTCGGATTTGCTTATTCCATGAACATGTTTTCGGACGATCCCGACCCGACCGACGATATGGAACCGGATCCTAATGACTACAATATGTTCCTGCGCTACGGATTCCTGGGTCGTGGTGAAATAGCGGTGTCGATGTATACAACGAACACATATGCATTGAGTATCAAATACACCGTCGTCAAAGAAGGCAGAGGCCCGGCGCTGTTCATGGGCGTCGATAACATCACCTATGCCAAATACATCTCGTCGCTTGGATCCGGTGACAGCACCGGATTTCTCGAAGAAGTGGGATACGTTACTGAATCTGGAGGGCGGCCCCCTGAAATGATGTCGGCATATCTCGGCATCCAGAAGACGTTTGGCAAAGTATTCAATGTGGTACTCGGACTGGGCCGCGGCAGATTCGTCGGTTATGGCGAGCGTAGCCATATCTTCAACACCGACCTCTTCGTGCTGGGTGACGATTACGAAACTGAGGATCATTCTGGATGGGCATTCGGTCTGTTCTTCGGCGCATCACTGAGATTTCCGTTCGGACTCGAACTCATGGCTGAAATGGATGGCAGGGACGCAAGCGTCGGTATGAAGTATCATAACAAATATGTCACACCTGTCTTTGCGATTACCAAGGTAGAGCAATTCGGAGACCGAAGACCATTCTCCCCGCGCATCGCGATGGGCATCGAGGCCACGAATCGATTCATGCATGAAAGACCCAAATCCGGAACGCTTGAATATGTCATACAGGACAACATAACCAAAGAAATGCTGACCAATTCCAATGTCAGAATAGTAGAGCTTAACAAGCAGTATACTGCAAGCGGCGGAACCTTTTCCCTCAAGCTACCGGCAGGCAATTACACGATAATCGTCTCACGAACCGACTATGTCGACTACAGGGCGAAAATCAGTGTAAAGCCGAACGTGCAGAGCAAGCTGGTCTTCAACATGCAGAAAACAGAAGAAGCACGGCGATTGGAACAGGCGGCAAGAGAAAAGGACGCCAGCATACGCAATCATCTGGAACAGGGGAAGATATACTTTGCAGAGGGTAACCTTGTGCAGGCAAAGGCGGCATTCGAAATGGTTATATCACTCGATCCCGGAAATATTGAAGCACAAGAATCACTCGGCGCACTCGAACTCAGACGTGCAAATCTCATCGCCTATCACACATCTGAGGCAAAGAGACTAACCCAAGCCAAAAATTATACCCAAGCGACTCAATCATGGCAAAGAGTGCTGGCACTCGATCCCGACAATGCCGAGGCAAAGAATGGAGTTGCAGCGCTGCGTAAGCTCGCTTCCGCACCGGCAAAACAACCTGCTAAACCTGCAAGACAACCAGCACCTTCAACACCTAAGGTGAGTGAAGCCGAGATCGAAAAGCTATACAAAAACGGGGTATCGTTATTCACCAGCGAGAGATATGACGAAGCGCTTAACGTATTCAAACGTGTGCTCGCTCTCAACCCCAATCACGTCGGTGCAAAGGAATACAAGAAGCGCACCGAAGCAAGATTGAGAGTCCTGAAAGGCAGCGGCTAAGCTATCGTAGTCGGAAAATCTGCCTACAAAAACGAAAGCCCCCTGTAAGGGGGCTTTTCCTTAATGTTAGACGCGCCGTGGTACGGCGACTCTTCTGCAATCTATGCCGACGCTACGGCAATGTTATCAACCCGTCCTGGCTCTAAGGGTCAGGAAATTTATGACTACCCGCATGAAATAATAGACATCCGTAGTAATAGGGTGCCTCTTCTTCAATCTGTAATAACGCTTTTCTGATTCAATGATCCCCTCGAAGGTTTTCGGACAATCTGCATAGTACGGAGGCACGAACCCCGGCCTGATATTCATGCGCTCCTTGCGCCAGTCATCCGGATATAATTCCAAAAATTCCTGCGATAAATGCCTGAGCCCAATGAACGCCAACTCTCCCTTCAGTATGTTGAATAACTGAGGCATCTCATCCAACCACAATTTTCTCAAAATCTTACCCCAGACAGGCACCCTGAAATCACCGACGACCTTACCATTGTTGTCGATCTCAAGATTGGTAAGAACATAGTCATGCAAGTAATTGGCATAGGCGTGCATCGTTCTTAGTTTGTAACATTGCAGGGTACTCCCGTTCAGACCCACCTTTCTTATCTTAATGAACAGACCGTCACAGGGCGGGCCATTCATGGGTATGGAGCTCTTGTGAGTGACAAAGTGGAGGCGGTCGTCAAACTCTTCTAACTTCTGAATTCTAAAGCCACTGTAACGAAGTCTGCCCAATGCCTCGCACTTCGTGAGCCTGTGGTGCTTGAGAATGGGGAATTTGTTCACCAGATGCCGTATGCCGAAGAGTTTTGGCATAACCCTTTCAAAAATGAAACTGAGCAGCAAAATCATGTTGGCAAGAATGAAGTTGTATCTGCCGCGTATCCGTTCACTGTATTGCTCACTTGTCTCAACGTAACCCGCGTAGATACCCTTGGGCTTCAGTAATCTATGAATCTTGCCCAGTTTCTCATTCATTCTCTCATAGTCGTTCAGTGCAGCCAGACTCACTATGCAATCAAATGAACCATCATTCGCGATGCCCGTAAGGCTTCTCGAATTGTCAATCAATAGATAAGTATCGATGCCGGCCAACCGGTTTCGCAGGCAGCCGCTCATAAAATCCACGACCCGCGCGTCCAGCTTCTCCTTGATCTTGTCGATGAATGGCTTCA
>CP070795.1:432876-438995 GCA_020343455.1 Caldifarciminota bacterium
AGCGAATTCGCGAAGAAATGTTGCGCATGAAATGAGAATATACCGGGCACGGCACGGCGGATTCTGTTTCGGCGTGAAGCGGGCGATAAAGCTGGCGCTCGAGGCCGCAAAAAATTCCCACGGCGTGTGCTCTGTAGGTCCTCTCATTCACAACCGCCTTGCCGTGGAAGATTTGAGGAAGCGGGGTATACGTCCGTGTGGTAAGATTTCGGGCATACGCAAGCATGAGGTCGTGATCATCCGTTCCCATGGTGTAGCTCCCGATATCCTGCGTAAATTGAAGGCGCGTAACTGTACCATCATCGACGCTACATGCCCGCGTGTGCGCCGTGCGCAAACCTATGTACAGAAACTCATCGACGAGGGTTATTATGTTGTGATTGTTGGAGAAAAAGACCACCCGGAGGTGAGAGGTCTGCTGGGCTATGCGGGAAAGCACGCCACCATTTACAAGGATAACCTGAAGTTGAGTAAGAAGAAGGTCGGTATGGTGCCGCAGACAACACTCAATCAGGAAAGATTCAACGGTGCAGTTGCGGATCTGATGGCAGATGTGATCGAAATGAAGATATACAATACAATCTGCCGCGAAACAACGATGCGAATAAACGAAGCAACCAAGATTGCCAGGAAAGCGGATATCATGATCGTCGTCGGCGGCAAGAACAGCGCCAACAGCACACGGTTGTACCAGATTTGCAGAAAACTCAGGCGGTCGTACCATATCGAATCGGCGAATGAGGTGAAACGATCCTGGTTCAGGGGCATCAAGAGCGTTGGTATAACCGCCGGCGCATCAACACCCAAACGCCAGGTCGATGATGTGGTGAAAAAGATAAGACAGATGGTACCGGGGCGCCGCCCTACGCCGAACGCCTGACGCGATACGCTGTACGCATAGCGCAAGCCGCTCTATGCGATAAAATCGAGCCAGACGATCAACGATCTTAACGGTTTTTGTTTCAACTTCGCAATTCGTATTTCGAAATTCGAAATATCTCTAATGTTTTTCTTGCAGACAGGAAATACATATACAAAACACAGTTGAGGTTTTCAGTAGTCTCTTCTCTCCAGCGAAGTGATCCCAATCCTCAGCGGAATGAATATCGCGCAGATACTGACGGCTAAGAACAATGCAAAACCGGCGTACACGAGAAGATAATTGACGGGCCGTGCCATGAAGGTATGCGATAGGTAATTGTACGCCGGCGTCGCGAGGAGCAGTATCGAGATCGCGACATAGGTGATGCTGATAAGGGCGGCGATTATGCCGCCGGTTCCGGCCGCAATCCTCGACGGGTTATCTTCACTGAAATGCGGGAATCTGCTGCCGAATCCGAGATTGATCGACACAAGCGCTGCCGCAACAAAGAGGCCGATCACAGGCATGACAAGGTACAATCCCCGCTCTACCTTGATAAAGAGATTTGCCGATATGAGCAGGAATTCGATAATGATGACTGCCGTCGTCAGGCTGAAGAAATACTTAGTCAGTAGAATTTTCCGAAAAGGCAGGGGTGATGAGACGATCGCCCATATTCCGGCGCGCTCCAGACTCATCGTCGGGAAGATGAATCGGACACCGAGGGTCGCCAGCACAAAGCTTATGTAGGCAAAGTTTGCGAAGGCCACAACCGTTCTCCAAAGCGGGAAGGTGAAGAAGATCGGCGTTCTGCGCAGAGACATGACGTAGACGACGAGCAGGATGAGGAAGATAGAAAGCTGCACCCACTGGGTAGGTTCACGAACAAAGGTTAGAAGGTCTTTAAAGAAGATGGCTCTGGCAGTTTGCCGCTGTGGGTTCCATAACAAAGACCTGCGCTTGCTTGCTTTGCTTGTATGTTCTCCGCTTGATAGCCAGGACCGTGCATAGAATGTTTTGGCGACAAGGAATGCTACGGAGACAGAGCTTGCGCTGACAAATAGAAGTAGCAAGAAGTTAAATACAGTCACGGCCGTATTGCCGTTGAAACCTTTGATTATATTGCTCAGCCACGTCGAGGGTACATAGATGCCGCCAACCGTGGTGAGTTGGGCCGCGAAAAGAAGCAAGGTCTGTTCGTTCTCCGTTTCGAAAATCTTGAGGAGATTCGGATTGTTGATCCTTACGTAGAGATATGTCAGCCCGAGGATGAGAGCAAGTGAGATCATTATCACTTCGCGTGGCCCCAGTTTGGGAAAGACGCGCAGGATCAGTGCGATGAGGGTCGATGCGACGGCAGCCGGGATGACCATATAGACGAGAATGCTCACGATCGAGAGCGGGTAGAAGAGTGTCGGCGCGCCGGTCGTTACCCCGTAGGCGACGATCAGGGGAAAGGCGATGGTGAGTGTGGCCCAGGAGGCGTAAAGGCAATTTTCGAGCAGTTTTGTTAAATATATGGAGGTTGGCGGCACGGGCAGGGAAAATAGAAAATCAAGTTCGCGGTTGTTGTAGAATGTCGAGAAGGAGGTAATGACATTGCTGAACAATAGCATGATGAAGAAGACGAAGAGCGCCATCTCGATGACCCGGTCAAGGAGTGCAGGTCCGATGACTTCGACCGTCGTGAGATAACCGAATACCCGGAAGAAGACGTAGTAGGCACCACCGACAAAGCAGGCAATGACAAAGACGAAAGACGCGGTTCTAACCGCGCTCAGCGAGCGCACAGAAGCGTAGAACATTCTCGCTCGTGCGTTTAGTATCGACCAGAAATCACTCATGGATGCTTCTTGGCATCTAAGATTGCTTCGTCGTCCGCCTCCGCTAAAGCTACGGCAGACTCCTCGCAATGACCTCTCAAAGGGTTAAGTTTAGGATGCTGGACGTGAACAGCTGACCGTAAGCATTGTGTTCCAGCATCCACACCTATCAACCAATTACTATCTGCCATTGTAAAGCATAGAGCTGGTTTTGGTCATTGTGATTTTGGCATTGTAATTTATTTGGTATTTGGTGCTCAGGATTGGGGATTTGCCATTGGCTGCCGGTTATCATTACCGCTAAACGTCACCGTCTTCGCCGGACAGTCGAAGGTATATATCTTCGATGTCTTTTTTGCCTGATATCCTCGATAGTTCGTCGATGTCGCCGATGAACTTGAGTTCGCCCTGGCTGATGATACCGATCTTCGTGGCGACCTCGCGTGCGAACGATAGGGTGTGAGTCGACACAAACAGAGTCTTACCTTCTTCTTTAAGTTTGATGAAGAGTTCGCGCACGGTCTTGCTCGTCTTAGGGTCGAGGCCAACGAGCGGTTCGTCGATGAGGATCAATTCGGGATTGTGCAACAGTAACTGGCACATTATAACACGCTGTTTCATGCCGTGCGAGTAACTTTCAGATAATTCGTCAACCCATTCGCCGATATCGAATGTCTTCAGCAATCCGGCGAGCCGCGTTTCGTAATCTGCCCTGCTGACTTTGTAGATGCTGGCGACGAAATTGATGAATTCGCGGCCGGTCAGTTTGTTATAGATGAATGGTTCATCCGGGACATATCCGATATGGGATTTTGCCTTGATCGGGTCTTTTCTCAGGTCGGCTCCTTCGATGAGTATCTCGCCTTCGGTGGGCCTCAGCAGGCCGGTTATTAACTTCAGCGTCGTCGTCTTACCTGCGCCGTTTGGTCCAAGGAGCACGAATATTTCACCCGGTTCCAATATTAAATTGAGGCCTCTGAGTGCCCAGACGCTGTTGAATTTTTTCTTAAGATTCTTAACGACCAACCGGCTCATTTTCGGGTAGAATTTATTCGGTATATTCCAGGGTCTGGATCTTCAGCTTACCGACCACCTTGAGGACCATGGCCTGTTCTGCGATCTCTCCCTCTTTCAATTTCAGGTGGCCGACATCTGCGGGAAACTGATTGAACGTGGGGTCTACCGGTACCCACTTGCCGAGCCAGACAGCGCACCACGCGTGGTAGTAGTAAGCGTATCCGTTGAGATTTACAAGGCCCACGTAGATCTTGGTCGGTAAACCCACGGCACGTGCGAGAGCCGTGAACAATATGGCATGCTCGTTGCAATCCCCTTTTCTCGTTTGCAGAACCTCAAGTGCCGAGGGGAGAGAAGCGGTCGGGTTTTTCTCAAGGAACCGGTATACGCCGTTCACGAGCTTTGCCGTTGCTTCGACTGCGTTGTTTTCGTCTGCGATCATTTCTTTGGCTTTCTCAATGATCAAAGGATCCGCACATTGGATGTAGGCAGATGGCGCGAGAAAGGTTCTGTTATGCTCAATGGGTAGTGTCAATTCGGGTAGCGATGACAACCTGGGCAGAGTCGATGCGACAACGATCGGTTGCCGGCTGACGAGTTCCTGGAAATCGTCAGCCAGATCCAGCCCTTCGGGCGTGATGTCATTCATCTGAATCTTGAGATAGGTCAGCGAAGTAGGGTCGGGTGTCGGCGGGTCGAGTTTGACCGAGAAGAAAGTGATAAGATCGAACGCCTTGTCCGGCGTTATTTCGGCAAGGGCCTGTTCTTTCGATAGTGGGATGATCTCCAGCCCCATTGCAGGTGAAGATTCTTTTATCAGTTTGAATTCCTTGTCGAGCCACAATATTGAACTGATGCCCATGAATGTCAATTCGACGCGGGTGCCGGTCTGTGTCTTGCCGAGTACGGTAACTTCTTCCTCGCCTTGCATCGTTATGCGTGCGGTTGACGATGATTGGGTCGTCGGGTCAAAGTACGGTATGGTGATTTCATCGCCGGCCTTGAGATTCTTACTCTTGATGACCTCCTCGATGGCATCGGGGAAATATGGTTTTTCTTTCAGGTCTATCGTCTGTGTGTACTGCTTCCCTTGGACATGAGAAGTGAACTTAAGTTTCTTACCGGTGACCTGCCCCTCGACACGTTGGAGGCCACCGTTGCGTAGTTCGAGTGAATAGTCCTTGAGCGTGTAGTCGGCGTCGGTACGTGCAAATATGTGAGTAGTCAGTGTACGCGTCTGATTCATCATGACGATGGTCATGCGGGTGATGTTCTCGACCGTCAGGCCGGTGTCGGCGCGCGATATTTTGGTGAACGAGTAGCCGATGCGTTCACCCTGGATGAAGATACCGGCCCACTCTTCGCGCCCCTCGCCGATTGATTCCATTCCGACCGGTACTAACTCTGCGTTAACTGGTTTTCTTATCTGCAGTATCAGAATGATCGTGATGGCAATGATTGCCGCTGCGATCAAATAACCGGATATTCTTCTCATCATTACTCCTTTCCGTATTATAGCCACGTGATGAGTAGAGTCAAGATACCTACGGTGTCGACGATAAAGGAGATTGAAAAAAATTACAATGATATGCTTGCGATATGTCATTGCGAGGGCGCTGTTGCGACCGAAGCAATCTCACCTATAGAATACATGCGCCGGCTCTCATACTCTCAACTTATGAATTTATTATCTTCTGCCGTTTGAAGGTGGTTGACACCCGCTGCCATAGTGCTATACTGAACGCAATGTTATCAAAAGTACTGTCATGTGCTACATATGGCATTGAGGGATATCTTGTAGATGTCGAAGTCGATATTTCGACTGGCCTGCCCGGGTTTACAACGGTCGGACTTCCGGATAATGCTGTTAAAGAGTCGAAAGACCGTGTCTTTGCGGCGATAAAGAACGCCGGGTTCCGGTTTCCATCGAAGAAGATTACGGTCAATCTTGCACCTGCCGATATAAAGAAAGAGGGGTCGAGTTTCGACCTGCCGATCGCCGTCGGCATCCTCGCTGCCTGCCAGAGCGTGCGAAGTGCATATCTCTCCCGCTACACCATTCTCGGTGAACTCTCGCTCGACGGTTCTCTTCGTCCGATAAAAGGCGCGATTTCTCTCTCCCTTGCTGCAAAAGAGAACAAACTGGATGGTTTGATCCTGCCGAGGGCAAATGCCCGCGAAGCAGCGATCGTAGAGGGCGTCAGCGTCTATGGTTTTGATAATCTCATTGAAGTCGTAGCATTCCTCAACGGTGAAATGGATGCGCAACCGACCGTCATTGACCGCGAGGAAATATTCGATGCGGCATCCCAATATGCGGTAGACTTTGCCGAGGTTAAAGGTCAGCACCACGCAAAGCGCGCAATGGAGATCGCCGCGGCCGGCGGCCACAACATCCTGATGATCGGGCCGCCGGG
>CP070795.1:439095-445089 GCA_020343455.1 Caldifarciminota bacterium
ACCTTTCAACACTTCTTTCCGCCGTACAGGAAACCTCTTCCGGAGATACCGGATGATCTCCAGTTCACCTTCTGCTTTTCTCTTACTTCTCACTTCGCTTTGTTTGCCTCTGTCTGTGATATTGGAAATTCGGTATTTCAGTTTCTTTGTTATTTGGTGCTTGAGCTTTGGCGTTTAGGTTATCAAACATGGAACTCTAGCAAATCACCGTCCGCAAGAACATGACCTTTCTCTACTCGTTGGCCCGAATAATTCGATTCGTTCCACAAACGTGCAAACTTCAGGTTCTTTCTGAAATCCTTATGAATGTGTTCGGCAGCATCCATAACGGTTGCACCTGCATCCATGACAACCGGGTCTTTACGCTCAACTGGATGCCCGATCTTCTTCGTGTAGACCCGGATGACCTCCAAAGCAGCGAATATCTGCTTTTTCAGTTCCCCGACACCCGCGCCGGTTTTCGGAGATGCTAAGATCATCTGAAATTCATCCTTGTGCCTTACTATGAACTCCTCAGTCGCGACCGATCTGCCTTCGTCTGATTTGTTGAGTAATATAATTGTTTTTTTCACGTCTCCGGATTCGCTCTGTTTCGTATGTATATTCCGTTCTTCCAGCATACCGACTACCATCTCCAGGTCCTTTTCAATATCGGACTGTACATCGAGGACAAGTACGATCATGTCGCCGTTTCGATATAATCCAAACAACCATGCCGGAGCCTCCTCGTACAACGGCGGCGTATCTACGATCTGGATCTTTATATCCTCATATTCCATCATACCGATTTGCGGCAAATTAGTAGTAAAAGGGTAGAGCGCAACTTCAACGTGAGCATTGGTCAAGGTGTTCAATAATGTAGATCTTCCGGAGTTTGCGAGGCCCACCAAGACAACCTGGCCCGCGCCTTGTTTTTCCACCTGGTACCAGGCTCCACCCGTGCCGCCCGACTTCTTCTGCTTGCTTATCGATTCCTTCAACTTGGAAACCTTCGTCTTCAGATCGGCCTGCAATTTCTCAGTACCTTTATGCTTTGGGATGATCGCTAGCAATTCCTGGAGGTACACGAGCTTCTCGCGCAAATCCCTCGCTTCGCGGTACTTCTTCTCTACTTCAAAATACTGCGGAGGTAAATTAGCCGGCATTTGACACCTTAAGGTAAACCACACCACCGCAACCGATAAGGAAATATCTCCGTAATCTGCTGTCCATCTCCACCATCAACGACGCGGCATCGTCAGGAGAGCCCGCTTATCATACCCATTTCATCGACATCGATCTTGTTCGCGTTTGGCACTTTTGGCAAACCAGGCATTAACATGACGTCTCCGGCAACCGGCACCAGGAATCCGGCACCGGCCGAGATGTTCACGCCGGTAACGGTTATCTTGAAACCAGTAGGCCGACCATGGAGTTTTGGATCATCGGAGAGTGAACTGTTAGTCTTGGCGATACAGACCGGCAGTTTGTCGAAACCGAACTTGGTTATCCGCTTAATATCCCTCTCGGCGCGAGTTGTGTATATTACGCCATCTGCTCCATAAATCTCTTTTGCGATCTTCTCCACCTTCATTTCGACCGGGTCCTCTAATTCATATATCGGTTTCATCCTCGATTCTTCACTCTGCGTGACCCTATCCACCTTTTCGGCAAGGTCTATCGCGCCTTCGGCGCCGCGCTCGAATGCCCGGGTTTCAGCAGCGGGAATATTCTGCGCACTACAGAAATCCATTACGGCCCTGATCTCATCTTCAGTATCGCCCTCGAAAACATTTATCGAGACAACGACCGGCAAGCCGAATTTTTTCATATTCTCGATATGTTTTGCCAGATTGGGCAACCCGTTCTTGAGGTGTTCAAGCGTACCAGCATGCCCATCCTTCTCCGGAGCGCCGCCGTGCAACTTCAGCGCCCTGATCGTCGCGACGATCACCGCGGCATCGACCTTCAGACGGCCCATGCGAGCTACGATGTCGATGAATTTCTCGCCCCCGAGGTCGGAACCGAAACCCGCCTCAGCGACCGTATAATCACAGAATTTCTGCGCCAATTTAATGGCGATTATGCTACAAGTGCCATGTGCTATGTTCGCAAAGGGGCCGCAATGTATGAACGCGGGTGTCTGATCAATGGTCTGGACGATGTTGGGCATTATCGCCTGTGTTAGGAGCGCGGCCATGGCTCCGTGCACATTAAGATCCCTGGCAAAAACCGGACCCCTCTCCATATCCGACGCGACAAGTATATTGCCTAACCGTTCCTTCAATTCACCCATCGAGCTGGATAGCGCAAGGATCGCCATGACCTCACTCGCAGTTGTAATAACGAAACTATCTTCGCGCGCCGGACCATTGGCTCTGCCACCCAACCCGATCACTGTTTTGCGCAGACTCCGGTCATTCATATCGATGGCTCTTGTCAAGTAGAGCTCACGTTCGTCTATATCCAATGCATTACCAAAATGCATATGATTGTCGAGCACTGCAGCAAGGAGATTGTGCGCTGTGCCAACGGCATGGATGTCACCTGTAAAATGCAGGTTGATCTCATCCATGGGCACAACCTGAGCATAGCCACCTCCTGTTGCACCACCTTTGATACCGAAGACCGGACCGAGTGACGGCTCGCGCAATGCTACGATCGACTTCTTACCCATTCTATTCAACCCCATGCTCAAACCGATCGCTACCGTAGTCTTACCTTCACCAAATGCCGTTGGTGTCATTGCAGTGACCAAGACGAGTTTTCCCGTGGGATTACCTTCTACTTTGGCAAAAATATCAAGACATATCTTGGCCTTGTACTTGCCGTAAGGAAAAACACAAGCCTCGTCGATATCGAAGCCCCTCGTTATGTCGATTATTGGCTTGAGCTTTGCTGCCCTGGCGATCTCGATGTCTTTATTCACGAATCCATCCTCCCTTGTCGCGCGTGACCATCCGGAAAAAGTATAGCCCTATTCCATACCGTGTCAATTCCCCTTGCAATTGCCGCTCGAATAGATAGAATATCCTATGTTGTATAAGAACGCCGGCGTAGACATTGATTTCCTTAATTTGATAAGAAAAGGAATCGGTAGACACGCGACAAAGACGTTCAGTGCACGTAAGCGTTCTGAGTTTGGACTCTTCGGCGGCATTTTCTCAATGGGGCCTGATATACTGATCAGTAGCTGCGACAGCGTAGGCACCAAAATACTCGTTGCATGTGCCACCGGCGTACACCATACCGTCGGTGCAGACCTCGTCAACCACTGTGTCAACGACATCCTGACCACCGGCGCCTTACCGCTCTTCTTTATGGATTACATTGGCTTTTCCAAAGTCAGGGGGAAGGTAATCGTCGATGTAGTCCGCGGGCTGGCCCGGGCATGCAGAAATGAAAAGATGGCGTTGGTTGGCGGTGAAACCGCCCAACTGACCCGGTTTTACCCAGACGGAGTGTACGATCTGGTCGGCTTCATCGTAGGAATGGTAAATAAGAAGAACTACATTGATCCTACTGCACGTATAAAGCGGGGTAACGTGATTATCGGATTGAAGTCATCCGGCCTACATACCAACGGTTATTCATTGGCCAGACGCGTCCTCCTGAGAAAATACCGCTTGTCGTCCTACATTCCGGAATTGAGATGTTCACTCGCGCAAGAACTCCTCAAAATACATCGATCCTATCGCAAGGACCTCGAACCGAGGTTGCGATATGTACAGGGACTCGCTCATATCACCGGGGGCGGCTTCTATGACAACATCAAACGAATCCTGCCCAGAAATTCTTCGGCTCTCATCCGCAAGAAAGCCTGGCGACCATTGCCGATCTTCAATCTCATTCAGAAGCTGGGCAAAGTACCCGACGATGAGATGTACCGCGTTTTCAACATGGGTATTGGCATGTGCGTTGTAGTGGATGCAAAACATCTGAGGTATTTCAGAGCACTGAGACCGAAGATAATCGGCGAAATCGTGAAAGGCGATTTCGGCGTAAAATTGGAATAATCCCGACAACAAACTAGCCTGACTATAGTCGTAGTGAGGAATATGTAGTACTACTATCCGTCAAATGAGTATTTGACTCTTCCTCGACACACTACGTGTGTAACATGACCTTTCAATTCTTTGCCCAGATGAGGTGTGTTCTTCGATCGCGACCTTATACTATCCTCGGTGACCTTCCACTTCATGTCCGGAGAGATAATCGTGACGTTGGCAATTGCTCCGAGGCTGATACTACCGGCTTGCTCACCGGTTATGCCTGCCGGGATGACCGTCATCTTCTTTATAACATCAAGCCAAGTCATTTTATGCTTGCCTATGAGCTCCATAACGACCAGCGAAACTGCCGTTTCGAGCCCGATCATTCCGTACGGAGCATTGGCGAATTCGACCTCTTTCTCGGCCTGGCAATGTGGAGCATGGTCTGTTGCTATGCAATCTATGGTGCCATCTTTCAAGCCTTCGAGGATCGCCTGCCGGTCTACCTCCGCCCTTATCGGCGGGTTCACTTTGTAATTGGCATCGAATGATTCTATAACCTCATCATTGAAATAGAAATAATGCGGGCACGTCTCGCAAGTGACCCGTACCCCTTCTTTTTTAGCCCTGCGTATGAGTTCGACCGCACCCTTCGTTGAAATGTGACAGAGATGGACACGCGCACCTGTGAATTTCGCAAGCAGTAGATCCCGGGCCACGACATGTTCTTCGGCAATTGCCGGCGACCCCCTTAGCCCGAGTCGTGTCGAAACAAGGCCCTCGTTCATCAGTCCATCCTGAGCCAGTGTTTTGTCGATGGGGTGCTCGAATATCGGAACGTTAAAGGCCTTCGAATATTCGAGTGCATGACGAAATACGTTGTTATCGGCCACGCTGTCACCATCATCACTAAAACCGCGGGCACCAGCCCTCAACAGTTCGCCGAATTCAGTAAGCTCTTTGCCTTCACGACCCTTGGTGATCGCGGCAATCGGAAAGACGTTACATAGATCAACACGGGTTGCTTCTTTGTAGACGTAATTGACGATACCCTCATTGTCGATCGCCGGGTCGGTATTCGGCATGCAATATATGCTCGTGAAACCGCCCGCAATCGCTGCCTGGCTGCCGGTTTCAATGGTCTCTTCGTCCGGTCGCCCCGGGTCACGCAGATGACAATGGAGATCGATCAAACCCGGCACGACGACATGGTCTTTTGCCTTGATAATTCTTGCCTTTTTATCGGTTATCGATTTCTCGACCCCCGCTATCCTTCTGTCCCTGATGAGGATATCCCGGACCGCATCGAGTTTCGCTGCGGGGTCTACAACACGCGCGCCCTTTATGAGCAGACTACTCAATCTTACCTCCGGCGTGAATGAACAAAACCGCCATTCTCAGTGCCACACCATTCTTGACTTGTTCGAGAATGACCGACTTCTTACTGTCTGCTACATCGGGATCGATCTCCACTCCACGATTCGTAGGACCCGGATGCATGATTATGCTTTTTGCTTTCATACGCATCACCCTCTCTTTGGTGAGGCCATAGCATGCCCGGTATTCGCGAACCGATGGGAATAGACCGGTCCCTTGCCGTTCAAGCTGAATGCGCAGCGCCATGACAACGTCAAAATCGCCTATTATCTCATCGAGGTTGTGATAGACCTCAACACCCAGGTTTTCGATTTCCAGGGGGATCAATGTCGGCGGTGCACATATCGCAACACGCGCACCCACAGTCTTAAGGCCGAAGATATTCGATCGTGCCACGCGGGAGTGGGTTACATCCCCGATAATCAGCACCTTAAGTTTTTTTAGATCGCGGAAATGCTGGCGCATGGTCATCATATCAAGCAATCCTTGAGTCGGATGTTCATGCGTGCCGTCACCTGCATTGACGACGAATGCATCGAGACGTTGACCCAGGAAAAGAGCAGCGCCTGATGCAGAATGCCTGATCACCACACCATCAACCTTCATCGCCTCGATATTGCGCGCAGTGTCAAGCAGGGTTTCGCCC
>CP070795.1:445189-451057 GCA_020343455.1 Caldifarciminota bacterium
GTGGATACCCTGCACCAAACTGGAAGCACAATTTCCAACACCAATGATTGCGACTCTAACCTTTGACATCAATCCTCCTTAAGTCTATTTTACATTTTTTGTAGGTAAAGTCAAGATTGACAATGTAGTTCATTTGGGTATTATTTAACGAGCAAGGAGGTTCGATGGCAACAATACTGAGCGGTACTGAATTAGCACAGACAATTCGCGATGAAATGAAAGAAGAACTGGCTGAGTTGAAAAAGAAACACAATGTCGTTCCCAGCCTTGCTGTGATCCTTGTCGGCGATGACCCGGGTTCTATTTCGTACGTCAAAGGTAAGGAAAAAGCATGCGCCGCAGTAGGTATCGACGCACGCAAGTACAAATTCGATACCGACTATCCTGAGGGTGACCTACTCAAGCTTATCTCTGACTTGAACAAAGATGCAAAAGTCAATGGAATATTGGTTCAATTACCCCTACCCTCTCACATAAATGAAGAGAAGGTGCTGTACGCAATTGACCCGGAAAAAGATGTCGACGGATTTCACCCGATCAATGTCGGACGGCTAATGATCGGAGCCCCTGGGTTTGTGCCGGGCACCCCTCACGGCATCCAGCAAATGCTCGTGCGTAACGGCATCGACATCGCGGGAAAGCACGTCGTCATTGTCGGACGCAGCAACATCGTTGGAAAGCCGCTTGCCTTGTTGCTCATTCAAAAGAAAAAGGACGCCAATGCCACGGTAACGATCTGCCACACGGGCACGACGAACATGAGCGATATCACCAGGCTCGCCGATATTCTCGTTGTCGCGGCAGGAAGACCTCACACGGTCAACGCAGACATGGTGAGAACCGGAGCAGTAGTCATCGATGTCGGCGTGAACCGAATCGAAGATGCAACGAAGAAAAGCGGCTATCGGCTGATCGGTGATGTCGATTTCGAAGAAGTAAGCGCAAAAGCCAGCGCCATATCTCCTGTTCCTGGGGGCGTCGGCCCGATGACGATCACCATGCTCCTGCATAATGTGATCACTGCTGCAAAAAGACAAGCCGGTGTCGATTGAAATGATCCCGTTCAGGACTATCAGATACGATCCTGACAAGAACAGCATTATAATCCTCGACCAGACAAGGTTGCCACAAGCAGAGGTTTACATGACCCTCGAAAATGTCGAAGATGTCCATCGAGCGATTAGATGCATGAACCTCAGGGGCGCTCCGCTGATCGGCGTTGCTGCCGCTTATGGTGTGGCAATGGCGGCCAGAACAGGAATTGCCGACGAAGCCTACAGAGCCTGCGACCTCCTCCAAACAGCCCGGCCAACAGCGGTCAACCTGTCCTGGGCTTTGAACCGCATGCGCGAAAAAATAAAGGATACAGCTGACCTCTCCGCCGTGCTCATGGAAGAGGCACACAGAATAGAAAAGGAGGATAAGGATGCTTGCCACAAGATCGGTCTCTTAGGCGCCTCACTGGTCAAGAACAATGACAAGATAATGGTACACTGTAATGCCGGAGCCCTGGCAACGAGCGGCATCGGCACTGCCCTGGGCATCATATACGCAGCCAAAGAGCAGGGCAAGAACTTCACCGTATACTCGAACGAGACGCGGCCCCTACTGCAGGGAGCACGCCTAACGTCCTGGGAATTGACGAGAAGCGGCATCGAAACATACACAATTTGCGACAACATGGCAGCGACGTTCATGGCCGGCATGAACATGGTTCTCGTCGGCGCGGACCGCATCGCGGCAAACGGTGATGTGGCGAACAAGATCGGCACTCTCGGACTTGCGATCATCGCCAGATACCACCAGATACCGTTCTACGTCGCGGCGCCGACATCTACCTTCGACCGAAAGCTGGCGTCGGGTGAGCAGATACCGATCGAGGAACGAGCAGAGGATGAAATAAGGATCTTTAATGACCGCTGTATCGTCGCTACGTCGGCAAGAGTAATCAATCCTTCTTTTGATGTCACCCCTGCGGATCTAATCTCGGGTATCGTCACTGAACAGCGCATACTGGCACCTCCTTATACCACGAGCATCGCAGAATTATCTTAGAATTATAGACGACATGCTCCTGCTATTTCTCTTCCTCACCAATCACGATTCTCTTCCTCCACTGCCGGACCTGGCAAGGAGCGAATTCCCTGAACCACAGTTTTGGATCGATCCTTCACCTGACAGGTTACGCCTCGAGGGATTCGCCGGACAGTATTACGGCACGGAGATAGATCTCGCAATCGATGATATTTCTTTCCGCGGTGCGTATACCCGAGAGGACAGATGGAGTATCACAAGAATCGGCAGTGCGTCCTTAGGATATTCACTATTCTTGCCCGCCCTGGTGGTGCGGCCTACAGCGAAGGCATTGTATCTTGAGCGCGACCAGCGTTACTACATGGTCAATCCTGCAATCGATTTCAGGTTTCTCACACCGTCATTGATTGTTGGCGGAACGTGCGATTATACAAGGTGGTCGATCAGCGATACAGCCGTGCATGAAACCGAGGGTGAGATCTTCTTTGCACTCGATCGGCTCAGGTTCATACCTCAGCTGACCTTGGCTGCCCTCTATACCGACGATGACCTCAAACCCAGCGCCTCTGCCCAGTTGCATGTCGGGAATTTTCACTTGAGACTCGGCTCACCGCTGAAAGCCGGATTCCCCTCACCTAACATCAGCCTTAGATACACCGAACCATGGATGAACCTCTCTGCCAATGTTAGGACCGGCGTAAAGTATAACACACTCGGCACAATCTTCGTTACTGAGTTGCCTATCGACTATCCGGTCACCGTTGCAGCCGAGACCTTGAGTTGGGCGACCGATGTGAAATTCGTAGTGAAGACCCACAAACAGGAATTCCGTTTGGGCAGCTCATACAAAGAATGGATCTACCGTCTGAACGTAACAGACCTGTATGCCCTGTCCGGTATACGCGAGGCAACGGAAATTAATCTTACCGTATCGGCGCGAAACAGGCTGACACTGAAGGATGTCGATATCATCAACAACCTCCACTTTTCATACAATGCGAGCGACAGCACGATCACATTTATGCCTGACTATGAATTGAGCGATACGCTGGTCATGAAGATCGGCATCTTTGAAGTGAGCGGCGATCTTCAACATGTCTCGAAGAGAAGCGGCATCGGTAAAGAATTGCAGTCGTACTACAGTGTTGGTGCCTCTACTGGCTTAAGTTGGTGGCTCCTGAAATTCTATGTGGCGGTCGCGAATATTACGAACAGCAAATCGGAGATATATGACGATTATTTCCTTACCGGAAGAAAGTACGCCGCCGGAATCGAATTCGATAAGAAACTCTAATCAGTAACCTACGCCGGCTTTATACCCCGTCTGCGCTTGAGAACACTCATCATCTGGCCATGTATCAGACCGTTCGTTCCCAAAACCTCATCGCCGTAAATGCTGAATTTTCGCCCGGCAAAATCCGTAACCCTGCCGCCCGCTTCGCGCAGGATCAGAGAACCAGCCGCCTGATCCCAGGGCGACAACTTCAATTCCCAGTATCCATCGAACCGTCCACAAGCGGTGTAACACAGATCCAGCGCAGCAGAACCCAATCTCCTTACCGCCCGCGCTCGCACCGCAAATTTGCCGAACTGCCGCAGGTTGTTGTTCTTCGTTCGGCGGATATCATATGGGAATCCCGTCACAAGAAGACTGTGACCGAGTCTTCTTGTAGTCGAGACATAGATCCTGCGACCATTGAGCCGCGCACCCCTGTCGATGATTGCCGTAAAAATCTCCTTACGTGTGGGGTCATAAACGACGCCAAGCACCACTTCTTTCTCAACTTCAAGGGCGATTGAGATCGCCCAAATTGGTAAGCCGTGGGCAAAATTGGTCGTGCCGTCGAGCGGGTCCACTATCCAGCGCACCGGGCGTCCTTTGCCCGTACTGACATTCTCTTCACTCAACACACCATACTCAGGATATCCCTTTGTCATTGCATTCACAATGAAATCCTGTGCTTGCCTGTCAAACTGCGTCACAAGGTCAATTTCACCCTTGAACGAAACACGAATCTGCCTTACTGCATTCTTTGCAATTCTATCGCCGACGCTCTGAGCCAGGTCGGCCGCAAATCGTAGTGCAGTCATCAGCGCCTTTGCGGACATCAATGCCATGGGGTAGCTAAGTCACTAAGATGTATCTAACTCCAAGTGCTGAGGATTTCGATATCCCTGCTGAGACTCTCGTCCCCGGGGTTCAATTGGAGAACACGTTGCCATTGAACGATGGCACGGTCGCTTTCGCCTTTGAGGAGATACAAGCGTCCGAGATTCAATAGTGTCGTGATATCTCGCTCGCTCTCCGGGATCCGTTCATAGCATTCACGCGCTGCGCCATAGATTGCCGATCGATAGTAGAGGTCCGCAAGATTCCTCAAGGCGGTCTTATCATTGGGCTGTATCGAAAGAGCCTGGCGGTAGAGATTCTCAGCATCCTCATCTCGTCCGATACTTTCGTTTAGCAAGCCTAGATTGTTCTTGAACGCCAAGAATCGTGGAAATCGATCTACCGCTTCAGTGAGAAGTTCAATGGCCTGTTGCACCTCATTATTCCCGACATGAATGGCGGCCAGGTAAGTGTATGGCGTAACGATCGTATCGGAAGAACGCATACCCCGGGCGAAATCGTCGGCGGCCTGCGCAGAAACGCCCCTGTTGTAATTAATTATACCAAGATTCAACAGCACCTTCACATTATCCGGTTCAATTGCGCGCGCCTCGTTCAGGTATTCGACACCCTTATCGAACAAGCCCAGCCGGTTGCAGAGATAACCGACGTCGATAAGTACCGAGACCCTCTTGCCTTTTGCCATTACACTTTCCAGGTGATCCTTCGCCGCGTCGTCGTTATGACGCTTCAGTTCGATCAGACCAAGGTAGAAGTGAGCTTCTGCGTCATCGGGTTCGAAGTGGAGTGCCCTTTCGAATTCCATTTCTGCCTCATCGTACCGCGCGCTCTGGAAATATGTGAGGCCAGATGTCTTGTATTCATCGATATCGGCTGCGCCAATTCCTTTTTCGGCCGGCCGTTTCGGCTTCTCGACTAAACCAGAAACGAGCAGCACGTAGATGGCCTTGCATGCTTCCTGGTAGTCGAGATTCGACTCCTTGATCACTTCATCGACAGTACTCGCACCATCCACAAGCGATAGTACTTTCTCCTCGGCGGGAGTCAGATCAAAGCCATGCATATTCTCTCTCTCGGTAAGAACCGTTTCTCGCGGAGGCATCATCTCTTCTATCTTCTGCCAATCCTGAATGAGCCGTGCGCTTCCGAGCAGCAGATCCTGAGAAGACAGCGATACCGTCTTCTCTGTCGAAGATGGCAGCAGATCCACTTCGAAATTAAAATACCCTTCTTTCCAGGAGAGCATGGTGTGTATTGCCTCTTCAATTTGCTGCTTCAATTCTTTATCGAGGACCGTCTGCGATATTGCACCCATCTCTACCAGTATTTCGCCGAGCCGCTTCCCCTTATTTTTCTTCTGTATCGTAAGCGCGCTCTTAAGAATATCATGCTGCACGAGTTGTTTCTCAAGCATGGAATCACCCAAACGTGCCTTGCGTTTGAGAATCGTAGCATAGACGATCTTACCTTCGTCAAGAAAAATGTTGCCCAGATTTTTGCCGTCGGTGACTGACAGGCACCCTGATTTAAGGGAATATGAAAGAAGTTGTATCACTTCGGGAAGTGATGCCTCAACGAGCGAACCTTTTATCGCCACACAATACCCCTTATCATTTTCATTGCACCGACATCTATCAGTATTGCTCCTCGATCAATTCACCGGCAACTTCCGGCATAATGAAATTTCCGCCAATCGCTATCTC
>CP070795.1:451157-456948 GCA_020343455.1 Caldifarciminota bacterium
CGACAGCACCGGCAAGCGAGGCTGGGCAGTGACTTCCGGATACCGAGGATTCCTCGGCAGTTTCTTCACGAAATTTGCGGCCGAGATAGTGAGCGACTCCTTCAACGTCAGTGAAATAGGGTTCGTACCATGGGCAGGCAGAAAACGCATCTATCTCTTCAGCGGGCCGGGAAAGGTATTTGACGAAGGTTTCCTGCGCTGGCTCTACATTGCCCCGGGTATTCACCTTCTCCAGGAACCAGGGGATACGAACTGGTCCAAGCTGGCCGGCCTGCAGATCAACCCGTCATTTCGGAACCGCTGGGGAATGGCCCTCGACGTGTACGCCGGACGTTACTATGAAGCCGATACAAACTACGTGCGCCGCAGCGTCGATTTCTCGATGTGGGGATTGATCAAAGGTAACAACCTTAATTTCGGATCCAATTATAGCTACGGCTGGAACTACCGCCGCAACTTCCTTGCGCATCAGCTGACGAACTGGTTCTTCTTCGGCTACTCCGTGATACCGCCTATGAGCATCGTCATGTCCGGAAACCTGTGGATCGAGTGGGACACAACGAACACGATCATCGCCATGACTCCAAGGATAAGACCGAGACTCGATATCCGCTTCAGCGCGGACAAGAGTCTGGCCATTTTCAATGATATTCTCCTCGAAACCCCCGGCACCGATATCGGTGAAACGAGGTTAATCAACAACCGCTTCGGATTTCTCTTCTCCTGGAATTTCCTCCCCAAGAGCTGGCTGCACGTTGCGCTCAATGACTTTCGTGAACGCGGTGTAGAGAAACTGGAGCCGATATACACTATCGGTGCAATAAAGATCAGGTATCTGTTGTACTTTTGAGGAAGAACATGAGTGAATGAAGGCGGGCCTTTCAATGCCCGCAGTTTGAACGTTAAACAGGAGGCAACCATGAGACGCAGTATTGTCTCATACACTATCGCACTATGCTTTCTTGGAATGCTCACGGTCAAGCATGTGGCTGCAACGACCTGGCTCGTTCCGGCAAATGTCCCGACGATAAAACAAGCAGTCGAAGATTCAGCCGCATACGGTGATACGGTGCTCGTCGAAGCGGGCACATACGACACCGGGGCAGGAGAAGTCTTCCCCATCAACATGACGAACGGCATCGTGCTGATGAGTGTCTCAGGCCCCACGCTTACGACGATCGACGCCGAATCAACCGGCGCCGTCATCAGCTGCAGTAATTGCGATCAATCCACCCAGATCATCGGATTCACCATTACCGGCGGCTACGCGCAGGACGGAGGTGGAATATACTGTAGCCAATCATCCGTGACGATCCGCGATAACGTCATCACGCACAATACCGCCATCAGTTCGACCGGCGGTGGCGGTGGCATCGGGTGTTTCTCGTCGGAACCGACCATCTCCCACAACACGATCATTCGCAATGCCTCGCTCAATCGCTTTGGAGGCGGCATCTACAACTATTACTGCAGCAGTTCCGCAATAATCGAACACAACACTGTCGCAGAAAACACGTCAATGTGGGGTGGAGGCATCTTCAATGATAATTCATCGCCCATGATACACTATAATATCATAAGAGAGAACCACTCGATATTGAGCGGCGGAGGATTGGATTGCTACACAGGTTCGAGCCCCGACATCATTGCCAACGTCATTGTAGGTAATTCGTCCGGCACTGATGGAGCCGGCATTGCTTGTTGCTACAGTTGCGCACCGTATGTGGCGTACAACACGATCGCCCGCAACGTTGGAGACTTCGGCGGCGGCGTGCGTTCGCTCGGCAACTCCTCGCCGGTCGTAATATCGAACATCATTGTCGACAATGTCGATGCTCTTTACCTGATTTCAACCTCTAATACGATGACCGCCAGCTACAACAGCATTTACTGCAACAGCCATCAGCAGAATGATTATGAAGTCGTCAATAATACCCTGTTCACAATCGACATAACGAATAATTTCTGGTGGACAACCGATCAACCTGCCATCGCTTCCTCCATCAACGGGCCGGCGAATTTCACTCCGTTTTCCACGCTGCCTCACGCCGGCACACCGAACGAACCGCATTCCGTTTCCTCGGTGCTGGCAATGAACGACGGCACCTACACAACGCCGTTGAACACCAATCTGCAAATCGGCGATACGGTCTATGTACAGCTCATTGGAGCGGACTGGTATGGGGGATTTTTTGAACCTGCGCTGGTAATGATGAGAACCCTGAAGGATCCATACGGCATTGCCGTGGCCCTCATCGAAACCGATACCGCGAGCGGCATCTACCAGGGTTGGGCATGCGTGGCCGATACGAGCAACGATGTACTCAATGATATTGCTGCCCACCCTCAGGATATTCTCATCATCGAAGCCCATGTCGACACGACGAAACGCGATACCGTCCTCATCAGCACCATTGGGGTCCATGAAGACAAGCCCCTGCCCGGCAGAAGGGAAGTCTGCCCGACGACGATCATTCGCGGCTCACTTCACCTTCCCGAAGGAACGAGTTGCCGCATCTACGACATTGCCGGTAGGACCGTACAGCGCGGCAAGTTGACGCAGGGGATATATTTCCTGGAGATCGAAGGTACCATTACCGGCAAGATAATAAAAATTGAATAGTACTGTCAAAGGAGATGAAAAATGACACGTTCATTTATTGTTGTGTGCGCTGCGTTCTTGTATCTATCACCGGTACATGCGCAAATCACGTTTACCGAGCATCCCATTGCCACTGACTATAATAATCCGTGGTACGTCTTTGGGATCGACATAGACGGTGACACTGACACCGACGTCGTGGCTTCCGGACGCCTGGGCCATTGCCTTTCCTGGTGGGAGAACATCGACAACGTCAATTTCACACGCCATGACATCTCCACCACCTCCTACTACGCCATGGGTGTTCATGCAGTAGACATAGACGACGACAATGATGTCGATGTGCTTTGCGCCTCGCAGACGTATGGTGTCGAATTATGGGAAAATGACGGCGCCGAGACTTTTACCCGCCACGTCATCGCGAGTTGGGGATATGCAAACCGTCTCGATGTCGAGGATGTCGATTCCGACGGCGATTTGGACGTTCTCGCAGTTTGCTGCGAGGCACTCAGTCCGATGGTCGGGTGGATCGAAAACGAAGGGAATCTGGTGTTCACGCCGCACGTTGTAAAGGACAATTGGGACAATGTTAACTGCGTCTATGCGATCGATCTCGATGACGACGGCGATGTCGACATTCTTGCGAGCGCATCTCAGGCCGGTGACATATCGTGGTTTGAAAATGACGGCGACGAGGTCTTCACCGAACATGTGATCCTGCACACAGCGGCACGTCCCAGCAGTGTTTATGCCGATGACATAGATTCGGATGGTGACAACGACGTGCTCGCAACGATATGCGCCCTTAATCAAGTAGTATGGTTCGCCAATGACGGCAACGAATCCTTCACCTCCTATCTCATCGGCTCGAGCTTCATCCGCCCACACATGGTCCGAAGCACCGATATCGATGACGACGGTGATATAGATGTTGTAGCAGCAGCCATAAACAGCAATGAAATCGCCTGGTGGGAGAATGACGGTAATATTCCCATCCAGTGGACAAAACACGTAATAACCAATGCTTTCGTCGGAGCAACAGGTATCGACATCAAGGATGTCGACAGCGACGGCGACTTTGACGTGCTTGGCGCCGCCCAGTTTGCCAACAGCATAAGGTGGTGGGAGAGCGATCTGAACCCGGGCGTCGAGGAGAGTGAAATCGATTATCCCCCAATGGTCGGTTTCGGTCCCACGATCATAAGCGGTCAGCTCGAATTACCCGAAGGCAAGAACTGCATTCTATACGATATAGCAGGCAGACAGGTCGAACCATTCAATCTGAAACCGGGCATCTATTTCATAAAATACGACGAGCAGATTGTGAGAAAAATCGTGAGAATAAAATGAGTAGAGCTCTTTAACTGAATAATCTAAGGAGGAACATGAAGAATTATGCGTCTGTTCTTTTCGTTTTCATCACCGTTCTCCTTCCACGCCTTGCATTCGCTCAGATAAATTGGACAAGACATACTGTTACTGACAACTTCGGAGGCGCGTGCTCAATACACGCCCAGGATATCAACGGCGACACCCTCATCGATATTATCGGTGCGGGAATAGACTGCGACCGCGTTGCCTTGTGGATAAACGAAGGCGGTAACCCAATATCGTGGACTATGCAAACGGTCGATACCATGTTCAACGGCGCTGCGTTCGTCTATGCCGAGGATGTAGACAGCGATGGTGACCCTGATATACTGGCATGCTCCTGGTATGGCAATGAACTTGCATGGTGGGAGAACGGCGGAGGAAGCCCCATTGCTTGGACAAAGCACAGTATAGCCACCGGCTTCTTTAACGCACATGAAATAACTGCAATCGACATGGATGGTGACAACGACATCGATGTCCTCGGCGCCGCTGCACTCACCGATGAGATCGCCTGGTTTGAGAATGACGGTCTTATTCCACCCGGCTGGACAGAACATACAATAAGCAATAGTTTCGACGGCGCGCGATCGGTGAAAGCGGCCGACATCGACGGCGATGGATTGCTCGATGTCGTCGGCGCAGCGCTGCTGGAGAACGCCGTAACGTGGTGGCGTAACAATGGTAATTCAACATGGACCGAACACGTACTCGATAACTACTTCGGAATGGCGCATATGGTCTATGCCCTCGACATCGATGCCGACGGCGACAGCGACGTCGTTGCGGCAGCTTACACGGCTAATACCATTGCATGGTGGCGTAACGACGGAGGGACCCCCGTGCAATTCACAAAACAAATAATCGACGGGGCATTGGCCGGTGCACTCGGTGTCTTTGCCGCAGACATCAATAACGACGGCCATACGGACGTCCTCGGAACGGCCGATTACACCGATGATGTCACCTGGTACAGCAACAGCGGCACCTCTCCGATCAGCTGGACAAGAACGATCATCGACGGGGGCTGCGACGGTGCCTGGCCGGTGTACGCAGCAGACCTCGACGGTGACGGAGACATCGACGTACTCGCGGCGGCGAACGCTTCCCATGATATTTACTGGTATGAGAACGACCTCATCGGGATCAACGAAAATGGTAGGGTCTGCTTCGACGCGCCTCAACTGGGTGCTACAATAATCCGCGGACCCTTAAGATTACCCCCTGGAACTAATTACAGGATTCTCGACATTGCCGGAAGAGATGTTCCACCCCAGGAGATGGCTTCCGGCATCTATTTCATTCAAAATGAAGGGGTCATATGTCAAAAGATAGTAAAGATCAAATGAGTTACTCTTTCGTCATCTCGTGCATCATGTTATTCGTTTCTCTCTCCTTTGCCCAGATTTCCTGGAACTCTCACGTCCTGAACAACAATACGAATGGGACGGCGAGTGTCCACGTTTGCGATGTGGATAACGACGGCGATCTCGATGTAGTGGGCGCCGTTCTCGAAGATAATCAGATGGTCTGGTGGCGTAACGAAGGTGGTAATCCCATCGCATGGACAAAATTCATCATCGCCTACGGTTTCTTGCAGGCTTTCTCAGTATACGCCGCTGACCTCGATGGCGACAGTGATCAGGATGTCATTGGCGCGGCTGGCGCCGGTGATGAGGTCGCCTGGTGGTCGAATGATGGCGGTAATCCCATTCAGTGGTCAAAACATACGATCAGAACCGGCTACGATTTCGCCCACGAAGTATATGCACATGATCTGGACGAAGATGGAGACATAGATGTCTTCGGTGCATCGAC
>CP070795.1:457048-462611 GCA_020343455.1 Caldifarciminota bacterium
CCTTGGCATCTATGCAATAATCCCGACGATCAGGCTCTATACGGAAGCGAATCTGCCGGAGGCGACGAAAATCGCGCTCGCCAAGAGGGCGATACATCTCGGTTTGGACCTCAGGGGAGGGATGCATCTAGTGCTGGAAGTTGATACAGCTGGCATTAAGGAGAAGCCGGATGATTTGCGAGACCGCGCGTACGAGATCATCCGGAATCGTGTTGACGAGTTTGGCGTGTATGAACCCGTGATTGAGAGGCAGTCAGGCGGCAGGATGCTGGTACAACTACCTGGCGTGGATCGGGAAAGAGCGATTGAGTTGATCAAGAAGGTTGCCCATCTTGAATTCAGGGTGGCAGCTGATGACCGAATGGCCGAGGTCGTCGAGAAAATCGATGAGTATCTGCAGGGCGGGGATACGTTGGCTTTTGACCAGCCGTTCAGTTCATACATAATAACCGTCGAAAGAGACCCAGGTTTTGATTACCGTGATGAAGATTCAATAGTGGCGATGCTCAATCGTGCCGGGGAAGTCATTCCCGAAGGCATCGAGTTTGTGTTCGGTCCGCGTGAACAGTCCGAAGGCCGTGAGGTAAAACGTCTGTACCTGCTAAAAACCACCGCGGAGTTGACCGGCGAGGCCATTCGAGATGCCCGGCATGGACCGAATCAGAGCGGTAATCTGCAATACGCAGGTTCCTGGGAGATCGATCTTGAATTCAAGCGGGAAGCGGCTCGGAGATTCGCGTCGATAACCGGTAAGAACGTAAACAAAAGGTTGGCTATCGTACTCGACAACGTTGTACAATCTGCGCCGGTGGTCACCGAGCGTATTCCCCAGGGCCGGGCCAGCATCACCGGGCGTTTCACAGCCGAAGAAGCCCGTGATCTTGCTATCGTACTGAAGGCGGGTGCACTGCCTGCACCGCTAAGGATCGTTGAAGAACGCACTGTAGGCCCGAGTCTGGGCCGCGATTCCATTGAGAGTGGGATCCGGGCGGTACTTATTGCCGGTGCTGTTGTCGCCCTCTTCATGCTGATATACTACTCTTTGTCAGGTTTTGTCGCCGATTTAGCTCTACTGTTGAACCTGTTCTTCCTGCTTGCGGTGTTGAGTGCATTTCGTGGTAGCCTGACGATGCCCGGTATCGCCGGTATTGCATTGACGATCGGCATGGCAGTCGATGCGAACGTCCTTATTTTTGAACGAATAAGAGAGGAACTGAGGATCGGCAAGACGACAAGAACCGCAATCGATCAGGGCTTTGCGAGAGCATGGATCACAATTTTCGACTCCAACGTCACGACGATCATCATCGGTGTGATTCTCTTCATTTTCGGCAGCGGTTCGATCAAGGGTTTCGCGCTTACGCTGACCATCGGATTATTAAGCAACTTATTTACGGCCGTCTTCACAGGTAAGGTCATCTTCAACTACTTCACGTATAAATTTGACGTACATAAACTGAGGATCTGACAATGATTGAAATATTACGCAATCCCAATATAGATTTCATAGCTAAGAGAAAATACGGTTTCATTTTTTCGGCGGTCGTCATGGTCATCTCGCTCGCCTTGATCTTCGTCCGTGGACCGAACTTCGGTATCGACTTCACCGGTGGAGCGTTGCTGCAGATCAAGTTCGATCAGGCGATAACGACTGGGGCATTGAGAAATTCGCTTTCAAAGATAGGCAGAGGCAACGCGCAGATACAATCATTGGGCGTTGCGAAAACGGAGTACATCGTAAGGGTCGCTGGTGAGAACCCGGAAGGATTCGCCCCGGCGCTAAAAGCTGTTCTTTCTGAGGACTTCCCTGACAATGCGAGGGAGTTCCTGAGGGAGGAAACCGTAGAGCCAAAGATCGGGAAGGAATTGTTGGGCAAGACGATATGGGCGGTCATCATCGCGCTCGTTCTCATTCTTATTTATGTTTCATTCAGGTTCGATTACCGCTTCGGCACCGCGGCCGTCATTGCATTATTCCACGACGCTATATTCACGCTAGGAGTTCTCGTTCTTACTCAGCGCGAACTCTCGATCGTGGTCGTTGGTGCGTTGCTCACCATAATCGGATATTCGATCAATGACTCAATAGTCATCTCGGACCGGATACGGGAGAAACACAATAAGATGCGTCGCGAAGCGTACAATGTTGTTTTGAATACAGGATTGAATGAGACTCTTTCCCGGACTGTCCTCACCGTAGGTACTACGCTGCTGGCGGTGATCGCGCTCTTGGTTTTCGGTGGTACAGTTATTGCCGATTTTGCATTCACTCTGCTCGTTGGCTTCTTGATCGGCACCTATTCCTCGATCTTCATACTCGCCGGTATTGTTTCGGTATGGGAAGAGAAGTTCCCTAAGAAGAAGAAATAACGAAGTACCTGAAGATCACACTCGCAACGGGGTTCTTCATCGGTCATGTACCGGTGGCTCCGGCGACGTTTTCTTGTTCGATAGGCATTCTTATATGGTACCTTCTTTTTCCTTTCAAGGCATTTTATATTGCCGTTGCAGTAATATTGCTCGTTGCGGGTATTGCTATCTGCAATGATCTGTCCAAGGAATGGGGCAAAGACCCTCGCCGGATCGTCATTGACGAATACGTAGCGATTCTACTGCCGCTCTATTTCACACCACAGAGAATAATTCCTCTCGGCATCACGGTCGTGCTTTTCAGATTTTTCGACATCGTGAAACCCCCGCCAATAAGAAAGTTGGAGAATCTACGTGGCGGGTGGGGTATCATGTTCGATGATCTCTTGGCGGCGGTGTACACGACGATAATCGTATTGTTCTTGCGGTTGATTCCAATAAACATTTTCTAGGGATGGCAGTGAAGAGTCGTGGCATCGATGCCAGGGTCAGCAGGCTTATGACGGAAGGGCATGTGACCGTAAGTGTTTGTGAGTCGTGCACAGGGGGTATGTTGGGTTCGGCCATTACGAGTTTTTCGGGTAGTTCAAGGTATTTTGTTGGTGGCATCATTGCCTATTCGGATAGAGTAAAGAAGAACGTCGTCGGAGTGAAGGAAGCTACGCTGGAGCGGTATGGGGCGGTCAGCGCAGAGGTCGGAGAGGAGATGGCTCGTGGTGTGCGAAGGATGATGGCTTCAGATGTTGGCGTTGCTGTTACCGGTATTGCTGGACCTGGCGGGGGGACGGTGCAAAAGCCGGTCGGTTTGGTATATATTGCCGTCGCCGTAAAGAGGCGAACGGTTGTCAGAAAATTCCTGCTCTCCGGCAGCCGCAGCCGGATACGCAAAACGGCCGTCGATCAAGCCCTCATGATGCTTGAAGAAACTGTGAACGCGCACTGCATCGAAGAATGAGAACCTTCTTGGCAGTCGAGATACCGGAATACGTGAGGGCTCCTATTCATGAGTTCATCTTGGCCCAAGCTGAGAGAGAATTGCCGATCAAGTGGGTGGCATTCGAGAATCTCCATATTACACTGAAATTCCTTGGAGAGATCGACGATAAGAAGAAGAATGCCATCATGCCAGCAATCACCGACGTGTGCTTGACGCAGTGCCGTTTCCAGCTTCGGCTGGGAGGATTGGGGTGTTTCCCAACACAAAGGCAGCCAAGAGTTATATGGATTGGTGTAGACGAGGGGGATGATGTGCTTTGTCGTATTGCCGCCGATGTGCAAAGCAGGCTCTGGGAATTTGGTTTTACGGAAGAAAAAAGATTCCATCCTCATCTAACGATCGGTCGAGTGAAAAAACCATGCCGTGTAGATAATATACTGCAGAAGAGTATCGGTACCGATGCTTTCGATGTTGATTCATTGGTGCTCTTCAAGTCGACCTTGAAACCGGATGGACCGATATATGAGGGTCTGGAACGATTTAGGCTTGCGTGATCCGGTATCGGTCGATAATGCTCACTGAGGAAGGTACTGTCTGCGTACGTTAAAGATACTGTGGAAAATATTGCCCGAGATGTCCGGGTTCTTCTGCTTGAGATCATGTAACATAGAACGTATCTTCTCCCGCCTTGAATTCTTGTAGTACGGACAAGGTGCGCTGAACGCACGGATCCCCGCCGTATCTGCAATGTTCTTGATCTGTGTCTTGCTCAGATAGTAGAGTGGACGGATTATAGTGAAGCGCCCTTGAACAACGGGCTGTCTGGGCATCAGCGTGGACAGGCGTCCCGCATAGAACATGTTAAGAAGAACTGTTTCCACAACATCATCCTGATGGTGAGCCAGTGCGATGTTAAAAGTATCGATGGTTTCTGCGATTTCTATTAGTCTGCGATGACGTTCTTGGGCGCAGATGAAGCACTTATTAGCCGATTTCGATATCCGCCGGCGGACGTCGACAGAAACAATGATATGGTCGGTTTCGGTCATTTCAAGGTTTTGCCTGAGGCCTTCAATGTTCGCTTTGGGAAATCCGGGGTCGATGTGAACGGCGGTTACGCGCCAATTCGGACGGTAGCGTCTATTGAACATTCGTAGTAAATGCAGCAAAACAAGGCTGTCAATTCCCCCCGATACTCCAATGACTACATGAGCATGCTTCTCCAATAGCTCATGTCGTTCTACTGCGTACTTCAGGGATGCTAGCCCCGATTTTATCGGTGCTTTTGCCGGTGATCTGACCTGACGATCCTTATCTTAGGACAATCAGTTGTTTGATCGCCATCCCGCGATTAGATTCGAGCCGGTAGAAGTAAACACCGTTGGGAACGAGATTCCCGGATGCGTCGTCTGCTTGCCAAACAACCCGATGTGTTCCCTTAATATAGCGATCTTTGGCGATTTGCTTGACCGGTTCGCCGATCAAGTTGTATATAGTAATCGTAAGGTAGAGAGGTTCACTGATCGTGAACGTGATTTCCGTGTAATTATCTACCGGGTTTGGGCGATTCTTGTTCAGCACTATCAGATCTCTCGAGACCGCTCCGGCCTGAGATATCACCTGGATACTCTTTGACATACGGTCGAAGAGGACAAGGCTATTCTCCGACGGATCTGCCAGAAGTCTGGACCCGTGGGATAGGCTGCCCACACCTATCTTGCCTTTATATTGACCCGCGTCGTCGAGAATGGCTATCGAATCAGTGAATAGCACGTAGAGATTACCACTCCTGTCCGCGCAGAAGTCCAGTATGTCGTGTGAAGTGCTGTAGATCAATCTGCCCGAATAGGAGTCGGCATCTTGGACACGGCCGCCTGTCCAGGCGAAGATCCTGCCCTCTGTGGCGGTATAGAACGGAGTCCTGCGGTCGGAATAGTCGGCGTTGGGGATGAGTGTAAATCTTTCTGCGGAGGTGTTGAGCGTACTCACGATATTCGAGGAAGTAGCAAAAGACAACCCGTTCGACTCGAGTACAGCGACGATGGGTGCTCCGTTGAGCGAAAGAGCAGCCATTTGGAGAGGATTGGCAAAGGCAAATGTCGAAGTGACCGCGTTTTTCTTATCGTCGATGGGGTGTGTGATGAGTCTTCCATTACCGTCAATATAATAGATCCCGCCGCCGAGGGCCGCGAGCCTACGTGCACTCTGGATTTGCATTGTGATCAACAGATCGCCGTTACTCTCGTCGATCTTTGC
>CP070795.1:462711-468151 GCA_020343455.1 Caldifarciminota bacterium
TACGTGCTCATCCTCGTTGCACTATACGTCGAAGGACTGGTCATAAACTTACTGGCACCTTCTTTTGGCTCAAAGCAAAGCTCTGTAAATGCCTTCAAATTGGCTGTCTATTCTTCCACACCGATGTTCGTAGCAGGCATTCTGAATATCCTTCCCGCTCTTGGTATACTGGTCTTCCTCCTGAGTCTTTATGGTTTCTACCTGCTTTACATCGGCATGCCGATTATGATGGAGACACCCAAAGATAAGTTGGTCGGATACTACGTCGTTACACTGATCTTGATGATCATTATCTACTTTGTTGTGGGTGCTATCTCCAGCGCCGTGATGGCGGCGATGTGGCGCCCGATAATTCTATAGAAAGAATTCTACCGGACGATTTTGGTACCTTCGTCACCCAGTATGGCCTGCTGTGCTTTATTGAGTGATGTGATGATCACTTCTTGACCACCACTTTGTAGGAAGCTGATCGCTGCTTCAATTTTCGGGCCCATGCTTCCTGCGGGGAACTGTCCCGCTTCCATGTGTTTCTTTGCCTCGGCAAGAGTTATTCTCCTCAGAGGTTGCTGGTCTTCTTTCTTGTAATCCAGGTATACACAGTCAACATTGGTAAGAAAGAGCAGGGTCGTCGCGTCAATATCATGGGCAAGCACTGCTGAGGCACGATCTTTGTCGACGACCGCGTCGACTCCTTCATATGAGCCGTCATTTTCGATGTAAACGGGGATCCCACCGCCTCCGGCCGCGATCACTATCGTTCCGAGGTCTACCAGCGTCTTGATGGTCTTACGATTGACAATCCTCCTCGGAATGGGTGAGGGAACGACACGGCGGTAGCCGCGACCTGAATCTTCTTTCGTCACCCAGTTGAAGATCTTTGCGAGGCTCTCGGCCTGCTTCTTAGTATAGAATGGCCCAATGTACTTGCTGGGGCTTATTATCGAAGGGTCGTTTGGATCGACCACAACCTGGGTGACAATGGTGATAACGTCGCGCTTTATACCGAGTGCCATCAGTTTATTCTGAAGGCTCTGTTCGATCATATAGCCCATACCGCCTTCAGTGTCGGCGACGATGACGCCAAGGGGCAGGGCCGGAATGCTGCGCATTGTTCTCTCCACCCGTAGAAGAGCATTGCCTACTTGAGGACCGTTGCCATGGGTTATGGCAAGTTTATAACCTTCTTCGATGAGTTCAACGATACCCTCCAGGCTCTGGCGCGTGTTGGCAAACTGCTCGTGAATGTCCTCTTTGCCAGTGGAGGATATAGCGTTGCCGCCGAGGGCGACGACCGCCTTTTTCATCTCAAATTATAGACTTGAGTGTAGAATTGTCAAGATGTTTCAATCCTGGGGTCGCCTATGAAAAAATCGGTGACCCCGAGGGCTCAGAAGGAATTGAGTATTGCTTGGGCCTTTGCCGCTTCCGCCGTCCGTCCGGTTCTAACGAGGTAATTGATATTGGCGATAATCATTCCGCGGACGATCTGCATATTGTATTCCTGGCGGGGATCATTCAACACTGGAGGTCTCTTCAGAAAGAAACGGTCGAAGTCAAAGGGATCAACGATCGAGTCAGGGGTGATCTTGATCGTGAGTCCGTATGGGAGCCGACGAAATTGCGGCTTGATCGCGTTCAGGTCCATGTCTTGGGGAGATGTTGCAAGGTACACGCCTGCTTTTGCTTTGGCGTCGACGAAGCTCTCGATCATATTGAGAAATCTGGACTGGATGACGTGCGGTAGATATGGGCGGTCGTACTCGAACTTCACCAATTCAATGAGATATGCTTCGATGTCCTGACAAACAGATCCAAAGAAATCGGGGTATTCACGTTCGAGATACTTCAGATACCACGTCCGGCGCAATAGCTCCTTGTCGATCACTACGAGGTCGGTTCGCTCCTTCTTGATTTCCCTGAGGTACATGATGGGCGAGTAGATATCCCAGTAGGTTGTGATGAAGAGACTTGAATCAGGGAGGGATGAGATGTTTGCGCGCGCCAGGTCTACAGCAAAATAGTTGTCCCGCAGCGTACAGGATCTATAATTGAGGAGCGGGATTGCCAGTGCTACGGGAAGGATAACGAATAATCTGAGGTATTTCGAAAGATTTGCCATCGCGTACGTAAGGCTGACGAGAAGTACGATGAAGCTGGGTATGAAGTACGCTTCGATGTCGGGAATCGAATAGTTGATTGTATATAGAATATTCAGAACGAGGATGCTTAGCAGGAGCCATAATTTTGCCCGGTCTTTTCTGTACAACACATAAAAACCATAGAGTGATGGTATGATCATGACGTAGAGTAGATTGCGGAGTAGGAATTTCGCCGCACCGGCGAGATTCGTCAGTACTTCAGCAGGCGACGAGGAAAACATCCATATCTGGTATTGCTTCCCTGTCATGTGCCAGAGCAGTCGCTGAAGATTCTCGGTGTTTCCCCAGGCATATTTGGCATTGCCCATCGTGCGTGTCATGAGGTACATGTATAGTGATAATCCCAGGAAGAGGAAGAGTAGGCCTATGATTGCCTTGTGCAGACCCGGGCGGTGTTTGAGTAAGGCGTACAGGAATAATGGCAGGACAAGCGAAAAGACCATCATGTGGTTAGTGAAGCTCAATCCGGCGACGTACAACAACATGAAGTATATACGGTCGCTCTCCAGGTGGAGGATCAGGAACATGAGGATGGTCGAGAATAGAACGGTCAAAGGGTACACTTCGTTGGTGACAGACATGCGCCAGATGATCGGCGAGAATGCGAAAAGAGAGACGACGAGAACCGATGCATAATCATTCCTCGTCACCCGTCGCGATATGAGAAACAGGAAGGCGGCGGCCGCAACCGAGAATAGTGCTGACAGAGCATTAAGATTCTGTATCGGTTCGCCGGGAATGTGAGCAAAGAAGTAGGAGATGAGCGTATATAGGGGATACCCTGTGGGGTGTGCAATGCCGAGGGTATAAGAGACCGTAGCTAGTTCACCCGAGTCTATGGTGTATACATCCGGGCACAATGATAATAGATAAACGGCCAGAATTGACGTGAGGACGATGGCTATGATGCCGAAACGGCGCAGCAGTGGTGTGATCTGGCTACTTGGCAAAATTGAGTCGTAGATTAGTCAGCCGGACCTGGATATCTTTTTTCTCTTTTGGGTCGAGATCTGCTTCGACTACCTTATAGAGCGCATCTATCGCATCGATCGCCGCTTTTGCTTCCTTGGGATCCTTTTTGTGCTTTTGAGTCTCTGGGTGTGCAACGAGGTCAAGATATGCCCAGGCTTTGCTCTCCAGCGATAGTATGGTCATGTAGACGATGTCTTTCACCGCGATCGGCTCATCGAGCAGCTTCGGTGTTTCCTTCGATTCGTCTTGTTTGTCGTCTTTTTTTTCTTCGTCGTTCGCATCAGACATGGGAGATTATATGAATACAATGCAAAAAGTCAATGATCCGTTCAGGGGTAGATACACGATTCACGATATGCCAACAAGCGCATCAGGTAATCAGAAAGTCAGCGGGCAGATCATCAACGTTCCAGAACACGAGGGAGTGCAAGACCCGTCTTGTCGCTGATATGCTTTTCCGCTGTTCGTTTTCCCGCTGATAATCTGGTCCTCTGTTGTACGTATGTATGAACGCTTCTAATTCTGGCGTTCTCCGGGTCTGGTGATCACCCGGGGCTCATTTGTGTGTCAGAATTGTGCCGCGGCCCAGGTCGCAGTCTGCCTGAGTACAGGGTCTGTGTCCGTACAATATTGCCGGAGCAGGGGCAGCGTCTCGCGGTCCCTGACATTACCGAGTGCAACGAGGGCATTTCGCTGTATGGCTCTGAAATCGACCCAGTGAGCACCCATCTGGTTGCGGGCGAATCGTTGTCTGTATTCATCTTCGGACATCTTCAGGATATCCTTCAAGAATACTGAGGGCCCCACATAACCGATGTCGGTCCGGGGAGGTTGTGCCTGGACATGTGCGTTTGCCGGGCATGCATCCTGACAGTCTGAGCATCCGTACAGCCGGTTCTTCCAGACTCGTGCGATGTCATCTGGCAGGACTCCATACCAATTAGTCAGTGCCTGGATGCACCGTCTCCGGTCGAGTACGAACGGTTCGACGAACGCATTGGTCGGGCATGCGGTCAGGCATTGTTCGCATTCACCACATTCGAGAGTGAGGGGTCGATCTGGTTTTATCTCGACGTCGGTGATGATTTCGCCGAGCACGATCCTTGAACCATACTGTTCGTTTATCAGAAGGCTATTCTTGCCGTAATGACCGAGTCCACTGCGTTCTGCGGCTGGTTTTTCAGCGATCTCACCGTTTGACAGTGCAAGGGATCGTGCCGAGTATTGACGTTCCACCAGAGCGGCGAGTCTACTGAGGCGTCCTTTTAGATCGGCATAGTGATTGCGCCAGGTGTAGCGGGCGATTAGACCACGCGGATCACCCGGTGTGTTCGAGTCATCCGTTTCCGAAGTAAGGTAACACTGGCATGCTACAATGATCGATTTTGCACCGTTTAACAGGGTTCTTGCGTCACAATAACGGTCGATGTCCCTGCGGTACCAGCGTTCACTGCTCAAGAAGAGACCGGCATCGCGCTGTTCTTTGATACGGCGAGTCGCCTCACTGAACGGCTGTGCTGTTGTTACTCTTAATTCATCAATGCCGAATTGTCGCCCGAGGGTCCTGATGATCTCAGCATCGATCACGAACGATCTTTCTTTGTCTGACCCTTACTGTTTGCTACTTAAGCAGTATGCCAAGCGGGAAAAAGACGAGATACCCGACAATGAGGAGAATGGGTGCAACCACTATGTCGCCGCTTGCGAGCAGCACAAAACCGGCGATAACGAGAATCAGTCCGATTCCGAAGAACAAGGTGTTCTTCTTGGCGAATCTCACCGTGGCAAGAGATGTTTCCTTCTTTGTTGATTTTTCCTTTTTCTTCTTCTCCTTCTTTGCCATCTTTTACTCCTTTGTGTATTTCACGCTCCATGAAAGGAGCGAGTCGCGAGATGACAAGGAGGCATCTCATCACCCCTGGCTTTTCGTGATGTCAGTGAGTTTGATGAATTCACCATCTTTGATTTCGTAGACACCGAAAACTTCGGTGCCATGAAGCGTTTCCTTGATCATCCGCGGAAGTTGTGCACGCTCGTAATTGGTGATTGCCTGCAGTTGTTGGAGCAACGTGTAGAATGACGCCGTAAATTCATTGACGGCAAGACCTGCGGTCTTGAGTTGTTTCGAAATCGCATCGTCGATTGTCGACGGCGCGACGAATATGGCTCCCTCGACGTACTTCTCACCAAGTCGTGGAACACGCTCGCTGTGGAACCCGTCCGTGCCGAGCAGCGTGACCGACTCGAGCCCGTAGTATGCAACCTGTGGTGCTGCATTGATGATCATGTCGGTACCCATTGCGAGAAAT
>CP070795.1:468251-473351 GCA_020343455.1 Caldifarciminota bacterium
CAAGGTCGAGATAGTCGCGGAATTCCTCGCGACAACGCCATGCATGATACGAGTTAAGATCATCGGCGTGCCACAGAACCGAAGAATAAGGCACAAAATCCGCGAATGCGGGTTTCTGCGATAGATAGCCAAACTCGTACTCATCATACTGATAGTCATCCATGATGTAGCGATAGAACGCATCCTGCAGCGAATCGGGCGGGTTGGTGCCATTGAACGTCTCGTCGACAATGATAATGCCCTGATCCATCGTGATCGGACGACCGTAGGCTTCAGCGCTGAGCACGCTGAAATTACCGGTCAGGTCAAAGGCCCGCACCGCGTAGTAATAGCGGTTGGCACCGGAAAGCGGGTGATCGGTGTAGGTGGTATCGGTCATTAGCGCTGTATTGAGACTGTCATAGGTCGGATCATCGTTGAGCCGGCGGTACAGCCGATAGCCGGCGAAGTCGAGTTCTGTGTTCCCGAGCCAGGTGATCTCGATGCCCGATTGTATTGGGGTGGCAACTACACCGGTCGGCGCGGCCGGGACAACACCCGGTGTGCCGGTCACTTCGGTTGCCAGGCAACTCAGGCGGTTGTCCACGTCGAGTGCCCGTACCGTAATGTAATAGGTCGAATCGGTCAGCAGTCCGCTCAGTGTATCTGCGGTAGTTGAAATGCCGGAAACGAAGTGGCTGTCTGTATAGACCTCACTGGTCAGCCCCCAATATACGCGGTAGCCAGTGACATCGGGCTCGATGTTCGGTGACCAGCTGACCTGCAGGTTGCTGCCGTCTCCGAAGTCATTGACTGTGACGTCACTGACCGGTGCGGGATGGAGTCCCAGAATGGCCAGGGTGGCAACTGCTGCTTTTGCAGCGCCGAGATGCATCGCGGGTGTTATGTTGGCGACGATATCCGTCGTTGTGTGCCAGTTCGGATTCAGAAAGTACCATCTCTCTGCTACCCAGGTGGCAGGAAAACCTCTTGATGAAAAAGACAGGTCATCCGAACCGCCGGCAAAATATTCTTCAAAATAAGTGAGTTCGGGAGCGTAGAGCTGTCCTGCCTGAGCGACGAGGTAGACCAGCCAGAGGCAATGATCGTATGTGTAGTGCAAGTTACAGTTGAGCAAACCTCCGTCAGTCCAGCCGATCATGTCCATGTTGATGACCGCTTCGATATCAAGGTCGAGGCTGTCCGCACGGTGTGCATAATCATCGCTGCCCAGTAGGCCGACTTCCTCTGCTGCCCAGGTGATGAATTCAATAGAAGATTCCCAAGAATAATTGTGGAAAATCCGGGCGGCCTCAAATATTGCAGCGACAGCAGAAGCGTTGTCATCGGCCCCGGGTGCATATGCCCAGGCATTGTTGGTGTCCGGCCAGATTATCCCATCATGGTGTCCGCTGATCAGGAAAAAACGTGTCGGATGTACTGTTCCCTGGATGCGTGCCACGACGTTGCGCTCGTATCCGGTGTCGGGCCAGGTGCCATAATTGGTCGCTTCGATGTAAAAGCTGTCAAACTCCGCAGCGTACCCCAGACCGTTGAATTTTTGCCTTATCCATTCAGAGGAGGCAAACCCGCTATCAGAAAAGAGCAACCTTGTCTGGAAATCCTGGAGGCGCTGCGTGTACGAACGCAGGGAGTCGGTTCTAACCTGGTCGACGAGGCTTTGAATGAAGGGGTCGTATTCTAGATCACGCAGCGGCACTTTTTTTACGGTCATGTTCTCCCAGAATCGCTCGGACAATACTCTCTTTTTCAGAGGTCGAAATTTCAAGCGGAGATCCATGAAATCAGAAATGCGGGCGGTCGCGGATTTCACCAAACGCACGTTGTTTCTCTGGAGAATGACCCGGCCGGGCAATTCAGTATTGGGTTGCGGTACGCTGCCGATGAAGTAATTCTCAGTCCAGGGTGATACATCGATCACCTCAATGGAAAATCCCATTTCAGTCAACCGTACGACATGTGCATCGTCAATTTCGGCGATCGCAGTCTTACCGATGAATTCGTAGGTAGGATATTCAAGTACATGCCATTCTCTGATCTGATCTGGACCATTTAGATCCACGGCAATCAGAACCGGCGCCGCGCTTGCGAAATTGATGAGCAAAAATAAGGCGCATAATAATAGAACAGTAGTCAGAGATTTCATTTTTTCCTCCTTATTTACGATATACCGACACAGGTGTTATTCCTCGTGAAGACACCATCGGACTGCATGCTGCATCAAAGTCCAGTCCGAACCCATGTCGTCGAACTTTTCAAAATATGAGACGCCGTCCCGGTCGTCATCCTCTTCCCATTCGGGATGCGGCCCGGTGAGGAAGATGCGCCCCTTTCCGTATTCACAAGCGACCAGCGCGACTTGGCCGGTTATTTCATACGTTCCGATCGTATCGACCGTTGACGTTTCGTTCGGTATGAAATACGGCCCGTTGTAGAACATTATCCAGGGCGAATCCGGATCGGACTGCGTTATCTGGTGAGATTTGTTGAGATTGACCTGGCACATGCCGATATCGGGGAGTTGGTAGATCTGGGGTATTGGACCGGCCGCCGTGCCCGGGAAGACGCCGAGCAGACCGGCCGAGTACTGCTGGCCGTGCCAGGTCTGTATTTCGGCAGCATATATGCCTCCGGCACACGTACCGATGTAACCGCCGCCTGCTTCGATCCTGCGCCTCATCTTTTCCCTGCCTTCATAGGTTATGGTGCGCATGTAAGGAAACGGAGAACCACCCGGGAAGTAGAAGATATCGATATCTTGAATATCCTCGTTGTTTATGAGGTCTGCATCCATGAGGAGAACTTCGTGACCCATCCATTCGAACATATTCCTTGCCGCGGTGACGCAGGAGGCAGCCGCGCCCGAGTCGGCATATACTCCGATTGTGACTTTACCGTCGTCAATGGGTCGGTGTGATTCAGAGCAATATGCAATATTCAACGCCAAAAGAGCGAGAGAAGAAATACTGATTCCCAAGTTTCTGGTCATCTGACCTTGATGATCTTCTGCATTATCTGGCCGTTCGATTCGACGAAGTAGATCCCGGGCGATATGCGGTTTTTGTCGACATTTCTTCCGGTTATGTCGTAAATCCTGTATTCACCGAATGCTGGTAGATCTAACTGCCCGGTGATTATGGTTGTGCGTAGGGGACCGTTATCGAAATGCGTACCCGTGTTCTCTTCGATCCCGACATCAGGTTCGGTTCTGATCAGCCAGAAGTCTTGTGCACCCGAGCCGAAAGATGTCGTATATCCGCCGATGATGTAGCCTCCGTCTGAGGTTAAAGAGAGCGCGAGCCCGGATTCGGTACCGGCACCACCGTACCTCCTCGTCCATAACGTGTCGCCGAGAGCGTCAGTTCGGATGAGCCAGATATCTTGTGCATATCTGCCCGCGGTCACATAGCCTAAGTCAGGCGTCTGGTAGACGTCGAAACCGTAATCTTCACCGTATGCGCCGTAGACCTTGGTCCAGAGAGTGTCGCCCATGCAATCTGTCCTAATGAGCCATGCATCGCCGGCGGTCCATGCACCGGTGCCGTTTATGTAGCCGGCGAATATGTAACCGCTGTCCGCAGTCACACTCACTCCGTATGCGACATCTTCGAGGGCGCCGCCGTAGGTCTTTGTCCACATTGTGTCACCGTTCGCATCGATCTTGACCAGCCATGCATCCTTGCCCCCTGCTCCGAACGACATCGTGCTGCCGGCAATGATATATCCGCTGTCAGGGGTCGGCTTGACCGATATCCCATAGTCTTCACCTCCACCGCCGTATTCTTTGGACCAGGCAGTATCGAGCAGAGCGTCGGTCTTCAAGATCCAGAGGTCACCCTTTGCCCAACCCGAAGGTCCGTCCCTGTAGCCAACGAATATGTAACCGTTATCCGGCGTTTCGCAAAAAGCGTATGCTACATCCATGAGCGGCGTTGCATACGTTGTGGTTACCTCGGCGATGCCCAGGGTATCGGTCTTGATGAGGTAGACGTTCTTGCCGCCGCCGCCAAAAGTCTCGCTGTAACCGGCGATGATATAGCCGCCGCCGGTAGCCTCGCGCACAAAATGTGCGCCGTCCATGGAGTAGCCTCCGAACGTTCTTGCCCACATTTGGTTTCCGTCTGCATCCGTTTTGACCAGGTAGGCGTCCTGGAGTCCGGCGCCAAAGGATGAGGTGTAGCCGGTCGCAATGAAGCCACCGTCGGATGTCTGGCATACCGAATATGCAATGTCCGCGCTGACTCCGCCGTAGGTGTGAGTCCAGACAGTGTCCGGTACCTCGGCGTGCATGATCATGCAAGATGAAAAGAGCCACGCAATGACCAATGTCATTCTTCTCTTGCACAGAATCTTCATAGGGGTGCATCCGTATAAACTATTACTCAATGTTCCTCCAGTTCTTATTTTACGACCACTATCTTGCTGACTATTCTGCCGTCGACTTCGGTGAAATAGATCCCGGGATGGATGGAGGTCGATTTGACTGCCCGCCCGGCGATGTCGAGCAATCGTTCTCCATGGCCCAGGTGGAATATTGCTGAGCTGCTCATGATCGTCGGACCGGAGTTCTGCGGAATTTCCGGTGTCATGAGGTGGCCGGCTATTCCGGTGCCGGTATTCTCGTACCATCTCACTTCGCTGATGCCTGCCCATCCACTTGCGGCAACGGCGTCTTGATCACCGTCATCATCAATATCACAAACGTATAGGGGCCATACGCGGGAGAAGTCTTCGTCGATGTATAACTTTGTCCAGACGATCGGGCTACCTCCATCATTACGCCACCAGCATACTTCATTGGAGGTTTGCCCGGTGGCGGCCACATCCAAGTCTCCGTCGCCGTCGAGATCCGCAGCCTGGGCAATGCAAGCAGCGAAGAGGCCGATGCCGATCGTTTGTTTGGTCCAGGTGAGCGGATTGCCTCCGTTGTTGCTGTACCAGGCGACTTCATTGTTGAAATAGGCAACGGCAAGAATGTCCAGATCCTGATCTTGGTCAATGTCGACGGCCTGTACACGGTGAGCGCCGTTGAAATATGTGTCTATGTTGAATTCTGTCCATTGGATCGGATTCCCTCCATCGTTCCGCCACCAGGTGATA
>CP070795.1:473451-478502 GCA_020343455.1 Caldifarciminota bacterium
TGATAACATTACTTTTATTGATTGCATCAGGTAGCACAATAAGATTCTTTACCGATCCGGTCGTGTACAAGACCAGTATCGAGATAGAAGATACGGTTGCCCAAACAATCACATCCATTGATGTCTACTATGCGGAGTTCAACTGTGAGATCCCCTACCAGGAACTCCACTATCAGTCGACAGAGGATATCATCTACGCAAACGCTATAATACCCTTCCGGATCGTCGACACCGAGCGGCCCGATTCATTGGTCGACACCCTGTACAGGCAATTCACCATCCCATCATTTTCTACCGCGGCAAAGGAACAAGCAACCTTTCTCGTACAGTTCGGCACCTATCTCAACGAAGGCAGGTTCCAGTATCGCGTCGAAATATTATCCGGCGAGAAGATCGGAGTATCCGAATCCACTCTCGAAATCCGCAGTGAAGATTATACCATGAGCGATATCTGTCTCTCAAGCGACATAACGGTCGATACTACTGGCGAAGATCTCAGAAAGGGTGATTTGAGAGTCGTACCGCACCCTTCACGTTCGTTTGACGGCCGGTTCAGAAATCTCTTCTTTTACTACGAGCTATATGATATCGTTCCGGGTCACGATACGCTCACGGCCGTTTACACAATTACCGACCCCGAAGGCCGAACCCTGCGCCGGGTATCGAGGACGGTCGATAAGATCTATCCGGCCCAAGCAGTCAACTGCGGCATAGATATACAAGGCATACCATCTGGTGAATATGATTTGACTGTTGCCGTGGAAGATAAGGAAGCGAATATACTGGCACAAAAAGGTGTGCCTTTCAGCATCTCCAGAGTGCAGCGCCAGGAAGTTAGCTACCAGGGCATGCCGTTTTACGACGAGATCGAATATTTTCTCGCTCCAGGTGATTACAGAAAATTCAAGGATCTGCCCAAGGAGGGACAAGAGGCGTTTCTCGTCAGATTCTGGCGTATTCATGACTATCCAACGATCGCAGCAAGATTCGAATATGCGGATGAACACTTTTACATTGGGGATACGCCCGGCTACAGAACCGACCGTGGGCGAATCTACGTGCGGTATGGTGAACCCGAGGAAATCGAACATCCACTACCTCTGCAACAACAGGAATCCAGACCCTACGAGCACTGGCACTATGCGAATGGGGAACAGTTCATCTTCGTCGACATCCGGGGGACGAATGAGTACGTCCTCGTTTGGACAAACGCCGTCGACGAAAGAAGCCAGCCAACATTGTACAAGTACCTGCCGGCCGAGAAGCTAGAACTCCTCCAGTAAGTAGACGATACAATACCTGGAGATTCTACAAACGCATGGGAGACTTGGAATGAATGCCGACGATCTTGACCCACGTATCGCAAGAAAGATCGAGGATGAGTGTAGGCGCCAGATAGAAAAATGTCTGCAGAAACTCGAGGCTGAGATAAAAGCCCTCAGAGAATTGATCGAATCTTCGACACTCGTCCAGAAAGAAACGGTCGCCATTTTCGTGGACTCGCAGAATCTCTACTATTCGGCACGCACGGGATACGCGGCGAAAGTGAATTATGAAAAACTCCTGAGATTGATAACCGGCACACGGCACCTCATAAAAGCATATGCCTACATCGTCCAACCGCCTGAAGGTGATGTCAAACCCTTTGCCACAAGCCTCGAACGAATCGGCTATATTGTCAAGACAAAGGATGTTAGGACCCGAGCAAACGGCTCGGCGAAGGCAAACTGGGACATGGGGATAGCACTCGACGTCCTGGGCATACTCGATCGCGTCGATACCATAGTCCTGGCATCGGGTGATGGCGATTTCGTGCCCCTGGTAGACTTCATCAGAGCTAAGAATAAGCGTGTCGAAATATTCGCTTTCCCTGATAATACTGCCTACGATTTGAAGGACAAAGCCGACCGATTTGAGCCGCTGGGAGAGAACGTCATACTCACCTGATGCGACGAACAACAAGGGCAATCGACGCGTGGTCAAAACCGAAAAGCTTGAGTACTCGCCACCAACATGATTGACTACCACGTCCATACGGATCATTCGGTCGACGCCTCGGGAACAATCGCCGAATACTGCGCCCGTGCACTCGAGATCGGCCTGAATGAAATCTGCTTCACGAACCACTGCGAACTAGATCCCGAGCGAAACGATTCGTTCATCATATTCAATGGAAGACGAGAGCCGTTCTCGAAAGAGAACCTCCTGAGATTACAGAAAGAAATCTTCGACGCGAGAGAAAGGTTCAAAGAACAGGGGTTGAATGTGAAATTCGGCATCGAGGTCGGATATGACCCGGGAATCGAAACCATAATTAAAGATATTATCGACTGTGTGGATCTCGATTTCGTCATCGGTGCGGTCCACTGCCTCGGACATATTTGCATCGATAGCTCGAAAGAATGCGGGAGTTACTTCGACCGGCATGACATGGACGAATATATCGAGGATTACTACACCACGGCAGCCGCCTTGATCAAAAGCCGTCTGTTCGATTCACTCGCCCATTTCGACGTTTACAAGAAATATGGACGTGACCGCTACGGCCCGGCAATTAACAATTTCCCCCGTGATGCCGCTACCCGTGTATTTCAACTGATGGTAGCAAACGACGTAGCACTCGAGATCAACACGGCCGGTATGCGTTTCATGAACGAATTCTATCCCGGACCTCTTCTCACGGAATTGGCGCATGATTGTGGTCTGAGGCGCATCACCATCGGCTCGGACAGCCATCGACCCACCGATCTCGCAAAAGACCTGGCCCTGGCCTTCGACTATGCGAGGTCTTATGGTTTCAAAGAGACCTGTACGTTCGACAGAAGGCGTTCGTCCACGATCAGCATATAACCCGTAATCCTTAGACGTTCACTCTCAAACGAGGTACTCCCGGTCGTTTATTCTCAAATACGCGGCTTTCACCATTTGGTCATATTGACGGACGATTATTTCTGGGTATAATACTACAATGGAGCAGAGAATTAGCAACGTTTATATCGAAGATGAGATAAAAGCTTCATATCTCGACTATGCGATGAGTGTCATCGTCGGCCGGGCACTGCCCGATGCCCGCGATGGACTCAAGCCAGTGCAGCGGCGCATCCTCTACGCCATGTCGGAAGCCGGACTGCAGGCAAACCGCCCCTACAAGAAATCGGCAACGGTCATTGGTGATGTTCTCGGCAAGTATCACCCCCACGGTGACATGGCGATCTACGATGCACTGGTACGTATGGCACAAGATTTTTCAATGCGCTATGCCCTCGTCGATGGCCAGGGTAATTTCGGCTCGATCGACGGTGATGCGGCAGCAGCCTACCGGTATACAGAGGCGAAACTCACCCCGCTTGCAGAGGAGATATTGAGAGACCTGGGTAAGGATACAGTCAACTTCATTCCCAACTTCGACGGCCGTTTGAAAGAACCCCTTGTCCTCCCCGCCAATGCGCCGAATCTGCTCTGTAACGGCGCCTCGGGCATCGCGGTCGGCATGGCAACGAACATTCCACCCCATAATTTAGGGGAAGTTGTCAGGGCTCTGATCGCAATGATCGATGATCCTAAAATAAAAGACGATGCTCTCATCAAACTTGTGCCGGGTCCGGATTTTCCAACCGGCGCGATAATAATCGGGCACACCGGCATAAAAGAAGCGTACCGGACCGGCAAGGGTAGAATCATCATCAGAGGCAAGGCCCGCATCGAAGAGTTGAAAGGCGGCAAATCGTCCATTGTCATTACCGAAATCCCCTATCAGGTGAACAAAAGTACTCTGCTTGAAAAGATCGCAGATCTTGCACGCCAGAAGAAAGTCGAAGATATCTCCGATCTGAGGGACGAATCGGACAAGGACGGTATAAGGGTCGTCGTGGAGCTGAAGCGGGACGCAAATCCGCAGATCGTCTTGAACAACTTGTATAAGTACACGAACCTTCAGGTTCCATATGGCATACAGATACTTGCCCTCGTATCTGACACACCGCAGACTTTATCGCTTCGCCAGGCACTCCAGCACTTCCTCGAATTCCGTTTCGATGTCGTCACCCGCCGGACCAAGTTCGAACTGGCCCAAGCCGAGAAAAGAGCGCACATCCTTGAAGGCCTGAAGATTGCAATCGAAAATATCGATGAGGTAGTCAAGATCATCAAGAAATCGCAAGACACCCACGTAGCGCGGAAAAAATTGATGAAACGTTTCTCGCTCAGTGAAGTTCAGGCACAGGCGATCCTTGATATGCGCCTCGCCCGGTTGACAAACCTCGAAAAAGAAACGCTCGAGAATGAGTATCTGGCCCTCATAAAAGAGATCGCCCGGCTTAAATCCATTCTTAAATCGTCCAAAGGCATTTACCAAGTAATAAAGGAAGAGCTCACTAAATTGGCCGAACGGTATCATGATCCGAGACGCACGATCATCGTCGATGCCGAGGCCCAGGAGCTGACCATCGAGGATCTCATTGGCGAGGAAGATATGGTAATAAGCCTGACACAACGCGGGTACATAAAGAGGCTGCCAATAACCACTTACCGAAACCAGGCACGCGGCGGACACGGCCGCAAGATCCATGAGGTCCGTGACGAGGATGTTGCCTACCAGCTACTTGTTTCGAAGACCACCGACACCCTGCTCTTCTTCTCAGACCAGGGTAAAGTCTTCGCTTCCAAGGTCTATGAGATCCCCGAGTCAGGGCCCATCTCCAAAGGCCGCTCAATAGCCAACCTCGTTAAACTTGCGTCCAATGAGCACATCACGGCGTGCTTGTCGATCAAGGACTTTTCCTCCAAGGATTACGTGTTCATGGCAACGAAGATGGGTAAGGTCAAGAAGACCTCACTAAGTGATTTTGAGAATACCAGGAAGAAAGGTATCATCGCAATCAAACTTGCGAAGAACGACAGGCTCATCGCGGTCAGACTCACCTCGGGAAATGATTCGGTATTACTGACTACGAGGGAAGGTTTGACACTCCGGTTCAAGGAGAAGTCCATAAGATCGATGGGCCGTAATGCCGGGGGCGTCAAAGGCATCGGTCTCCGTAAGGGCAATGAAG
>CP070795.1:478602-483566 GCA_020343455.1 Caldifarciminota bacterium
ATCGAACCGCAGATTCTTGAAGAGAAGGATGTTGCGATGCTTGAAGACCTTATCGTAGCAGCACTTGGTGATGCGCGGCGGAAGGTACTCGAGAAGACCCAAGAAAGTCTGAAATCCCTAACCGGCTTTCCTTTACCTCCATTTTGAATTCGGGGTATTGCTATATCTAATCGGCCAGCAAAATCTTTCCGTTCACACAACCCGCTGGGGCAGTAACAGCGTAGAAATAAATACCGGGCGGCAATCTCTCGCCGCGGTCATCGCAAGCGTTCCAGATAATTTCATTCTTCCCGTCACCGAAATGTCGGTCAGCGATGATGCCGACCGATTGACCGAGAACATTGTATGCGACAATCCTGAGGCTTGTGGGGCGATCGAGGTCGAGCAGGAAGTGGATTCTATCGCGCGCCGGATTCGGCACCACTGATACGGCCTTCAGTGTTCGTGATATCTCGAACTCGCGTACGCCTGGACCGTCGGTAATATTGAACGAGTAGATCTGAGGCGGTACATGCCTTGGCGAAGTGCGGGCGATACCATCATTATTAAGGGTCGATAAGTAGTAATGGACTGTATCACCGGCGGATTGCGCCGGAATGTATGCAGCGTAGACGCCGGGCGTGTCGACAACCGGAGAGAGAGAAAGATCGTCAAATGTTCCATTGTTTATTCTGTAGTATAGGCGGGTCGAATCTCCGACGAGAGTGTTCGACGTGGTGATGCGAGCGCGTACGCGGTAACTGTTCAGCGTATCATCGGTGTCCGGCAGCGGGTGATGTTGAACGTGGAGGTATGCGGCACTGGGAATCTGCATCGTAATACAATGTATGGCACCGCCTGATCCGGCCATCGCCGCGCAATTGATGCCAACGATCTCATATCCGGGAAGGGCCTGTTCATAGATATAGAGCGCTGTGTCGTCTTCGGGAAGACTCCAGAGAGGCACGAGTACTTTGTTGTTGACGAATAATGAATTCAGATAGGATGGGGGTGCGGATGAAGTGGACCAAGGCATGGGTATTCTTACGATTCGGTAGGGGAATCCCTCGCGGTTAGTGCACCGGCTGATCGAATCTGCGTTCTGGTTGAGCATGGTATGATTCGGGTGTCCGGAGGCATACTCACCAACCATGACCAATGTGTCATTGAGTATCTTGGTCCATAGATCGATATGTCCGGTATACTCAATATTGATTCTCTGCATGACTACCAGTCTTTCCAATCCGCTATATTCAAGCATGAGGGATTCGATTTGGGCTGCTGTGAATGAAGGATTCTCCTCGTAGACGAGGGTACTGACAAAACCGGTACCCAGCCCATCAACCATGAAGTTACCGCCGGCATGTTCGAGCGGCGAACCGTAGACCGATATTGTCCATGATTGTCCAATACGCCATGGGATTGTGTCATCCAGAGGCCTAGGACGATTGTAGACGAAGTCGACGATGCCCTCGCTATTGTCGTGCTGACGCATGAACCAGGGACCATAGTCACGAATCCATATCGAATTTCTGGGCCAGACATAGAAAAACACCGAATCCATGGGGACATTGTAGGACTGCAGGTAGTTGGTGATGGTTGTCTGTTCGCTGATCGTCCCAACGATTATGTATACCTTAGAAACCTCGCCCGCTTCCTCGACGATCTGCCTGAAGATAGCGTTGTATGAAGACGTACCATATATCCATGTCAGGAAGACGCCACTCAATCGTTCGAATTCGGCAGGGGTTTCCACCCAGCCGCCTGGTGGTGTAGTAACGACATGCCCGCGTCCGATTTCGTCGCTCCGGAGAATCTCTTCGGGTGTCATCCACCGGGGTAAGAAGGTGTCATCTTTCTGGACGGTCAATAACGAAATGCACAACAATAACGCCATAAATGCTCCTTTTCAGTACAGACGAATGATATAATTAGAAAGTAACCCTACTTCTTATATTCAGCCAGTCTTTCGAAGAACAATTTCTTGATCTCCTCGAGCCTGTCCTCAGACTTAGCTTCGAATCTCAGTACAAGTACGGGTTGAGTGTTCGATGGTCTGATCAGCCCCCATCCATCGTCAAAATCGACCCGTACGCCATCTATATCGATGACGCGATACGAATTCATGAAGTAAGATTTCATTGCATCGACGATCTTGAATTTCTCTGCATCCGTCGTGTCGATGCGTAATTCTGGGGTTGAATAGTACTTCGGAACGCGTGACGCCAGTGATGAGAGTTTTTCACCGCGGCTCAGTATCTCACAAAGGCGAAGGGCAGCGTATATTGCATCATCATACCCGTAGTAACGGTCGGCGAAAAATATGTGGCCCGACATTTCGCCAGCGAGGGGTGCGTTTTCCGCCTTCATCTTTGCTTTGATCAGAGAATGGCCCGTTTTGTACATCATGGGGACACCGCCCAATTCCTCAATCCTTTCGATCAACCCTTTTGAACATTTCACTTCGAAGATGACCTTCGCCCCTGGATGACGGGTGAGTAAATCCTCAGCATATATCGCAAGAAGCACATCGCCCCATATGACCTTTCCTTTTTCGTCGAGGGCTCCGATACGGTCACCATCACCGTCGAAACCAATCCCACAGGCATAACCGCCTTTCCTCACCTCGTCGATGAGTTCGGTGATGTGTTCTGGTACTACGGGATCAGGAAGGTGATGCGGGAAGTTGCCGTCCGGTTCCTTGAACAACATCAGGTGCCGGAGCCCAAGCTTATTCAGGATCTTTTCGAATATAGGACCGCACGTTCCATTACCAGTGTCTACAGCTATCTTGGGCTTCGTGTGTATGTTCAACGATGCCGTCACATGGTTCACGTAGTCGTTTGTGACGTCTCTTCTTTGAGTGGTACCGTGTCCCACTGCGAAACGGCCCTCTTCGATTGTACTTCTCAGCTCTTGTATGTCGCTGCCGTATATGGTGGCTCGGTCGATTGCGATCTTGAATCCATTGAATTCCTTTGGGTTGTGGCTGGCTGTGATCATGATACCGTTGCCAATGCCGTAGTGGAATAGCGAGAAGTATAGCACCGGCGTTGGCACCATGCCTATGTCGATCACACTGCAGCCGGTCTCATTGAGTCCTTTGATGAGGATATCGGCGATACGCGGTGAGGATATGCGCATATCGCGCCCGACAAACAACTCTGTATGTCCGAATCTGCGGTAGTAGGTTCCGACGCCGCGGGCAAAGAGCGCAACGTTATCGTCGCTCAGATCGGTTTGGGCGAGTCCACGGATATCGTATTCCCTGAATATTTCCGGGTTCATCATTTCAATTGCTCTTCGACCAGGCCAATGACTTCGTCAAGGATCTTCACGGCAGTTGTGGCATCATCGACGGTGATCATCAGGGGTGGTGACATACGCAAAGAGCTGATACCGGCACCATAGACGATTAGCCCTCGTTTGAAACATTCACCGGTGATTACCTCTTTGATGTTCTTTCCATCGCGCGTTACTGCCGGCGGAAAGAATTCCTTTTTTCCTCTATCCCGGACCAGTTCTATCCCGAGCATTAGGCCGAGGCCGCGGACTTCGCCGATAATCTTATGACGCGACATCATCTCGTTGAGTCCCTTCTTGAGGACGGCGCCTACTTTGTGGGCATTATCGATCAACTTTGTTTCGATTATTTTAAGCGTTGCGTGTGCTGCGGCGCATATTACGGGGTTACCACCAAAAGTTGAACCGTGTACACCGGGTCTCCATGCTCGTGAGTCGACTTCGGGATCCATTAAAGAAGCTTTGCCGATCGTCGCGCTCATTGGTAGTCCCGATGCGATTGCTTTTGCGACAAGGATGATGTCCGGCGCCACGTCGACATGGTCACATGCAAACCAGCGTCCGGTTCTTCCCATGCCACTCTGAATCTCATCGAAAATTAACGTGATCCCGTGATCATCGGCGATCTTCCTTAAGGCCGGCAGGAATTCCTTTGGTGGGGTGATGTAGCCGCCTTCGCCTTGTATCGGTTCAACCATGATCAAACTGACGTCATCAGGTGCGATCAATCGCTCGAATATGACGTCGGTGAGGTAAGACAGGCAATGAATAAGGGGCACTCCTCGGTAGTCCTGCTTTATGCAGTCGGGGTATTTCTGGGCGAAGACGCAGCGGTAGCAGTAAGGAAACGGTATATGGTAGACCTCAGGGATCAATGCAGAAAGGTGCGCACGTTGTACTTTCTTGCTGCCGGACATCGTCATTCCGGCAAAAGTACGTCCGTGAAAAGCACCGAGGAAACTTATCATCCTTGGACGTCCCGTGAAATAACGCGCAATCTTAAGTGAAGCCTCAACCGCCTCGGCGCCTGAGTTACCCAAGTAGACTCTCTTCTCGAAATCTCCCGGGGTGATCTGGATGAGCTTCTCGGCGACCTCGATCTGAGGCATGTAGTAAAAGTCGCTGCCGGATATATGTATCAGTTTCTTCATCTGATCATTGACGGCATTTATTACATCGGGGTGGCAATGACCAGTACCGACTACCGCAAAACCCGCTCCGAAGTCGAGATAGGTCTTGCCGTCGACATCGGTTACCCGAGCACCCTCGGCATGGTCGACGACGAGAGGGATTTCGCGGGTCCGGGTGTGGGCTCCGAACATGCTCTTTTCATCGCGCTCCATCATGGCGCGTGCTTTCTTGCTTATTTCGGGTGACTTGTATTCAATCATGCATTACACTCCTTGTGGGGTCGTTGACTTGGGTGTCACAGCTTGAGCAGTTTCAACCCTGTATTTTGGTCGAGACTGCGCAGCATCGGCTGCTTGAACGGCAGGACAATCAACTCGATCGTTGGGCCCACCTTACCGTCGAACAGGTGACCACCATAAGCATTGAACTCAACATCGGTGATCGTCGCATGACAGTGGATGATCAATTCCTCGTCGACAATGGCAATATTACCCATAATACTGGTAAATTCATATTCGCCGTCGAATTTCTTTCTGATGTATGTTTTTTCG
>CP070795.1:483666-488606 GCA_020343455.1 Caldifarciminota bacterium
GGTTCAAAGACTTTTTATCACACGGCACCTGCGGGGAGCTTTAGCAAATTGCCTCCGGGGGAGGTAAGGAGTCTTTATGATTACCAATATTGCAATCGCCGTGTTATCGCTGGCGGTCGTTTTCGCAATTTTCTTATATCTACGCTCTGGAAAGTCAAAATTGACACATGCCTCAAGAGAGGCAACCCGAATAATCGAAGAAGCAAAGAGAGAGGCAGAAAATTGCCGTAGATCTTCTGAGATCGCCGCCAAAGAGAACTGGTACGGAGAGAAAGTCAAATTCGAAAAAGAAACTGCGTCGCGTCGAAAGGAAATCGACAAAGCCGATAAACGCCTTGCCGAAAAAGAAAGGGTGCTGGACCGCCACGAGCGGTTGATCGTCGACAAAGAAAAAGAATTGATGACGACGCAGCACGATCTTCAGAATAAGGAAAGAATAATCCACGCAAAATCGGAACGCTTCGACCAGATGATAAAAGAGCAGAATGAAGCTCTTCAAAAGATCGCAAACCTTTCCAAGGAAGAAGCCAAGGGGATGCTCCTGAGAAATCTCGAGGCGGAAGCGCGGCATGAAGCCGCATCATTGATCAATCAGATAAAAGAAGAAGCAAAATCCAAGGCCGAAGAAAGCGCTCGCGAAGTCATACTCCAGGTCATCCAGCGCTGCGCAACCGCGCACACGGCCGACACAACGATCTCAGTCGTGCCGATCCCGTCCGACGAAATGAAGGGCCGAATTATCGGCCGCGAAGGCAGGAACATCCGAGCTTTCGAGAACCTCACCGGCGTCGAGGTCGTGATCGACGACACACCGGAAATGATATCCCTCTCCTGCTTCGACCCGATCCGGCGAGAGGTTGCACGCATCTCTATGGAGAAGTTGATAACGGACGGGCGCATACATCCTTCACGCATTGAAGATGTTGTGCAGAATGCGCGTAAGGAAATCGAGGGTATCATCAAGAATACCGGCGAAGAGGTCGTTCTCGAACTAGGCATAATCGGCGTCGCCCAGGATGTCATAAAGTATCTCGGTAAGATGAAGTACCGGACGAGTTATGGGCAGAATCTCCTGCAACACTCACGGGAAGTCGCGTCCCTGTCCGCACTGCTGGCGCAGGAATTGGGCCTCGAACAGAGTACTGCCAAACGCGCAGGCTTGCTCCATGACCTCGGCAAGGTTGCCGATGGAACGTTTGACGGATCTCACGCCTACATCGGCGCTGAAATCGCCAATAAATTCGGGGAGAACGAGATCATCGTCAATGCGATCGCGGCACATCACGAAGAGACAAAACCCATTTCACCATACGCGGCGATCGTGGAAATAGCCGACTCGATATCGGGTTCACGGCCCGGGGCGCGTCGCGAAACGATAGAAGCCTATATCAAGCGCCTCAATACGCTTGAAGAGTTGGCCTCATCTTTCGACGGGGTGGAAAGGGTCTTCGCAATACAGGCAGGACGTGAGATCAGAGTCATGGTTCAACCTGAGAAGATCTCCGATGCACAGGCCGAAGGGCTCGCCCATGATATTGCGCGCCGTATCGAAAAGGAGACCCAGTATCCCGGTCAGATAAAAGTCACGGTGATAAGAGAAAAGAGGGTTGTGGAGACAGCTAAATAGATTTCGAATTTCGGAATTCGAATTGCGAAATTATCAATTGCCCGAACCAAGCACCTAACAGCTGTTTTGGTCATTTGGTATTTGATATTATTTAGGATTTGGTGCTTGGTGTTTGGAATTTAAAGAATGATTCCCAGCCCATCTGCAGTCAGAACAACCATATAATGTAGCATAATACAGGGCACAAAACTGCGCGACCGCAGCGCAAGCACGCCAAGGAATAATCCTGCAATGACTGCACCGTAGGCCTCGAGCTGCGGCTTTTTGAAATGCGCGAGGCCAAAGGCCATGGCCTGGATCAGAATACTAAGCCTGCCGAATTTCCGTTCGAGTCCGAAAAGCATGAAGCCGCGGAAGAAGAACTCCCAACCGACCATGTACCACAGCTGTACGGCCTGGTATATGACGAAATATCCAATACTCTGGCCCGCCCTGCGGGATAACGGATAAACTCCCTTGAGCCCGATGAACTTGAAAGCAATGACCAGCAGCACCAGGAACAGGAGATACAAAAAGATAACGTCCTTCAACCAGGACCTCGGGTCGCCGATGCCGATGCCGTAGTCCTTAGGCGCACGTTTGAATGCCAGGAAGAGGACAAACGGCGAAAGACCGTATAACGTTCCGACAACGAGCAAACGTTCCAGAAAGACCTCTCGCGGCATGAGGAAGTGTGTGCGTTTCATGAACATCGCAAACAGCAGGATCGATGTCGAATATACAATAATGAGGGCACTCTCGCGGTCGATCTTCGCGATCTCGTCCAAGTACGCCTTCAGAACTTTCAGCATTCTCTAGTATAACCAACATGTGGCAGCTTTCAAGAACCATCGGTGACAGGCCCATTACGCAACAAGTAACCGTAGGATGTCTACCAATAGACTGAAGCGAGCGTAAATCTTGCTTTTTTTCTTCAGTTGTCTACAATATCCCATGCAGTCCTTGCTCGTATTACTGATTTTGCTCCAACCGCCGCACGAGACAGACCCCGTGAAGATCGTGTCCAGCACCGGTATCAAGTTGTACAAGACTCTCATCTCTCCGTCTCAGGGCGATGTCTGCAACTTTTCACCGTCGTGTTCACACTTTACCCGGCAGGCTATCGAGAAATACGGTATCATCTGGGGTTCGCTCATGGCATCAGACCGGTTGATGCGCTGTAACCCTTGGGCATACCAGTACTTCGACGAGTATTACACCGAAATAAGAGATCATAAGTTCTACGATCCCCCTGAAAATAACTACATATTGAGAGCGCGCGAGCACCACTGCGACGGTGAAGAACTACTCCCTGGCAACTGAGCCACCCCACCCATTATGAATCTGCTCATACTCTGCCTATTGTGCCAGATCGAGCTTTTCGAGCCGGCAAAAATCGCCGAGTTCGCCGACCACCTGTACAATAAAGGAGACTATGCTGCCGCTTTGAATGAATACCGGCGATCCCTTTTTGTTTCCGACTCCGTATCCGAGAAAACGCGCGACAGGATCGTCGATTGTCTCATTCGCCTCGCAAGGCATGAAGAAGCGATCGTTGAGTCTGAGAATATCGATGATACGAACAAGCGTAATTTCACCAAAGGTTTGATATATTTCTCGGCGGGGGACTTCGATTCGTCGCGAGCGTACCTTCAATCGGTCGATGTTCCGTATGTATCAGATTCACGGAGGCTGCTCGGTCTGGGCTACGCATATGAGTACGAATTCGAGAAGGCCGCTGAATACATAAGAGTGCCGTCGCCTATCCCTGCCCACAGGTCCCCGGGATTAGGCGCCCTCTTCTCCGTGGTCCCCGGCGGAGGCCATTTCTACGCGGGCAGAATCGGTGATGGTATATACTCTTTCCTCGTTGTTGGAACCGCGGCATTGCTTTCATACTATTATTATGACCGAGATGAGAAGGTTAAATTCGGCATTAGCCTCACTGCCGCAATATTGTTGTATGCCGGGAACATCTATGGCGGTGTCAATGCTGTACGTAACTACAACGGATATTCAGATGAAACCTTTCTCCAGCGAATTCTGAGGGAAAATTAGCAGCCATTTTAGGAAATGGTTATCGTGTTCGTATTGTGCGCCCAGTTGCCCCTTGCCGATTCACTATTTGCGCACGGATACCTAGAGGCAGCGCGCATCGAGTATCTGAGAGGTTTTTTCTTCCATCCAGAACTGAAGAGAGCGATCGAGCCCAGATTGAACTATGCCATCACCGTCCTATCGGCAGATGAATCCGAGGGCATTGCGGAACTGATCGGCATTGTCGACAGTTTCCCCGAACTCCCCCCGGCCATCGTCAACCGCATCGCCGTCGAATACATACGGGCCGGCAGGTACTATCTGGCGATCAACCTGTTGAATGCCGGCAGTGACAGAAAGATGCTCGGTCTCGCCCTTCTGCTCGACGATCAACTTATCGAAGCCCGCAACACCTTTGTCCGGAATGAAGATCACGTAATCGCCGCGGAGATCGACAGCTTCTTGTGTCTCCCTGCGAGATCGGAGAAGACGGCGCTCCTCCTTTCGCTCTTCTTGCCTGGTTCTGGGCAGGTATATGCATCAGACGTTCGCCAGGGGTTGGTGGATTTCCTCATCAACATCGGCTCGGCATACCTGCTATACAATGCATTCGATCAGAAAAAGTACGTCGACGCCAGCCTCGTCTTCTTCTTCTTGATCAACCGATTCTATCTCGGTTCGCTGCATAATGCCCAGAAAGCTGCCAATGAATACAACGAAAGCCGGCGCAGAGAATGGCTGAATCATTTCCTGGACAGCCATTTCGACAGCCTCGAACTCAACGTTCGCTGAAAATCCGCACAATTCTGTAATTTCCCTCAATGTGCCATCACTCTTGCCACTTTTCATCAAATCTATGATTTGTTGTGAAAAATGAACATTCCGACCTCTCTGTCGGGGAATCCGTTCTTTTATCACCCAAATCGACGCGCTAGCGTAGCCTTGACAAGAACTGAGCATTGTGTATAATTGCTCTAACAGTAACATCTATGTTGACGCTGCATTTGAATCATCTGCGAAAAGGGCCTATAGCTCAGTTGGTTAGAGCGCACGCCTGATAAGCGTGAGGTGAGTGGTTCGATTCCACTTAGGCCCATGCCGGATAGAGTATGCAGCGCAGTTCCGGCATGAATAAGCCGCACCGGTTTCGGTGCGGCAAGAGGGGAAAAGTAGGGGCATCTGTAATTTGCCCATGGTAGTGTGAAAGGAAAAGGAGGAAAAATGATTAAGATCGCAACACTACTGGCATTAGTTGCCTGCCTGACGATCATCGGCTGTCAGCCCCCGGAGGGCATGG
>CP070795.1:488706-493628 GCA_020343455.1 Caldifarciminota bacterium
AGCAATCGGAGGGTTGAAAATTCTCTACATTAAAGCACGCGACCGCGGCAATACCGAAGTGATGGAGTTCATCGCAAAAAAATTCGCCAAGTATCTGATGCGTAAAGATACGATATTCTTGGAGCGAAAACGGGTAGTGATAAAGGCCATTGGAGAGACGCGTGACCCCACATACATGCCGGAACTCCTATCTTCTTTGTGGGCCGCCGGTACCTATGCCGAGGCGAGAGAAGCTCTGATCGCCCTCGCCGACACCTCTGCGCCACTTTTAGTTCAAGCCCTCCGCGAAATTGACAACTACGCGGTCCGCATGAAGATCCTCGACACCCTGAAACGAATGAGCGACAAGGCCATCCCCGAAATACTCAAGCTGCTCCAGGCAGATGAGTGGTACGCCCGTCGCAACGGAGTTTTCATTCTCGGTGAGTTGAAGGCGCAGGCAACGATCGACAACATAGGCGCCCTGATAGACGAAGACAGACCGCAAATACAGCTCGAAGTCGTTTTAAGTCTCAACAAGATCGGCGGCGAGAAATCGGTCGGATACCTAAAGAAGGCTTTGAACAGCAAGTATCCATACGTAACGCTGGAAGCAATGAAGTGCCTGGCACCAGACGATTTCAAACACAAGCTCCCTCATGTGCTGCAATGGCTGAAGAGACAGAAGGCGATCCCGAATGAAACAGATGAACACTTCAGGGCTGCCGTAATAGAGTCCCTCGCCAAGAGTAAGGAAGAGTCGGTCGTCAATGCTCTGACATCCATCGTCAGAGAACGTGCCTTGCTCAAACGCGCTGTGCTCTTGCCGACGAAAGCAGCTGCGCTCATGGCTCTTGCACAGATAGCCACGCCAAAGGCAATGCAAGCACTCCAGAAGTCCGCAAACAGCAGGAATCGCTTCATCGCGACCACTGCCCAAGATGTTCTCCAGCGCATAACGACCGAGGCCAAAGAAGAAACTGAATCATAGGTAGAAAATGAAGGATGCGCTTTCGAACAATGAACAAAGAATGCAAATAAGGTTCGTTACGGACGCGGATTTCGAATACGAGACAAATGCGGAATTTTCAGAACTTACGAACTGGCAGCCGCTCTACAATCTTTACGTTACGAGTGAGAGCACGATTATCCACCTCGAACTGGCCGGCGTGATGGAGAAAGAAATCTCGGTCTTTCTCCGGAGCCGATATATGATAGTAACCGGCACCCGAATCTTACGGCAGGGGGGCACTGACGACCACGGTATCTTTCACAATCTGGAAATACCTTTCGGTAGATTTCACCGGCGGATAGACTTTCCAATGCCGATCGAACCACATGAATATCAATATGATTTGCGAAATGGCATTCTGACTATCCAGCTCCGCATGATGAGGGAGAAGATAATCACCATTGAGGGAGAATGAAGGTAAATAAGGAAACCGGGATAAACATTAGAGACCCCGTACTGTCAAAACAATGGATGTTATTCCGGCCGTTTGCCTTCTATATTGAAGACGCCCGATTTGCGGGAGATTTTGCATAAATAACTCGACAAAGACGTTATATAACAGAGATGAATATGGTCGATACATCAATCAAAATACCTGATGAGCTAGGGATAATACCGATCAAGGGAGGTGTGATCTTTCCCGACCAGATCGTACCGCTCATCATACATACGCAGAAACTCGCAAAATTGATCGACGAGATACTCACGACCAATAAACTCGCGGGAGCATTGACTCAACGCAACCCCGACATTGAAGAGCCAAGACCAGAGGAAGTATTCAAGATCGGTTGCGTCATCCAGATTACCAAGATGCTACGATTCCCTGACGGTACCATCCGCCTACTGATCAAGGGACTCAAGCGGTTCGAAGTCGCTGAATTCAGCCAGCACGAACCCTATCTCAAAGCAAGAATAGACATCATCGCTCCCACCTACCGTAAAACAGTTGCTCTCGAGGCAATGATGCGTAATGTCGTCGCAATGTTCCAACACCTCGTATCACTCGCTCCCTATTTGCCAGATGAATACGCCGCAGTCGTCCTTAACATGGAGAATGCGGACAGCCTCGTCGATTTCGTTGCCAGCACGATCAATTTCGACTACAATGAAAAACAGATGCTCCTCGAGATCACGGATCCCAAAGAACGCTTCGCCAAACTCATCCCCATGCTGCAGAAGGAAATCAGCATTCTTGAACTGGGTGCCAAGATACGCTCTGACGTCAAAAGCGAGCTGGACAAGGGTCAACGAGAATTCTACCTCCGTGAGCAACTGAAGGCGATCCAGAAAGAACTGGGTGAAACCGACGAGCATGCTCGTGAAATCGAGGATTTGAAAAGGAAAATATTGCAGGCAAAAATGCCCCAGCAAACGAATAAAGTAGCCCTCAAAGAACTCGATCGTCTCGCCAAGATGCCGCCGCAGGCTGCTGAGTATACGGTCTCGCGAACATACATTGACTGGCTCATATCACTACCCTGGTCCGTTTCCACCAAGGACAACCTGAACATCAAACAAGCACAGGAGATTCTCGATGAGGACCACTATGACCTTGAAAAGGTAAAAACACGGATCCTCGAGTATCTAGCGGTGAAGAAACTCAAACCTGATTCCAAAGGGACGATTCTCTGCTTCATCGGTCCACCTGGAGTGGGAAAGACATCGCTCGGCAAATCCATCGCCCGTGCCCTGGGGCGGAAATTCATACGCATATCATTGGGCGGCATACGTGATGAAGCAGAAATAAGAGGCCACCGGAGAACCTATGTCGGCGCACTCCCAGGGCGAATCATCCAGTCTATCAAGACCAGCGCCACTAACAATCCCGTCTTCATGCTCGATGAAATAGACAAGGTCGGTGCCGACTTCCGTGGCGACCCTTCCTCGGCTTTGCTGGAAGTGCTTGACCCCGAGCAGAATAGTGCCTTCTCGGATCATTATCTCGAAGTACCTTTCGACCTCTCTCATGTGATGTTCATTGCCACCGGCAACGTCGTTGATCCGATAATACCGGCCTTGAAGGATCGTATGGAGATGATTGAATTGCCAGGGTATATTCTCGAAGAGAAGCTGCAGATCGCCAAGAAGTATTTGATCCCACGCCAGATCCATGAAGCCGGACTCAAATCCGCTAACATCACCTTCGAAGAAGAAACGATCAAAAGTATCATCAGTAATTACACAAAGGAAGCTGGCGTTCGAAATCTCGAACGGCTGATCGGTTCTATCTGCCGTAAGGTTGCCAAGCGCGTGGCCGAAGGCAAGAACGGCAAGATCAAGATCGCCGCGAAGAATCTCCATCGACTGCTCGGCCCACAGAAGATCGTATCAGAGGTTGCAGCCCGAGCCGGCCAGGTCGGCGTTGCCACCGGCCTTGCCTGGACGCCATACGGCGGCGAGATACTCTTCATCGAATCTCTGAAAACGCGAGGCAAGAAAGGGCTGATACTCACGGGCCTTCTTGGCGATGTCATGAAGGAATCGTGTCAGGCTGCCTTGTCGTATTTGAAGACGAAACTGGTGCGCTGGAAAATCACCGAGGATAACTTTGAGAACCAAGAATTGCACGTCCACATCCCCTCAGGCGCCATCCCCAAAGATGGACCCTCAGCCGGGCTCGCCGTGGTGATGTCGCTTGCTTCCCTGATCAGAGATGAGCCCATCGACCCCAAGATCGCCTTTTCCGGCGAAATAACGCTCTCCGGGCGAGTACTGCCGGTAGGCGGTATAAAAGAAAAAGTGATCGCCGCGAAAAGGGCGGGTATCAATACGATCATCCTGCCGAGAGAAAATAAAAACGATCTACAGGAAATACCAAAACACGTCCGCACCGGAGTTTCTTTTATCTTTGCATCAAAGATCGACCAGGCATTAAGCCGGATATTCTCCAATAAAAAATAGGAGCGTGGAAATGATCTTTATCCTTTTCTTTCAAATCGAGTACCAAGCAGTCAACCGCGTGCAGATTGACGGAGCACAGGAATTGGTGCTGTATTTGAATATACCCAAACGTAAGCTGCAATATATCACAAGAGAGAACGACGTTCTCGCCTCGTATGAAATCCAGGTGACGGTGTACGACGAGCAAACCAACCAACTGACCGGTGACTACTGGCGCCGAACCATCTTGAACGATACAGCCGATATCGTAGATTCGGTTAAAATCTCCATTCCGCGAAAGAGCGAGTTCTTCGTCCTCAAAATTCTCGATTTGCACGGCGGTGAAATATTCAAATCCACCCAGCGATTGATCCAAGTTAAGAATGTGGCCAATATATTCTGGTCGGTCCGGGAAGACACACTCCGACTCACTTTCACCGTCTTCAACCAGCAGGACAATATCGATAGCATCGCAGCCACGCTTGCCGACTCGAAAAGTGTAGTAAAGGCACGCCGAGGCACTTACCCCGATTCGATCGAATTCGACGTAGCGGGTCTACCTATCGACGGCTATGACCTGAAACTAGACATCTACGGCAACGCGGGGAAGATAGATGAATCGACCATACCGATAAGGATCTCGCGCCCCTTTTACCTGGATGATAAAATGTGGTTCACGAAAGTAGACCAGCTGCAATACATTGCGACACCTACTGAAATGAACAATCTGAAGCAGGCCGATGTAGAACAACGAGACTCGCTTTGGGTGGCATTCTGGAAAAATTTCGACCCCACGCCAAATACGGCATACAATGAAAAAGAAATCGAATACTATGAGCGAATAGCATACGCAGAAGAACGCTTCGCCAATGGTGATCGCGGCTGGCGCAGTGACCGGGCCCGGGTCTTTGTCAAGTATGGACCGCCCGATGAAATTCAATCGTTCCCATACGAACTGGATTCCTTCCCGTACGAAGTGTGGCTCTATTACAAGAACAATCTTAGGTTCGTATTTGTTGACCGCTACGGATTCGGTCAATATATACTTGTC
>CP070795.1:493728-498543 GCA_020343455.1 Caldifarciminota bacterium
GACCGCATCCCCGAATTGTATATTTCTTTTCTGGCCATTCTGAAAATGGGTGGGATCACGCAGCCGCTATTCTCCGCATTCGGTGAAGAAGCGCTCTTCACCAGGCTCGAGGACGCAGGGACGAAAGCCATTCTCACCACCAAGAAACATGCAGCTAAAGTGCGCCGTATCAAGGATAGGCTGCCCGCACTCGAAAGAGTCATCGTCGTTGATGGCAATGAGCAGAACGTGAAGCCGGGAGAAATTGCCTTCAACATGGAAAAGTCGGACCGGCTCGATCGTTTCAAGATCGAACCCTGCGGTCCAGAAACTCCTTCGGTGCTGCACTACACATCTGGCACGACCGGCAAACCGAAAGGCGCGATGCACGTACACTCAGCGATCATCGCCCAGTACTTGACCGCCAAATGGGTTCTCGACATCACACCCGATGATATCTACTGGTGTACTGCCGATCCTGGCTGGGTTACCGGCACCAGTTACGGGATCATCGGACCGTGGTCCAATGGGGTCGCGCAAGCAGTGCTCGATTCCGGATTCAATACCGAGAAATGGTATCAGTTCATCGCGCAACATAAGATCACGGTATGGTACTCGGCCCCGACCGCGATCCGCCTCCTGATGAAAGACAGCACCGCAGCGGCGAAAAAGCACAAACTGGACAGTCTACGCCATCTCATCAGTGTCGGTGAACCGCTGAACGCCGAAGCGGTTATCTGGTCGGAACAAGCGTTCGGCAAACCTTTCCATGATTCGTACTGGCAAACCGAGACCGGAGCCATCGTTATCACGAATTTCCCCGGAATGAAGATAAAACCAGGATCAATGGGCAAACCTTTCCCGGGGATCACGGCAACGGTCGTCGATCTCAAGACATTCGAACCACTTAGCAAGAGGGGTACGGTCGGGCTCATCGCCTTAAAACCGGGCTGGCCTTCGATGTTCCGTGCTTACTGGGCAAACAAGGAAATGTATGAAAGCAAATTCAACAAAGACTGGTATATCTGCGGCGACCGGGCCAGCATCGACGCCGACGGCTACTTCTGGTTCGTCGGCCGAGATGACGATGTGATAAATACAGCGGGCCACCTCGTCGGGCCTTTTGAGATCGAATCGGCGCTGCTCGAACATGAAGCTGTCGCCGAATCGGCAGCGATCGGAAAACCCGACCCTGTAAATATGGAGGTGGTCAAAGCATTCGTCGCCCTCAAGCCGGGTCATGAACCGAGCGGCGACCTGGAACTTAACATCATGAACTTCATCCGCAAGAAACTATCACCCCTGGCAATGCCCCAGGAGATCGAATTTGTCGACTCCCTTCCCAAGACCAGAAGCGGAAAGATCATGCGCCGTTTGCTCCGGGCAAAAGAATGGGGTGAGGAGATCGGCGATGTATCAACGTTGGAGAACGATTGACAGAAAGGAGGTCGCATGAGTGAAGATCTGAAGAAAACAATAATCGACTATGTTAAGAAGGAATATTTGGAAGAGGATACTCAGGACGATATCAACGAAAGCACGCCTTTAATATCGAGCGGCATCGTCGATTCGTTTTCAATGGTTTCGCTAAAGACATTCCTCGAGAAGAAATTCAATATAAAGATCCCGGACGATAAGGCAACACCAGAAGCTTTTGACACGGTCAATAATATCATCAACCTGCTTAAGGACTTCAAGGTAGCTTAGGAGGGTATTGATGGCCTACAGCGAAAAAGCGAAAGGTTACTTCTCGACCGAGCTTGAGGGAATAAAAGAAGCGGGAACATTCAAGGAAGAAAGATTCATTGAATCGCCCCAGGCAGCAAACATCAAAGTAGAATTCCCGACCGGCTCGCCGCCGAAGGAAGTACTCAACTTCTGCGCCAACAACTACCTGGGACTGTCAAGCCACCCGGAAGTCGTGGCGGCAGCCCACGAAGGTTTGAACGAACGGGGCTACGGCATGTCCTCGGTGCGCTTCATCTGCGGCACCCAGGATATTCACAAGGATCTCGAGACGAAACTCACTGAATTTCTCGGCACAGAAGATACGATTCTCTTCCCTTCATGTATGGACGCAAATGCCGGTGTGTTCGACGTTGTCTTGGGTAAAGAAGATGCCATGATCGCGGACCGTCTCGTCCATGCTTCCATCGTCGACGGGATGAGACTTTGCAAAGCCCAACTCTATAATTACAAACATTCGAATATGGAACACCTCGAAGAGAAGCTAAAGGAAACACAAGATTGCCGATTCCGGCTGGTCATCACCGATGGTGTATTCTCGATGGACGGCGACATCGCCAAACTGGATGAGATATGCAATCTCGCCGACAAATACGATGCCATGGTTCTGGTCGACGACTCACACGCGACCGGTTTCATGGGCAAGACCGGCCGGGGGACTCATGAACACTGCGGCGTGCTTGGCCGTATCGATGTCATCACTACCACGCTCGGCAAGGCCCTGGGCGGCGCGTCGGGAGGTTGTGTCAGCGGCAGAAAGGAAATCGTCGAGCTTTGCCGTCAACGGGCTCGACCCTATCTTTTTTCCAATACCGTACCACCGGTCATTGTCGCCGCTGCAAGCAAGGTACTCGACATCATCAGCAAGACGACCGACCGAAGGGATAAACTCGAGGAGCATACCAAGTATTTCCGTGCGAAAATGACAGAAGCAGGCTTCGACATAAAAGAGGGTGTCCACCCGATCGTCCCGATCATGCTCTACAATGCCAAACTTGCCCAAGACATGGCACGTGATCTGTACGGCGAGGGTATCTATGTCATTGGATTCTCCTTCCCGGTAGTGCCCAAAGGGCAGGCGCGCATTCGGGTGCAGATATCCGCTGGACATGACAGAGAGCATATTGATAGGGCAATCGCTGCATTCACCAAGATCGGTGAGAAATACAAGATCCTCGGTAAGCAGAAGAACGAGATCATCGAAATGTACGGTTTGTAAAGAATGTCAAACGTCAAACGCCCTACGGTAACGATGCCCGTATCGTCATTTGTCATTCGTCCGACGTTTGGCTGTTCGATGACGATTGACGTAACCGCTGAACGAAACGGGCTTCGTAACCACTCAACATCCAACGTTGCCTAATGAAGGTCACTTCCGATGTTATTGTTATCGGTGGCGGCATCATCGGTTGTGCCACAGGGTATTACCTCACAAAAAAAGGGTTGGCGGTCAACTTGTTGGAGAAGAACTACCTGACCGCCGGATCGACCGGCCGATGCATCGGCGGTATCAGACAGCAATTCTCCACCGAACTCAGCATCAAGGTCGCCATGGAATCGATGAAGAAATTCGCTGCAATGAAGGATGAACTCGGCCGGGACGTCGAATTCCACCGGGGCGGATATCTGTTTCTGGCACACAGTGAGGACAAGAAAGAAAGTTACACCAAACTCATTGAAATCCAGCAGGCAATGGGCCTCGACGTAAGCTACATAGACGTAAGTGAAATAGAGAAGATCGTTCCGGGCATAGATACCACCGACCTGCTCGGCGGAGCGTACTGTCCAAGCGATGCCCAGGCAAACCCGTTTCTGATCGTCGACGCTTATGCAAGGGTAATTAAAGAGCGGGGTAATGTATATACGTACAAAGAAGTCACTGCGGTTGATTGCCAGAAGGGTAAAGTCAATTCGGTTCGCACCCGCGATGGCGACACGTTCTACGCGCCGGTCGTTGTCAATGCAGCAGGACCCTACGCGCGAGAGATCGGTCAAATGGTGAATCTCGACATACCCATATATCCGGAACGCCATGAAGCAATGATCACGGAGCAAATGGAAAGATTCTTCGATATGATGATCGTCGATTACAGGCCAGACGGGTGCTACTTCAACCAGAAGTGGGGAAAGGGGAGTATCATTGGATGCTACACACCCATACCGAACGTTCCCGGACATGATCTTGGCACATCCTTCGAGTTCGGGAAGGAGATGGGAAGACGCATGGGACGTATCATACCAAAGCTGCGTAACACAAAGATCATTCGTCAGTGGTCAGGCAGCTATGAGATGACTCAAGACGGGAACCCTATTCTCGACAGTTCGGATGTAGATGGCTTTTGGGTTGTCGGCGGCATGTGCGGCCATGGATTCATGCTTGGCCCTGAAATCGGGTGGATAGCTGCTACTTACATAAGTGAGGGAAAGCCGCCCTATGACATCGCCGAATTCAAACTCCATCGCGACTTCAGCAGCATTGAGGTTATGAAGTGATCAAATTCACTATCGCCAAGAAAGATAGAACCACGCGCGCAAGGTGTGCAACACTCAGAACGCGACACTTTGATGTTCAGACTCCGAACTTCATGCCAGTTGCAACCCAGGCGACGGTGAAGACCCAATCTCCTGCCGATCTTAAGAAGATCGGCGTCCAGATCATTATATGTAATACATATCATCTCATGCTGCGGCCTACCTCGCAGGTAATCAGCGATCTGGGGGGGTTGCACCGCTTCATGAACTGGGACCGCGCGATCGTGACCGATTCTGGTGGTTTCCAGGCTTATTCACTGACCGATCTGAGGAAGGTCAGCGACGATGGCATCGAGTTTTCGTCACACCTTGATGGCTCGCGCCACTTCCTGACACCAGAGAGCGCAGTCATAATCCAGGAGGAATTGAAGCCCGACATCGCCATGTGCCTAGATGTCTTAAGCGCATACCCGGCCGAATTCCTCCAGGCGCGGATCACGGTAGAGCGCACCGTGAAGTGGGCAGAACGCAGTCTTGCGGTAAAAAAAAAGTACCATTATTCGCAATAATCCAGGGCGCAACGTATAGAAACCTCCGACAGGAATGTGCTGAACGCAT
>CP070795.1:498643-503429 GCA_020343455.1 Caldifarciminota bacterium
GTGATGATGCTCACCCGATTGTTCCCGAAAGTGGGCTGGATGTCACGCTGGCCTCTGGCATTCATTGTCGGGACGTATGCGGGCTATAATCTCATAATCTATCTGCAGAGTGATGCGCTTGACCAGGTAACGGCTACACTCGTGAGTTTCGTGCAGGTGGAAACCTGGCAGACGTTGTTTCAGCACCCGAGTTTAATGAATTTCCTCTATGCGATCGGCTTCCCGGTGGTAATCGTGGGTGTTATAACCGGCATCATTTATTTCTTCTTCTCCAAAGAGCACAAAGGCATGTTCGGTGGGCTTGCCAAGATCGGGATATGGTTTCTGATGATCGCATTCGGTGCATCATTCGGCTATACCGTCATGGCCCGTATTTCTCTCTTGATCGGGCGCGTGTACTTTCTGCTACATAATTGGCTTCAGCTCATTTAGGTATGACATTTGAAATCGGCCTGGAGGAATTCAAGCTGACCGATGTCCTGCAGTTCGTGCTCCAGACAAAAAAAACTGGCGTCGTTCATGTCAAAAGCGATAAAGCGGCGGGTGAAATATATTTCGCCGATGGATTCGTTGTGCATGCACTGGATGATAGTTCCGAAGGCATTGACGCATTGTTCAACATGTCTTCAATGACCTCTGGTACTGCAAGTTTCGAACCCAGCGTACGAGCGCCGAAAAAGACGATCGCCGAAGGAGCCGGTAAGCTAGTCGAGACCGTCGAGAAGAGGCGTGTGGAATTCCAGACGATAAAGATGAAACTCCCTCCGATGACCTCGGTTTGGGCGAAGACCACGAAGGAACCGGAGTCTGCGGTCGCGTTGCGGCGGACGGACTGGCAGGTTTTGGCGATGATCGATGGAAAACGGAATCTGGCAGGTGTAATCGCCGAGTCGAAGCTTGGCGGGTTTGAAGCGATGAAGACTATTGTGTGGCTCAAGGAACAGGGCCTGATATTCGAGCCTGAACAGGCGGCGCGCACGATGTCTCGGTTGGCGGGTTACTTGAATCTCTTCCTGGCCAGTTTCGGCAAGAACGGATTGATCTGGTACAAGCGATGGGGCGTGAACACCGACGATAGCGCGCGTATTACGCGGGCCATCAGCATCGACGCAGAAACCATGGAGGCCCAGGTTGTTTCCGACCTGAATGCCCGTGATATCGATTATTTCATCGACACCTTCGAAGCGATCGTGCATACGGAAGGTCCCAAGATTTACGGCAAGTTACTCTTCAGGAAGAAATTTCAAGAATTCAGTGCGAAGCTCAAAGAACAGGCATAGGATCATGGATGTGCTCGACAACATCTCGGGGATAATTGGCTATGTAACCGTGCGCCCTGATGATGGCTCGGTAGAGGAGATCAAAGGAGCATCTGCGACCGCGATTGCCGATCTGACAGCGTATTTCTCTTCAGCCGGGGAAGCAATCAGAAGCAATCTCGATATGGGTACATTCGGATACGTATCGCTTGTGTACGGAAACAACCGGCTCGTGATCGTGCCTTTCAGAGACAGGTATGTTGGTATCGAGACCGAAAGAACGCATGACCCTCAGGTCTTGATCAAGCATTTGAACGAGCCCGTGGCTGTGAAGAAGACTCCCGTTGAGGTTTCCAGGAGTCTTGCATCGAAAGTGCATCAAATAAATCTGCTCGTTGATGAATTCGGCGGCAACACTGACAGAGCACATTGGCTTGGCCTGCTCACTCAGAGTCTGAGCCTGCTCGGTAGGGAGATTGCACCGTACATCGGAGTCGTCGATGACAAACTCGCATTCAAAGAGAGCCCGACGACGGAGAGAGAGGATGACCATATCCAGGCGCTTCGGTACGTCGTTGATTTTCTCGTGAAGAAGGCTGTCGAGGAGATGGGTTCTTCGCAGGCTCGCGCCAAGGTACAGGTCGTCATCGAAAGAATGAAGTGATTATGGAAAGGACAACATTGAACGATGCCGTGGCAAAAGGTTTGCCGATGCCTTTTTCGGCGACGCCGTCCGGTGTCACACTGGTCGCTGATACGGCGGCTGCGTATCAGGAACAGATCGTCCAAATGGCAACTGTCATCTTTGAGACCATCAGTGCGGTCGGCGAAGTGAAAATAGAAAAGATCGAATTAATGGGTAGCAAGAAGGGAATCATGATGGATCTGAATTCAGAGGGGTTGGTCGGGACGGTTGTCGAATCACCAAGGGAGCTGTCGAGTCCTGAGATGTGGCAGCTGCTCCAGGAGTTGCGAGTGAAACCTACGGCTACGACTGCCGTTCGGCGCATGGCGATCGTTGACGCGTCTGTACTCGATGACATCAAGGCCATTCTACATGATTATGTGGGGGATTTCACCGAGCGAATTTTTCAGAACCAGCTCAAGAATCAAAATATAAAACTGGATGAGCTCCACGAAGAAGATGTGAGACGTGTGATACTTGCATTGACGAGAGCGACGAGTATGATCGTTGGCCGATCCAAGGGTCGTGAGCTCTCCAAACGGTTGATCGATCTAGTAAAATGATGAATACAGTCAGTAACGGGGAGGTTCTGTGTCGTTCTTCTATCTGATGGCGGTACCGTTCGGTATTGAACCGGCACGCTATCAAGCGCTTGCGGTCATCCCCAACTATTTGCTGATTCTGGGAGCAGCTGTTCTTTGGTTTGCATTTGTCGTCTTAGGCATCATCGCGCGGCGCTATGAAATCGTGCTCGGGGAGAGAACCGGTTGGCAGTTCATGATCATTGCGCCCACTGGGATCCTTGCCTTCGCGGTCATACAGTTGATATACTGTGGCATAGGGGGCAATATGATGTTGCCCAAAGGCGGGATTAATTATGGTGCCTACTTGTTATTTCTTGTGTCTGGCAGCCTTTCACTGTTGGCAAATTACAGGTTTTACAGGGTGACTAAGGGGAAGTGAGGAAATGAGAGCCGATCTGCCTGCAGAGTTCATCTTCGTCTGTGCGATTATCCTGACCGTGGGATCTTTGTTCTTCTATGGGATGATCATCCGGCGGCTGCTCATCCTGATCAAAGCGAAGCATATCTGGTTATTCCCTTTGATCGCAGGATTGCTGCTTTTGGCGCTCGCCCTTGTGCACGTCTATCGCGTACTCTTCTACTTTCCATTGCTCAGTACGGCAGGACCAGGCGATCTATTCGATCTGATAGTCGGTTCACTAGAACTGGCAAGGATCGAGAGTTACCTGCTTCTGGGAGCGGGTATTTCAGCGTTGATTGGGGGGTTGTTGTACTACCTGAGGAGTACGAAATAGCACCCTCTGGCAGGTCAGATTCCAGGGTATTTGTGCTTGACAACCTATCGATTCTTACTATAATTTTGAGGTTTAGAGTTGGTGATTATGTCGGCTTTGCCGCTGACAGAGTCTACCACGAACCCGAACAGAAAGGAGGATACACATGATAAGGGAGTTCATGTTGGGACAAGAAGGTGGTGGTGGTTTCGTGATGTGGTTTCTTGTGATCTGCGCGGTTCTTGGAGTGGCGATAATTATCGAGCGCTTGTATAGTCTCTTCATCAAGGCCCGCCTCAATCCGGGAGATTTTTTGAAGAAATTGACGTCAACTGTTCATTCACAGGGTATCGATGCGGGTAAGGCTCTATGTGATCAGACTGCGTCCCCAGTGGCGAAGATCTTGAGGTCGATCTTGGAGAAAGCGCATATGGGTAAGGACGCAATGGAAGAGATGGTTACGCGTAGTGCCGCAATCGAACTGGCTTTTCTAGATCGTGGCATGGCGTTGCTCGCGGGTCTCACAACGGTTGCTCCATTCCTTGGTTTTTTGGGGACGGTCATGGGTATGATCACGGCATTTGCAGCGATCGCTTTGGCGGGTGAAGTTGAACCCACGGTCGTCGCAAGTGGAATATCAACTGCTTTGATCACCACAAAGTGGGGATTGATAATTGCTACACCGCTCGCCATCATTCATATCTTGTTCTCTGGCAAGGTCGACGGCTATGCCCGCGACATGGAAGAGGCGGCGAGCGGATTAATTGATTATTTGATCGAACAGAGGAAGAAATAATGAAACTACGGGAAAAGAAGGTTGCACGAGCCGGGATCCCGACCGCATCGATGGGTGATGTAGCCTTCCTCATTCTGATTTTCTTCTTGACTTCAACGGTTTTTACCAAAGACAAGGGTTTAAAAATGCTCCTTCCCGAAAGGACGACAGAGCAAGAACAGGTCAAGGTTAAACCTGAGAATATCGTCACGGTCTCGATCAATCCAGCTGGCGAGGTGAAGCTGAAGACAATGGAACTTGATCAGATACTAACGCCGGCAGAGTACGGCGAAATCAAGCGTATTGTTGAAGAAAGGTTGCTTGCTCGTGATACGCTACTTGTGGTGTCGTTGCGTCCGAGCAAGGATGCGCCGTACAACAACATGATCCAGGCTCTGGACCAGATAAAACTCGCCAAGGTGACCGCTGCCGATGGCCGGGAGTTGAGAGTGACCAAGATAAGTCTCATACCAACAAGTGGGGAGAAATGAGAAAGACTATTATACGGAGACATAGGGAGCAGGGCGAGATTCCGACCGCATCCACGGCCGACATTGCTTTTCTTCTTATCTTGTTTTTCATGGTGACCACAGTATTTCGTGCCACAAAGTTGAACCTCAGAATCACGATACCCGAGGCCAAATCCACCGAGCGCATTCTGATGAGACGAAATGTATCTTACATCTGGGTCGATGTGAATCAAAAGATATATCTCGATGACAATATGATATCGAACGAACTCATTGCCGGGAAGATGACACAAAAGGTTT
>CP070795.1:503529-508139 GCA_020343455.1 Caldifarciminota bacterium
AAGAAACAATTGCGCAAGGATTAGATACAGGAGGTCCAATGGCACAATTCGTAGTGATTGGTTTGGGTCGCTTTGGCTCAAGTATTGCCCGTGCCCTCAGTGAGAAGAATTTTGAGGTTTTGGCAATAGATAGAGAAGAGTCACAGGTTAAAGCTATGGAGGGTATAGTGTCGCAATCCGTCGTTCTCAATGCCACCGATGAAAAATCGCTGCGAGAACTCGGGATCAGCGAATTCGATACTGCCATCGTCAGCATGGGTGAAACGGTCGAAGATAGTATCATGATAACCTTGACATTGAAGGAACTTGGTGTGAAACAGGTCATCGTTAAGGCAAAGAGCGAGCTCCATGCGAAGATACTGAAGAAGGTCGGTGCGGACCGGATCGTATTCCCGGAACGGGAAATGGCCGACCGCTTGGCTCAGAGCCTTGCCAGTCCAAAAATCTTCGATTTCATCGAGGTTTCCGAGACATACGGAATAGTCGAGATGGTTGCGCCGAAGAAATTCGCAAATAAAACCCTTGCCGATCTGAAGTTACGCGACAAATTCGGGGTCAGTGCCGTAGCTATCAAGAGGAAGATACCTATTTCAAAACCCGATGGATCCACCGACTTCAAAGAGGAATTCGTGGTCGGGCCCGGCGGCGGGGATGAGATCATATCCGGAGACATCCTCATTCTGCTCGGAAGGAACGAAGACATTGAAAAGATAAGGAAGTTATGAATGAGGAATATCGTGATCTGATCGAGCTGGGTGATTTCTATATCCTCAGCCAGCGCTATGACGAAGCCATAAAGATACTGAAAAAGGCCGAGAAGATGAAGAAGACGGATCCGCGATTGTACTACAATCTCGGTATCGCTTACGAAGCAATGAACGAGGCGGGTGAGGCACGTGATGCATTCAGGCTTGTTCTGAAACTCGACCCCACGAACAAATCGGCACAGGAGCACCTCGACCGGCTGATCGAAGAATGAAACAATTTGTAGCATTAGAAGAATTGGAGTACACAGGCGAGCAGCTGCGAAGCAGTTTTGCGCGCACTACCTATAACATACCCGGTGACTCAATTGTAGCGTTTTGTGGCCCCTGCGATGTAAAGAAGGAACACATGGTTGACCTGGAGGATCTACAAAGGGGTGCTCGGATATACTCGGAGAACATGCTCCATTTTATCGTCGAGCACCACGACACCGATCTCGAAAGGGCCGTACTCAGACAGCTCGTGCTTACGAACATCGTCATGGATATGTTGAACCGGCAGCTGAACGGACTGCGAGTGAGAAGGGTACATACCGATCTCTATGACGGTGACGCAAAACTCACCGTCTCGGTCGCCACTGTGACACCGCTGTCGTCACTGATCCATTTTGGCATCAACATAAAGTCATCAAACACACCGGTAAAGAGCCGTGGACTGGCAGATTACAAAATCGAACCGGTGGATTTTGCCCGAATCGTTGTCAAGGAATATGCATCGGAGATCGACAGACTCCACGAGGTCCGGTGCAAAGTCAGATGGGTAGACTGACGGTGTGATAGAAACAGAAAGGAATTGACATACCTCCCGTGAAAGGTTTTGTCGGCGAGATATTCACGTCGGTGCAGGGCGAGGGACTCGTCGTCGGGCAGAGGATGCATTTCATTAGGCTGCTAGGGTGCAATCTCCGCTGTGCCTATTGCGACACGCCCGCGGCACAGAAGATGGCGGGGCTGCTGCACTACAAAGGCAGAACCTTTGCCAATCCCGTCGAAGCCGACTTCGTCGCGGAGACGGTCCAGGAGCGGCGCGTTGCGATCACCGGCGGGGAGCCGCTCGTCCAGGTGGATTTCGTCCAAAAATTAGGCGAGCGCCTTTCCGATCAGCAAAAGACCCTTTTTCTCGAAACCAATGGTTCATTGCCCGATGCCCTCCTGCGGGTGCGGGACTTTTTTGATATGATATGCCTCGATTTCAAGATTCCCAGTGCAACACGACAAAAGCAGATGTGGCACGAACATGCACGTTCATTGGACGTTGCATCGACAAAAGCGGTGTTCGTAAAGGTCGTGATCGATACCAATTATCGCCCTGCCGAGGTACGCAAGGCTTGTAGCATAATAGCGCGGGTTGACAAAAATATACCCCTGGTCATTCAACCGGTATTCGGTAGAAAGATAGATAACCTGCTCGAACTACAGCGAACGGCGCAGAGCATTTTGGATGACGTCAGGGTCATCCCGCAGATTCACAAATACCTGAATGTACGTTGAAAGTCCGATGTTACCGCTAGGGCGGGTAACCGACTTTCTCGAGGAAGTTACTACGGTATGATAGATTTGGAATGAGATAGAAGAAGAACGTATTATAGAAGCCCAACCTCGGGGACACGATTATATTACGTTGCAGTATGGAATCCCAGGAATAGAACCGGTCGCGCAGCCATTCCATTGTGGAATAGAGTGCCTGCGGTGCTACACCAGGTGTGTTGACGACCGGCATCCACTGATCATAGAGAGTGAGATCCTGCGCAACCATTTCTTTTGTCCGATAATCCTCGTGAGTTTTCGTTCCAGGCAGAGGCGTCTGCACGGCCAACTCGATGATGTCAATCCTCAGTTTTATGAGGAGCTTCAGCAGTCTCTCGTAGAAAAGGTGATCCTCTCCTGGATAACCGAGCCTGATCTTGCAGCCGACAGTGATCCGATAATTATGGAGTGCGCTCACCTGGTGTTCTTTTTCCTTAACGAATTCCTTGTTGTCGAGATTATCTATTGCATCTCTGTCTAGCCAGTCCTCTTTCAGATAAATGATACGGACCCCGTCGTCACGCAGCCGCGTGAATAGGTCCATGTGGTCGAAGATCTTGCCAGTCGTTTGAAACGTCCACATCTTCTTATAGCGCCAGCATCTTTCGAGAATGCGCATGCCGTGGTCGATATTCGACAGAAAGTCATCATCGAGGACAAAGATGGCTTTTCGTTTGGACCGAGCGACGCCCTCGGCTGCCTTCTCGATGCTCCAGCGCACCGGGTTCCGGTATTGCACTGACTCATAGCAGTAATCTCTATGTTCTTCCGTGCAGCCGCATCCGTAAGAGGTTCTGATCTGCGAAAAGAAGGGTGTGAATCCGAATTTTGTCTCGATGCGCCGGTCCACGTCGAAATGTCTTACTCGATCGCCGCTGTACAGGGGGCCGAGATTGGCTTTTTGAATGTCTGCGAGGATTTTTTTCCATGGTGCAGCGATATCGCCGGTGACGACCGATGTACAGAATTCCTTTGTGTGGGCCGGGAACATCGTGGCGTAGGATCCGTGGCAGACCGTAGGGATTTCCCTTTCCCATTTTGAGACGATGAGGTTCTCGACATAGCGTGCAAGGTTCAACGGTGTATGCATTACGATGATGTCGGGTGTGATGTCCGGACACGTTTCGATGTGCTCGTCGACATAGATGAAATCGTGTCTACGCGATAGGTAGGACAGGCGCATCGCATCGTAGTTTGGTCTTCTGAAGAAAGGGCTTCCCCTCAATGCCTCAAACGGTGTGCAGCGCCGCTGGCTCGGTGCGGGATTATAGAAGAGGATCTTCACGAGTCGAGTGGATCATTGATGCAGATTGATGAAGGCCGATGCAAACGGCATATGAGATCTGTCTGGATCTGCGTACTGCCGTTTGAATCCAGGAGCCGCCAGTCTCCTCATCTCGTTATGTCGTTGAAGGTAACAAAGACAATGAGCAGGAGAATGATCGCGTATCCTACCTGTTGGATGATCATCCGCGTACGGCGGGAAAATCTCTTTCTTCGCGCCGCTTCGGCCAGTGAAATCACGACATGACCGCCATCAAGCGCTGGGATCGGGAAGAGATTGATCAATCCGAGGTTTATGGAGATGATCGCGAGCAGTCCGAGCAGGTTTTCAAATCCCCACCTTGCCGATTCGCCGCTCAGCTGGGCGATCGCTATTGGGCCGCCGATTGCCCGTCGTGATATGCGTCCGATAATGAGTTGGTATAATGTTCTAACCGTCAGCCATAATACCTCGCCGCTTCGCTGCACTGAAAATGAGACCACGCCAGGGAATGAAAGATGGTGCCGCTCCAGGGGCATGACTGCGCCTATCTGCCCGATCGTGTCTTGGCTAACCGGGTCATAGTATGTAGCTGGTGTGATATCGGCTTCTTTGATCTCTCTGCCGTCCTGCCAGACAAAGTGGAGGGGGATATTCCTTGATCCGCGAATGATGTCTATCATTCCATTCCATGTCTTGATCTCCTTGTCATCAATACGCAGTATCCTGTTGCCCGGTTTCAAACCTGCTTTCTGCGCCGGACCGTCGAGTTTCAAGGTTCCCAGAATCGGCGGAACGAGCGGTGCGATACCCAGAGAATCGATATCCACCATGATTTCCTTTTCGATGAAGAGTCCATTACGGACGACACCAATGCGAACTTCCTGCCCCTCCCAATCAGCAAGCAACTCGAAGACCTCGTCCCAGTCACTCACACTAGTGCCCAGGACGGTCACGATGGAGTCATTTGTGAGGAATCCGGCACGTTCTCCCTCTGTGCCCGGTTCGACTTCTATCTTCATATAGGGATTGACCAGGAGCCCGTAGATTCCCAC
>CP070795.1:508239-512814 GCA_020343455.1 Caldifarciminota bacterium
TCCTGTCAGCTATGCTTCGGAAGAAATAAAGATGGCCCGATGTCAACTCAAACGAGGTAACATCTTTTCTTATTACGAGGCCGTCCACCTCGACAATTGCTTGTGGATCCAGAGAAACCTGCCGTAATTCAGAGTACTGCTGTTCGATCGCTCCCAGCGAAATGTCACTGCCCTGAGTAAATAGTACGCTTGGGCAGATAACAGCGAAAAGACAGATCATCCCATTGGCTTTTCTACGCATTTTTCACGCCCTCAGCTGAATCAAAATCGTTGAGAATCTTCCTCATCCACCAAGTCGACTCTATTTCACGGGTACGGGCCGACCGGCGATCTTCGCCTAATCCCATATGAGCTCCTGTCACGTAGTACGCGTTCTTCTTCTCTCTTATGTATTCTTTGGGAAATGAATAATGGCCTGGCCGATTCTCATAACGTGCGAGCATGTTCACGTTTTCAGAAAACCACTTGCTCGATCGGACCCTTGCGAAACTCGACATCAACGCGAGTCGCTGAACGAGGCAAGCCATCTTGAATGTAGTCGTGTGCAGACCATTGTAACCCGGCAGCCAAACGTCCCATCCCATGACGTGATAGCGCTTCTTACCGGTACGGACGATACCATATCCTTCGTGAAGCTGTTGGTATCGTGGGTCAAAGATATAGGAAATTATATCCTCTATCATGCTCCTTATGTGGTCACCGCAGGAGTAATGAATATTGGCCCGGAAGGCGAAGATGTCGTAGATCCACGGCAGGGGAAAGTTACCATCGGGGTATAGATCTGGGTCGACCAGGGGGTAACTATCGTATGCCCGTGGAATATCTTTGAATTTTGATCTATCGACATATATCGAATAGTTTCTCCTCTTTACAAATTCATGTATCTGCTCGATTCTCTCGATTACCAGATCGTGAACCACCTTTTCTGTGGTATATCCTGCTGCGGACAGAAACGATACGACTATGGAACGGCAAAATACCGTCAGAACATCTTGTTCCTCTTCACCAACCTTCTTCAGCCATACCAGATACGGCTCACACCGACGGTCAAGATCCCCCATGCCCTTCCGCACCCCGAAAAGCGTAAGTTTTCCCATCGCGTTCTCGAAACATGTATCGCGGCTGCCATGTATGTCGCTGAATGCCGTGCGGTCGGTCAGGCAACCCGTCCAGTAACGTACGGCCGACGACTGCAGTAACTCTTCACGCATCTTACCCACCGACGAAGCACACGGTCTGGTCATCTCACTCGCTGTGAGATAGCGGACGATCGGACCGCCGTTTTGCACAAGCCATTCACAGCATTCAGTATTCTTCATTGCGCAACTGCGCCGAATTTCCCTTCGAGGTTCTTCAGACCGATTAGCCATGCCTTCTCAAAGTATGACCTTGCCTCCTGCCACTCACCCCCTTCTCCCCAACCCGTGTGCACGAGGTGAACCTCAGTGCACGGACTGAGACCGCCGCGGCCGCAAGGCAAGAAGAAGACAACGACGTGTGTCAACGGAACGGTATTGTTCATGAAATGTTTGAACTGTTTCGGCCCCTTCCACTCGAAAGCAACGAACTTACCTTCTTCGATGGCCGTTATTCTGCAGCCTATTGTGCTGTTGTTTTCCCTGTCGTCGGGATCCCAGAACAGTTCGTATTTGCCGCCCGGCTTCGGCTCAACGTCTGCAATCTCTGCAAGCCACGATTGCAGGTACTCGTTCTGCGTGAACATATCAAAAGCCTTCTTGACGTCACACTTCAATTGGATTGAATGATAAACGATCTCCTGCACTCACTCTCTCCTTCGTTATGCTTTACGTTGGCCCGAGTTTATTTATCATGGATTCATTTCACCTTGATTACCCTGAACACGCATTCACCAGCAATTGATAAGAAGTACACACCCGCAGAAGCGCTGGGTGCCTCCCACACGCCATCCTCGATCTCAGCTACTTTCTTGCCGAGGACATCGAAGACGGTTACTCTTCTTCCCTGACCATTGATCACCCGCACCCTATCATTGAAGATGGTCCTATCTAGGTAGGCATCCCGGTCTGCCGCGCCAACACCATTCGGTTCATTCACTGCAGCCTGTACATCGATGTTGCCGTAGACATCGTAATCTATGCGGAATTCGCTCCATGCGGCCAAGTATCTACCGCCACCGAAGAAAACATCCGGGTCGACCTGTTCATGCATTGACGTTGAGATCTGAAACGGCACTCCGACAAGGATGCCTGCATTTGAAACGAACTGCCCCCATATTTGGTCCTGTGACCAGGCAACGAGAAAACGATCACCGTCATAGCACACGGCAGGTGATACATGGTTAACTGCACCCGATGTTATTACCACGGTGCCACCCACAAGTGTTCCAGTGGGTGAAATGAACCGGCCCATTATGTTGTTCGTCGTTGTGTATTCCTGCCAGACAACGAAGTAATTCACACCGTCATAGACGATCCTCGGATTTGTCGCCGTCAGCGCCGTTGACACTGCGATCACCGGACCTTGCGGCAAGCAATCGGCACCGATGAAACGGCAGTAAACACCAAACGGCTGGGCAAGGTTTTGCCAGGCAACGAGATACCGCGAGCCATCGAACGCGATCACCGGCGTAGCCTGGTAATCCGGTGTGGGTTGCACTATATGGCCGCTATCCAAAACAACCCACTGAGGCGTAACACGCGCCGCTCTCACAATCCTGTCAACTCCATTGCGAAAATCAGTCCACACCACGACATAATGCGCCGATCCAAAACAGACATCCGGTACTTCCTGAATATTCGGAGCATTCGACACATAGAAACTCCCTATTGTATCACATAGAGGAGTGAGACCCACTCCAATGATGTTACCGCTCGTTCAACAACTATCCTGCAAGACAACCAGGAGATTAGAACCGTCATAGGCGGCTGCAGGGCGTGTTTCTGCCTTATTTGCGAATATCTCCTTGCCTTCCGGATCGAGGACTGTTCCATCAACCATTACCCGAGAACCATATACCGAGTAGGTATCAATGCTACTGTACCTGAAGTCGCTCCAAAATACATAGAAGCAACCATCGGCATAGATCACCTCCGGTGTAGCCTGCACATCAAGTGACTGGCAGATCGGAAAGTCATTTCCGTACAATGAGACGACCGTCATGAGGGCAAATGGCACAACGATCCTGACCAACATCAATTCACCCTTATTATCTTCTCGATCGTTTCTCTGTTTTCCAGCCCCAGTCGGCAAAAATAAACACCCGCTGGTAAATCGATACCGTTCTTATCGCGCATATCATAATGTATCGTATGGCAGCCGGCAGGTTGAAAGTCATCGACCAGACGACACACTTCTGCGCCGAGGATATTATGGACACTCATTACAACTCTGCCGCTCTGGGGAATACTGTAGTCGATGGAAGATACGAACGCTGAGGGGTTCGGGCTGACATCCATGAAAATCTCCGATGGTCCGTATGTGGACCCTTCGATTCCGACATAGGGTGACGTATTGGTATACTCGAAAAGTAGACCGCTCGCGCATGTCACGTACACCCTTGCCGTATCATCGTTTCTGCCACGCCCTACGACGATGTCAACGGTGGCACCCGTAATCGCGTCGATGACGGTATCAGCCCACGCCATTCCATCCCAGGAATGCTCGCGAATATCACCACCCTGGGCAACGGAGTATAGTCTCAGAAGACCATCACTCCGAGTCTGGCCAAAGCAGAGCCCGTACCGGGACCGGAGCGGCGCCGAAGGATGTATATCGACACTCTGCCAGGCTTCGGACTGATAGGTGTATTCATGGACATGCCCGAGCTTGCCTGAAGCATAGACGCGATTCATCCCGTCATTCCTTCCTTCTCCGACAATGGCCTTTACCAACGGCTGCGGAGCGCTTATTGTCAATTCATCATATCCGACACCGTTCCATGAATACTCGCGTAAGTAGTATAGATACCAGTCAGGAGCATAGATACGGTTAATCCCATCATTTCTACCCTGCGCAATATCAAGCGGCCAGATATATCGATTGCCCGGACTGACGTCAACCGAATTCCAGGACGTTCCATTCCACGTGTACTCGCGCACCGGAGTATTCCAACCACCGGCACAGACACGCACTGTATCGTCATTCCTGGGATACCCTATGTCCTGGCCTGCGTAGAATACGCCGGGTATACCCACAGTATCCAGAGACCAGATGCCGCCATCATATGAGAATTCGTAGATATTACCGTCGGCACAAGCACTATATATTCGGTTCAAGCCATCTCCCCGGCCGTCACCAATTCGCAAACTGATCAACCGGTAATCAGGGCTCAGCGGTACAGAACCACAATCCACCATTATCCAATCATTCCCGTCGAACGACCACTCGACGACGTGCCCATTGTAGCAACAGCAGTAGACACGTTGTACGCCATCGTTTCGCCCATCACCGACTTTGACCTCGTAATACCTCGAATACAAACCAACGGTATCGCGTTTCCAATCGGCGTGGCACACCGTAGCAATAACCATGAGCAAAAGCAAGACCCAGCTAAAAGACATTCGCTGTCCCATCTCCTTCTCCTCCCTTCTTATC
>CP070795.1:512914-517484 GCA_020343455.1 Caldifarciminota bacterium
AATCAATGTTGCAGTCGACACATTCCTCATCTCATTCCTCGAAGAAAGGAGCATGACCTGGCTGAATTATGCTTTCCGCATCATGCACTTACCCCTCGGCCTTTTCGGCATCGCGGTCGGAACGGTTGCCCTGCCGGCGATATCGCAGTATGTCGTCGAGAAGAAATTCGACGCCGCGCGCGCGACGTTATTCGATTCGCTGCAGCTCGTTTTCTTTTTGACGGTCACCACATCGATCATCATTGCATTTCTGGGTTTTCCAATAACCAGGCTCATATACGAACGCGGGCGCTTCACTCCGTTCGACACCTACGCCACGACCCAAGCCTTGATGCTCTACATAATAGGCGTACCGTTCATTGCGGGTATCAGGAACGTTGCGGCAGTGTTCTATGCTTATCATGATGCAAAGACCCCGATGTACGCAAGCTTCTTCGCAGTCGGTCTCCACGTTGTAATGAGCCTGGGCCTGATGCGCGTCATTGGTTTCCGTGCGTTCCCGCTCGCGACAACAGTCGCTTCATTCATCAACCTTGCGATTTTGATGCACCAACTTCCGAAGAAGATCGGCAGATTTGAAATTTCACCGCTTGTCGATTACTTCGTGCGTCTTGTCATTGCCTCGATCATTGGCGGTTTTGCCGGAATCCTCTTGACGAGATTACTGACGGCCCTGCTGGGTCTATCCCTCCCCGCTCAGATCCTGGGCCTCGGGCTGAGCGGCTTTGCCGCACTGGCGATATGCTACGCGGCGTGCATACTCTTAGGCGTCACTGAGGCGCGGGATTACATCAGACGATTACTTAGAAGATAAACCAAAAGAACACATTGCTCTATGTCCCCTGCAGCACCCTGCATCGTGGACCGTGAGTTTTGGATAATATAAGAAAATGGGGGCGCAACGCGCCCCCATTTTTTGACTACCCTCGTATTAGTGTAGTATGATCATCTTCCCGGTGCCCGAGTAACCATCCGTTTCGAGTGAATAGAAGTATACACCGTTCGGCAGACGTCTGCCTCTGTCATCGCGCCCGTTCCACTGCAGGATGCTTTCGCCAGCCTCACAGACATCATCGATCACGGTCTTCATCAATTGGCCAAGCGCATTATATACGTTGATCCTCACCTTCGCCGATTTTGTCAGATTGAACGCAATGGTCGTATTTTTGCTGAATGGATTCGGGTAGAACTTTACCAGACCATCGACGACTAGTCCTGAAGAAGTGGCCTCTTCGACACCAAAGTACTGAATGTAGACACTCTGTGCCGAGTCGGCGTTGGCCTGCAAATCTGCAAGTGACGAACCGCCAATGAAGGCGAAGGCGATCTCACTGATCTCTCCTGATCCAAGTGTGAACGGCTCAGTCGAGACAACCACGGACCAGTCATCATCAGTGGGACCGCTTGGAAAACTCAGCGTGCCGTTCAGAAACTTGTAGAGTGTCGTATCATGCCAGAGATTCGTCGGTCCGCTGTAAACATATACTGGATTCTGCAGAGCAGTTACATTCGTCGCCGCAGTGGGCCAAAGGAGTTTGACGCCGACGTAAGGATTGGGGACGGTAGGATACCACATGTAGGCGAGCCGGCGTGCAACGTCGGTACCGACGCGATTAGCTTGTGCATTTGTCATGTCGTAGTCGGCAATTACGCCAGCATGGATATCAGACACCGGCGCCGCACCTTCATTCTTTACCTCGAATCTTATTATCACAAAATCGTCATAGCAGGCATCATCCCATGCGTAGCCATGCTGGGTGACGATCAGGCCCTTTGGCGCCGAAAATCCGGAATCGCTGAACATCGCCCACGACTCCTCGTCTCCGGCACAGGCTGTACAGGTGTCGATCCAGCATCGACCATCAGGAACCGTGGTGCACAGCCAATCCGTATTGTTTGGCGACGGGCCGGCATTTGGATAGAACTGATCCATGACGTAGTTAGACGCATTGGCGAGGGCGAACGATGCATGGAAGAGTTGGCTGATGGTGCCTGGTAGAGGATAGACGAATCCGCTGCCCTGACTGTTCACATCCAGATACCCGATCGAGCCATGCTTCGTAACGGTAAGCCGGCAATTGCCCGTATCATGATCCACATAGTCATGTCTTGGCAGACCGACAACAATCTGGAAGTTGCAGTTCGTCGTGTACGAACCGCCATTCGCCTCAAGGTAAACGGTCATCGGCACGACGGTTCCCTGGGGTATGGACAGTGAGGCACTGAATTCGAACGTGCCTTGCCCCGTGCCGCCGTTTGCCAGAATGGTCCCGTAACTCGCAACCGAATCGATGAGTGTAATGTCCGGAGACGAAGCTCTCAGCGTCCCTGTAGCATTTGTCGCATCAACGGTACCGTTGTTCTTCAGGGTCACGGTTATCTCGACAGTCTCGCCCGGATCAACGCGGCCGTTGTTATTGCCGCCCGCGTCATCAATGATGCTCGATTGATATACGACATTGGGCTGTGCACTGGCCGCCAGATCACCGGTGACGACAATCGCAAATGGCTGTGGCCCGTAAGGACAATGGAAGCCATCGACTCTTATCGTCCAGTTACCGGATGGCGGGGAGTTTACCCGCATGCATTCCTCGACGTTGAGCGTATCGTAGGATCCGCCAATGACCGATTGACCGGATGCATAGACATTACCCTTGTATTGATTGTTACCAGGATCGGTAACCGTCAGATGGAGGTCATTTATCAGCTTCTTCCCGATGCCCGCGATTGCCGGATAATCCGTCCACACGAGCGCAACCCGCAAAGGGACCGAACTGGAATTAATGTTATATGTGTATTCAACAAACTGCCCCGTAGAAAGACCCGCCACTTCATCGACGACAGCCAATCTCTTACTGTCACCCGCGAAATACAAAACGCTGTCGAGATCGATCCTTCCCCAACCAATGTTGAAGTTCGGCACATTCGTGTAATTGGTGATCGAAGGATCGGCGCTATTTACCAACATCGCCTTCATCAGTGCAGCCGATGGCGTGATCGAATCAGCGGGATTAGCCGCGCCAGTCGGATACCAGCCGTCGGTAAAATACTGTCGAACGAGAGCCGCACTCGCCTGAGCACTCGGCGCTGCCATGCTCGTGCCATCCATTGACCAATAGCTGGCCTCAGAACCGCCGTATGCCGAATATACATTCTGTCCTGGCGTGAGGATGGTGGGTTTTATCCGGCCGTCATCGGTCGGTCCCCGACTCGAGAAGGTGTATATCGATTGAAAACTGCTGGCATTCTGGCAGCCGCCAACAGACACACAGTTCTTCGCCGTAGCCGGAGAATGCACGCTCCCCGACGCAGGTCCATCATTCCCGTTGGAGAAAAAGACCAGAAAGTCTTTGTGATCCCACATGAATTGATCGACATTTGCCGAACGTGAATCATAGGCGCCCGGATCGCCACCGCCCCACGAATTCGACATCAGTTTTGCACTACCTGCCGCATTGCCGGTATAAGGCCGGCTGAAGAGATCGTTGAGATTGGGATAGGTGTATATCGCATTGCCGGTCAGGGCACCGCCAGCATCGCAGAAGTAGATGCGGCTGTTCAAAGCAACACCATCGCGGGTGCTGGGGCTTCCCATTATATCGTCATTACCGCAAACAGTACCTGCCGTGTGAGAACCGTGATAATGGGCCGAACTTTCGTCTCCAAAGTCGTTGTACCCGGCGCCGTAACCGCTCGCCGAATCATAGGCAATGACTTTGCGGTCCGATGGATAATTACCCCAGGTGGTAATCCAACCCGTCGTTGTGTTTCTGAACGCATAGTGCGAAGTCCTTATGCCGCTATCGCACGTGCTCACCAATTCACCGGCACCGGTGATACCCATATCCCAGATCCTGCGATTCCCTGTAGATGCCGTCTGCACTATCCATTGTACATTATCATTGTCCAATTCCAAAGGATGCCATGGTTCAATCCAGTTAACCTCTCCAATCCTCGCAATCTCCCTTACGTGGATAAGATCGACTTCGCAATTTATGAGCTGGTCCCATTTCGTCTGAGCAATGTCATCGACCACGGCGCCCATGTCTTCCAACAAGATGATAACCTCATCCAGCTGCGCATCCGGATATAGCAGAATCGTTATTTTTTGCACGCCACGCAGTGTCTCGAATTCTTGCTGCCCTGAGATCTTATAAGCGGGTTGGTAGATCCCTATCCAATCAACGAAACCGAGATTATCCACTGCACTCCTGGTCATCACATCCATCTTCACCAGGAATGATTGGTTGGATATATAGGAATACACCCTCGCTCCCGTCGATTCGAGAATACTGACATATTCGCTATAGACAGGTCCTGCGCAATGCACAATATAGTAGTTAGATTCCTCCAAAATAAGAGCGGCGGGAATGTTCGGTTCACCGTTTTTGACATTGAACCTGATGCCATTAGAAAAATAGATCCAGTCCGCATCACCATAAGGCTGCGGAGTGAACTGATGAATCGTACCTCCGCTCACAACGCCGTAGAGACCTTCATAACCCAGACCGAGGGTCATTACTAACACAAGAACCACCACTATCTGACCTTTCATCTGACCTCCTTCTTT
>CP070795.1:517584-522032 GCA_020343455.1 Caldifarciminota bacterium
ATCGATGCTTCTCCAGCCGACCCACTCCTCAGGATATAATCGACCTCGATATGCGATATGCTTTCCGTTCGGCGAAAAAACTGGTACCGCCTTTGGCCCGGGAGGTGTCTTGATCTTCATCTCCTTACCGCCGGTCACACGGACAAGAAAGAGATCAACGTATAGCATTTTCTCTTCGAACCGTTCATTGCGGTTTGAAGTGAAAACAATACGCCTGCCGTCGGGCGATATATCCCCCAGATCGTCGCCGTTGCGTCCGAAGGTAAGTTGCCTCATCCTGCCGGAGCGCGCCGTGACTACCCAGATATGCTGCTTCTCCTCAGGAAGCATGCCTTTGCCATCCAATTTATACCACATATTCCTTACCTGATGGTAAAGCGGTGGTCTATCCTTCTCAGGAACCCTGTCCTTTTCCTCTTTCTTCAACGTGAATTCGCATACAATCTGTCTGCCATCGGGTGTCCACAAATAGTTGCCGAAAAACCCTTTGGCGTCCGTTATGGCATATGCTTCACCGCCGCTGGCGGGTATCGCCCAGAGGTTCTGCGTCTCCTTACCGGTCAAAACGAAAGTGACGAGCTCTCCGTCGGGTGACCACCGGATTCTCTTTATATCCTTTTTCCCGCGCACAAAATGCCGGATTCTTCCCTTACCGTTCACCATATACAGGTTCGAATAATACTTATTCTTCTGCCTATCCATCCATTCAACGGTGAAGGCGACCTTATTGCCGTCGGGCGAGAGCGCGATCTCTCTCAGGAATTCTATCTTATACAGATCGCCGGTGTTTACCCTTTCTTTTCTCATATTTCGTCCTCTCGATTATGAATCACCAACTTGTGAGAATACCGGTCACCAGTCTCTCGGCTGCTTTCTTTGCGGCTTCTCTTATACTTTGTTCCTCATCAGCACTGTACAGTGCCCAATCGGATACGTCACCCTCCCAGAAAACCTCATTCCTTATGCGATCGACGCAGCGCGCCGAGTATTTTATGGTTATCCTGTACTCAAGGATCGTCTGATCCGAGGTGTAGGTGTGAGGCTCTTTTGAATAGCCCGCAACACTGCCTTCGAGGACGAGATCGGCACTGCCTTCATCGACGATTCGCAGGTTCGAGCTGCTGCGAAATGCCTCGATCACTGCCTCGGTGGCCACTTCATCCAAACCTGTCTTCAGAGTACGGTTCAGAAAGATGCGGACGTGTATCTTCTGCAAATACTCAGGCATCAGCGAACGCGTTGAGTAGCCGCAGCAAGATAGAACACACAGACCGCAAGAAATGAATAGAGGTATGAAGACCAGTCTTAACTTCGCATATCGCATAACGTGTGTCCCCTTTGACAATATTCGATTCATCTGCCGATCGATTTGAGTCGGGCCTCGGCTTCGGCTCCGATTGGATCGTTCGCGCCCCGCTCCTTCACTAAATTCTTGTAGACCCGCCGTGCAGCATCCACCTCATCGAGAAGCTCCAACATGTTACCGATTTTGTAGCGGGCCGTGGGAGCCCACATTTCATCGCTCCCATAGAGGTCGGCTATTCTCTGGTAACTATGAAATGCACGCGTGAAATCGCCTTTACCGAGGTATGCCTCGCCAAGCCAGTAGTAGTATGAAGGATCCGGCTTCAACCTGGTTGCCGTCTTCAGATTTTCGATCGCGTCGTTCAATTTACCGATCCGCAGTGAGGCATAGCCGATCTCAAACCTCACATCGCCTTCTTCTTGTTTAAACGCACCCAGGATCTTCAGCCCCGTGGTGATGACCATCGGCCAGTCGCCCCCCTTTTTGAAGCTGATCAACTCGTTATGATATGCGTCGAGTCTCATCTCCTCATCTTCGCCGGCCAAACCGTAGTAGTATGCCGCAGTATCGTAATCTTCGCGCAGAAAATTGAGCGTCGCGATCTTGAATATCGCATCGTGAAAATACCGGCCCTGCTTAAAACGATCAACATAGTACTTGAATCTGTCTAATGCACTATCCACCTCATTAACGTAGAAAGACGAGAGAGCCCAATTGTAATAGATGCCATCAGGAGCATATCCTTCAGCAACCCCGACCACAGAATCGTAATAAGCGGATGCGTCATGATACTGCTTTCTGCCAAAGAGATATTCGCCGTAGAGATCGAGCAGTTCGTAATCGCTATCCGTGAAATACTCATGAATGATCGAATCGGCCCCGCTCAATTCACCACAGCGTGCAAGACTGCGAGCATAGATCCTGATCATAGCCGTATCACCCTGCAAGGATGCCGGTGCGACCGAACAGATATCGTTATAAGCTCCGGCCCGATAACGGTCAGACATATAACCGCGGAACGCCTTGCCATACAGTATTGAATCAGACGTCTGAGCCATTACCCTCGAGTAGAGGTCGGGAACACTTCGCCCTGTCGCCCTCAGGCACTCGGCCAGGACGTATAACGGATAGGTAGCGCGGCTATTGGAGAGAATTATGTTTTTTGCTGCCGACCCGAAATCTCCGCCGGCATACTGGGCGTAACCGATCGTCTTGAGCACGTATGGACGGACGTTCCTGTACCCGACATACGTAGAGATAATCTTTGCCGCCCCAGTATAATCACCCCGCTTGATCAACTCCTGGCAGTAAATGGAATCGAGCAGATAATTCCCGTGTTGGCGGCGCCTGAGTTCTTTGATCTGCGCGAGAGTGTCAGCCGCATCGCCCAGGATCGAATCGAGCATAACGCCGTCCGGAACATTCCGCGATACGGTATCGATGCCGTACGCCTCCAAGAACAGATCGACCTCGTCTCTTCCATGGGGAACAAAGTCTGCGAGTGGACGTCTGCCTGCCAGGATCTCCAGAAGATTTGCTTTCTGTTCCATCCCCCTGGTCTTTCTCAATCGGTCTATGTGCTTGCCAGCACTCTCAAGGTCGAAGAGTACTGCGATCTTTGCATATCGGTAAAGATCTTGACCATGCAATTTTGCCCCGTTTACGTTTTGGAACGTCATGAAGGACTCCACCGTATCACCCATGAGGAAGTAATTCTCCATAAGATAGAGATCGCGGTTTATTCCTTCCATTGATCTGTATATCTCGTTTCGGGCATGGTAATCTTCAATGATACTCGCCCGCATGATCTTGACCGTATCGCTTGGTGAGCAGAATGACAGAGCGTAATCGGCCATACCAAAATCACCATCCTCAATGAGACCCCGCCCAAGCGCCTCCATGATCGCAGTTTCATTTAGCAGAAATTCGTATTTTCGAATGTATAGAATCGCAAGGCGGTTTGCGCGGTTCTCCACGAGTTTCTTGAGCAGCACCATGAAAATCTCCGGGCCGCGCGGATCATACGAATAACTCTCGAGAAAACGACTTGCCGCAGAAATGAAGTCGACAAGATCATCCCTCCGCAAGTGGATATTCGCCAAGTAATACAGTGCATCAGGGAAATACTGACGGTTTTCACTATCCGTCAGCAGATCTTCGAAATATATCCGGGCTAGACCATAGTCGCGTCGTGCAAAAGCATCTCTCGCCCGCTCGTAAGACGTGCCGTCGGCTCCCCAAACGATACTAACGGATACCGAAAACAAAGCAACAATGATCGCTACGGTGCATACCCTGAACATGACGCCTCCTGCTTCAACACTTCCTCGAAGCGTTGCGCCGATAGATCCCAAGAAAAGTGACGTGACCATCTTTTCGCTTCGTTCGCAAATCGAACCCACTTGGGTTTGTCGGCGAGTAATTCGACGATGCGGTCTGCCATCTCATCGATGTTCCCGTATGCGTATCGATATCCGGTACGACCATCCAAAACAACCTCGCGCAGACCCGGTGAATTAGCACAGACGACGGGTGTACCGCACGATTGTGCTTCGATGGCAGTCAGTCCCCACCCTTCCTTTATTGAAGGTTGAACGACCACACGCGCAGTTCGATAGATATTGTGCTTCTCCTCTTCTGACACGAAACCGGTGAAATCTATATCGACGTCGATCCTCTTTGCCAAAGCCTTCAGATCATTCAATGCATCTCCGTCACCTACGATCTTCGCTTTTATCCTTCTCCGTTTGCTCACGAGTCCTACGGCACGGACAAAATGATCGATCGATTTGTACGACTTGACGCGACCAACGTACACGACCAGGTCGTCTGCCCTTCTTTTCTTCCCGGTACCGGAGTGTTCGGGAATGCCACTTTGCACGATATGTATGCGACGGCGGACACCGATGTCCCTGAGATCATCTTTGGTGCTGTGTGAGATGGCAACAAAATTGGCACGACCGTAAACCTTTCCTGCAATCCGCTCAGCCACGAAAACATAACCCGCGGCCAAGGGATTCGTTTCACGGAATATCGTTCTGCGAAATAGATGCATCACCGTGGGTAAAACTCTCTTACGCGTGAAAATGGTCGAGTAGAATGGAATCTTATTGAGATCGTCGATAATTACATCGATATCGTG
>CP070795.1:522132-526553 GCA_020343455.1 Caldifarciminota bacterium
TATCATGTTCACAGGCATCATTGAAGAAATCGGAAGAATACACTCGGTATCGAGGTCCAGGGTTCAGCGGATCACCGTGGAGTCAAAATTGGAGGTGAGCACCGGCGACAGCATTGCGATCCAGGGCATCTGTCTTACGGTCACGGATACTACAAAGAGCGGTTTTGCCATCGAGGTAATGAAGCAAACGCTCGGCATGACAACTTTACCTACCTGGCGCACAGGTGATTATCTGAATTTGGAGCGGGCGCTCCGTGTCGATTCCCGCCTCGGCGGTCACATCATGCTCGGACATGTCGATGATGTGGCGAGACTCAAGAAGATAAAGTCGAACGAATACTTTTTCGAAATCGATCCGGATTTTTCACGATACGTCATTCCTCGGGGTTCGGTCGGTATCGACGGTGCCAGCCTCACAGTCTCTTCGATCGCAGGCCATGTCCTATCGGTCTCTTTGATACCGTATACTCAAACGAACACCACGCTCGGCAGACTTCGACCTGGTGCTCAGGTGAACGTAGAATACGATCATCTGGTAAAGATCTTGCGGCAAAAGTAAGCCCGGGTATTGCTCAATACCGGATTCTGGACCAGCTTCAGTACCTTCTTACAACGACCGTACCTTCTTGCTCTCTGAGGTGGAACCTCGAAGCGCTCATCTCTTCGATTATTACATTCTGCTTTGAGGTGTCGACCTCTGTGGATGCGCACTCCAGTGCGATGTCTCGCAATTCGCCCGACGCGGTGACCGAACCCGACATGCTGTACGGAATCGAAGGCGCCATGTCCGACAGAATGAGCTCGAATGAATCTAGTTCTGCGGATGCAAGAATCGAAAGCCTTTTAAACTGCGATACGACACCCCCGCGGCCTACGCTTATGCTGACCGTATCGAACACATAATCGCCCGGATTGAATACGACCGGCAGCGGGGCACCGACTTTCAGCGACCGTATATCGATGCCGATCACCGTATCGGGCAGCAGGAAACTAACCTGAAAATAACCGTCACTGGACCGGGGGTCACTGTAACAAGAAAAGTGAAATTTCCCCTCCGGATCGGTCCGGCCCTGCCACACCGGTTCGAGGGCCCGCTCCTGTGAGAACATTACCTTGTTCACGAAGAACTCAGTCAGCGCCAGATCTACACCGTTAACCTTTATCCAACCAGTGACAGTTATGTCGCCCGACGGCATCTCATACCTATGATCGAGGTAGTCTGCCCAGGGTTTCAGCTCGTTCGGTACTCGATGGCTAGTACCCGAAATCAGCGGCCGCAGCCCCCGGTACAGAAGCGTATCGCGCGGACCATGGGCGACTATCGCCAAGATTCTTGCCAACCGATAGTAATCCAAGCCCTCGATCAACTTCATTCGGATGATCTCCGCTGCGTCCTTTTTCAGAATTTCCTCGCCACTGAATTTACCGAACGGGTAGAAAACACTCTGCCGGCCACGAGCGATCCTTACTTCATTCCTGTCGAAGGAGACGAGAATGCGGTCATCATAAGCGGCAAAATACGTTGTGGCAATTCCACCCCGGTAATCATAGAACCTGTATCGGCGAAAATCGTCCCGCAGTATCAAAAGCACAAGGAAGAGGGCGATCGAAACACCGACCGGGATCACAACACTCAATAGCCTGCTCTTCTTGCCCCTTATGCGGACGAAACGCCGTTCGAACATGACAATGTAAAAGATCGAAAGAAAAATGGCCAACAGGAGTGACAGTACGGGCATCGTGCTCAGAAATGTATTGATCACTGATACGCGGTAGCCCAGAGAGTGGAGGAATATTCTCGATTTTAACATCGGAAGCAGATCAGCCAGAGTTATGAGCATGATTATGAGCACAAAATTCACGATTGCCCATGCTCCTGCGACCCTATAGCTTTGTTTGAAGTAGATATGATTGCATAGAAAGAGCGAAACGAGCAATCCGCCAAAAGGCAAGAGGCGCAACACGTAATTATTGATCGTTGTTGAATAGCGCGCCAGAGATAGATACTCGATGCCAAGAGGCAGAAACGGCAGCGCCACGACTGCCATCCATATGAGCATTCTGAGGAAGGCCCTGCCTAATGGCGCATCATAGACAATGACTCTAACGATTAAAACATAGGACCACAACAATACATAGAACAGAATGAAGATACTCTGATCGTCCATCTGCCTCAGTAATTGTACAGGATACAGAACAAACCAGGCAACATGCGTGTAGACGCCGGGCGAGTTGTACGGCATCCCGAGTGCCAATCTCAAGAGGAGGCATCCAGAGACCACTCCGAATAGTATGCTGAGCCCATATAATACCCTAGTCCGCTGTGTCATTATAGAAATCAGTCGGCGAGATTCCCGTCAGAATCCTGTGCCTTCCTGTCTGTGTAAGCCAATGTCAAATCTCGACCGGATGGAGGAAACACTGGAATTCGAGGAGCCGATGCTCCGGATCACTGCCAAAAAAATGATATATATTGTACTTGTCATTCACGGCGGGCGGGGCGGATGCGACATCCCCCAATCTCGCATGCAAAGCGTCGACTTCCTTTCTTGTTCGATATACGAATGTTATGATGCCTGAACGTTCAACCTCGGCGCGGGCACAGAATCCCAAGAGTAGATTCTCGTGTCTCAGAATAATGCAATCTGCCTGTCTAAGCCACACCTCCATACCGAGTTCCTCCGTATAGAACCGCTCAAGATCGTTGATTTGATATGTCTTAAAAAAAACGATTCCGGCCATTTTTCAGATCAATGCAATTACCTCAATCATCACGAGTGGCTGGCTACTTCAAGTATTTCGATGTCGCGTTTCTTCAGCTCGGCGATGAATCTCTTATAGAGATCACCGACTACCGCATCCTCCGGGGCGACAATACCCTTTTCCTTTATCTCACCCTTACCTATCATGCGTGCGGTAATCGCCATGGGAAAACCGGTCACCCTCATCATCGAAGACATATCACTTTCTCCGCCGGGCTCGTCCCACATGAAATATTCGATCTTCACGTCCTTTCCGTCTTTCTTACCCTCGAGTGTGTTGTACATGACGCAAACGTCCGTTTCACTCTCATTCGGGATCAACTTCGGTGTAATGATAGAAAGAAGAAATTCCCTCGGCACGATCTTCGAACCCATGTACTCGACCGGCTCGATATCGAGCATACCGCATTCCTTGAGAGTGTGCACGCCCTGCCAATGACCTGGCCAGCGTACAGTCTTCTCGGCAAACTCCTTGAGCTGCGGCCGCGTGAACAAGAAACTTGGCATCCCCGGAGTGACTGCGCACTCCAACTGTTCATTCTTCCTGAACTTGTCGAACGTGAATCTCTCGAGGTCCGTTGCCGCACTGACCTCAACGATCTTACCGTTCTTGATGACGTTCAACTTTATCATATACTCTCTGAGCACATGTTCAAAAGCCCATGTAATCATATAACGCAAAGGGTGCTTTGCCGCAGCCTCCTTTGATGGTATACCGCCGACCCGGGCAACAGCACGTTCTGCAACGTCAATCTTCCTGATACCATCGCCCAGGGTAATATTGCTCAACCCCGGGGCAAAACCCATCCCGTCGACAAATGTAACGTCATTGTCGCAGGCTTTCTTGTGTAGCCACTCGCCATAATCGGCGAGCTTCATCCCCTGGGGGACTTCAAGACCTTCGGTCTCATATGCGTCGGGCGTGCGATGAAACTCCTCGATCGTATCCACAATGTTCAACCCAGCCTCGATCGCGAGATGAACGACCCTGTAACTTGTCTGCCGGTTGGGCAAGGTGAGAACCCCGACATCGTACTGTTTCATCAGTGCAATGGTCGATTCTTTGTCGTTGATATCGAGAACATGGGGCATAACCTTATCGCTCCCTACCCACTTTTTGACATGTTCGAGCGTCTCCCTGTGCCGTCCGACAATGCCGATCTTCTGGACATCTTTGTCCGAAGAGAGATCCCGGGCGACCGCCGATCCTATTTTACCTGATCCTCCGAAAACCAAGATCCTCATATTTTACCTCCTCAAACCACACTGTTGTACTGATACTGAATAATGTAAGTAGAATATAGTGCGATCCGTCCGGCCAGATCGCCCATGACAATGGCAATCGGCAACTATTATAACGAAATGCGCCCCGGTGTCAACTGCACCCCTCCAGTGCCATATCCGTATATTACTTGACTTTTCACCGAATATGTGGATAATAAGCTAAAGAAAAGGAGAACAGATTATGACATTAGACCGGAACAAGAAGAGCGAAATAATCCAAAGCCACAAGCGACACATCAAGGACACTGGCTCGCCCGAAGTGCAGATCGCCATATTGACCGAACGAATCAAGAACCTGTCCGACCACTTGAAACAGTTCCCCAAGGACCGCCATTCGAGGCGCGGCTTGATTAAAATGGTCAATGACAGACGCCG
>CP070795.1:526653-531049 GCA_020343455.1 Caldifarciminota bacterium
CCGATATAGCGCGCCATTACACCCTCCTCCTACGCGGTGGTTTACAGCCGTTGTGGGGGAGCGGTGTAACATCTTTAATGGCCGTGATCGTCAGCCCGACCGTCTGCAGGGTCCTTATCGCCGCTTCGCGACCCGGCCCAGGGCCTTTGATGCGGACTTCAACTTTTCTCACACCCAATGCCTGTGCTTCCCTCGCAGCCGCGTCAGCGCATTTTGCTGCTGCATATGCAGTGCCCTTCTTTGTACCCTTGAATCCTATACGCCCCGCTGAAGACCAGCACAGAACATTGCCCTTGGTGTCCGCAATGGAAACGATGGTATTGTTGAAAGTTGCGAATATGCTCGCAATGCCTACCGATTCAACCCTTGTGCCCCTCTTGCGTTTCGGTGTTCTGATTGGCTTCTTCACTTGCGCTCTCCTCTCGGACCTCTGTATACGGAGACGGTCTTCTTTCTTCCCTTTCTCGTCCGAGCATTAGTCCTGGTCCGTTGGCCACGCACTGGCAATCCGATTTTGTGGCGGTGTCCTCTGTAGCAGCCGATATCTATCAGTCTCTTTATATCTGCTGCAATTTCGGCTCGTAGTGCTCCCTCGACTCGGTATTCGGATTCTAGTAACTTCCTTATCTTGGTGATCTCATCATCCGACAAATCCTTGATGCGTTTTGATTGGTTGATGCCTATATGCGCGACAATCCTCTGAGCCGTACGCAACCCGATACCATAGATCGCAGTTAACCCATATTCAACCTTTTTGTTTGGCGGCAGATCGATACCAGCGATTCTTGCCATAAACCTCCTTAAATAAGGCAGGGACTAGCGACGTGGATTTCGCTGCGGCCCTGCATGACTAAATAGCGTTTCATGAACCGTAATTCTATCATCAGACGCACACCACTATCCCTGGCGCTGTTTGTGCCGGGGATTCTTGCATATTATCATTACCACGCCTTTCCTCTTGATGATTCGACACGCTGCGCATCTTTTCTTGATCGATGCCTTAACCTTCAATTTTCCTCCTGCAAACTACCATTATAGTCATTTTAACCACAAAATCAACCCTTTTCATTCTATTTGTAACGCCATACGATCCTTCCCCGCGAAAGATCGTAAGGCGTCAATTCTAGTAGCACCCGGTCGCCGGGCAGGATCTTGATGTAACTCATTCTCATCTTTCCCGAGACATGGGCGAGGACCTTATGTCCGTTGTCGAGTTCCACGCGGAACATCGCATTCGGCAGTGTTTCGAGTATTGTCCCTTCAGTCTGAATGAGATCTTTTCGTGCCATTTTTCAATTATCCGTGATTCTCGTCAGATTGATGTTGCCATGATCGAGAATCAATACCGTATCTTCGTAGTGGCAGGAGAGCGAGTTGTCCCGCGTTAGTATTGTCCACCCGTTTTGTGCAGTTAGTACATCGTAATTTCCCATATTCACCATCGGTTCGATCGCCAGTGCCATGCCGGTTCTAATGCGGTATTGGGGTCCGCTGCTGACGTAATTTGGGATGACCGGCTCCTCATGAAGGCATGTGCCCACACCGTGGCCTGTCAATTCACGGACGACACTATAGCCATTTTTCTCGACCCTCGATTGTATGGCATGTGAGATGTCTGATACCTTGGCTCCGGGCTGAGCAGCACTCACGCCATCCATAAGTGCCTGCTGCGTCACCTTGAGCATAGCTTCCACCTCGGGTGCGAGATTACCTGCGGGGTATGTTCGTGCAGCATCGGCTATGTAGCCACCGTATTTGACGCCGACGTCGATCTTTACCAGGTCACCATCTTCAATTCGGCGGTCGCCGGGAATGCCGTGGACGACTTCATTATTCAGCGATACACAGCAACTCTTCGGAAACCCACGGTAGTTAAGAAAAGCCGGGACCCCGCCGTGTTGACGTATCATCGTGTCGATACGGTCGTTCAAATCGATGGTCTTCATGCCTGTCAGATCCATCTTCTCGATGCCCTTGAATACTTGATCAAGGATGCGGCCGGCGATCTTAATACGTTCAATTGCTTCTGCATTTGTTATCAATGTACCCATTAACGGCTTCGCTGATTCTCCCTAACACCTCTTCCTGATTTCCCTTCGCGTCGATGCGGCGATAGATATTCAATGATTTGTAGTAATTGACGAGCGGCTGTGTTTCGTCCTTGTAGATTCCAAGCCTTCTCTTGATGACATCTGGATTATCATCTTCCCTTCTTGAGAGCTTTACTCGATCGACATCGCAGATGCCTTCGGCTTTCGGAGGGTTCGAAGTGGAGTTGTATATGCGACCGCATTTTGGGCAGTAACGCCGGTCCGTCAGCCTATTTATCAGATCTTCATCGTTCAAATGCATCTCAAACGCAATGTCGATGGTCTGCCCTAATTGAGCGAGACTCTTCTCAAGGCTGCGCGCCTGATTGAGGTTTCTTGGAAATCCATCGAAGAGAATATCCGACTCCTTATTTTCAAGAAGGAAGCTGTCGACGAGTTCATATATGATATCGTCAGGTACAAGATGTCCTTTTTTGAGAAACTGCTCGACCTTCTTGCCGGTTGGACTGCTCAGGGATACTTCTTCGCGTAATAGATCTCCGGAGGACAGTCTCACCATGTCGTATTTTTCAGCGAGAAGCTGTGCCTGCGTACCTTTACCGACGCCTGGCGGGCCGAAAAGCAGTATCCTCATCGACGTCCCCTGATCTTCCCTCGCTTCATGAAACCTTCGTAGTGGTACATCATCAATTGTGATTCTATCTGCTGCAGCGTATCAAGGGCAACACCGACGATGATCAAAAGGGTCGTTCCGCCAAAGTAAAATGGTACATTGAGGAAATTTATTAAATACCAAGGTACAAGCGCGATGAAACCGAGAAACAGTGCTCCCGGCAGAGTGATTTTCGAGAGGACGCCGTCGACGTAATTAGCTGTCCTGGGTCCCGGCCTGATGCCCGGAATGAACCCGCCGTACCGCTTCATGTTATCAGACAGTTCCACCGGATTGAATACCACCGATGTATAGAAATAGGTGAAGAAGACGATCAATGAAAAGAATACAATGTCGTACAGGAAATATCCTGGCCTGAAGATCTGAGTGATTGTCTGCAACGCCGGAACGTAGGCGGCGACAGTACCCGGGAAGACCACGAGGGCCTGCGCAAAGATGATCGGGATGACGCCGGCGGTGTTGACGCGTAGTGGCAAGAAGGTCGACTGTCCTCCGTACATTCTGCGGCCTACGATCCGCTTGGGATACTGGACAGGGATGCGTCGCGCAGCCTGTGTCATTATGACGACGGCGGCGACGATAAGGACCATGATCAAGATCACCAGTACCAGGTTTATGATTGAGAGCCCTTGGGTCATGACCAATTGTATCGTGCGGAGGAAGTAACTAGGATACTCTTCGAGACAACCGATGAATATCAAGAAGGAGATACCGTTACCGATACCCTTTTCAGTGATCTGCTCACCGATCCACATAGCAAATATTGCCCCGCACGTCAGGGTCAGCATGGCCGTGAGCCTGAATGCCCAGCCAGGGTTGAACACAATGGGAATGACCCCTGTTGCGCCCGTAAACTTCTGACTCTCCAGAAAGATCGAGATACTGATCGCCTGGAAGGCTGCTAGGCCAACCGTTAGATATCTTGTGTATTGAGTTATCTTCCTCCGGCCGGCCTGGTCGCGCTGAAGTCTTTCGATCTGCGGAAACACTGAGCCAAGCAACTGGAAGATGATCGATGCCGAGATGTAAGGCATGACGCCAAGGAAGAGGATCGCCGCCCGCGAAAGCGCTCCGCCAACGAAGATATCGTACATGCCGAATATCGACCCCTGTTGCTTCAACTGCTGCATCAGCAATCCAAGCGCCTGGGCATTGATGCCGGGGAGCGGCAGGTGAGCACCGAGGCGGTAGACTGCTACCGCGAAGAGTGTGAAGAGGAGCTTCTTCTTTAATTCTGGAACCTTGAATACGTTGCCGAACGTTGAGATCATGTGATCTGCTCGACCTTTCCTTTCGCTTTCAATATCTTCTCGCGCGCCGATTTCGAAAATCTGTGGGCCTTGACCGTTAGCGGTATGGAGAGTTCTCCATTACCGAGTATTTTCACTTTGTTCCTACCTTTGATCAATCCCTTGACTTTCAGTAGCTCGGGAGTGATTTCCGTGTTAGGCTCGAACTTGCTGAGATTCTCGAGATTTACAATTTCGTACTGTTCCTTGAAGACATTGATGAATCCGCGCTTTGGAATTCTTATCGTAAGAGGCATCTGCCCACCTTCAAAGCCCAGTTTCTTGCGGAATCCGGATCGCTGTTGATGGCCTTTATGGCCGCGTGTGGAGGTCTTTCCGTGCCCTGAGCCAGGACCGCGTCCCACTCTTTTGGGTTTCTTCGT
>CP070795.1:531149-535513 GCA_020343455.1 Caldifarciminota bacterium
CTTTACGACCGGCTGGTTGACCTTATGCTCGATCTCCGTCATGACATCACCGAGACTATTCAATGGGACGATCACCTCGGCTGGGACGAGCGAAGGCCCGAGACGCTTTACCACCATGAGCTTGAAGCGGTGCTCCCATTCGTGATGTGCAATCCGGTCACTCAGGATCTCGGCCTCGCACTGCTTGACGAGGCTCTCCAAAGCCGTGCGTACCCTATCCGAGTCCTTGGCGCGGAATGCGATCGTCGTGACATACGAAGCCGGGAGCTGTACGCGAGGCTCTACCGGGTGCCCGTGATGTTCGAGCAGCGGTGCACGGTTCTTCATCTCCGCCATCCGTGGATTTATAAAGAGCATCGACCATATCGGCAGCTTGTTTTTGATGATGGAGTCGATCAGATTCTGGAGGTCATGAGCGTCCGGGCAGCCGAGTGCAATTACATCGAGCTCTTCGTATGGCTGCACCGAGAGCGTCACCCTGCTTATCATGCCTGTGATTCCCTCGGCGTCGGCGATGAGCTCGAGGTCGTCCCGCGTAAACTCACGGACATCACCGGTCGGAAGCACCACCCGCGCCGACAGGACGTTGTCGCGGAAGTATCCGTACTCGTAGCTTCCAATACCGGCGCCTCCCTGGGCCAACCACCCACCGACCGACGAGGAAGGGTAGCTGGTCGGGTACAGCCTGAGCGTGAGGCCCGCACGCATGAGCTCCTTGTCGAGTTTCTCCCAGGTGATTCCAGGCTCGACAGTGACGGTAAGCACCTCCCCGTCTATGTCGAACACCTTCTTCATGCGGTAGAAATCGACAACGAGGCCCTTCTTGACGGGGATCACACCGCCATAACCCGATGAAGCCTTCCCTCTCGGAGTCAGGTGTATGTTCTGAGCCCGTGCCCACCTGACGAGCTCGATGAGCTCTGCCTCATTGATGGGTTGCACTACCGCCTCCGGGACCGTATTTCCGATAAGCGGTTTGATGAGTTTCGGAATCGCCGCTATGTCGTGTCCGTACAGCTTGCGTTCCGTTTCGTCGAATGTGACGCGGCTGCCGAACGTTTCCCTGAGATATGTTCTTTGTTTTACGTTCATCGGTTCTACCTCTTCTCAATGCCCATGACGTATCATCAACGCTTGAGCTCCTTCTCTTTGTGACGATCGAGCCACATGGCGACAGCGTTCGTCAGTTGCTCGATCCCTTGGATTATCGACTCACAGTCCTTCGGATTGATGTGCTTGACAATCTCCCTGTGGAGATCCAGGGATGCTTGGTGAATGTCCTGTACGATCCTCTTGCCTTTCCTGGTCAGGACAACATTTATTTCCCTTCGGTCCTTACGATCAATCCGCCGCTCTACGATCCCTCTCTCATCGAGAGAGCTGACGATCCGTGTGACACCGGCGGGAGTGATATCCAGCCTTGCAGCAAGCTCCTTCATGCCGATTGTGTCGGCATCATTGAACTGGATGAGACAGTTGTACTCGGCGTATGAAATGCCCACTTTTTTCACGAGGAATAGATCCTTCAGCGTGCATTTTTTCCGGAGCTTGAAGATCAGCTCTACCAATCTCGAAATATGTTTGTCTTTTTCAGCCATTGTTATAGAGTGTTAATAATTAACTTTAGTAATTATTCATAATATAAACTATATAGAGTGCAGTGTCAAGTTTATTGCCTGGCCGTGCATTCTTTTTCACGTAATTCTTTAGATTACAACATGTTATACGGAAACATGTTGCGTAGGATTCTCGGCGTGTGGAACGTATCCAACATATCCCGGGCGGCCTAAAAACGGAAATATCAATCCGGGAAGCGGTCTAGAAAAACGGGGCGGCCCAGAACGAAAAATCTAGTCCTCCAGGTGGTCTGGAAAAACGGAGCGGGCCATAGGCGCGGGTTTCTCTCATAATGGATGGAGTGATTTTAGGGAAGAATGTCGACTATAAAATGGCCTGTTCCCCGAAACAAGAAATGTCAATTGTCTGCCAGCCTCCGGGAGCTCCTGCATTCGGTTCTGTAAATCTAAGCGATTCCTACAATCTCTTCACAACTGATCAGCCGTGATGCCTCTCGAGCACCCTGTTGGCCTGGAAGCCGTTGAATATCCAAAAGAGAACGAACACATGGAAACCAATGCTTAATATATCTCCCGCGGCGAGAAACAGTAGCCCGTCGAACGCGTATAGAATCATTCCAATGATATAGCTCCAGTTGCGCCGCCTGCGTGCGAAAACGCCGAAGAAAACGAAAACACCCGCAACGAAAACATTGAAGCCGAATGCCACGGCACGTGCGCCTAATTCCGCTCCAATTGCATCGAAGATCTGCGTGACGCCGAGACCGATTATGAATCCCCAATCGTTTCCAGTCATTGTTATGATCGAATTGATCAGAGATAGCGCGGCGATCCAGAAAAACCAATTTGCTCCATTACGGGCCCTGCTTTCGATCTTCAGTTTCTCCTCGATCGCCGAGGACCGTTCTTCCTTCTTTAGCTCCTCCTCGACAGGTACGGTACTTGTTACTTCGGGCTGCGCCTGCTTTTCTTTGTCGGTCAACAGTTCCATATCAAGGCTCCTTACAAATTGATCTAAAAACCTCTGATCCAGCGTGCTGTGTATTCTGTTTAATATGAGTAACTTGAGCCGTTCCCTAAACGTTACCGTTTTGGAATACATAATGCAAAAAATGCGCCTAATATCGCATAAGTACCCATGTGATTTATGCAATGATGGAATTAGTGTCCGTGCTCATTTTGCAAGCGGACTGAATAAATGGAAGAGGTGGGATCAATAGCAGAGAATTACTAATATGGTGCGACCTCGGTGCATAAAGAAAAAGTGCACAGGAGTAGAAAGAGGATGAGATCTATGGTATAATAGAATCGGTGTAAGTGCAAAGATGAACAGAGCTTTCAGAAGGTTTAAATAGCCATGAAGTTCGTAATTGGATGCATTATCACTATTCTGTCGATGATTCTTACGGTGAATGATCTTCCTGCACGACCGCAGTCAGTGCAGGATCGTGTTTGGTTTACTCCTAATGTCGCAAGCGTGGACATGTTAGAGCTTTTCACAGCGCCTGAGAGGTGGACCCTGGCGAGAGCCAGGATTGACGTGTTCAAGTTCTATAGCGGACAGGTGGGCAGCGAAGGCTGGAGCTGCAATGTGAATCCAGCCCTAACCTGCGGTATGAATTACCTCGATAACTTGGTGAATGTTCAGGCGTTCTCCATGTTGGGACAGTGGGGTATTGATATCGCAATTGAGTCCTTTTTTGCCGGGCCAGTCATGTCCGTAGATCCCGTGGAATGCTCGACAAGCCAACACGTATACTCCCTGACGCTCAACGGATCCATTAATGTCATTCAAAACGTACAGGCAAACGGCGGAATCGTCCGCTACCTAGCGATGGACGAGCCCATAAGGCAATGGCTCCCTGCGTATTTCTACATCTATACAGGCCAGACAGACCCCAGACCCTGCCTCGTCGATTCGCTCGGAATATTGGCGGATCACGTCTCTGCATACATTCTACAGATGCAATCATGGTATCCGTCGATTCCTATTGGACAAATTGACCTCTATCCGGAGGTGAGCGTTGATCAGTTCAAGGAGTGGATCATCGCACTGGAGGCAAGAGGTGTTTCGCTCCCGTTCCTGCATCTGGATGTTAACGGTCCACGGATCGACCAGTATATCTCATTCGGAATAGACATCGACTTAGCGGCCGATCTCGCGGAGTTGAAATCGTTTCTTGAAGCTCGAGGCATAGCGTTCGGCATCATCTTTACCGACATCTATTGGAACAGTCAGGCATGGGAAGTAGGTGAGTACGACGATCAAACCTATTATGATGGAACGATGGATTGGTTCAACCTTGTGAGAGCGATGAATGTGGAGCCAGACCACAACATTTTCCAAAGCTGGGTGCTCCCCTACTACACGACGGGACCAGGGCCTAAGGAGATACCAATCAATCTACCCGAGGATGATCCGTCTATCTATAGTCACACACGTCTAATCAATGATGCACTGGACATCATTGTGGGTGTCGATTCAGGACCTTCGTCCGGTTTGCCGGCTGGCTCTTGGCTCCATCAAAACCATCCAAATCCGTTCAACCCCAGAACGTCAATCATTTATGAGTTGCCAAAATCATCCAGAGTGATCCTGAGGATCTATGATGTTAGGGGCATAGAGGTGCAGACGTTGGTAAACGCCTTTCAGAAACCGGGCAAGTATTCTGTTTACTTCGAGACACATGACCTTCCCGCGGGTGTCTATTTCTGCAAGCTGCAGGTAGGCGATCGTTTCATCGAGACAAAGAAAATGATACTCTTGAAGTGAGTACCACGGTCAAT
>CP070795.1:535613-539942 GCA_020343455.1 Caldifarciminota bacterium
TGATTTCGTCAATCTGGAATTTGAGGTAATCGATCCTCTCATCCCTCGCCTCAATTTCTTCGAGCAGCATTTTGAGCTTGTTCTGAAGACCGCGGTATTCGTTGAACATATCCGCGTATTCCTTCCTTGCTCCGTCGAGCCCCGCGTAGGCATCGAGAAGAGTAAGATGATTACGCTTATCAAACAGCGATTGATTCTCGTGCTGCCCAATGAGATCGACCATATGGCGGGCGATGTCACGCAGAAAATTCAGACTTACCATCCGGTCGTTTATGTAACAGTTCTGACGCTTGCCCTTCTCTATGTTCCGCCGTATGATCATCTCGTTCTCCGATCCGATCCCCGACTCCTCGAGACGTTCTCTGATTGACCGTCCAACTTCGAAAATTCCCGTTATTTCGGCTGTCCGTTTACCTGTGCGGATTGCATCGTCATCAATCCGCGTACCACAGAGGGAGGAGATGGCGCTGACGATCATCGACTTGCCGGCACCGGTTTCACCCGTTACCACGGTAAGCCCTCCTTCGAACTCCAGGCTGATATCTTCCATCAAAGCGAAATTCCTGATCTGCAGGAATTTAAGCATCCTCTCTCCCGCCCCACTGCATTTTCTCACGTAGTGTGCTGAAGAACGTGGTATGCACTGGTTTCAGAAGTTTTACGTGGTAATCTGCCTTTTCGAAATAAATGCTATGGTTCCTGCGCATGAGTTGGCACCGCTGCCCATCCGCCACCAACACGGCACTACCCTTCTTGCCGATCTGTACTTCTATTTTGTGCGATGCTGGCAGGACGAGCGGTCGAACCGATAAAGTGTGCGGAGCTATCGGTGTCAATATTATCGCTTCTGTTTCAGGAAGCAAGATCGGACCGCCGGTTGCAAGCGAATATGCGGTAGAACCGGTGGGCGTCGCGACGATGATGCCGTCGGCAATGAAGCGGCACACGTATTCTCTGTTTATCACTGCAGAAAACTCAACGACACGTCCAGGTGCACGTGTGCTGATCGTAAAATCATTGAGGGCGTAGAATACTTTTCGATCTAAGACCGCTTTCATCACCATGCGTCTTTCGATTGTGAATTTTTTCTCCAGGATCTCAACGAGCGTCTTCGGCAATTCCCTGAAAGTCACGTTGGTGAGAAAACCCAGACCTCCTATGTTCACGCCGAGGATAGGAATGCCTTTTCTTCCGTAGCTATTCGCTGCTGCCAGGAGTGTGCCGTCACCGCCAAGTGCGATGATGAAATCAGGCCGCTCAGAGATATCGAATCCCTTCGCGCGCAATGCCTGTTCGGCAATGCGGAGGTTCTTTCTGGCATCAGGTTTTTTCCTGTTGACTATTATTTTAGCCTTCTTCATCATGGTCTCCAATGAACAGATACCGCCATCTACCAAATAGGTCCTTGTGAAAACGGAACGAATAGATCCTTTGCTTGCGCAACATCGATTCGATAATGTTCACTGCTTCTTCATCGATCTCAATGGCCATGAGACCGCCGTCGGACAAACGAGAACCGCATCCTTCTATCAACTTTTGTACAAATTCAACGCCCTCTTCTCCACCGTCGAGCGCCCTCATCGGCTCGAAATCCCTCACGCTCTTCGGTAATTTTTTCAAACGCGCCCGCGGGACATAGGGGGGATTGGATATGATTAGATCGAATCTACCCCCAATGCCTTCGTACATGTCGCATTGCACTATGCGCACCCTTGGCGCCAATCTAAAGTTATCAACGTTTTGCCGCGCGTTCTCGATCGCAACGCGAGAAATATCGGTCGCAACTATACGTGAATCCGGATAAATGAATGCTAGGGCAACGCTCAACGCACCGCAACCGGTTCCGATCTCAAGGATCTTCGCAGGTGCTCTCTGCAGTTCCCTCTGAATGAGCTCAACAAGGTACTCGGTCTCGAGCCTCGGGATGAAAACGCCCGGGTGAATACTCAACACATGGTCTCTGAATTGCACCCGTCCGGTCAGATATTCGACGGGAACGCCTCTTTTCATCCTCTCTACGGCCGCCGAGATCGTACCCTGCTCGCGTTCGCTTATTCTGTCCGTCGCGTACAGTTCATAAAGCGGCCGGTCGAGCAGCGCGGCAATGATCCTCTCTGCCTCAGCCCGGTCTGCCTTCAACTCTTCACTTACTGTCTTTACCAGATCTCTCATGTTTCTCAAGCTCATCGATGACTTCATCAAGCTCACCGTCCATTATGCTGTCGAGTTTATAAAGGGTGAGGCCGACCCGGTGGTCGGTAATACGGTTCTGCGGAAAATTGTACGTTCTCACTTTCTCACTCCGGTCCCCTGTGCCAACCTGTTTCTGGCGCTGCTCGTGAATTTCGGCATCTCTCTTCTGTTGCTCCGCCTCGGCCAGGCGCGCGCGCAGTATCTTCATCGCCTTTTCGCGATTCTTATGCTGCGACCTTTCATCCTGGCAGACCACAACCATCCCCGTTGGCAGATGCGTCAATCGGACTGCCGAAGAAACTTTGTTAACGTTCTGCCCACCGTGACCGCCGGCCCGGAATGTATCCACTCTAAGATCGTTCGGATCGATCGCCAGCTGCGTCTCCTCCACTTCGGGGAGTACGGCGACCGTCGCCGTAGAGGTGTGGATTCGACCTCCGGCTTCAGTTTTCGGAATACGCTGTACGCGGTGCACACCCTTTTCGAACCTGAGTAGACGATAGGCATTCGTCCCGCTGATCAGAAAAATGATCTCCTTGTATCCACCAATGTCGCTGGCGTGCGAGGAAAGTATCTCCGCTTTGAAACGGTGGGCTTCCACGAATTTCTGGTACATTCTGAAGAGATCCGCCGCGAACAATGATGCTTCGTCGCCTCCGGTACCTGCCCTTATTTCGACGATGCAATTCTTCTGAAACTCATCATAGTCGGGGTTCGACATGTCCTCGATCTCGTCACTGATCGCCTGCAGTCGATCCCGGAGAACGTTATACTCCTTTTCTGCGACCTCTCGCAACTCAGATTCCTGGCTGAGCATTAATTCTTTGGCTCCGGCGATCTCGTTTTCAATTCTATCGTATTCCTTGAACTTACTAATGAGGGTCTCCAACTTCTTATACTCGCGGGAAAGATCGGCATACTTTCTTGGGTCTTTCAGAACGTCTGAAGACGCCATTGCTTTATGTAACTGCTCGAGCCTCAGTTCTATTACTCGTCTAGATTCGATCGACATAGCCATGTACTGATGGTAATGTGCTGAATTACGTTATATCTTCTCGAACTTCTCTTTCAATGCGATGTATCGCAGATAATCGTCCAAATCACCAATACCTCTTATAATCAAGGCATTTTCGTGAAGCGTCACCAAATTGACTTGAACCAGTTTGTTCACATAGTCCTTCACCTTGACCTCGCTCATTCCTGTGATGTTCGCGAGATTCTCGAAAGAAAAGGGTGTTATTTCGATACCTGAATCCGTTTCACGGCCGGTCTCCTTTGCCTTTGTGATAATATGGGCTAAAACCCTTCTCTCTTCGCTCTTGATGGTTAGGAGCCTTATCTGTTCATCCGCCGTCCGCAGCCGGCGGGTCAATGTTTCGAGCACATACTCTATGAGTGGATTCTCGCTCAATTTCTCTTTGAATGATTCTTTGTCTATAACTAATAGTGAAACTGGCGTCACGGCAACTGCTCCAGCTGAACGCGGCGAGCCGTCGATGATCGCCATCTCACCGAAGAAATCCCCCTCTTTCAAAACGGCAAGAGTCTTCTCCTCATCACCTTTACCTTTGGTGATTTTGATTTTGCCTTCACGAATAAGATACATGATTTCGCCACGGTCACCTTCGTTGAACAATACATCGCCTGGCTGAAGCTGTTTCTCCATACCATCCGCCATCTTTCCTCCTTACGTACTATTCTATATCAAATCGACGTGATGTCAACACGAATTTTTCCGAAAACCTCTGTTTTGTCGAAAAATTCAGTGTCTCGCCAACGAGTGAAGGGGCGTTTTCGACAGAAGGTACGGAGAGCTGATGCCAATCTCGCCTACATCTTCCATAAAGCTGTAGAATTGAGGAGACCCTCGTTTTTCGCAGCAAAACAGGGTATCATAGTGCAGATTGCCGCGCTAACTGCGTTCGCTCGCAATGACTAGCCGTTGCCCGGGTTCCCCGGGGCCCCTGATCGAGTCAGAGAATGACCGGTAATGCTCTGTTACCATGCAGCGCGGTGTTTGAGGCGTAAGGCTAGCAGCATCCCGCCCAAGTACACCCACCGGACACATTACGCGACAATGTACGAAACTTCTTGACAGAAGGGCTGTACTGGATATAATGACTGACTAGTCAGTCA
>CP070795.1:540042-544358 GCA_020343455.1 Caldifarciminota bacterium
ATCATGAACAAAGACGTGCGCCTCGAACGGGATCTGACCGACAGAGATGACTACGGAAGGCTCCTGAGATACGTATTCGTAGGTGACCTCAATGTCAATGCGGAGATGGTGAGACTGGGGTATGCCGAGCTGCGTTTCTACCCTCCGGACACGCTCTATGCAGCATTGATGCGGGAAATGGAAAAACTCGCGATCCGCAACCGCCACGGGCTTTGGGCATTTCCGGTCTTTCAGATTTCGGATACCACAGATACAATGATCGCCGGAACGGCTGCACGGCTCAAGGGTATTGAGATCATTCCCTGGGATGAGGCGGATAATTACTACAACGAGACAAAGATCGTTGAAGGCAAGATCGTGGCATCCAACAATACGGGTAAAGTCTGTTTTTTAAATTTTCACCGAGATTGGCGCCGGTATTTCACCGCAGTAATCTTCGCGAGCGATTTTGACAAATTTCCTCCGCATCCGGAGAGCCACTACTTGAACCGGCGTGTCCGGGTTAAAGGGTTGATAAAGGAATACCGGGGCAAGCCAGAGATAATACTGAAGAACCGCTCCCAAATAGAGATCATAGACGTCATAGATTGAGAGCTCATGGGGTCAAATCTCTACTTTGAACACGACCGCGATGCGATGTCGTTCTATCGTATCATACACTTGTTCAAAGTAGAGATTTGACCCCATGTGTTGTTATTCACCGATGAATTGGATCGCTACCTGTCTTTTCCTGGGTTTATTATCGAATTCAGCGAGTACGACCTGCTGCCAGGTTCCGAGCACCAACTTGCCGTTCAGGAAAGGAATGGTCAGCGACGGACCTTGAAGGGCGGCACGGAGGTGGCTGAACCCGTTGGCATCACCCCACGTTTCGTCGTGATGGTAGTGCTTATCACTGGGAACGATCTGCTCGTACAATTCCTGCATATCTTGTATCATGCCAGGCTCATACTCGAACGTTGTGATCGCCGCAGTCGAACCTATATGGAAGATGATGACGTTGCCGGTCTTCAATTTCGTTGCATCCAGGTGAGCAGCTATCTCGTCCGTGATGTTCACCAGGTCTCCTGGTCCATGTGTCTGAACACAGATCTTCTCATTTATGATCTTCATGATATTACCCGCTACGCAGGAACACCTGGGGGACACCTTTATCCGGGTGTTCCATGACGAGAACTTCGGTTTCGTAGACCTCCTTGAGAATTTTCTGCTTGATCAATTCATGCGGTGTGCCGGTAGCTTTAACTCGCCCACGATGCATGAGCACGAGACGCTGGCAATAGAGGCTTGCGAGGTTAAGGTCGTGGTGTACCACCACAACCGTTAGACCTCTGGTATTCAACTTCTTGAGCAGTTCCATTATCGCACATTGATGGTGGAGGTCGAGGTGGCTTGTTGGTTCATCGAGCAGCAGCATCTGTGGAGATTGGGCAAGTGCCCGGGCAATGACGACGCGCTGTCTTTCACCCGAGGAAAGGGAATTGACGGGCCGTTTGCGCAGATCATCGACGGCGGCGACGTTGATCGCGTTGTTTACGGCTTCGAAATCCTCCTTTTTTTCCCTGGCGAACGGACGCTGATACGGATAACGTCCGGTCATGACCACCTCTTCGACCGCAAAATTTAAAGCAAAGTGTGTTTCCTGGGGAACGAAGGCAACTCGTTGGGCGACTTTCCTTTGAGGTTGTCCAGAAAGCTCGGCGCCGAAGAGTTCGATCTCGCCGGCCGCCGGTTTCAATATGCCGCACATGAGGCGCAGCATCGTTGATTTGCCAGCGCCATTCGGTCCGATGATTCCGACAAATTCGCTCTCGGTGAGCGAGAGGGTTACATCTTCTACTACTCTGTTCACATCGTAACTGAAGCTTATGCTTTTTGCGCGGAATGCGATCATCTCTTGTATAGGTAGATGAAAAATGGAACGCCGACCAATGAAGTAACAACACCGACGGGAAGTTCATAGACGGTGATGATTCTCGACAGAGTATCGGCGAGGAGCAGAAACGTGGCGCCGAGAATGAAAGAAGCGCCGAGATTGAAGCGATGCTTTGGCCCGAAAAGAAGTTTGGAGACATGTGGTATGATCAATCCAACAAAACCGATTGCACCGACCAGAGATACGACCAACCCGATGAGGAGTGTGGTCGAGAAGAACACGATGAGTGAAAAAAACTGGATGTTGATGCCCAGTCCAGCCGCGGTTTCGGTTCCCTGCGAGATGATGTCGAGTTCCCTGTGGAACCTGTAGAGGAAGGCAACGAGGCCGAGGGCGATTATTATGAGTGCGATGATCATCAATCGGTTGGAATCGTTGATGATGATTCCGAGATAGCCCATTAACAGATAGAGTATTTCATATAATTCACGCCCGCCCATTACCATGATGATCATGACCAGGGAGGAACACAAGAAGCTCATGACCACGCCGGCAAGGATGAGGCGGTCCCTCAATAATCCGCCTTCGATACGGGCGATCGTGTACACGAAGAAACCGACGCCGAGTGAGCCAAGGAATGCTAGGACCGGGCTTATTGCTCCGAAAACGAGGATGCCGACCGACGCGCCCAACGCGGCTCCGGATGCAGATCCAAGGGTATACGGTTCGACGAGGGGATTGCCAAAGAGCCCCTGGAGCAGACATCCGCAGAAGGCCAGTACGCCGCCGGCAAAGATACCGAGAATGACCCTCCAAACACGGAGCTGCATTATCTGTGCATCGAGCGGTGTCGGGCCGACGAGGATGCCGATCACCACGGCAGCGAGGAAGATGATGGTTATGAGCGCCGTCTTAGTCATCGATGATCTCCTTTAGTGCCCTGTAACCTTCGACCAGCCTTGGGCCCGGCCGCATGAGGTTATCCGGGTTAAGGCCGGCGTGGACACGCCCTTCTTTTATTGCCCGGATACGCTGCCAGCCGATCCGTCCGGTTATGTCCTGGGGATGTAACACGATGATTATTTCCGGGTCTCGAGCGATTACCGCTTCCTGGCTGACGGTCGGGTAATCCTTGTCTAGATCGGCGAAGATATTTTCTCCTCCTGCTTCCCGTATCAAGTCATTGAGGAATGTCGCAACTCCGATGGTGACAATGGGTCTGGGTGAGATCTCGACATAGACTTTCTTGCGCCGCAGTTTATGTACAGGTTCAATATTCTGTTTCATGTAGGAAATGAGTGAATCCGCGACCTCATACAGGCCGAGGGTCGTGCCCAAGGCGGACAGCTCCGTGTAGATTTCGGAAAGCGAATGCGGGGAGGAGACGAAGGTTGTAATCTTCAGCCGGTCGAGGTCTTTCTTGATCCGCATCTGTTCAGGAAGATTGACGATCACCAGGTCAGGCTTGAGCGCGATGATCCGTTCGATCGAGGGATGCGAGAAATCACCCACCTTGGTGATCTTTTTCGCTTGGGGAGGGAAGTCGCAGAAGGTGGTTACGCCCACGATTCTATCGCCCGCACCCATGCTGAACAGCATTTCTGTCATTGCCGGAGATAGTGAAACGATCCGTTGTTCACCGGTTCTCTGTTCGCGGTCGCAGCATGCGATGCAAAGCAATAGCAGACATGTGGTGAGCGACGTTCTGAACAAAGATGAATGCATTTGGGGCGTTACTTCTGCTTCGATTTTTTTGCGATACCGGACAGATATTTTTCCCACTGCTTTGCGTAATCGATGCCTTTAGTCGCATCGATTCCCTGCTTTTTCAGGTGATCCATGAAGGAAGCCAAGACTTTCCTTTCGTGGCGGTAGTTCCAGTAGATCAACGGTGTTCCAATGAGTATGACATATGCGATCAGAAAGAGCGAGGAGTAACCGAACGGGAGTGACGCGGTTAACAACAGGACACTCAAATAGAATCCAGAGGTAGCTTTCTGGTCTGACGGCTTATTCCGGAAAACCTTCTGGCGCATATATATGGATATTACAAGTGCGGCAATGCCCAGAATGTTGACGTACGGATAAAGTCCGATTGCGTTCTTCGGCCACCATATGATCGTGGCAATGCCGACAACAAAAGAGGAGTAGAAGAAGAAAGCGAACAGGGCTCGCGGCAGCCAGAAATAAAGGTTATCGGGTATGAGTCCTGATTGAAAGAAGAGATTTTTTCTGTAGTATTCATAGGCAAGCCAGACGATGAGGATCATCGTATAGAGGTAGGGTAGGAGCCAGTTGTCGAACGGTTTCAGGCAGTTGAAAAAAAACAGACCAGCATAAAGAACAACGAATATTACCCAGAGAAGTCTTTTTAAGTTAATTTTCATTTTCTCCTCTTTTGTAATAATAGTCGAAAATATGGCGGCCCCCTGTTACATCA
>CP070795.1:544458-548745 GCA_020343455.1 Caldifarciminota bacterium
TCAATGTAAACCTCCAACGATTCGGGTATTATCGTCTCGTAGGTACCGAGCCAGAAGAACCGCCGCTTCTGATACTCACGGTCCCATATCGTATCAGCCTGTGCCTGCACGTTTCCCTCGATATCGATCTCCTGGTGCTGGGTCTGTTCGTTCGAAGCAATCGCGACCAGATCCAGGGGGCCCAGCTTTGCATTTGACCTGATGCCGAATAGTCCCCGGTGTGAGGGGATATCGCCGGTGTATGTGGTCGCCGGTATCTTCAACTGGGTATCACCGCCCTCGATTTCCTGTACTATCTCGTCTTCACGTCCCCGGTATGTAACCGTTATCTTGTTCTGGCTCTCATTGATCCTCTCTGAATTGTGATCTATGAATACCCTCACTCTATCACCAACCTGGCCGTCGAGATTGACCGCCATTTCCTGGTTCATTTCCAGCTCGGGCCATAACGAAGGTCCGGCAATGCCCGGTACATTCGACACGAATGTTTCACTACCACCGACCGTTATCTTCACGTAACCGCCGACATCCAGTTTGCCCGTCTCTCCCATAAAATCACTGAATCCACCCTTGGGTAGGGGAATTTCGAATGTTCCGAACAAGCCCTTGCTTGCGTAACCCCCGGTCTTTGCCATATGCTGCTTCAACTCCCTAAGTAACAACTCGCGATTGTACTCTTCAAAACCGGAAGCAATGAAATCCTCGATCGTCTTCACAGTATCGATGCTGAGCAGCGTCCCCTGCCAATACCGAGCATAAATGACTAATTCACCCTCAGGGTCGACATACACCCTACTATCATAAGGAATACCGAATTGAGTGAAGATCACGAGTGATAGAAGAAATATCATAAAGAAGAGATGATTCTTTTAGCGATACCCTCCGCATCTAATTTTGTTATTCTCAGGAGCATCTTTCTGGCGCCGTGCTCGACAAAATCATCCGGCAAGCCTATACAGTGAATCCTCATCCTGATATCCCTTTCGCCGTAGTACCTCTGTAAAGTACTTCCCAGCCCCCCATGGCTTGCATTCTCTTCAACGACAAAGATCGTCTTCACCTTTCCGATCAGCCTATTGAGTAGGGTCTTATCGATGGGTTTGACAAAACGCGCATTGACAAGCGTCGGATTCAAGTTTCTCTTCTTCAGAATCGACAGCGCACCCTGCGCCTGCTCAACCATCGAACCGATCGCCACGACGGCGAATCCTCTGCCCTGCTGGATTGTCTCCCAGCCCCCGACAACAAGCGGCTCCGGTCTCACGCTGCGCATTGTGCAGGAGGACCTTGGATAGCGGATAACGAAGGGACCTTCCCTGTACTTCACTGCCGTCTTGAGGAGTGCAATCAGTTCCGTACCGTCGCGAGGCGATGATACCACCATGTTCGGTATACATCCGAAATATGAAAGATCAAACGGTCCGTGGTGTGTCGGGCCGTCCTCTCCCACGAGTCCTGCCCGATCGACCGCGAATATTACCGGCGCATTCTGCAGGCTTACGTCGTGGATGACCTGATCGTAAGCACGCTGCAGAAATGTTGAATAAATGGCGCATACAGGTATGTAACCGTCGAGCGCCAACGCGGCGGCCATGGTGACGGCGTGTTGTTCGGTAATGCCTACATCATAGAATCTTTCCGGAATCTCCTGACTGAACCGTTTCAAACCAGTACCCAATGTCATACCGGCACTAATTGCCACGATCTTCTTGTTCGCTTTTGCCAATTCCACCAGGGTATCACCGAAGACGGCAGTGTATGAAGTCGCTTTGTCTCCGACCTCTCCGGTTTCGACGCAATACTTGCCGATACCGTGGAAAGTCTCCGGATTCCTCTCCGCGGGCTGAAAACCCTTGCCCTTCTTGGTAACGACATGTACAATCCGCGGTCCGCGAATCTCCTTGAGCCTCGAAAATGTGTCGATGAGTTCGCCGAGTTTGTGGCCATTTAGGGGCCCGATATATCTGAAACCCAGTTCCTCGAAGATCACCGAAGGCGCGACAAGACCCTTGAGCCCTTCCTGAATGCGCTTTGCCAGATTCCTTCCCCGATCCCTGAAATACGGAGGGAAGCGGCCGAGGAACTTCCACAGGTCGTCTCGGAAGCGATTGTAAGTCCTCGTCGTTATGACCTTGTTCAAGTACTGCGACAGGGCGCCGACGCTCTCGCCGATCGAGCGTTCGTTGTCATTGAGGACCACGATCACATCCTTCTTAAGGTGGCCGATGTGATTCAAGGCCTCGAAAGCCATCCCGGCCCCGAGCGAACCATCGCCGATAACACTGACGATATCATAGTTGTCGCCGCGATAGTCGCGTGCAAGGGCAAAACCGGTGGCTGCAGACAGTGATGTCGAGGAATGGCCGGTATTGAAGACATCGTACTTGGATTCCAATCGCTTGGGGAACCCACTGATGCCCTTGTAGGTGCGTAGTGTGTTGAATCTGGACGCACGCCCCGTGATCAACTTCTGCGCATACGTTTGGTGGCCTACATCCCAGATGATCTTATCACGTTCGGCATCGAAGACACGGTATAAAGCCAGGGTTAATTCAACAACACCAAGCGACGGTGCCACGTGTCCGCCGGTGCATGCACAGGTACGTATTATCTCCTTACGAATCTCACCCGCTAAGGTCTCCAATTCGCGGAGCGATAGTCCCCTCAGATCTCTTGGTGATTTAATTCTCTTCAGAATACTCAAACGGTCACTCCGGTTTCAACATGAACGGCGCAGGACGAAATCGGTAATGCGGCAAAATATGTCAAACTCTGAGCCGAGTGCTGAGAATTTCCTCTTCGTTAGATCGGCATACCGTTTCGCCCTGAATCGGGCGCCCTCAATACCATACACGGCAGGTGCCGAGACCTTGCCGCTTGCTTGATCCTTACCCGGTGTCTTGCCCAGTAAGTGCTTTACACCAACTACGTCCAGGATATCATCCGTGTATTGAAAAAGCACGCCCAGACAGATCCCTGCCTCATGGAGCTTACGGATCTTGTCTTCCGGTGCTTTTGCCATTATCGCACCGACCTCGATTGCCACCGCAATAAATTTTGCCGTCTTATTCAAATGAATACTCCTCATTGTCTTGGGCAGTCTTTCGGTGTCACCGATGTCGAGCATCTGTCCGTAAACAACACCGGAGGGTCCTACGGCCTCACTGACCGCCCGGACCACGGCAAGCTTTTCTGCAACTAAGCCGTCACCTTTGCAGAAAAGATCAAAAGCATAGGCGTACAAGCCGTCCCCTGATAAGATTGCCACTGCTTCGCCGAACTTCTTGTGTGCAGCTGCCTTCCCTCTACGAAAATCATCATCATCCATTGCCGGCAGATCATCGTGTATCAATGAATATGTATGAATCAATTCAAGCCCACACGCGATGGGCATGATCACGTCCATATCTCGGCCGCCATTGGCTTCGTAACTCGCCATGGCCAGGATCGGCCTTATGCGCTTGCCGTTTTCCACCGAGTAGTACATTATTTCGAAGAGGGGATTTTCATCGGGAAAAAACTTACCAAGCGCCGCATCGACCAATCTCTTGTTATGCGCAAGATATTCGGTAACGTCTATATTTCGCATGATATTTCAACGCGATAATTCTAATGCAAAATGCCAGTTTGTCAATATGCGCGGTGCAAAGATCAAGAAATCCAACCTGCTCTCCGATATTCCTTGTATACCTCTGTAATGATCCGTCTAGGATTCGTAAAATCACGGACCCACGCTATCCCTTCTTTTCTTTTTTCTTCGCGCAAATGGGCATTGCTCAGCAATTCAGCCAGAACGCCTTCAAAGCTTCTCTTCGTAGCCTTCATGAACGGCTGTTTCGGCAGAAGTTTCTCATATTCCTTCGGTATTTCGGTTATCGTCGGAATGCCGAGTGCGAGGAACTCAAGCCCGCTCCGTCCATAACCAGTTCCGGCGTAGTTGCCAATCTGATCAATACCGATGTCGCAGGTCGCCTTCAACTCCATGCACCTGGAATGCGATACACCTTCGATCAGCAGAAATTCGAAATTCAGATGCCTTCTTATCCTATTCACCGATTCGATGATGTCAGCCGTACCCTTGGCGGTCCTCCGCGTGGGCGAATGCCCTACGCGCAAGACCTTGTTCTCTCGCACCCGCGGTCTTATGCCAGCTGCTTCAAAGGGGATCGGGACGAAGACGAGCGACGGATCTATCTTGGTGTGATCCAACTCCGAAGTGAACCTTATCCGGGCATGCTCACGCAGATGGGGATTCATGCCCCATTTTCTCAATTCGCTTCCGAAAAA
>CP070795.1:548845-553103 GCA_020343455.1 Caldifarciminota bacterium
TATCAACTCGGATAATCAGGGCAAGATCGTAGACTCGACGGTCAATGGCGAGGTGAGAGTAGCGAAGGGTGCAATCGTCGAAAAGAGTACCATTCGTGGTCCGGCGATCATCGGCGAGAATACCAAGATCCTGCGGGCCTATATCGGACCATTCTCTTCGATCGGCGATAATGTAGTGATTGAGAATTCCGAAGTTGAATGTAGTGTGATAATGGATGGCGCCACGGTCTGTAACCTCGAAAAGAGGATTGACCGCTCGATATTGGGCCGGAATGTCGTCATCAATCAGATCAGCGAGTCACCGAGAACACATAAATTCATCTTAGGTGATCAAAGTTATGTCCAGATCATGAAATAAGCGGAGAGAGTAATGGCTAACAAAAAAACGATAGAAGGCGTTGTCACCAAGAATTTAAGGTTGATCCCTGACGAACGGGGCAGGCTAATGGAAATCCTGCGCGCCGATGATAAGGAATTCGTAAAGTTCGGTCAGGTGTACGTGACGACCGCTTACCCGGACGTGGTAAAAGCATGGCACTATCACAAGATCCAGGACGATAACATGACTGTGCTGAAGGGCATGGCCAAGATCGTTCTGTACGATGATCGCGCCGACAGTCCGACAAAAGAGCTGATCAATGAGTTCATCGTAGGTGACCACAATCATATCCTCGTTCATATTCCCAAGAACGTATGGCACGGTTTCAAATGCATCAGCGACGAGGAAGCCATGATAGTGAACGTCGTAACCGAATGCTACAACTACACCACACCGGATGAGTACAGAAAACCACCGCATGGATCTGACATACCTTATGACTGGTCCCGTAAGGACGGTTGAGCTGAATCACATCCGAGTAAGAATATGAAGACACTGATCACCGGAGGATGCGGATTCATCGGCTCCAATTTCGTCCGCTACTTCGCTGCCAAGTATCCGTCCAGCAAGATCCTTAACGTCGACAAACTGACGTATGCCGGCAATCTTCAGAATCTACAAGGGGTGGACAAACGGAGAGGTTACCGTTTTGTGAAGGCGGACATAACGAGCGCCAGGAAGATGAAGGATATTTTCAAGAGTTTCAGGCCGGATGCGGTTGTCAATTTCGCTGCAGAAACCCATGTTGACCGGAGTATATATACGCAAGGAATTTTCTTGAAGACGAATTATATCGGAGTCGGTGTGCTTTTAAATTGTGCGCTGGAATACGGTGTCGAAAAATTCGTGCACATATCGACCGACGAAGTCTATGGCTCGATAACGAGAGGTAATTTTCGTGAAGGCTCTGTTCTCAAACCGTCGAACCCATACTCTGCCAGCAAAGCAGCTGCCGATGGTCTGGTATTGGCATATCACAAGACGTACGGGCTGCCGGTTGTGATCACGCGTTCCTCCAATAATTACGGTCCGTACCAGTTCCCCGAGAAATTCATTCCGCTGGTGATATTCAATGCAATGCAAAATAAGAAGATCCCCGTGTACGGCGACGGACTGCAGGTCAGGGACTGGCTATTTGTCGAGGATAACTGCCGGGCCATCGATCTCGTTCTGCGACGTGGTAAGGTGGGCGAGATCTATAACATAGGCGGTCAGCATGAACGCGCAAATATCCAAGTAATAAAACGAATACTGAAGATCTTGCATAAACCGCCAACACTCATCGAACATGTGAAAGACCGGCCTGGACATGACCGTCGGTATGCTCTTTCGATCTCGAAGATAAAGAGACAGTTAGGCTGGCAGCCGCGAGTCTCTTTTGAATCGGGTATCGTAAAGACAATGAGATGGTATGGGAAGAACAGAGAGTGGCTCAAGAATACACAAACTGGCGCTTACCGCAGTTTTTATCGAAAATACTACTCTAAGCTGGGGCTGTCAGAGACATAATACCCCCTGCTGGCGGAAACTCGAAATCCGAAGCACTGAGAAGATCCAGATTTCGGAATACAAGTGACCGAAACCACGGCGAACAACATAGCAGTAAATTGAGAAAGCAAAGGCATCAACTGACGTGACGAAATAGATCAGAGTATTTTGTCAAATCCGCGATCCGAAACATAGGCGCGGTGCCCTATGCGCTTTGCTCTATGCAATGTGTATGAGTCTTATTGACACCCCTCTGCTGCTGGGTATAATGTCGGAGCGGGTCGTTAGCTCAGTCGGTAGAGCATCGGATTTTTAATCCGGTGGCCGCAGGTTCGAATCCTGCACGACCCATTTTGATTATGATGACTCAACCCCAGTTCATTATCTTCCCCGGATCTTATTATTCAAGGAATATTCTCCCCGCAGCACCATGATATCGATCTTCTTTGCCATATTGCTCAGCAGTCACTCAGACAACGTTCCGGTAATGCATTTCTTCTACCGGCCCTCATGTGGTCACTGTATGGATAACCTCCTTGTAGATATTCCGAATCTCCAGGAAAAATATCTATTCAATCTTAAGAAATATGACATAGACATACTTGCGAATTACAGACTGCTTGAGAAAATGGAAACGGCAAAGAATACATACGGTGATGACCTGCCGGTTATTTTTGTGGGGGGTGCGGTGTATTACGGCCCGGAGAGTCTGTATGCCAGGCTTGAAAATGTACTCAAATCATATCCCAGAAAAAAGCCTCCGGTGGTTAGAGAGGTAGTGAAGAAGGATAGTTTTCCAGCGGTCGAAGGAGAGATTGAAATTCTCTATTTCTACCAGCCCGGCTGCGGTGAATGTGCACGTCTCGAGGCACTATTCAGCAATCTGGAAAACAGCTACCCGAACATACGCGTTGTGAGACAGGATATATTATCTGATACCAATAAAATAGTACTCGAGGCGGTTTCTGCGGCCATCGGTATACCCGAGAACGATAGGTTGATCGTTCCCGTTGTTGTTGTCGGCAAGGACTATCTGCTCAAGGAACAGATAACGACTGACAATCTGTTCCGTTTGTTCGAGAAATACGAAGAACTTAGCGCTGCTGCTGTCGATACTGTATTGCAGGAGGCCGAGAGTGATATCCTGGAGCGATTCGGCCGGTTCTCTATGCTGGGTATTGCCGTGGCCGGCCTACTCGACGGAGTGAATCCTTGCGCATTCGCCACCATCATATTCTTCGTCAGTTATCTAATGTTTCTCGGACGCAGGCGGAGGGACATTATTCTGATGGCAGTGTCGTTCATATCTGCTGTTTTCGTCGCATATTTCTCCATCGGCGTCGGCGCATATAACATCCTCAAATATCTGGTCGCGTATGATATCATCGGCAGAATCATCTTCATCGCGTTCGGTGTTGTTGCGATTGTCCTTGGAATTCTGAGCCTCCGCGACTACTTCTTTGCGAGGAAGGGGTCTTTCGACAGGATGGTTCTACAACTGCCTCTTGGCATCAAGCAGCGTATCCATCGCGGCATCAAGGAGAAGACGGCAACAGGCGGCATCGTCGTTGGTTCATTCGTCGCTGGATTGTTCGTTTCTTTCTTAGAATTCGGCTGCACGGGGCAGATCTATTTGCCAACGATTACCTTCATCATTTCCAGGATAGGCTGGGATGTAAAGCCCGTCGTTGCCCTGGTCGTGTATAATTTGATGTTTGTCGTACCGTTGGTTGTATTCGCCGTCCTGGCCATTGTCTTCACATCGGAGAATGTGGCAAAGTCCGTGCGCGCGCGTGTGCCAGTGGTCAAATTCCTCACGGCAATGCTCTTCTTCGCGCTGGGCATACTGCTCGTTCTTTCCGCATGAAGAAGGTATTCTGGGCAGTTCCGTTGATTGTGATCATGGTTGTGCTCGTCCTTATCTGGTTTCCCACGGAAGAACGTAGGTTGAAATCCGACATACGTTCCATACGAAGAGCGGTGGAGTCCGAATCTGTAGATATGGTCATGGAATACATAGATCTTCAATATCTGGATGATGATAACCTGACCCGTGACGACATCACCGTGCTCATTGCCCAGTTCTTCATGGAGGTCGATTCCATAAGAATACAGCTAGGCGGCATTGAACTCGAGATAGACTCAACAAGTAAGGATAAGACGGTTTTCGCAAGTTGCAGCCTGGGAGTGAGGGTGCTTGCCCGCTATGAAGGTGAGCGCGTCCTTGCCTACGGCGGACTTGTAAAACCAGGTACCGTACGCGCCAGGTTCAAGAAGACAGGCGACAAGTATAAGATCTATTACGCCGAGTACTAGAATAAAGACACCTGATCTCATAAGTGTAATACAAGAAAAACACCTTGAAAAATAAGGGTATTCATTGACAATGGG
>CP070795.1:553203-557457 GCA_020343455.1 Caldifarciminota bacterium
GAATCAGGAGCCCGGGGATGAAAAACAGAAAGACCGGCTTCAACAGAATCCCCAATCCAGCGAAGACGGCGGTGTACACGGCACGTTCTGTATCATTCAATTGCGAAGACAGAGTAAACATGAGAAAAACCACAAGGATAATGCCCCACGTCTCCGTGACGGTGGTGAGGTTATAGGCGATAAAGTTCGGGTACAAGGCACAGATGGTTGCGGCCGCAAGTCCGGCGGTCCGGCTGTGGAGTTTCGACGTGATCGCGTACACGAGCGGAACTACAAGTGTACTCACTATCGCCTGGATAACGAAGATTGCCCTCTGGTTGAAGGCACCGAACACACCATATATCGTTCGTACTATCATTGGGTAGAGCGGGGCGTCATCGGTGTCGATCAGCCCTTCGACGGCCATGCGGTTGTAGTAGGCAAGGTGGAGGCTGTGGGGAATGAGTTCCGCGGTACATGCAAAGTACAGGCGGAGTACCAGGGCAACGAGACATGCCGCGAACAGAATATACCGGTACTTTCTGGAATCGGGACCGATCTGCGGCTTCAGCCGTCCCGCCCCGTGCCTGAGGTATCTTGTAATGATCGAGCCTCGCATGAGCCGCCCGCCAGAAGGATGGCTGTGTACACAATAAGAGCCGGTTCGAAGAGCATGCGGTATCTGTGCTTGACAAACGTGAAGAAGATCACCAGAACGATATAGAGAAGAACCGGCAGCATGAACTGCCTGTGTTCCTTTCGGTAGAACCGGACCATTCCGATAAGACCGAGGATCAACACCACCGTGTAGGAATATTGTAAGAGACCTGTGTTGTTGTGCCTATTCTCGAAAAGCTTCGGCATATTCGGTTCGTCCCACGACTTCCGAAGTACGAACGATGTATTCGTGTATAACCTGTTGAAAAGGCCCAAGCTCTCTTTTGAAAATGTATATTTACTCAAATCTACCATGTAGGCTTTCGGCTGGTACAGGGGATACAAGGTGCGAGAGACCACTGCGTTTCTTGCCGTCCATGGGATCAATACGATGATGAGTGTTAGAAGGAAGAGAAGCCGTTTCTTCGTCGTCAGCGCGAGACCAGGCAGGAAGAAAAGAAATGTCGGTTTCGTGAGCATCCCCAATCCCATGAGGGCTCCGAGAAGAATGGATTTTTTCTTCTGGTTTATTTTTACAGATACAGATAATGCCATGATGCACACTGCAAGAAAGATCAAGAGAGATTCGGGGAATAGCGATATTTCAAAGATAATGAAAGCCGGATAGATTCCACATATCCCCGCCGACAGCAATGCGGCCCTACGATTACATACCTGAAGAACGAGCAGATAGATAACGATAACCATCAAGGATCCGATGAGTCCCTGTATGATAAGTGCCGACGTATGATTGCCTTCGCCGAAGATGGAGTAGATCACCTTTAGGAATAAAGGATAGATTGGAGCGTCGCTTTGGGTGAGTTTCCACTCGAGTGCCTTGGCAACGTTATTATGCATCTCGGAATTAAACTCGGGCATCTGCGTGGTTAGTGAAAAATACATCCGGATCACGAGAGCAAAAACGAATATGGATACGATTGGCCAATGTTCTTTAAAAAATATGATGATTTTTATGATTCGTGTATTCATGTTGAGTCTTTTATCCGGTGGAGCTTTGGAAACGAGCATTTGGCAGCGAGAAATATTGCAGCATACATGATCAGCAAGGGCTCGGCCAGCACCCTGTAACGGATTTTAAATATTGATAAAAGAACGTTAAGCACCAAGTAACTTGTTAGTGTAAATGCAATGACTCTGTTTTGTTTGTCGTACAGACGTAACATGCCAAGAAAGCCGAGTATCATAACGGGTATATACGCATAGAGCATGATGTGGACTCTTGCACTGTTGTAACCTACAAAATCTCTAAGGACATACAAATCGTAACCGCGTGATATGATAAGGGTTGCTTTTTTGTAGATAAGATCCAACGTTTTCCATTTGTTGTTCAGGATGAACTTCATTGCTTCCTTCAGGTACGTTCCGCTCGGCAAATCCCGGCTTCCCAATTCAGTCTCCTCTATCCTGTAATGCTTAATGCCCGTCGCCTTTGGATTGTACGATTTGTAGAAGCCCAGGGCTGCCCTGTTTGATCCTCCGCCAGCTACCGATGCATAGATGTACCATGGTCCGAGAACGGCCACGAGTGTGATAATGAGCACGAGCCGTCTTTTCACACCTCCGAGTGCACCGGGAAAAAAGAAGAGAAAGGCGGGTCTGATAAGATATCCGATACTCAAGACGATGGCCGCATAGATCGATTGCCGTTTCGTGGAGGACGGTAGTGTCATAGTGGCGGTCAGGAGTACTACGAGGAAAATGCCGAGCGTCTCGGTCATTGTTGTAACGGTATAGGCAATGAAATTCGGGTATATAGCAGCTATACCCCCGGCGATGAGTCCGGCTTCTCGATCGGCGACCTTGGTGACCGCGATGTAGATAAGATAAACGGTGAGGATACCGATCAATGTCTGGACGATGTAGACCGCCGTGTAATTGTATGCTCCGAACACGAAGTAGATCGTCCGCAGGAACAGTGGATAACCGGGTGGGGGAGAAGTCGGGATTCCTCCCGATAGGGCAAGCTCGTTGTATATAGCCATATCGCTGAAGTCCGGTTTCGCCTTGAATGTAAACGCATAGTAGAGGCGGAGGGCGGCAGCGACCGCTAAAATGACCAACAGTGTAATGTGAGCACTACTGGGACGTTTGAGTTTCATATCGAACAGCTTCGATTGTTTGTCTCTACGTACCCGCGTCGAAAGTTATCGAAACAGCATTGGTTATGAACGAATGTACAAATTTCGAAACCGTATGTAAACCTTGAAAATAAAAGAATTGCACTAATTATGAGCCGATAGTACAATTTCTACAGTATGTTAAAAGAAAAGAAGATATCGGTCATACTACCAGCTTACAACGAGGCGGCAACCATCGGTGATGTGATCGAGGCGATGCCGGACTATGTCGATCGCATAATCGTTGTCGATGACGGTTCGACGGATGAGACATTGGATATAGCCGAACGTAAGGGCGCGGAGGTCTGCAGGCATGCGACGAACAGGGGCGTAGGCGCCGCATTCAGCACTGGCATGCGGGCCGCATTGGCTGCACGAAGCGATATCACTGTCTCTATCGATGCCGACGGGCAGTTCGATCCACGGGACATCGGCAAGCTTATCGACCCTATCATTGACGGGCAGGTTGAATTTGTAACGGCGTCCCGGTTCAAGGATCGATCCCTTTACCCCGAGATGGGACGAGTAAAATTTTATGGCAATAAACTCATGTCATTCGTGATCAGTACCATGACGGGACAGAAGTTCTTCGACGTTTCGTGTGGTTTCAGAGCCTACTCGCGGAACGCACTGCTCAAGTTGAACCTCTTCAGCGATTTCACCTATACACAGGAAACGTTCTTGAATTTCGCTTTCAAACGGGTACCCATTATGGAGGTGCCGGTAATGGTCAAAGGGCGGAGGGAACATGGGAGTTCCAGGGTCGCTGGCAATCTCTTTCGATACGGGTATCAGACAGTAAAGATCATCATAAAAACGTTGCGTGATTATCGCCCGTTTCGATTGTTTGCCGCGGTCTCGCTCGCTCTCTTTATCGTCGGCTTGGCGTTCGCCGTATTCCTCGCAATCCACTACTCCAAGTCGGGGACGTTTACACCGCATAAGTGGGCGGGATTCACGGCTGGATTTCTATTTCTGCTTTCCGCTATGAGTTTTATACTTGGATTCATTCTCGATATGTTCGCCCGGATGCGCCTCAATCAGGAAGAGATCCTGTTTCATCTCGAGCGCCGGCGTGACTGAACCAGGCCCATCCAACAAACACACCCGCAAGGGCCATCTCTGCCAGTACCGTGACCAATCTGATCATGATTGCAGCTACGATGGCGCTTTCCCGGGGGACGAGGAGAGGGAGAACGAGAAAGAGTACGCCCTCACGGACACCGAGCCCGCCCGGTGCAAAGAATGCCGCCAGCCCGGCAAGGCTTGCAGCGTAGTACGATCCGGTAATCGCCAGGTAATGGCTTCCCGATACGGGGGAAAGTGCGTTGAGGAGGAAAAAGAGACCCAGACCGTGCACGAGCCCGGGAATCATATAGAGCCCAACAAGGGTGATATTTATTCTGAACGGCGTGAATTGCTCGATGGCGGGTCTTCGGGCCAGACGTAGTATCGAGTTGGTCACTGTTCTCAGTACCGG
>CP070795.1:557557-561785 GCA_020343455.1 Caldifarciminota bacterium
ACGATGCCGATCTTCTTTATCCCGATATTGACGAGAGTTTCGATCCCATAGAATATGATGGGTTTATTGGCGATAGGTATCAGCTGCTTCGCACCAGTATAGGTCAATGGCCTAAGCCTTGTGCCAAAACCGCCGGCGAGTATCAAGCCCTTCATGATTGCATGAATTATATCAAATGCTCAACAGAAATCAAGGTTTGCGCATCAGACGCTTTATGTATTCGGTCAATGCATCTTCCCAGGATTTCATGCTGCAGGAAAAAAGAAATTCGTAGTTATTCGAAGAAAGCGGGGCATACCGCGGACGTTTGGCCGGCAAGCCCAACTCTTCCGTCTTCACCGGTCTGATGGTTGTCCTGAATCTCATTATTTTCTTTGCCCTCAATACAAGATCGAGCCACGATGCCACTCCGCTGTTTACGATATGGTAGGTCCCGTAATTGTCAGACTTGATGATCCGCAGTATTGCCTCACCGAGATGCGGGATGTAGGTGAGTGAACCGAACTGATCGCATACAACATTGATCGCGCGCGGTTTTTTCTCCATCGAAAGGAACTTTGAAATGAACGTTTTCGAATTTAGGCCGAACAACCACGCAGTGCGCACTATATAGTAGCGGTCACAGATTTCCCTGACGTAGTTCTCGCCGAATAACTTTGTCCTTCCGTACTCGCTTATCGGATTCGGTTGGCAGTTCTCGGAATAAGGACTTTCGGAATCACCGCTGAACACGAAGTTAGTACTTGTGTAGAGCATCTTTGCACCAACACGCTTGGCATTTACGGCCAGCCCGAGCGTACTCAGCGCATTGACCCGATAGGCGGTATCGCGGTCAGTTTCGCAACTGTCAACGTCGCTAACCGCGGCAAAATGCAAGATCACGTCTGGCCGATAATCGGATATTACCTTGCTCGTCTTCTTGAAATCCGTGATGTCGAGTTGTTTAATGTCCGTGGGCAGGAATTTGACCTTTGCATGCCGCAACAGAGCAGTCATTTCCTTTCCAAGAGCGCCCTCCGCTCCGCTCATGAATACTTTCATATCGGTATTATACCGTGGCATATACCATTGTCAATTGGTATGTTTTTTCTTGACTTTTCCACTGTTTCGTAGATAATTGCTCCAGTAGCAGTATGGTCCAGGTGTGCCGTAAGGGTCAATCCAAGGACCATTATATATTCTGCGATTTATCACTGGTAGAATTTAATTCAACGATTGAAAAGGAGGAAGATAATGGCAGGAAAGGCAGATAAGAAGGCAGATCTCGCTGGACCGGGTGTTAGCACCTACGAAGAAGTAGAGAAGATTCTGCCCAACGATTACCAGCCGCTGTTGCCACCCATGGAGCGGATGAAGGCGCTGTACGCGATAAAAGATTATATTGAGAAGAATATGTGCAAGGAGCTGAACCTGAATATGGTCCAGGTCCCATTGATCGTAACGGTTGAAAGCGGTGTTAACGACATGTTGGACCGGGATGGTTCCCGGACGCCAATCGAGTTCAATTGTGGGCTGGGTCTCGACAAACCCATCCGCGCATCTATTGTACAAGCGGCGACTAAATGGAAGCGGCCAGCCCTCAGGCAATTTGGCTGCAAAGCTGGCGAGGGCATCAACACCGACATGAGAGCGGTGCGTAAGGATTACTTTCTAGATCACGATCACAGCAGTTACGTAGACCAGTGGGACTGGGAGCGCGTGATGACCATGGAGCAGCGGAACCTTGATTTTCTTAAGGACATCGTGAAGAAGCTATGGAAAGTCATCTACGGCGCCAACAAATTCGCCCAGGAACAGTTCCCGAAGTTGAAGTCGACAAAGTACCCGGAGATTCCCGAAGAGTTGACTTTTCTACATGCCGAGGAAATACTCGATATGTATCCGGATCTTCCGCGCAAACAGCGCGAAACAGCGGTGCTGCAGAAGTATCCAGCCATTTTCATCATCGGCGTCGGTTACCCCCTGAAGGATGGGTACCCGCATGAGATGCGTGCTGCAGACTATGATGACTGGATCACCGAAGTCAAGCATAAGGACGGTAAGATCACGCACGGGCTGAACGGCGATATCCTGGTATGGAACCCGGTAACGAAGCGGCGCCACGAATTAACATCGATGGGTATCCGCGTCACAAAGGAAACGCTGAAGAAGCAACTCGAAATGGCAGGGCAGATGGACTTTCTCAAACTACCATACCATCAGGCAATCCTCAACGACCAGATTCCGCTGAGTATCGGCGGCGGCATCGGGCAGTCACGCACCTATATGTACCTGCTGCGCACCGCCCACCTCGGTGAAGTCAGTGTGACGGTCTGGCCGAAGCAACTCAAAGACATCTGCTCAAAACGCAATATCCACGTCCTTGAATAGACGATATTGAATAAAAAAGGGGTGCGAACAGCACCCCTTTTTTTGCAGGCAAATAGTTACTTCATAACCACAAACTCAACGCGACGATTCTTGGCCATGCCTTCAGGACTATCATTGGAGGCGACTGGCTTCGTCTCTCCGTACCCCCTCGCAACGAGACGATCCGCATCGATATTGTGATTCAACACAAGGTATTGCTTGACCGAACCGGCGCGATCGTTCGAAAGGTTAAGATTGTAAGCATCACTGCCCCGGCTGTCCGTATGGCCCTGGACCTCGATCTTAACGTCTGGATTGCCTTCGAAGACCATCCTTATCGTCTTTGCAGCGCCGTCGAGGACCGGATACGATTCCGGCTTTATGTCCGACTTCGCCGTTTCGAAGTAGACCTCGGGCAGGACGATCTTGAATTCCTTCTTAACCATCGCCACTTCGATCTCGAGTGTCTTCGCGGCTACGATGTCCACAACTCTCTCATAAGGCAGATAGTTTTTGTCTTCGGCAACGACTCCGACCTTATAAGCACCCGGGCCAAGCGTTTTTTCTATTCTTCCAGTAACCTTCTCAGCTGCCATATCGCCGATCGTGATCATACCGGTGACCGGTTTCTTCGTCTGAATATCCAGGACATTGACGATGAGTGTGCCGACCTTAGGTATTGGCTTCAGAGCGATCGTGATCGGTGTGACTTCACCCGCTTTGACCAGGAGCCCGACCTCATATGGTTCATAGTCGGCAGCGCTGACCTTGAGCTGATAAGGGCCAGGGTCGAGGGACATGAACCCGAACTGTCCACTTTCGTCACTATCCATTGATTTTACGAGAGCGCCATCCACGTATATCCCGGCGTTCGCAATGACGTTATCGCCCGTTGTTTCGTCGACAACTGTACCGGCGATATCGCCAAATACCGGTTCTGGTGAGAAATCGGTCGTGAATGCCCAGCCGAGTATAACTGCCCACGGCGGCGCAGCACCCCAACCGGTCGCGATATTGAAACTATCGGTTTGCGCGGTCGGGAAGTCACGCGTGTTCTCGCCTTCCCACGCGCGGAAATCAAAAGCAAGATTGATATGCCAATTCCTGCTTGGCCGGAAGCTTATACCCGGAGTGATATATAAGGCACTCGTTCCCCACAACGAATCATCGAATACGGTTAACAACTGGTCTTTGCCGCTGTAGTCAATCGCACCCAGCTCGACGAATGGTATGATACCCGGTGTATGGAGGCTCAATGCAACATTGTATATGCTTGCATTATTCCTGAGCCCACCACCTTCGGCATTGCGGAAGACATAACCGAGATTCAGATCGAACTGAAGCATGCCAGTCTTTGCCGTCAGCAACGCGACGCCGCCAAAATCCAGCGCATCGCTGCCGAAATATCTGAACACGCCACCCGGGTTTGTGTATGCTTCGTTGAATATCGGATAGTCCTCGATTTCATCACCGACCGTTGAGATATCACGGTCTGCACCGGTCGGGAGTGATAAGAATGTATACAATCCATACTTGACCGACTCTCCGCCAAAACCAAATTTCAAACCCAGCTTCGTGTCACCGAATCCCACGCTGGCCCGGTTGTTACCGGTTTCTTTATAGTCGATACCATCAGCATGGAGAATGCCGGCGATGTTGAAGGAGAACCAATCGGTCATTGCATATCCTAGATACAACGCCATATCACCGCCACCGTAGGTAGCATCCTCACCGATCTGAGCAGCACCGATCGTATCACCAGTGGGAGTCGCACTGCGATCTTCGTAGAACCCCCTCATATACCATCCGAGATTGAAAGTTCCGGCTGATCCATTGCCTGCTGACATGGTACGGAACAGCCCCATAGTACCTTCATTGT
>CP070795.1:561885-566056 GCA_020343455.1 Caldifarciminota bacterium
CCCATGATGCTCTTGCCGCTGACCTTCACGCCGTCTTTCGTTATCGCTATCTCGCTGACGAACTTCTCGGCCAGTTTGACGAAACGAGATGCAGGCAATGCGTGTAGACCGTTTTCGTTGAGGATCGTTATCGTTTCTCTGACCATGAACTACACCATCCCGATGATCAACAACACCAGCAAAGAAGAAATAATGATCATAGCCGCCGAGTACCTCCTAACCATCATTATCAAGAAGAGAGCCGTTAATGGAATGACCAGAAGGAAGTTCACTTCCAATGAAATCAACGACAAGAGTAATCCGCAAAGAACCACTCCCACTATCTCAAAAGCATGTCTAACCAGTACGAATCTCCTCATCTTAAGCAAATATATGACATCCCATCCCATGTCATAACCGTCCTTGATCCCCCGGATCCGGTGAAAAAGATGAAACACATTATATACAACAAGAAACGCCAGAGGACCAATGAGCCCGTAATGAACACCGAGGATAACCGCCAGCAAGAGCAATGCCGGGCGGAGGGTGCGCCAGAATAGCAGATCACCGGCGGATGCAAAACTGGTCTGAGCGACATTAAGAAACCGCCTTATCTCTTCTGCTGAAGTAACACCCTCATCATAAGCCCGAACGGTCGCGCCGATGATGTAAGAGACCATATAGGGATGCGTGTTGAACAGTCCCTTCTGGGTACTCATGATCTCGGCCCTCTTATCTTTGCCTGTACCGACGAGAACACCGGAAAGGAACCCCATGCTCTGCATCGAGGGAAACGACCACGACGTCTGGATGAACAGACTCTGAAAGAATATCCTTAGAAGACGACCAAAGCCAAGCCGCATACGCCTCCAATCAATAGGAACACCACCGTCTTCACTTTGACGAAAAGGTATAAACCGTTGGCCAGCCCCAAACATATTCCGATTATCGTCAGCGTCTCTTTTGTGATCTGCGGAACGACATCGGGAATCACAAATAAGTCGGCAAAGACGAATACTATTAGGAACAGTAGCAAACCTCTTCCAAAAGCCGTCAATAGACCTGCACCATGACAGATGTAAAGACACTCCTCGTGCAGCATGAAGTGATGATACAATTTTTCATTGAATCTGCGTGCGACGATATCGAAGAACCCGCCTACGATACCTCCGAGGAGTCCAAGCACCGACGCCACGAATAGCGAGTGCCCGAGACTGTTCGATTCCCTGAGCAGAAAATACGCAGTAACAGTTACGATGCCGGCAGCCTGGCCGTCCGGTGGAATATCGCGTCCGATCGGCAACCCTCCGAGAAAGATCAACTGTACCATAGCGCCAAGAAAGATCCCGAACCACATGTCACCGAACAGTGCGCCGATGATCATACCCGTCACCACCGGTTGTGATATACCGAATTCACCAAGCGCATATTTATCAAGGAGTATGACTGCTCCGAGTAGACTCAACAACACCGCGTTCATCCGACTCTACCTCCTCGTTCGTTCGCAGAATTGCATATCATTTTATACCGGCAAGCTTCTTGACCACGTCGACCGGAACCGAATTTGGCAGCTGCTTGCCGGTGACCTTGATGCCAAGATTATGCAGATACACGACCGATTCGATGTCTGTAGCCGACAGATATATATAGGGCGCGATCTCCCTCGTACCCTCATGGTAACCAAGTCCTCCGACGTTCACCTCCGGCACGGTCAGCCCATTTCTAACCAACTGGGAAGCCTCTCTCACGGATTCCACAATCACCATCTTCCGTTTTCTATTGGTACTGTTCAAATAGTTCACGCACTCCTTAATGGTATAACATGAAAATTCGATACCTTCCGGAATTGCCAAACGATAAGCATTGCAGGACCACTCATCGCGGCTGAGCCGATCCGATGCCAGAATCACGCAATCGATTCCCAGCGGTCTTGCCCATCCTGCGATTACCTGACCATGGATCAAACGATCGTCGACGCGTAATATCAGCATTCAGTCCCAGAACTCCCATTTGACCGACACATCGAAATTCCGTAGCGGCATCGGATAGAGAGGCACGTATGCATAATCCTCGTCAAAAATGTTGTTCAATCTGATTACGCAGGAAAGACCCATGAACTTGACCAGACCGGCAACCGAGAATACCGTGTAGCCAGAATACTCTGCACCGAAGATGTCGTACGTTTCACTACTATGTTCTGCGCGCAGTGTGAATCCAAACCCGAAGCGTGGTGTGTCGCGCCGGAATGCGGCAAATGCACCAGTGATAAGCCGAGGAACCCTCGGTGCAGAATCCTGACTCACGGTCACATTCCCTGCGAGTCCGACCAAGAACTCCGTCATCTTGCTGCTATCTGAACTGTACATGCGCAACGGCAGATTTGCATAGACTTCAATTCCCTGCATTTCCCAGGTATCCAGATTGCCGTACTGGTAGAAACCCGGGAATTCGGTGAATACCGTGATGTAATCATTGAACGTGATCCGATAGGCATTCAGTACATATTTATCGCTGCGCAGCCCGATTTCTCCACACCAGTAATATTCCGGTTCCAGAGAACCATTGCCGACGACTGTCAGATAGGGGTTCAGCGAATCAAGCGGCGCCGAAGTCTCCAACTCAGAAGGGTTTCTCGCATCCCCCGAGAAGGCGGCATAAACCTCTGCCGAACCCAACGCCTTGACTCCTAATTCAAACCTTGGCATCAAAATGGGGTCGTGGTAATTAAAACGTTCAATTCTCCCCCCCGCACGTACATAACCACGACCAAACGATTTCTCCAATCTCAATGAAAGGTCGAAAGCATACGAAATGTCTGACAAATATGGCTCCCCTTCCATCAGCGTAACAAAGAAGTTCCCGCCATAATTCATTAAAACACCGAGTAGAGTATCATGACCTTCTGACGCCGTCCCAAAGTGATCTAATTTGACACCCCAGGTCCTATCGTTTACCGTGTCACGATAATCCAATGTTTGTCGTTCATAGAACAGGGTGACTATGTCGTTGCCCAACCTTGTCGTCCCGCTGACATCCAGGAATTCATCCTTCTGCCGGCCTTCAAGCGACAAAGAGGTGCTCCCCGGGAACCCGTAGTCATCGTTGGAATACAAGATATCAAAACGCAGCGGAAGAAAGTAGTCAACATATACATTAGAATACACCGAGAGTATCTGCAAATCAGCATTTTCCCGGTGCCCGTTCGTTTTGTGGTATGAACCGCTCAAATAGAATCCCAGGTCATTTGTGATCGCACGTGTCAGATCAAAGCCATACGTACTACTCTCGAAACTGCCGAACATAAAGTGAGCAAGTGAGTATGGGCGTTCATAGCGATTGATCTTGGAAACAAAGTTGATACTGCCGAACTCGGCACCACTGGCAGTATGACCAAATACCAATCTTTCAAAGTAGTGAGGTGGCAAAAGACCGAGATTGACGTAGCCCAATAGATACGTGTTGATCATGTGTCCGTTCACACTGACTCGAGTGTAGGACGGCTTCCGTCCTTTGTTCATAACCGTACTCCAATTTCCATACCCGTAGGCCAACGGTGCGACCGGAAGACCGATCAACATATCAAGCGTCGTTTGTTCATAACGGCCGACTGCAATCTCCCCGATGGGATGCATATCACTAAGGGGTTCGATTATTTCCGGAATTTCATAGGTTATCACGCTGTCAACTGCAGTCGAATCCCCATTGGTTAGAAAAATGAGCAGAAAAAACACTCGTCAATTATAGTGTAAATACACCCAATGTCAATCCCGCGCCTGCTGTATCATTCATTCTGAGGCGGTGGATTAGCAAGAATGAGCCGGTGGACCCACACTCCGCAGGGTTCCATAACCTTTCACCTCAACGTAAGATTTTCCAACGCTTCGCTGTTGACGAGGCTTAGGCGCGCACCCGCTGTGCCAATTTTGTGCCAAAATACACCCTTGACCGCCTCCGTCTCTTGTAGTATAATACAGTAGTACTCAACGAATTTTCCGGATATTTTGTAAAAGATGCTAAAATAGCAGAGGAACCTGGAGGTAGGGATGAAGATTGGAAGTTTGCTATCCTTTGTAATCGTACTACCATTGTTAGTCAATACAGCACATGCATTCACCTGGTATGTTCACCCCGATTCCGCCCTCAACTCTATTCAGGCAGGATTGGATTCCTGCACGGATAACGATACTGTGCT
>CP070795.1:566156-570278 GCA_020343455.1 Caldifarciminota bacterium
CCTCGCCGGATTGCCAAGCACCTGAAGCGAGGCATGCGAGAAAGATTAATACACTTAATCGCGTCATGTACCTCCTTGTTGTATGCTATCAATCTGGTCACAAGTAATTATAAGCACGATTACAGAATTGTCAATAGCCTATGTGAGTCGAATCTCCCCAGATCACGAGGGAAGTCGGGCCGGATGAGTCCGCTGCGCCCGACTTCCCTCATCTCGTAATGCAGATCGCGGCACCGTTTAATATATAAGAATGCGCGTGTAGAGCCGCTCCTATGCTTGAGCAGTTGCAGATCAGATCATCTGAGGATCAGCAGGAGGTGGATCAGAATAGCAGAACATCAGAATGAAAGGCGATCTTCGATGGTCGATAGTGATACAACAAGCGGTTGACTTGCATGCGTTTTCGGATATGATAGAGAGATGGCTGATAAGAAAAGGGTATTCAGCGGCATTCAACCGTCCGGGCGGCTGCATATCGGTAACTATATTGGTGCAATGCAGAATATGATATCGCTGCAGGAAGAGTATTCCTGCATATACGGCATCGTGGACTACCATGCGATAACAGTAAGCTTCGATCCCGGTCAAATGGAACAGAGTATCTTCGACTGTGCGGTTGACTATATCGCTGCGGGTATAGATCCGGTGAAGAGCATATTGATGATTCAGTCAACGGTCGCTGGACATACCGAATTGGCCTGGGTCCTCAATACGATAACACCCATTTCCTGGTTGCTAAGGGTACCAACGTTCAAGGAAAAGAAACAGCAGAATCCGGATTATGTGAACATGGGTCTACTCGATTACCCGGTATTGATGGCTGCAGATATCCTCCTGTATCGTGCGGCAGTAGTGCCTGTGGGCGATGACCAGTTGCCTCATCTTGAACTGACACGCGAGATCGTGAGACGGTTCAACGGTCTTTTCGGGTCGACATTTCCTGAACCAAAGGCAAAGGTCGGAGCAGTGTCACGGATACTGGGTCTCGACGGTGTAAACAAAATGAGCAAGTCGCTGGATAATTGCATATATCTGAATGAAACCAAAGATGAGATGTGGAAGAAATTGTCTACCGCAGTGACCGATGTGCGGAGGAAACGCAGGACCGATCCGGGCAATCCAGATGAATGCAACCTTTTCACGATGCATAAGGCTTTTTCCGGAGAGGCCGATATTGAACATTGCGCCCGTGAATGTCGTGCCGCCGGTATCGGGTGCCTCGACTGTAAGAAAATCCTGCACGAGAACATGTACAAAATACTGCAACCAATTCAAGAAAAAGCAGCGGAGTTGCGCAAAGACCGCAGCTATGTTCTCGAGATGCTCAATGATGGTCAGAGTAGAGCTGAGGAGATTGCGGCGCAAACGATGGATGAAGTGTACGCGAAGTTAGGGATTAGACTCTACCATTCGCGTCGTATAGGACAGAAGAATTGACATAGGTCCAGCCTGCAGCAGGAGCAGGTTATCTTCTATCGGCCTATCTGAATTGAGTTCGGTACTCTTAGAAGGGTTTTACTTCATCGTCAAATAGGGAAACGACGACCGATTGACCCATCAATTCGAGCGAAACCGCCAGCCTTCGTTTCTTATGATCTTCCTTGACTAGCACTCCAATTGCACCGGTCAGAGGTCCAGATATCACCTGAACCCGTGCGCCCACATGCAAGTAGGGCAATGGGAATACGTTCCGGTCACTACTGACAAAGATCCTGATGGAATCGATATCTTCATCCGGAATTGGCATCGGCCTGCCATTTCCGCATATGCGGGCGAGCCCCGGGGTGCGGAAGACTTTGATCCAATTATCTTGTCTTTCGTCGATTTGCACAAAAAGATAATTACGGAATAGCGGCCGTTTGACGAGTATTTTGCGATTCTTCCGGCGGCTGGGGACGATTATTTCAGGAAGGAAAGTGCTGATGCCTTTCTCGGCGAGCATCTTGTTGACGATGCGTTCATGATTGCATTTCGTATATCCTGCGTACCAGTTCATTGATCAGTCCCCTCTTTATTATATCCGCCGTTCTTTTCTTGTCAAGCTTCATCCATTGTCGACATCATGAGAGGAAACCGTGCTTGCGGTACCATTCGACGGTTTCGATGATGCCGTGTTCAAATGTGTATTTGGGTTGAAGGCCCATTTCCTGGATCGATTGAGTCTCGCCGCATACCCAATACTTGCAGGCAAGCTCCCTCACCTTGTCGCGGGTGACGAGCCTGAACCGGGGCGGGACGAACACATCATTCATGAGTCCGATAAACATGGCGATTGAAACGGGGATATGTATCTTGACATTCTTCCTGTCGAGCGCGCATGCGATGATTTCAAGCACTGAATCGAAAGAATAGCAATTCCCATCGTTCGCGAAATATATTCTGTCTTTAAAATGATCCCTTCTTACGACCTCAATGATCATGTCGACAAGATCCGTTACATAGATGAGATTAAGATACTTGGGGCCAAATCCAACAACGGGGCAGATTCCTCTGTTGAGTAGCTTTATATAGGTCAGTATCTCCGTGTCGTGAGGTCCATAGACCGATACGGGTCTGATGATTGTATAGGAGAGACCGCTTCTTATTATCAACTCTTCGGCTAGCCTCTTTGTCGACCCGTAGAATGATATCGGATCCTCAGCGCCGTTCTTGACGGTCGTGGTGATGTCCGCGCTCGGCCCGCATGCAGCATGAGAACTCAAGAAGAGAATTTTCTTGACACCGGCTGCCTTCATTTCTTTTAGCAAATTCGCTGTACCCATTGTGTTGGTCCGGTAATATTCCCAATAGGTACGTCCCATGGTTCGAGCAGCACAGTGGATTACGACGTCGATGTCATTCAATGCTTCACGGAGTCCGTTGGCAGTTTCGAGATCGCCCTTAAGAATTCTGATATTCGGATTCTCTTCGAAAAGAGCAGTATTTGATGTAGCGCGAACCAATATGGTGGTTGGACCGTGGGTTGCCATTTGTGGCACCAGGTTCTTGCCGACGAAGCCGGTTGCGCCGACGATCAAGACTTTGCTATCTTGCAAACGTAATTTCATTGTTCTGTAGGAGGTCATCCAACGGAGCAAAATGTCTCTTGACCGTGTAGATGTTTCCGATGCTCCAAATGACCTTCTCCGGTATACAGCCTTTCTTGTCTTGCCTTTATTGTATTGTGCGCTTCGTAACTAGATAGTGAGGATAGCCCCTTGAAGATTGTCGTTAGAATTTATAGGAGATCGAGAACTTTCGGTTTGTGGTTTTGAATTCGTATATGTCTTGATCTACACCTACGTCGAGTGAAAACCCCCCGGCCTTGATCCCTCCGCCGTAGGTGAATCCAATTCTTTGGCCCTCGCTATCGTGGAAATATCCGCCTCTTAACTTGATGAAATCATAATAATCTATCTCTAAACCGACGCCTTTCCACGCTTCGCGGAACTCATACCCAAGGTTCTCGAAGAAGGTTTTTGTTTCATCAGCGAACATTCCCACGAGAATTTTGGTAACATCGGCTGTAAGGGCAATACGTATGACTTTGTTGTCGATTGGCTGAAAGCGTAATCCGAGCCTCAATGTGTATGGCAGAGGATCGGATGCCCCACTCTCGGTGTAACTGATATCAGGACCGATGTTTTGTAGTGCACCGGCCAACGTGAGGAACTGGAATGGCTTGTAAATGGTACCGGCGTCGAATGCGTAAGTAATGCCGATTCCGCCGCTCGTTACTTCCAGTTCCGGCATTCTCAACCAGACCCATGGCGGGACCAGGTAAGAATAGATTAATTTCCAACCAACGCCTACTCCGAGGTTTGGTTGTATTAACGCCCCGTAGTTCAACCCGACGGCAATATCGAATGTCACATACGTTCCAAGGTACACGCCCTGAAAATTCGTCACTGTAGTGGGCCCAGTTGTCAGGTAAGTAATGCCAAGTCCGAAAGTACCCACCTTGAATGACTTCGTGACGCCGAGATATTCGTAGTACATGTCATCATTGAGGGACGGTAACCACACTGCGTGCTGCAAGGAAACAATTGTCCCATCAATGAAAGCAAGTCCTGCTTGGTTATAGTAACATGCAGTCGCATCATCGGCGACCGCAGAGAATGCGCCACTCAACGCTGTTGCTCT
>CP070795.1:570378-574430 GCA_020343455.1 Caldifarciminota bacterium
TCGGTTCTGCAGCATACAACGATCCCGCGTTGGGCATCGAATTTTTTGTCCAGAAGGATCTTGCCCGCGTCAGGGAGTGCTACAAAGAACTAAAACAGACCGACCAGAAACGCCGCGGGGAGATCGATGCGCTGTTCAGTAAAGTAGTGACAAATGCCGAAGTGAAATCGAAGTTTGTGTTGTCGCTCGTTCCCCTAACTAAACAGCATTACCTTGGGTCTATCGCCGCACGGTTACGTGACTATTTCAAGCGCAATTCCCTGATCATCGGCATTCGGGATGATAAGTGCATCGGAGAGTTGAGAAGCTGTGACATCGATCTCTACAAATTGCTGTACGGTATGCGCAGATTCTTTCTCGATTTCGGCGGGCACCAGAAAGCGGCCGGTTTTTCGATGGACAAGAATAACCTCGAGGCCTTCTTGGAGGAAGTGAAAGATCATTTTCAGAACAGGCAACCGGACATGGCAAATGGGCGTGAACCGCATGTGTCCGAACCAGAGGCCGTTTTGCGTCGTTCCGATGTCGGCATGCTGAAGATGCTGATGCCATTCGGTGAGGGTAATCCGGCACCGGTGTTGACCGACGGTGTGAGCGCTTTTACCGTTGACAATTCGCTCAACCTTATCGATAAGGGCTGATCGATGGCGAACCTGAATTACGCAAAGAAAGAGATCAATCTGAAGATCGTCTATTACGGTACCAGTTTGGGCGGCAAGACGACCAACCTTCGTTCTATCTATGCCAGAATGGGTAACGATCGGAAAGGACAGATGATGAGCCTGGCGACCGACCTTGATCAGACGATATTCTTTGATTTCCTCCCAATTGACGTCGGTGAGGTGAAAGGTTGGAAGTTACGGTACCATCTTTATACCGTACCGGGTCAGGTCTATTACAACGCCTCCCGCCGATTGGTGCTGAGGAGTGTCGACGGTTTGGTTTTTGTTGTAGATTCCCAGCAGGAGCGGCTCGAGGAGAACATCGAGAGCATGTATAACCTCCGTGATAACCTGGGTGCATACGATCTGAGTCCAGAGGATGTTCCAACGATCATACAATACAATAAGCGTGACCTCCCCAATATCATGGAGATCAAGGATCTCCAGGCTCAACTCAACCCTGCGGGCTATCAGTATTTTGAGAGCGTTGCGATCAGAGGGATCGGTGTTTTCGAGACGATGAAGGCAGTCTGTCAGCTCACCATCTTGAAGCAAGTCGATGCATTACCATCGGTTTAGTGTAATACGCTGACCTGATCGGTTCTGCTATTGACTCGGGAGAGAGATTTCGTATAATCAAATCATGAAAATATCAGTAGTCGTTCCTGCCTATAACGAAGCGGCCAACATTCCTCTTCTGATAGAGGAATTCGACAAATTCATCAAGAAGAATAAGAACTACGAGATCATAATAGTAGACGATGGCTCAGATGACGGGACATCCGACATCGTCAGGAAACGTAAGCGGCGATACATAAAATACGTCAGGCACAAACGTAACATGGGGAAGACTCAGGCGATCATGTCCGGAGCGAAAGTCGCCCGCGGCGGGGCAATTGTCATCTTCGATGCTGATATGCAGTACGATCCGAACGACATACCCAAGCTTGTCGCTTTGCTCGAAAGCGGTTGCGATGTCGCCACAGGGTGGAAACAAGGAAAGTATGACAAGAAATTCGTCTCTAATGTCTATAACTGTTGGGCGCGGAAATTGTTCGGGCTGCAGGTGCACGATATGAACGCGGTCAAAGCCGTGAGGAAGGAAGTATTGAATGAAATATTAATGCGCAAGGATTGGCATCGGTATGTAGTGCCGCTTGCCAAGGAAGCAGGTTTTAGGATTGGGGAGACCAAGGTAAGCATAAGGCCGCGCAGGTTTGGCGCGCCCAAGTACCAGCAGAAATCGCGCATTCTCATAGGCTTTTTTGACTTGTTTGCTGTGAAATTTCAGTTATCGTTCATGAAGAAGCCCCTTCTTTATTTCGGTACGATCGGTCTCTTCTCTGTGATTACCGGGATCGCCGTAGGTGTTGTGTCGATTATCCTGAGGATTTTCGGACTGGGTTTTCGACCGTTACTCTACCTGGTCATTCTGCTCGTCATATCGGGTATCCTGTTTTTCTCTCTCGCTTTGATAGGAGAATCAATACGAGCCATATTGGATCATCTTGAGAAGCGAGAAGCATAAGGTATTACTCACTACTGCCAGGGTCGTTGTCGGTGTCGGTCTTGTAATTTTTCTACTCTGGACACTCGACATACAGGAGATCTTCGATCACATCCTGCAAGTGCGTTCAGACTATCTTATTTACGCTGCGGTCGTATATTTTGTGTTCATCATCGTCTCTGCCTGGCGCTGGCAGGTTCTGCTCGCTTTCAAGAAGTTCCGCGTTCCGTTCACGCAGACGCTGAGAATCTATTTCATTTCATTGTTCTTCAACAATCTCCTGCCGACTACAGTCGGTGGCGACATGATGCGTGTCGTATATACCATGAAAGGCCGCCGTGCTGATTCCCTGGCAACGGTCCTCGTGGATCGAATACTGGGGTTTGTCGGATTATTCATACTTGCTTTGATCGCCGTCGTCTATTTATTGGTGCTGCGGAGTGAAACGGAATTTCTCCCCTTCATGGTGATAGGTTTGAGCGTCATTGTGGCGATAACATACGTTTTCTTTTCGCGGAAAGCATTCGGTGTATTATCGCCTATCTTCGGAAGGCTGCGTTTCATGAGATTGGGTGAGAGGATAAACCGCTTGCATGAAGCAGGAACCGATTTTGGCGGCGCCTGGGGGCCGATTATTTTATGCGTCGTGCATTCTCTTGTAATCCAGGCGGCGCTATCCGTGGCGCCCTTCTTTGTATTGAGGGGTATGGGATATTCAGAAGTGGGTTTGCTCCCTTTCTTCATCTACGTTCCGATCATTAACGTGATTTCGATGCTGCCGGTGTCACTGAACGGTCTTGGGGTGAGGGAGAATTCATATGTCATTCTCTTTTCGCGCGTCGGGCTCAGTGGTGAATTGGCGTTGGCCATGTCCTTGCTGTCTTTTTTCATTATTTTTGCCTACTCACTCTTGGGTGGGGTATTCTTTGCTTTCACTAGACGTCACCAGAGCAATCGATGAAATCGAATGACCGTTGGTATGAGGAGGTTAAATGAAAGTGTGCATGGTCGGTACAGGTTACATCGGACTTGTCTCCGGCGCGTGCTTTGCCGAGATCGGGCATGAAGTAATTTGCGTAGACAAAGACAGGCAGAAAATCGAGATGCTGAATGACGGAGAAATGCCCATTTCCGAGCCCGATCTGGGAGAGGTGGTCAAGAAGAATGTCCTTGCAGGTAGGTTGTCGTTCACGACCGATATCCGTGAGGGGACCGAACAGTCGCTTTTTATCTTCGTTGCCGTCGGTACGCCTCCGAAGGCAAACGGAGAACCGGACCTTTCGGGCATTGAACATGTTGCAGCCGAGATAGGCGCTGCTATGGTCGAATACAGGATCATCGTCGAGAAGAGTACGGTCCCCGTACTGACGGGGAGAAAGCTACGGATGATGATCGAAAAGTCGAGCGCACGTAAAATTGAATTCGATGTTGCTTCAAACCCGGAGTTCCTAAGGGAGGGTGCGGCGGTCAATGAATTCCTTCACCCTGATCGTATCGTTTTAGGTGTTGAAAGTAAGAAGGCCGAGCAGAAATTGCTTGAGCTATACAAACCGATCAATGCACCCAAGATAGTGACGGATATAGCGAGTGCTGAGTTGATAAAGCTTGCTTCGAATGCTTTTCTTTCGACGAAGATATCTTTCATCAATGCCGTTTCGATGCTGTGCGAAAAAACCGGTGCTGACGTAGTCAAAGTGGCCGAAGGTATGGGGATGGATAAGCGGATCGGTCGTGACTTTCTCAATGCCGGCGTAGGGTATGGGGGTTCCTGCTTTCCCAAGGACTTGAAGGCATTCATAAGTATGTCCTCAAAACTTGGATATGATTTCAGGTTATTGAGAGAAGTGGAGCGGATAAACGAAGACCAGATGCTCAGAGTGGTC
>CP070795.1:574530-578464 GCA_020343455.1 Caldifarciminota bacterium
GATGCGGGCGAGACCTACCTTCAGGTGCTCGGACTCGACCAGAACGCTGACGGCCGTGTCGACGACTACTTTGGAGTATATGGTTTCGATGCGGGTCGGGGATTGATAATCTTCCCTGACTCGCTACCTTTTGCGTCGGATGTTCTCGATGATCCGGATTATGAGATTTACGAGAATCCTTACTACATGCAGGGGCGGGGTAAGTATTACCTATATAAGAAGACAGTCGAAGTGCGGCCGGTGTTCAGTCTGCCGCTCAATGCGATCGACGTAACGGTTTACGTTGACGGGATCGAGCAGCAGGAGGGTGTTGATTATTACGTGAATTTCGACAAAGGGGAGCTCGAGTTCAAGAGGGTATTGCCGCCGACTGCGCAGGTTAAGATCCATGCCGAGTATGCTCCGTTCTTCTCCGCGGCCCAGAAATCGCTGATCGGCTTGAGAGGCAGCATGCGTCCTTTCGGGGACGCGTCGATCGGGTCCTCTTTCTTCTATCGGACGGAATCCTATCCGGCAGATCGGGTCCGGTTGCGCGAAGAGCCTTTCAATCGCATGGTGTGGGAGGTAGATGCGGCTTTGCCCCAATCCTTGCCGTTCTTGACCAGCGTCGTGGATTGGCTTCCGCTAGTCGAGACCGAAAGCGAATCGAAAATGAACCTAAACGTAGAAACGGCCTATTCAATATCGGATCTCAATTCCAAGGGAGAGGTGTATCTCGACGACCTTGAATCAGCGACCATCGTCTCAAACGAGGTGTCGATAACGCAGGCCGATTGGGTAGCAGCGTCTCGTCCGGTCGGCAGATCTATCGATGATTTTGTGATGAACCGTCCCGTGTGGTATAACCCAAGGGGCGCGGAGATCCTCACCGCGAGCGATATCTATCTTGAGCCGCTGGACCCTAATGAGACGGCTCACGTGTTGAAGATCATCTTTACACCTGACGATCTTTCTTCGTTCGGCGGTCTGATGCAGTACATGTACAGCGAGAATTTTGATGATTGTGAAAACCTTGAATTGATCGTCAAGGGTAATTACGGCCGTCTTCACATCGACCTCGGGCAGGAGTTGGCCGAAGACCAGATGCGTCGAAATAGGTCGGGTGTCCTTGTTGGTACCAGTGTTCTCGACGACGAGGACCGCGACCGCAATGGTTCATGGAACGAAACCACCGAGGATACGGGCTATGACGGTGTTTTCGGGGTGGATGATGATAATGTGGCAGGTGACGATGCCAATGATGACTTCGTCGACCTGGATTATACCGGCGGCATTAACGGCAGTGAAGGAAATAAGATTTGGAATACCGAGGATATCGACCGTAATGGGATTCTCAACGTGGACAACATATACTACAGTTACGCACTCAGGCTGGATTCTACTCGCTTCCTCGTTGAGAACGCTGGTTTGCAGGACGGGTGGAAGATGTTCCGCATTCCAATAAAAGATACGACTGTGGTCGATACGGTACTTGGACAGCCGGATTGGCGTAACATAAGATATGTACGCCTTTGGCTGGATAGCGTTCCTGTTCCTGAGACACTTCTTATCTACCGGGTCGCCGCTACCGGCAGCAGGTGGAAGAATCTCGGCATAAAGGGTGATCTTTCGACGTGGGATTCGAGCGAGGTTTTCAAGTTGACACCCGTGAATACGAGAACCCATTCCTATTATGAGTCGCCGTTCCTTCTCGAGCGGGATCCACTGACAGGACAGCTGAGGAGCGAAGGCGCTCTGGAGATGAGGTTGGAGAACATCAAGGAAGGGCATAGCTGTGTTGCTCACCGGCAGACCGATGCGAACGAGGACTATAGAGCATATGACACCCTTACATTCTACCTCAATGCACTTAATTCCAATCCGGTTGTATCGATGCGCATCGGCAGCGATTCAGTGAACTACTACGAGTACAGGACAGAGTTCAATAATGGAATTGCAGTGAGCGGCGGCAGTGGCTGGAGGACGTTCAGCTTTGCGACGGCGCGTTTCCTCGATCTCAAGAGACTCACTCAAGGAACAGGAACGGTGAGTGATTCGGAATACACGGTCGTAGGCAATCCATCGCTATCGGTCAATCAGTTCCTTGAGATCGTGATAACGAATCAATACAGCACACCTTTGACAGACACCATATGGTTCAATGACGTCAGACTCGTCGCACCCCAGACCGAAATAGGTCGCATCGTTAGGGCTACGGGTGCCATCAATCTTGCGGATCTGGCATCAATAACCGCATCTTTTGACGAATCCAACGGCCGATTTAAACGTCTGTCCGAGTCCAAGACCATTTCGACGAGCAGCGCCGGGCGTAACTACGCGATAAATTCGAATATCGCGCTTCATAAATTTTTCCTTGAGAAGTTGGGTTTTAGCGTTCCACTTGTCCTCAATTACCGGAATTCACTTCAGAAGCCGAGGTTTTCGTATTTCTCGGACGATCTTGAGATATCGGGTGAAGAACTGGACAAGCAGAAATCGACCAACGTAGTCAGTTCCTACAAAGTGAGTCTATCCAAAACTGGTTCGCGAAACTGGCTCTTGAAGAACACCCTCGATAAATTGTCCCTTGAACATTCACGCTCCACCATCCATTCTACCTCTGCACTCAACCAGGATAGTTCAAGGGTGATTAATTATCAAGGCAGCTACCGGCTTGATCCCAAAGTATCCTTCAGACTCCTGGGACAATCCTTCTCGGTATTGCCCCAGAACATATCTTTCAATGTCCTCTATGCGGATAATCTGGTGCACTCGTGGTATCGGTTGAATCCGGATAGCCAGTGGGTCGTAGATGCTACTGGTTCACAACACCGCAGGACGTTGAATCCTGGATTCAGTGTTTCCTACTCTCCCCATCGAACTACGACCGCGAATTTTGACTTCAACCAGCAACGTGATTCCGTGGGAGTACGAGGCGATTTTGGTGAAGAAGTCAGTAGGAACCAGAATATCAACGCATCCTTCTCCGAGGATTTAAAGTTGTTCAAACCAAGATTGAGCTACAACGCTTCTTACGTTGAGGACCACCGCTTCGAGATTCGTCGCGAAGAAGATTACCGTAACGTTTCGAACAGTACGCGGTACGGAGTGGACGGGACAGTGAATCTGCAGCGCATCGTCAAATTCTTTACCAGGTTACGCGATGAGACGAAGGATTCACTTCTGACCACAGGCTCGCCGGCGTGGTTGGCGCGCCAGATCGAGTCCTTCGTTGAGAAACTGCAGAATCCTTCGGTGAGCTGGATGCGACAGCGTAGTTCGAACTATCTCAGTGTTTTGAGACGCCCTGCATGGCAGTATCAATTTGGCCTGGTGGATTCACTACCCACGGATGACGTATCGGCGAATAGTTACCCGGGGCGGGGTATGACCGATAATTTGAAGGTAACATCGGGTTTGAACTTGAATTTCTTGACGATTAATGGATTTTACAATACCAGCACAAATCGGACGTTTGCATATGGTAACATCGAAACGCGGACTCAGACCACGTCATATCCAAACGCGAATATAAGGATCAGCCGCCTGGAGCTGCTGCCTTTTCTAAAGAAATACACACGATCCTCTTCGTTGAGCATGATGTACACACAAACGTACGAAAACCGTTATCAGGATACGCTGCTACAGTCGGATTCCAAGAAGATCGATTTCAATCCCCTCGTTTCTTGGCAGACAAACTGGGTGAAGGGCATTTCATCAACGATCGATATCTCGTATTCAGAGACGAATTCCACAAGCTATCAGGGCCTCTTCGAACTTCCTTCAAGATCGTTAAGCCGTGGTGCCTCTGCCATGGTGGCTTACACGTTCAGTGCACCAAAAGGGTTGAGCCTGCCGCTATTGGGCGGCGTACGATTTTCATCGAACCTGGCATTGAATCTCAGTGTAAGCTATAATCAGACGACCAACTACTCAGGTGACCTCGATACACCCA
>CP070795.1:578564-582402 GCA_020343455.1 Caldifarciminota bacterium
ATATCTACGGCGATTACGAATTCCCCGAGGTCGACCCCGGGCTGTATACACTCGTCGCCGAAGCAGCATCGTTCATTACCCAGACTTACGATTATGTCGAGATTAAATCCTACACACACGATACCATCGACTTCTATTTCCAGCCCGTCTATTCGACCGGCATCAATATCTTACCGTGAAACACCGGCAATAGAATTCCGATCGATCGCCGATGGCTACATTTTTCGTGCACAAGGCGGATGACGACACACAGATGGTGAAGGTGGACAAACCGTGTGTCACACTCGGACGCCGCAATGACAATGACATTGTGCTTGAAGACATCTTTGTCTCGCGCAAACACGCGTCAGTTCTAAAGAGAGGTTCTGTCTATTACATCCGAGATCAGCAGAGCCGTTACGGTACGTTCGTCAATGGGAACCGAGTAACTGAGACAAGATTGAATTACGGCGATGAAATTCAACTGGGAAATACTCTGGTTACGTTCGTCGACGAGGAAAAGATCGACAGTGTAGCCACGCCGAGAAAACCGGCACTTTTACTTGGCACGAAGATCGACGTTCCTGCTGAGATGCAATCACTCAAGGAGGCCATCGACAAAGGTTCGAGTAAAGAAGCAATCCTCGAATCGCTCAAGAAGATTGAGGGCCAATTCTCGCAGTACCGACAAGACCTGCTTGAGATGGAAAAGATAAAAGAGATCGCTTCGACGCTCTGTGAGGTAGGGAAGATCATAAATTTCGTATTCGACCTCAATGTGCTCCTCAATCTCTTAATGGACCTTGCGATCAGGATCCTGCAGGCACGACGCGGTTTCATAATGCTTCTTGACCGCGGATCCAGCACCCTGAAGGTGAAAGTGGCCAGGAACATGGGTGGAGTACTCGACCCCGCCTCAACCCATGACATAAGCCAGAGTATCGCCTGGGAGTCCTTCGAGACCGGCAGTCCGGTGAACACCGGGGACGCAACAAAGGACGATCGATTCAAGGCCCAAGAAAGCGTCATCAGTTATGCAATAGGTTCGGTCGTCTGCGTGCCCCTCATTTCCAGAGAGAACGAAAAACTGGGCGTCATCTACCTCGATAATCCCACTGCCCAGAGGAAATTCGACCGTGAGGATGTCGATTTCATGATCTCGTTCGCCAACCAGGCCGCCATTGCCATAGAGAATGCGCAGCTGTATACGAAGGTCAAGGAGGAGGAGAAGATCCGTGACCGCCTTCAGCGTTTCTTTTCTCCCGGCGTAGTTGCCAAGATAATGTCGGACGAGAGAACCATCTCGCTTGGCGGCGAGAATCGTACGGCGACCATCCTCTTCAGCGACATACGTGGCTTCACTTCACTGGCCGAAAGAATCCACACGGTGACCTCCGTGGAGATCCTCAACGATTTCTTGAGCGCAATGTCTGAAGAGGTATTCACGCAGGAAGGGACGCTCGACAAGTACATCGGCGATTGCGTCATGGCGATATTCGGTGCGCCGGTCACGCACCCGGACGATGCCCTCCGCGCCATAAAAGCAGCCGTGGGGATGAAAAAAAGAGTGCACAAGCTCAGGAAACAGTGGCGTGACAAACTCGACGTGTCGATGCGTGAGATATTCGAGATCGGAATAGGCATCCATACCGGTGAGGTTATCGCCGGGAATGTCGGAAACGTCAAACGTATGGAATATACCGTTGTCGGCACCGCGGTCAACCTGGCGTCACGGCTGGAAAGCATCGCTAAGCCGGGGCAGATACTCATCAGTCGTTCGACATATGCCTGCACAAAAGAATTCATCGAAGCCACAAAACTACCGCCGGTCGAACTGAAGAACATAAGCCGCCCCGTTGAGATATACGAGGTCACGGGATTGAAAACATAACAGCTCTGGTTCGATATTTCTGGCATTGCCACCGATCCGGTCTTGCTTGAGATACGACCAAAGGTAGACCAGATCATCAGAGAATCGCAGGATGCAGAGCAGCGGATGGGCACCGACAAGCACTGCTCCTCTCCTGATATTCTGGATTTCCGACATTCTTCCTGCTGATCTTTTGATCCTCCGATTCACTATTGTCAATCGCAGGTTATACTTTGGTCCAGGCACCGTTTAGAGTGTAGCATCAAACGATGCTTAATGAGTTCCGCATACAATTTGTAGCGTTAATCAACTCTTGACAAAATATGAATCTTGTGTAATATTTGCCAATGATAATACTACTTTTAATTGGACAAATAATTTCCACGACGAAAACGGGCAATGTCCTGTTCACCAATATTCCGTCAGTCCAGAATAGTAGTATAACACGCAGGGAACTGGTCTGTACTGACTACGATCATATCATCAAGCACTACTGCCAGCTGTATGATGTCGACGACGAACTTGTGAAGCTGGTGATACGAAAGGAATCCGAGTTCAATCCCCGCGCGGTATCGCGGAGCGGCGCGATAGGCCTCATGCAATTGATGCCCGAAACCGCCCGTAGCCTAGGTGTCAAGGATCCGTTCAATCCGCGGGAGAACATTAAAGGCGGAGTGAAATACCTTGGCCACCTGCTTGACCTTTTCGGAGAGGATCTGGAACTTGCCCTTGCTGCCTACCACGCGGGACCGGGATTGGTCCGCAGGCTCAATCGCGTGCCAGAAATTCCGGCTACTTTGGAATACGTTGATTATATTCTTTCCAGGTATGGACGCGCAGCGAAAAAGAATCCAGTATATTTCTCTCTGACCGACGAAGGCACACCGTTCTTCACAAACTTGCCGAAATAGGCTTCAGACCTTGCGGGCGACCACACCTATCGAAAGTACCGTATAGAGGAATATCTTTTTTCTTCGCAAGCGGCTTTGCAGTCTGTAATATGCCGCCGTCAATCTACCGACGTACTTCGGGTACATCGGCAAACATATACCCAATTTGAACAACAGTTGTCTGATTATTTTGTATAAAATGCCGGGTCTCGACCAGTCGCCGTATTCCCGGACCGGCTCGAACCCCATTGCCGTCAATAGATTTTTCAGAGAGTCCAACGTGAATTGACGCTCCCAGCCGCCGAACCAGGCGCCGAAGCCCATGAGCAAATGCTTCATCAATGTATAGAAATGGAAGGTCTGCGGCACGTCCACGATAAGGAAGCCGCCTCTCTTAAGAACCCTATTATTCTCCCTCAACAACGGTCCCGGAGCCGGAAAATGTTCAAGGAGCCCCTGGTGGAAAACCACATCGAATGTCCCATCTCGAAACGGACAGTCTCTCGCGTCACCCAGGATCATTCTCGCCGAATCCGCATTCGCAAGCGTTCGAATCATACGTAAGCTCTGCTCTGAGTAATCCAGTAGAAAGACATTGCCGCCCAACTCCTGCATCTTGAGACCGTCGCGGCCAGTCCCTGCGCCAACCTCAAGTATTTTCTTGTAGGCAATAGCGGTGCATTTGCTGAATTCATCAACGATGTTCGTTACGGGTGGGTATATGGTATCCGGATGCCTGCCAGACCAGAACCTATCCCAGATGTGCCTCTTGTCTCTAGTGTTCGCTATCCTTAACCGGACCCTTCGGGCAACTGATCGATCACCAGCTGTACATTCGTACGACGTGCCTTGTGGTAATTGTTGTAGCTGGAGAACTCATATTGTCCGGGTTCCTTTGACAGTTCTCTGATGACCGGCAAGGAGTGTATATGCTCGAGACGCTCCTTGAGGTCTTCCACGCTTTCGACGATCTCTGCGTCGAAACTCTGACTCCACACTGTACCCTCACGGTTCTTATACTCATTATACTTCCGCGCGAAGTTACCTTTGATCAATTTCATTATCTTCGATATGGAATACATCTTGCTTGGCTGGATTA
>CP070795.1:582502-586261 GCA_020343455.1 Caldifarciminota bacterium
ACGCACTCATCCGACATTATCATGACCGGGCAGCGGTACCTTTCGGCGAGGTTGAACGCTTTTATCGTGTAATCAAACATTTCCTGTGGAGAATCTGGCGAGATGGCAATGACCTCATAATCCCCATGAGCACCCCAGCGTGATTGCATCATGTCTGCCTGTCCGGTTTTGGTCGGTACACCGGTTGAAGGACCACCGCGCTGAATATTAAGGAGTACAAAGGGTATTTCTAGCATTGCCCCGAACCCGATGGTTTCCTGCATCAGCGAGTAGCCCGGTCCAGAAGTAATGGTCATTGTCTTGACGCCTGCCCATGCAGCACCCATGATCGCCGATATCGAGCCTAGTTCGTCCTCCATCTGAATGAAGACTGCTCCAACCTGTGGTCCACGGTGGCACACTGCTTCAAACGCTTCCGTCGACGGCGTAATGGGATAGCCGGCTACGAATTTGCAGCCTGCAGCGAGCGCACCGTAGCCGGAAGCAACGTCACCGTCTATGTAATATACGCCGGTCAGGACATCTTTTGGATTAGCCTTCACCTTCTGCTCCTTTCGGGGCATCTGGATTCTTTCGAGTTGATTTGACTTCAGAGAGCCATTGGTTATAGCGTTCCATGTAGGAGGGTCGTTCGCGGTCTACGAATTTGCCACAGATGATCTTCGTTTGAAATCCGATATCGAGATTCTTTGTGTCTTCACCGTGGCGTATTTCGACATTATCATGATAGAACTTCATCATATCAAGCCCGTCCCCGAGTCGATTGATACGTGAATAATACATACCGCACGGAGAGATAACCTCGACGACGGAGAAACCTTTCTTGTTGAGGGCTTCGGTTAGCGCATTGGTCAGGCGGCGAACATGCAATGCAGTGTAGCGTGCCACGTATACGGCGCCCGATGAGTCCGCGATGTAAGGGATATTGAATGGCGGTTCCACGCAACCATAGGGAGAGGTAGTCGCGTAAGCAGCCAGCGGTGTTGTCGGCGCGACTTGCCCGCCGGTCATTGCATAGATGAAGTTATTCACGCATACCACAAGCATGTCGATATTACGTCGTGCTGCATGTATAAAGTGATTGCCACCGATCGCCATCAAGTCACCGTCGCCAGAAAAGACAATGACTTTCATCTTGGGGTTCGCCACCTTGATCCCGGTGGCGAAAGCGATCGGCCGTCCGTGGGTCGTGTGGAAAGAGTCGAGTTTCACGTAGCCGGCGACTCTCCCGGTGCACCCGATACCCGAAACAATTGCTGCCATGTTAGGGTCGATCTTCGCTTTTTCGAGGGCTGCGGTGAACGCGGTGACCGCAATGCCGATTCCGCACGTCGGACACCAGATGTGTGGCATCCTATCCATGCGCAGTAGATTCTCCATCGGGTGAATTTCTCTGTCATTGATCCTCTCGACTGCCATCATTATCTCCCTTAGTTCAATTCAACGATACTGCTGACGACTTCGTTCGTCCGGGACGCTCGTTTGATCGCCGCAGTAATACCGTCAGTATGTTCGACCCCATCATCGCCGTGATGCAAGAAAAGTATATTTGTCTTTCCATTGCTGCATCGCTCGACTTCGAGGACTACTTGCCCGAAATTCATTTCGGGTACCACAAAAGCTTTCACTCTCCTGGCCACCTCAGCCACCTTCTTCTCAGGAAACGGCCACACCGTATTCAGTTTGAGGCTTCCTGCCTTGATACCCGCCTCACGAGCCTGCGTCACTGCCTTTTGAGCTGCCCGTGCAGCCGCTCCGTATGAAATGACTACTACATCTGCGTCATCAATGTCCGTCTCCTGATAATCGACAATCTTATCCGCATAATTGCGTACCTTCCATACGAGTGGGTGAACGTTGTATTCCTGACACTCCTCGAACATGATCGGATAGCCGCGGTCATCGTGGGTAAGACCGGTAACGTGAAATCGATAGCCTTGTCCGATGTCGACCATACGGGGCACCAGGTCTTCATCCCGCTTGAACGGCAGATAGCTATCGCGGGGTCCGTCGAAATATCTGCGTGGTTCGATGGTGATTTCTCCTGCCGAAGGAATGACAACCGTTTCCTTGAGTTGGGAAATGTAGGCGTCCGACATAACGGCTACGGGAACGCGGTAGCGCTCTGAGAGATTGAACGCTTTGATCATGAAATCAAACATCTCTTGAGGTGAACTCGGGGAAAGGGCGACTATCTCATAGTCACCATGTGAACCCCACCGTGCCTGCATCATGTCTCCATATGCCGGATGTTCGGGCAGACCCAATCCAGGGCCGACCATTTGAATGTCGGCAACGACGCAGGGCGTTTCGAGCATGACGCCGAGCCCAAGATGTTCCATCATGAGCGATAGACCTGGACCAGACGTTATGGTCATCGATTTCTTGCCGGTCCAGGATGCGCCGATCACCGCTGCCAAAGCCGAGATTTCATCTTCCATCTGAATAAAGGTGGCACCCACTTCAGGTGCCCGCTGGAGAAATCTCTTTGAGACTTCGATTGATGGTACAATCGGATAGAGACCCAAGAACCGGCAGCCGGCGGCAAGCGCCCCTTCGGCGCATGCTTCATTGCCGGTCAGAACATGAGATCCTGTGAGCACCCCGGTCTTATCTGCTTTCATCGTTCTCCTTTCTCACAGACTCCATCGTGCTTTTCATTCGGGGATGGTGGACCGTCTTTTGATTCAAAGTATGTTCTATCGGTGACGATTTCTAGAAGACGTCTATCATCCTTGCCAATGCTGCCTTGCCTCGGTAATCAGGTAGAATTATCGGTGCTCGTCTCGTTTCTTTCACGCCAGCTTGCTGCAGTTTCTGGACGTAGTGCTTTAAATGGTCTAATGCTATTTTCCTTTCGCCCTTTTGCGATTTAACATAGTCCGCAGTGCTCATTCCGGCTTTTCTGCCGAATACAAGACAGTCGAGCGTCGAATTTCCCATGAGCCTGTTCTTTCCATGAACGCCGCCCGAAACTTCGCCGGCAACCCATAGACCTTCAACATTGGTGCGGCCATCAGAGTCGGTCTCGATTCCGCCGTTCTGATAGTGGAGGGTCGGGAAAACAAGCACAGGATCCTTTCGGATGTCGATGTCATAGCGTTTGTACATTCTTATCATGCCGGGGAAGGCCTTTTCTATGTAGCCTTTGCCATTCTTGATCTCGATCAACGGTGTATCAAGCCATACGCCCCGTAGTCCAGTCGGTGTTATGATGCCCTTGTTGCGGACATAACATTCTCTAATGATGGAAGCAGCTTCAACATCTCTCGGCTCCAGCGGGTAAACAAACGCCTCACCGTCGGCATTGACGGGTTGAGCTCCACTCCCTCGAAGCTTTTCAGTGAGTAGGTAACCCACGATCTGGATCGGATAGGCTGCTCCGGTCGGATGGTATTGAACGGCGTCGATGTCCCTCAATTTTGCGCCGGCACGGTAAGCCAATACGACACCGTCAAATGTCGCGCCGTAGTGGTTGGTGGTTGGAAAGCCTCTTATATGCAAACGACCGTACCCACCGGTGGCGATGATGATCGCCTTCGCACGGACAATCTTATAATCTCCGGTTTCAAGATTCCAGAGAACGGCACCCGTGACCCGGGCGCCCTCGGTGAGCAATTCTATTGCGGGATAATGTTCAAGACAAGGGATCTGCCTTGCTCTGAACTCATCCCGGAGCACTCTGAATTCTTCCAATCCGGTGTAATCGCGGCATGAATGCATGCGTTTGACCGAGAGTCCGCCGGCAAGTTTCTCGGC
>CP070795.1:586361-590116 GCA_020343455.1 Caldifarciminota bacterium
GGTCATGTGGGATTTATTCTCGGGTAGCGCACCATACAGGGAAATCTTGCTGCGTACCTTCCATCCTGCATTCCTCGTACGGCTTTTCTGGCATACCATACATTCGATCATGTATACTTCGAAGCACGGGTGACGGCTGTTCCTCCGGATCGACATGTCATGGGCGCACATTGTCTTACCGAACACCGATCTTTACGGGGCAGCCGATTTGATGTACCGTGATCGTGTTTTCGAACAAGGAGCTCGACATGAAATCTGCAAGTCTGGGAAAGGTGTACCGGGACGGCGAGAAGATCATAGCACAGGGTGAGCAGGGGGACTGCATGTATGTTGTCCAGGAAGGAGAGGTGGAGGTCTACGTGGAGAAGGGGGGGAGTGAGGTGCGTTTGGCGGTACGGCGAGAAGGGGATTTCATAGGAGAGATGGCGATCTTCGAGCGTGAGGTACGTTCGGCAAGCGTCCGAGCCCTGGGCTCCGCACGGATTCTCACTATCGACAAGAGGAATTTTCTCCGGAGGATACAGGAAGATCCCTCCCTGGCATTTCGCATCGTACAGACGATGTCCGGCCGGATCCGTGAATTGAGCGAGGAAGTCACACGGTTAAAATGTGGATCTTGAATCTCGATGGAGTGGCTGCTCTGTTGAGTACGAGAGAGCTGAAACGATGAAATGTCGGAAATGTAACGGCGAAAATCCCGATGGTGCGTTGTTTTGCATGAACTGTGGGGCGGACCTGAGAAGCGAGACCGTAACGACGTGCCCGCAATGCGGTGAAGGGATACCCGTGAATGCACGGTTTTGCCCTTCGTGCGGCTCTCAGATCGGCGGAGATCCGCAGGGGGAGCGTGTATCCGGCCGCGAACCCACACGGGAGAATATACTCCACCGTCTCGCTCCGAGGAAATATATCGAGCAGCTCATCGCCTCCAGCGGCCGCATGGCCGGTGATCGACGTGTCGTATCCATTCTATTTTTCGATATAAAGGGATCCACGGCGATGGCGGAGAAGCTCGATCCCGAAGATGTCATGGAGATCATGAACGATGCCTTCGAAACCCTCATAGAGCCTATCTATCGGTACGAGGGCACCGTAGCACGGATCATGGGTGATGCCGTCCTGGCGTTCTTCGGGGCGCCGATCTCCCACGAGGACGATGCAGCCCGTGCCTGCCACGCCGCGCTGGAGATCATCGATCGAAGCCGGGAGTATGCCGAAAGGCTCGATGCGGAACGTGGCATTCCGGGTTTCGATGTACGTGTCGGTATCAACACCGGTCTCGTCGTTGTCGGGGAGGTCGGTTCCGATCTTCGGGTCGAATATACGGCTATGGGAGATGCAGTCAATCTTGCGAAACGCATGGAGAGCGCGGCCGAGCCGGGCACCATCCTTATCACCCAGAGTACGAAAAAGCTTGTTTCGGATCTGTTTGATACCAAAAACCTCGGCCGGATCATTGTCAAGGGCAAGAAGGAGCCCGTTACCGTGTATCGCCTGGTTCATGTACGGACCGGGCAGGAGCATACAAAGGACACTGAGGTGGCCGAACCGCACATGATCGGCAGGGGGGATGAGCTGAGCCGGCTGCGATCCGGTCTCGATATGCTGCGGGAAGGGCAGGGGTGCACCTGTGCGATCGTCGGGGAGGCGGGACTCGGTAAGTCACGACTTATCAGGGAGGCTCGAAAGACCGTTTCTGATGAGGTGGTCTGGATCGAAGGGCGCTGCATGTCGTATGCACGGGATGTCGGATGCTGGATTGAGCGAGAGCTGCTTCAACAGCTTCTAGATACGGAGGACACTTCCTGTCAAGAAACGTCAGATACCATTCCACCCCCTCTCTTTGACATTCAGCCGAACGATGGTCAGACGATCCAAGACCATGAGCAGATCCGAAAGGGTATCCTGTCGTCCTTTTGTGATCACATCAAGGCCAGATCACGATCACAACCGTATGTACTGGTCTGGCGCGATCTGCAATGGATCGATCCATCCTCGCTGGAATTCCTCGAGATGCTCGTTCCGCTCACCGACGAGGTGCCGCTTGCTCTCATCCTGGTATTCCGGCCGGGTGAAGGAAGGATAAGGAATCTCCACGAACGCCTCAGGGAGGCAAAAGGGGAATGTTACGAGGTAATCGAGATGAAACCGCTCGCCAGAGAGGATGGTGCTCGTCTACTCGAACGCTTCCTCGACGGGAGAATGATACCCGAGCAGACATTCAATTTGATCCTGGATCATTCCGGGGGAAATGCTTTCTTCATGGAGGAGGTCGTCCGTTCCTTACAGGATTCCGGCCTGTTTGATCCGAAACGGGACGGGGATGTGACCGCCGGCAAGATCAAGGGGCTCGGCATACCGACAACGCTTCAGGGCGCCATCATGTCGCATATCGACCTGCTCCCCCCGCAGGATAAGCAGATACTCCAGACGGCATCCGTCCTCGGTCGCGTATTCGAACGCGGTGTTCTTGCACGGACACTCGATCCTCCCATCCTAGATATGCGGCTCGAAATATTCCTGTTCAACCTGTGCAGGCGCGGCTTTCTCGAGCTGCGAAGCGGTGATAACACCAACGGTGAATCCGAGCACGAGTCGATCCTGCCGCAGAACATCGCACTCTGGAGAACCCTGCCGGTCAATATACCCGACGGCAAGGCGAGGCCGCAGATCGGTCCCGCCGGTGCCAGGTACTACTTCAAGAATCCCGTGATGGCCGAAGTCAACTACAGCAGCCTGCTCAAATCGCAACGTGTCGATCTTCACAGAAGGGCCGGTGAAGCCATAGAGGCATTACATCCTGGGTGCGGGGATGAGCTGGCTCCCGTCCTCGCGTACCATTACGAAAAGGGAAAGGTGTACGATAAGGCCTTCACGTTCCTCGTCCGGGTCGCCCGGATGGCCGCATCTCTCAACGCGATCCCCGAGGCCATTACAGGATTTGGAAAGGCGATCACGATCGCCCGGGAGAACCTTGATGGTACTGCTGAGGACAAGGAGTTAGCAATCGACATGGGTACCATTCACGAGGAGTTTGGTGATCTTCTTCACGTGGCAGGGGAAAGCCAGGATGCCGTGGAGCAGTATGAGCAGGCCTGTGAGCTTGCCGCCGATTCCGTGATCCGAGAAAGGTTGGACGGTAAGATTGAACGGTCCCGCGAGAACCGTGGGAAATAGCCGTTGGTATGATAGCACCTGGAAACGGTTCTGAGAGAACGTGAAACAGCGAAAGATGCAACGATGGCTGATTAGACTGGAAGGAGATCGGATCAGGCGATGACAGTTTTTGAAAGTATGCTGGTGGCGCATTTGCTGGGAGATTGGCTCTTGCAGACAGAGTGGCAGGCGGTCAATAAAAAGGACAATTGGCATGCTCTCGTAACGCATGTTTTGATCTATCACGTTGTCCTCTATGCCGTGCTCGCCGCACGGTACGGTTTTTGGAATTCCCTTGTGTTTATCGTGGTGGCCCTGCTCGCCGTCACACACGCCATACTGGATCTGCGCCGTCCGGTGGAATGGTTCATACGAACATTCAGGCTGAGCATAAACCGGCACCCGTCGCAATGGCTCGTGATCGTTATAGATCAATCGATTCATATAATCCTGATTGGCCTCGCATCCCTTTGGTTATCTCATGGAATGGCGCCCTGACCGACATCGAGGCAGGAACACCGGTGTTATAGCACGCTGAAACAAAGGAGCAACTGCATGGATAGGAAGGCATTTCAGGACTATTACCCCGATGAGCTCAG
>CP070795.1:590216-593746 GCA_020343455.1 Caldifarciminota bacterium
TTAGTTTCTTCAGAAGCCGGTCACCATATATGAATGGAATATCACCGTCAAAGTGATAGATATCATAAGTGCCCAGCCCGTAGCGACGCCACGCACGGTTCAACCTGTAAAGCCACGTAAAATCGCGTGCGTTGAAGTACAATCTCTCTGTGGGTCTTTCGCCCTTGACCTTCAAGCTCAACTCGGTTTCCAGCACGTTCACATTATGCCGGCCCATCCATTTTGCGAGTCTGTGAGTAGGACCGGAACTGAGAAAAGGATAAGACAAACAGATTCCATTCACAAATCCCAAGCGTGAACGCACCATAGTCACCAGCGTTCCCTCATCTCCAAAATAGGCATGGCTTCTGCTCAACAGCCCCGGCACGTCCTGGAAATTCTCAAAAGAAACATGCAGGATACGCATGCTGTTAAGATCTCCTCAAAAGTATGTTCTTCATCTTTATCTTGACCAGTCGCAGCAGTTTGCTCGGCTTCCGCCGGTCAGTGACCTTCTCTTTACCGTACCCAAATCCCTTCCCCTAGTGAAGGAGTTGTCAAATATCTTCAAGCTCTCATATCCATAGAACTGCCACCAATATTGTCGCGATGAACCTATATCTGAAAGTGTGGACATGTACGGCAGCATATTCTTGGGCGAGAACGCTACTTCGTATGTGCAAATGAAAGGCCGATAGCATCGTCGAACGCTGTTTCCGTATATCCGATCTTCTCTCTCGCTCGTTTGCTGCTGCCGGTCAACACCTGTTTGCCAACCTCCACCCGCTTCGGCGTTTTGCCAAGTACCTCTCCTATCTTATCTGCGAGCGTGTTAAAATTTATCTCGCTCCCGCAGATGTTGTATGTTCCGCCTTCTTTCTGGTCACGAACATTGATCAAAGGAAGGACTACGTCATCGGCGAATGTAGGACTCACCCTTGCGTAATCGCTCTGAAACGACCCACCGGATTCGATGGAACGCGCCAGGTCGAATACGAACCCCTGTTCCAAACCACGGCCATAAGGGAAGAATACCCGGATAGTATTTATCCGGAATGCTCGCTGGTAGAATCTCAATAACATCTCTGCCTGGTACTTCGTCGTTCCGTAGAACCCACGCGGTTCCAGACCTGACCTTTCGTCCCTATTTTCACCTGCGCCGTATACCTCTCCGCTCGAGAGGTAGGTAAAACTCTGGACGCCCGCAGCCTTTGCCCAATCGAGCAAGAGCAAGGTTGCCAGAGTGTTGGCCTTGAACACCTTTGAGAATCTGCCGCAGAATGTCTCAAACAGGTGAAAGACGTGCTTGATCCTTCTCGGCAACGTCTTCTCAAGGATCGGATCATGCTCCAGCTTGAGGAATCCATATTTTATGTTCTTCTTGCCCAGAAAGGACATAGGTACGTCTTTCGCCGTAGGAAAAATCGCGAAGACACTCTCCCCTTTTCGCAGCAGCTCCAATATCAGACGTTCCCCAAAACCAAACGGATTTGTGATCAGATTGTCAAATTCCATACGGAATTATAGCTGTGTTACGATTGCGGTCAACCGCCCTGCACCGCGTAACGGTGAACAGAAGGCCTTGGGCGCATCACTGAACGACCCAGACCTTCTCCATGACGACCTTCTCAGTAGGGCGATCAAATTGCCCGGTCTGGACACTACCGATCCGGTCTACGACGTCCATGCCCTCTACGACCTGCCCGATTATCGTGTAGCGACCATCGAGCCTTGGAAGCGGTTCCAGGCAAATATAGAATTGAGAGCCGTTTGTGTTCGGGCCGCGATTTGCCATGGCAAGAGTGCCCTTCAAATGCTTCTTACGAGGTGAAATCTCATCTTCTATCTCATAACCAGGGTCACCTGTACCGTCGCCATTTGGACAACCACCCTGAATCACAAAGCCCTTTATGACCCGATGGAAGATGAGACCGTTATAGAAACCCTTATCGGCCAGTTCGATGATATTCTTTACATTCTTCGGCGCTTCACCCGGAAACAGCTCGATCGTGATTTCGCCGTAATCTTTTACTGAAATGTGCATCATTGGCGCACTCTCCTTCTTGGTCAATGATTCCTGTTCTTTCTGAACACCGCAAGCCAAAACCAGGATAGCGGCTATCATCAAGTATTTCATCAGAGCCTCCTTCGTGCGAACGTTGGATATTATAACCATTTGCATGCCGAAGTCAAACATCACGAGACCGACATACAGAGGCTGCTCCACTGTGCCCGATGTTGACAACGACCGAAAAATCAGTATAATTCATCGAATAGTAAAACTATTCAAAGGAGGATTCAAAGGCACATGAAGGAAATTACGCACGAAGATCTGAACAAGTTATTGGAAGAATCTCTGGTCACACCCAGAGAAGGTGATATCGTAAAGGCATCGATCATTAAGCGAACCCAGAACGGTGTACTCCTCAATCTGGGGCTCAAAGCCGAGGGATTTCTACCCCTCGAAGAATTCAGCAATGCATCAGATGCCGAAGAGGGTAAAACTATATATGTGTATCTTGAAGCATATGAGAACCGCGATGGATTCCCCGTCATATCGAAGAAGAAGGCGGATTTTCAGCTTGCCTGGGACAAGATAAAACACATCTACGAAAACGGTGAAACTACCTCCTGTACGATCAAGAAACGCATCAAGGGTGGATATTCGGTCGATCTTATGGGAGTGGAAGCATTCCTCCCCAGCTCGCAGATCGAATACAAAGCCCAAGCAGACAGCGAATCGTTGATCGGATCGAAAGCTGATGTAAAGATCGTCAAAATTAACATGCTGCGCAAGAACATCGTCGTTTCACGAAAGATGGCACTTGAAGAGGAACAGGCAAAAGCGCGAAAGCGCATATTCAGCAAAATGAAAGTTGGCGATATCATCGATGGTACCGTTCGCAACCTCACCGACTTCGGAGCCTTTATTGACATCGGAGGGATCGATGCCTTGCTGCACATCACGGATATTTCGTGGCTTAAGATAACCCACCCGGCAGAGGTCGTCAAAGTAAACGATAAGATAAAGATCAAAGTCCTCATAATGGACCGCGAGACAGGACGGATCGCCGTCGGGCTGAAGCAATTGACCGCGCATCCATGGGAGGCAATCGAGAAGAAGTATCCCGTCGGAACCAGGGTAAAGGGAAAGGTGACAAGTGTCGTTGACTACGGTGCCTTTGTAGAACTTGAAAAAGGTATCGAAGGCCTGATCCACGTGTCCGAAATGTCATGGACCAAAGATGTGAAGGATCCTTCCTCCATCCTTAAAGCCGGCGACACGGTTGAAGCAGTCGTTCTGTCCATCGACCGTAACGAACAGAGGATATCGCTCGGTATGAAGCAAACCAAACCCGATCCGTGGTCGACGGTCGACGAGAAACTAGAGGTGGGACAGAAAGTTGTGGTCAAGGTGACGAACCTCAAGGATTTCGGGGCCTTTGTTCAGATCATGGACGGCGTCGAGGGATTGATCCATGTCAATGATTTCTTCTGGGACAAGAAGGTCAAGAAGGCATCTGATTACCTGCGCAAGGGACAGAAGGTCG
>CP070795.1:593846-597359 GCA_020343455.1 Caldifarciminota bacterium
GCAATCTGTTCTTTGGCAACATCCCGCTGACCGCGTGAAACATGGCACGCTCGGGGTGTTTTTCCAACATTAATTCTAAATTGATCTTTTTCAAACCACCCGGATGAAACGAGTGAGAGTAGTATATTTTATCCTTCATCTTCTTACCGGTAACCCTGAATTTGTCGGCGTTGATAACGACGACATAATCACCGCTGTCGATATGGGGTGTATATTGCGATTTGTGCTTGCCGATTAGCACCCGGGCGATCTTGGATGCCAGACGGCCCAATATCCTGTCCCTGGCATCGACGACATACCATTTGCGCGTGATCTCGGATTTCTTTAACACTTTTGTTTTCATTAGCGACTATTATAGGCAAATTTCGGTCAATGTCAATAGCTTGAACCCCACAATGTCGAATTTGTGATCGCTTTATCAGTGTGCTTTGTCCCAGTCGCGGCCCGCCGCGATCGAGATCCTTATCGGTACGCTCAGTTTTACGATGTTTTCCATGCTTTCCTTGACCATCTCTTTGGCTTCTTCAGTACGGTGTTCTTCGATTTCGAAGAGTAATTCATCGTGGATAGAGAGGAGCAGACCCATGCTGAACCCACCCTCGGTCAATCTCCTCTCTACATCGATCATCGCGATCTTGATGAGGTCGGCGGCACTACCCTGGATGGGCGTGTTTATGGCTGCCCGTTTGGAGAATTCTCTTAGATTGTAGTTACCCGAATGGATATCGGGTAGAGGGCGTTTCCGGCCGTACATGGTTTCGGCGTAACCCTTTTCTTCGGCGCGGGCAACGGCCTCATCCCGCCACCGCGCGACCTCGGGGTAGAGGTGGTAGTATGATTCGATGAATTGCGTTGCCTCTTCGCGCGGAATATCGAGGCTCTGAGCGAGCCCGTAATCGCTCATTCCGTAAATTAGCCCGTAGTTCACCACCTTCGCCATACGGCGCTGCTTCTCATCGACTTCATCCTCTTCGATGGAGAAGATGACGCTCGCCGTGTGCCGGTGTATGTCATCGCCGTTGATGAAAGCCTCGACGAGTTTCCTGTCGTGGGTGAGGTGGGCGAGCAGCCTCAATTCGATCTGCGAGTAGTCGGCGGAGACCAACGTGTAGCCCTCTTGCGCGATAAAACCCTTCCTTATTCTCCTTCCGAGCTCACTCCGTATGGGAATATTCTGGATGTTCGGGTTGGAAGAGGAAAGTCGACCCGTGGCGGTTCCTGTCTGGTTGAACGTGGTGTGGATCCTGCCCTCTTTGCTCAACATGACCAGCGGTTCGAGGTAGGTGGATTTTATCTTGGCCAATTCGCGGTATGTCAGTATCTCCTTAGGCACGCCGTGGCTTTGGCTGAGTTGGGTCAGCACTTCAGAATCGGTCGAGTAGTGGGTCTTGCCGCGTTTTGTCGGCTTGAGCTTCAGTTCGTCGAAAAGTACTATGGAAAGTTGTTTGGGTGAATTGATGTTGAACGAACGGCCGGCCATGGCGTATATCTTCTCTTCTGATTTGTGTAGTTGTTTCTCGACGTCTACATTAAGTTCTTCGAGATATACGACATCCAATCCGATACCGCGCTTTTCCATCTTGGCGAGGACGTGAATGAGCGGTTCTTCGATGTTGTCGTAGAGGTCGAGCATACGGACTTCTTCGAGCCGCCGTTTGAGTATTGGATACAGTTGGCTACTGAACATGGCGATCGCTTCGGGTGTCGGCTCGGCACAAGACTTGAGGTTCTGCAGGCATATGTCTTCGAACGAATAGGAACGTCGATTAGGTTCGAGCAGCCAGGACACGATCTGTACGTCGAAGAGAGGCGGTGCAATCGGTATTGATTGAGCAAATGCCTTGAGGTCGTAGCCGGCTTTGACCGTTTCTCTCCGGTTAAGAATGAATGCTGCGCGCTCGGGCTCGGTACGGTATGCTGTATCTTCACGGCTACTAATGAACACCTGTCCATCGCCGGAGGCGATGCCGACCACGGCGCTGTCTTCTAGGGCGCCTGTACGGTTCATCGTTTCTACTTTGATGGTGGCGCGCGTTCCCTTGGCCAATTCCTTAATATAAGAATGGAATTCGAGATCGATCAAGATCGGCATGATGCGGTCCATGTCCGGTTCCCTCATACGCAGTGCTTCGATTGAAAAATCGAGCGGTACATCGGTCTTCAATTCGATCAGTTCACGGGACAATCTTGCTTCATCCTGGTGCCGGGCGAGCCGCGGATCCTTTTCCAGCGCTTCATCGAAGTCGGTGAATTTCTTGATTATTTCCTGGGCGCGCTTAGGACCGATGCCTGGAACACCTGGGACGTTATCTATTGTGTCACCGGTCAGTGCAAGGTACATCGGGATCTGCTCGGGCGTGACTCCGTATTTCTTGGAAACTTTCCCGCGGTCGATTATTTCATCGCGGTAGGCATCATAGACATAGACTTTGTCACCGATGAGTTGAAGCAGGTCCTTGTCCGAAGTCGCGATGTAGACCTTGCCGTGTTCTTTCAACTTGACCGCGAGGGTGGCGAGCAGATCATCTGCTTCGTAACCGCTGACCTCGAACTGCGGTATTCCCAGACATTCAGACAGTTCCTTTACTTTTTCGATCTGGAACGGAATGTCGGCCGGCGGTGCAGGTCGCGTTGCCTTGTAATCCTCAAATATCTCGTCGCGGAACGTCGCGCCCGGCGCGTCAAAGGCCAGGATGAGGTATTCGGTCGGGATCTTCTTCTTTATCTTCTCCAGCGTATTGAGGAATCCATATATGCCCGACGTATTTTCACCGCGCGAATTCTTGAGCGGGTGCTTGATGAAGGCGAAATACGAGCGGAAGATGATCGAATGCGCATCAATGATGACAAATTTCCTTTCCACGGTGAATTATACGCAATAAGTTCTTAGAAGACAAGTCCCTACTAAAGTGTTGACAACACAACCGTTTTCCGTAGTATTGCAACATGCCTGACCGCAAGGTCCACGCAATCATCAACCCACATGCCGGTTATGGCAAGGCCAGTAAGAGATGGCCTCTTATATTGGAATGCCTGGAGACCGCAGGATTTGATGTCACCTGGCGTATGACCGAGAGAATGTGGCATGCTTACGATATTGCCCAGGAATACGCGAAGAAAGGTGCAAAGCTGATCATCAGCGTCGGCGGCGAGGGTGTTATGAATGAAATCGTGAACGGTCTCTTTGCGTACAAAGAGGCATTCGGCACGATGCCGACACTTGCCATGATTCCGGCGGGAACCGGAACCGACCTCTCAAGAACCTTGCGGATCTCCAAGAATCCCCGCGAGGCTGTCGATCTGATCATGAATGGGCGCGAATTGTCGATGGACGCCGGTGTTATCGTCTTCCACCGGGGGGACAAGACCTGGAAGCGGTATTTCATCAACGCAGCAGATACTGGCCTGGGAGGAGCCGTGGCAAGGCTCAGCAACAGCCTGCCCAAAATTCTTGGCGGATTCCTGACGTTCTTGCTTGCAAGCCTCGCGGCATTATTCAGTTTCAAACGGATG
>CP070795.1:597459-600965 GCA_020343455.1 Caldifarciminota bacterium
TGAAGGAAATGGAGGATTAACTGATCCACCTTCGTCTTCGTACGGTATGTATATACTTCCCTCACCTTGTCGTGTGTAATGGAGCGACACGCGTGGGAATACACCGAACCGGTTGACGTATTTCAGCGAAAGCGATAGGCGGTCGACATCGTTGCCCAGCGGAAAACCGAGACAATGTCCGTTCCGTTCATACACATTTTGTGCAAGGCGCTGCGTGTAGACCCATTTGTCGACAAACGTGTAATTGATATGGGCGATCAGAGACTCCCAGAGTAGTGATTTCAGTCCAACTTGGTAAGCGAGTTTGTCGGGAAATGGATCATCTTCGTACATGAAATCGTCGATGAGTAATTCACCGTAGAGTATCGAATTGAAGATATTGAGCTGCATGTCGAATGACCACATGGCGTTATCGTCGCGGGCAGTGCCCCACTGAGCAAGATAAAAGGGAAGGAATGGATTCAAGTAGAGTGGTTCGAGCGAATCGGCGGAAAGGACGGCTTCGGAGAATCCAATTTTCAGGAATCCCCTGAGATTCAATCCAAGACGGTGGAGCGACAGGTATTTGGCTCTCGCGGCTTCGAGGATCGTGAACATACCGTGGAACTCGAGGTAAGTGCCTTTAAGGGAGAGCAGGAATCCGTCATATCCCTGGGCGTCCGCTGAGAGAATAAGACTGTGCGTCCCCCCAGAGTTCCATTGAAGGTTACGCCGTCCAAGATCGAAGCGGAGCCTATTATGTTCAAACCTCAGGAGTCCCTCCTGAAGATAAGCCTGGAATTCGTTCCACGGCTTTGGACCGAGCGTGTCCAGCGTATTGGCGCGCCTGATCCTAATTGCATGGGAGAATTTTAGTTGAGAGAGTATTGACCCGCCGAACCGTTCATCGAGTGCCCCGTAATACAATATAGGATATCTTTCGTACGTACCTTTGGCGTGAAGCAGATATGAGAAATCCGGATTCTTACGCAGTAGAGGCGAAAAGCTCGACAGGGTGGACCGGTCGATGGTGTTGAGGCGGACTTCATCTATGACCAGTGCATTTATCTGCCCGGTCACCCATTCCGTATCGTAAGGCTTCATAGAGGGAATGTCGACAAGTCCCCTGAGCTGAAGGTATTCTATGTCATCCATCAAGGGTGAATCGATCGGCAACGTGTAGGCAAATATGAGAAGCAGTACCATGCTTTCCTCCTTAGTAACAATTCCCGCAGGTAATTATTATAGCGACAAAGAGATGCTGTTCAAGTCTGCTGTTCAACGAATCGCTGAATGATGTGGTATCGTTACCTGTGGATCCTCAGAAGCCTTTGGCAAAAGTAAGATGGATCTTGCCGTCTGACCATTTGCCCTTCCGCGGCCAGGCCAGAACGAGTGTGGCATCAGCGAACCTGGATTTTGCCGTGATGCCAAAGCCAAAGGAAAAGAACGTCTCTCCGCCGATCCGTGCAATATCAAAGAGCGGAAAGATGAACAGACGATGATATTCGATATTACACCACACGGCGCGAGTCGTTACGAATTCATCTTCGAGGTAGCCCCGTATATCTTTGGCACCGCCCATACGGAAATAATCGAAGAATTCAAAGCCATCGGTCTGAACACGTCGGTAGTGCGGTCTGATGACGAACTTGAACAGCCCGAACTCGCCATCATACATTATTCTCCATCTGTCATTGTTCCGGAAGAGGTAGTCGAATTTGACCGTTTGGAGCACAGACCAGTTAGGACGGGTATAATCGAAGCTGATTCCCATCCCGAGGAGATTGTCGGTACTCTGATGTGTTGTCGTGTCGTTTGTGTAATAATTGGCGGTTTCGAAACCTGAGAGAAGCGAAACGCCGATGTTCATTCCGATCGGAGCGGCAAATTCCACCCGTCCGCTGATCAGCCTGGTACTGTCGTAGGTCAGGATGGAAAAATCGGCGTCTATCTGTGCGGGGGAGATGAGTACCGGTTCGCGGAATCTGATCAAGAAGAGATGCTGATATTCATATTCGAAATCCAATGTGCGCAGCGTACCCAGAACATTGAAGGACGAAAATGATGCGCCGAAGTTGGCGTCATCGGTACCGCTGAACGACCCGGAAAGAGTGAGAAAATCACTCTCCTTTTCATTTGCAACAAACATCAGATAATATCTGCCATCGCGTTCGAGGATGCGTTCGTTTACGGTTTCGAACGCTTTGGTCTTCGTCAGTCGTTTCTTTGCGCGTTCGGACTCCTTCCTGGAGAAATGAAGGCCCTCTCTGTAATTGGCAAGTCGAATGGCAGCGCTTGAGTTCGTACGTCCGGTCGTTTGGAATAGCAGATCCTCGACGATTACCCTCGGCCCTTCTTCTATATTTAGAATGATCCTCATGGGCGCATCTTCTATACGGATCACATCCGGGGTGATGCGGCAGAATGGAAATCCATTATTGTTATATCTTTTGAGCATACCGAATATGAGGCGTTCTACGTCCTGTTGATTACGGATATTCTGCATTCCGGCGAGTAAGTACTGGGTCGAGTAGAAAACATTGCCCCTGGTTTCCACCAGGGGCTGCCGGTCCGCGGTTGGCACCGCGGGTATCGAATTCTGCAGCAGCACGGCTGCAACTAACAACGTACGGACCAAAGTGGTACTATGCCTACATCAACACTGGAAAAGATAAGGTCGCCACTCCGCATTCGGCCTACCAAACTCATTGAGCACGAAAGTGAAATAGTTAGGCCTTCTCGGTTTCCTCTTGAGATGCATGCCGGCGTGCTTCAGGTTTGAATCACCTTTCCTATTATTACATTCATGGCATGCACAAACGAGATTCTCCCAGGATTCGTCGCCGCCGAGCGCTTTCGGTAGGATGTGGTCGGCGGTCATCTCACCCGTTCGCTTCCCGCAGTATTGGCACTGATGATTGTCTCTCTTTATGACGTTCTTCTTGGTTAAAGAGATCTCTTTGCGTTTTATGCGTACATAGTATCTCAGGCGGATCACCGATGGAACGCGGTACGTTATGCTGATCGCATGCAGCAATTTGCCATCGGCGTTCTCAACCATATCGACCTTTCCCAAGATCAACAGTGTGATTGCCCTTTTCAATCTGAGGATTGTCAGCGGTTCGTAATTCTGGTTGAGAAGCAGAACAGGTAGCTGCAACATCAGTAATTGATCTGGATAGGAGCTACTTTGTCTATGACGAACTTACGATTGTACGTGAATATACCGAATATACTCGACGAATCTTCATATTCAATGTATATCCCGAACGAATCCGGTATAGAGCGGTCGATCCATATGTTCTCGGGAGACAGGATGATGTTCAGCTCCGCAGCACCTTTTCTAAGTTCCTCTCGGATCATATCGTCGTTCTGTACGGGGCCAATGCGCACGGTATTCTCGACTTTTTCGCTGAGTGAGCCATGATTGAAATGGACCCGGCCAACCTGGTACCCGGTATATCCTGCTATCAGCAGAACTACGATAAGGAATATGACACCAAAGCCTGAAAGACCTTTGCTCA
>CP070795.1:601065-604436 GCA_020343455.1 Caldifarciminota bacterium
GTGATAGATGGCCCGCCTGAAGATCCCGATCCCCTTTATCCGTTTGGTGAAGGTAAAGACGAGTTTCCCGATGCCGTTGTCTTTCTTCAGCTCCCTGCAAAGAGGCAGGTAATGCCTCTCGAAATCCCGTGCTGAGACACCCTGGAATACCGCGGTCGAGGCCGCCGCCTTTGCCGTGCGGTATGCGGCACCGATTCCATCCTTGTATAGCCTTGATACACCGGCATCTCCGATAAAGACGATCCTGTCGCCGAACGGCCTGGGCGAACCGCCGATATTGATGAGCGGTGAGCAACGGCAGCTCCTATCGTCCGGTCGCCAATCGTTCGGCATACATCCCCGTACCTCGGGGGAATTGAGAAATGACTGCACCATATCGGCATCGATTCGATCGCCGAGTAGACACACAGAGGCGTAATCCCCCTTGGGTATGATTGCGGCGAACTCCAAACCAGGTATTTTCTGGAGAAAGACGTGCATCGAGTTACCCAGCGATTCGGTAATCACTCCGGCCCCAAGACGGTACTCGCAGATATATGTACCAGTGGTCCGGGGGGGATTGTAATCCGACAGCAACTCCCGGCAGCGCTCCAGAATCCGAGAATTGACTCCCGTGGCGATAACGATCAGGTTGTACTCTTTGTATTCCGAGCTCTTCGTCTGAATCCCCGGTACACCGTCTCTGATATCAAAACCGGTCACTCGTTCCCGTACGAGACGGGCCCCCCTCTTACAGGCGAGTGACAGGAGAAAACCATCGAAACTCTCCCATGTCGGTTTCTCGAGATCCCGTGGCCCGCTCGCCCTGTGTACCGCCCCGATCCGCATCTCATGCAGGGGGGTCTCGAGCCGTACGCTCCCCACATCCATGTGCAGTACATAGGAATCGATGCCCCTCTGTACCACTGTCGATGGCAGAATGATTCCTTCGGTGGCAAGATGCTGCACGAGTGACTCGGAAATGATCCCACCGCACATGTTGCATGCCGCCGGGCCTACCCCGGAGAAATCACGCGACTCGTAGATATCGACCGACACCTCCAGGCCTGCCCGTTCGGCCATATCGAGGAAGAAGTAGCTGAAAAAGGTGCCTGCAGGCCCTCCCCCGATCACCGCCACATGGTCGCCATCCCTGAGCTCGACTCCCGTCGAAGCCTCTTCAGTATGCACCCAATCGTGTCCGGTAGAGCTCTTTCTCATAGGCATACCCTGTCATTACAGAGTCAGTTGTACGATAGTATCACAGGTGAGGAGAGTATACACAAGTGGAGAATAGATGCTTCAACCAGAGGGTCTTACTTGCTTATTTTTCGATAATAGACTTGATGGCGCCCCAGCTTGCCTCCTCAGTTCCGATGCATGGCCAAGGTGGGCATTCCGGATAGTTAATACACAGACGAGTGTGTACTACACAGCATTCTGTCGGATAGCCGGTCTCACAGTTGGCGAATTGGACACATTCAATCATAGGATCCGGATGCTTCTCGATCTCGATCTCAGTTTGAGTAGGATCGGTTACCCAGAGTGCCTGATGGAACGGCCATTGCCAATCCCACTGGCAATCGACGAAGCACACGCTCATACCGGTATCAAGTGTACCGAGTGTTACGGAAACCTCAGGATTTACGGTGACTGTACTCTGTATGATATTTGCCGGGTATACAATCATGAACTCCGCACAGATCATGCCGCGCTCGCTCGGCAGGCACCAGATCCACATCTCCACCGGGTAGAAGCCCTCCCCCGAAGTACAATAGGTTTCGTGTTCATCAATATAGAGACCCATGTAACCGTACGGAGGGAGCACTGCAAGAGATGTACTTGATACCAGCACAAGTACAACTACAATACATAGTACTGTCTTCATTACAAACACCTTCTCTAATTGAAAATGCATATATCCCTTAGATGCCGAAATGGTAGCATGCATATGAGCAAAATACAACAGGTGTTTTTCAGAATGATTTGACAATTTAATTTTGATGTCCCATTTTCATATAGGTTAGATTTTTCATCCCGCATATACACGGATCAGAGCCATCAGGGGAACGCGGTATGCATAATTATCGGGAACACACGATACTCCTTATACTTTGCATAATCGCATGCATGACGGGCTGCTCGAACACCTTCGAATCAACAACGGGAAATATCAGCTTGATCTCTTACAGTTTGACGGAAGAAAGCCATGTGAGAATTATACTCGTGAATAGCTACGACACCGTCGTGGTAGTTCTCGTCGATGAAGTCCAACAGGAAGGATTTCACAAAGTCGGATTGAGAAGGGACGACGGTATCATCAGTGGGATCTATTATATCATCATGTATGTAGATGGAGAACTGACTGAAAAGAGGATGATAATCCTCGTGATAGAGGATTGATATGAGACTCTTGAAGATACTCATGATTACAGCATTTGTTATCTGTATAAGGACCGATGTGCATTCTCAAAAGCTGCTTTTTACCGAATTCACGTATGGACAGTTCGTGAAGCACACCGATAACGACCTCGATATCACGAATGAGAAGAATCTCAAGGATTCATTCGGGTCCACCATAGGTTTTCAGTTCAATATCAAGCATTCACACTCAATTCTGTTACAGATCGGATACCACAGATCCGTAACCGAGAAGGCCACCAGTTTTTTAAATTATGTAATGGATCCCCTGGGGAATGACTACTTCGTCGAGAAGCCCATTGATCTATCCTTTCATGCCGTTCCCGTTGATATCCAGTACGCTTGGTCCATGCATAGATATGTGAATATTTGTATCGGCCCGTCTTTTACCGGTAACATTAGAAAGATCACTGTGCATTACATCGATTACTATTTAAAAGAGAAAGAATTCATAGACAGGCTGTTTGGCATTGGCGCAGGCATTGCCGGATCGATACAACTATCGATTCCCCTCTCACACGGGAAACGATACTGTTTCATCTCTAGTATGGGATTTCGATATGTGAAATCGCTCTGGTTCGATGCAGAGGGAAGGGAACTGGACGACTACGGTTTATCCTACTCGCAGTTCCAGATAAGCACCGGAATCGGAATCAGGCTTTGATCTTATTTCGCCGTAAAAGGATAGATCCAGAAAGTCGATCACTATCTCAGCAGAACACACTTCCTCGTAAGAACCTGCTTCCCCGCTTTTAATCGATAGAAATAAACGCCGCTTACGGCCTGCACACCCGTACCGTCACGACCATCCCACATGAACGTGTGCCTACCGGCCTGCACCAATCGATCGGCAACCGTGTCGATATGCTTGCCTGAGATATCATAGATATCGAGCCGCACATGGATTTCATGAGGTACTGTAAAGCGTATTAGGGTAGTGGGGTTGAACGGATTCGGATGGTTCTGATACA
>CP070795.1:604536-607888 GCA_020343455.1 Caldifarciminota bacterium
CAACATGATGACCTCGATGTTCGCGGTGATTCTTATCGGCCTCGGTATCGATTACGCGATACACATCATTTCGGTATACGGTGAACGAAGGACCATTGATAAAGACGCGGCGACCGCGATGGAAGAGACCATGGTGCGCTCCGGCCCGGGGATCATCACTGCCGCGCTGACGACAGCTGCTGCATTCTTCGCACTGGCCATCTCGGTCACCCAGGGCATAAAAGAGATGGGCATCGTGCTCGGCATTGGCATCATCTGCGCCATGGTGACGACCATGATCATGCTTCCGGCCATACTCATTGCCCGAGAGAAATTCATGGTGCGTACAACCAAGAAGCCTTTGAAGCAACCGCACGTTGAATTTAGATTCTTAGGTCACATCGGTCGCGTCATCGCATCGCGGCCTCTGATGTTCCTGATCGCAGCGATTTTGGTCACGGCTTTCTTCCTCTACCAGGCAATCAACATCAAGTTCGATTACAACATGCTCAATCTCGAACCCGAAGGACTCGAGACGGTTGCATTACAGGACACGATCATCGAGGCATTCGACCTCAGCCCGGATTTCGCAATGGTGACGACGGCTTCGATAGACGAATCCTATGAAATATCCGAAAAACTGAAGCAAATGCCCCTCATAAGCATGGTCGAGAACATAGCCGACTATGTACCGCCCCAGAGTCTACAAGAGGAACGGATAACCGAGGTCAAGAAGATACGCCGGATCGTTGGGAGCACTCGATCCCACACCATGATCTCCTACCGCAACATCTCGCAACTGACGGACCAGCTCGAACGGCTGGACATCAACATCTATGAACTGTCGCAAATGGCATTCATCGGCGGACAGGATAAGGTCGACGCAAAGGCGAAAAGCATAATCGGAGACCCTGAGATGCCCGACTCCAGGAGCTTCATAATCGACCTCGTTGATAAGATAAAACAGCATCCCGAAAGCGCGATAAGACAGTTGAACAGGTTCCAGAAATACTACGAGCCGAACCTGCGCCGCAGGATCTACAACATGGCAAACCCATCTCCCATCACTCTCGAAGATCTCCCGCAACACGTGAAGAACCAGTATGTCAATGAGAGAGGCGACAAGTATCTCGTCACGATCTATCCTAAGGAACAGGTCTACAACTACGAGGCACTGACGCGGCTCGACAGACAACTGGAAGCAGTTTCGCCAAAGATCACGGGTACACCGCCGATATTCCTGCACCTCATCCGCCTCATCGGACGCGACGGCTTGATCGCGACATTACTGACTGTCATCATCGTAATTCTGCTGCTGTGGGTCGATTTCAGGAGCCTGCGTCTTGCGTTGCTCGGAGTGACCCCCCTCATCACCGGCGGTATCTGGATGCTGGGGATAATGAAGACTTGCGGACTCAAACTCGACATGCTCAACGTCATGGCCATTCCTATGATCGTCGGGATCGGCATAGACGACGGCGTCCATGTTCTGCACCGGTATATTTTCGAAGGTCTGAAGAAGACGCCCGTCGTATTGCGGAGCACTGGCAAGGCGGTTCTGCTAACGTCACTGACCACTATGGCTGGCTTCGGCTCGCTGATGACCGCATCGTACCGCGGCTGGGCCAGTTTTGGCGCTCTGCTCGTGACCGGTGTCGGCGCGTGCTTTTTGACGACCATTCTCTTCATCCCGTCCATCATCGGCTTGCTGACCAGTAAGAAGTTAAATGACCAGAATGGAGAATAGTTGGAGAACGAGAAGAGCCTGTCATGTATCATCGCTTGCCTACCATCCATAGTTTGGTACTACCGACGGCAGGCTCTTCTGTCTTCAAGGTCGAGCACAAACGTAATTTAGGAAGGAGGAACTGCAATTGTTGAGAATCAGGCCGAGCAATGATCGCATAACACATTCACGCCGCGACATTGAGAGACGGCGAGAGGATGAATCCATTACCCGGCCATCCGATACTAACTGGCTGCAATGCTATATCTCGTTTGCAGTACGGATTACTAAAATTAGAGGTAAGAAGACCGACGCGCTGCATCGCTCTCTGTTTGAAGCGCCATCCTCCCTTCGAAGGCAGAGAGCATATCGGGAGGCGGGAGGCACATGAGTAAGACGCGAATCCTTGTCATGAACGGTGCGACGAGAGAGAACGGCAACACGGACGCGATCCTCAAATCCTTCATGAAAGGAGTAACTGAGAGTGGCAATAATGTTCGCGAAGCCGTGCTCCGTGACCTGACAATCAATAACTGTATCGGATGCTGCAAATGCAAGAGAGAGAGGAAGTGTAACTTCCAGGACGACATGTCCGAGCTGCGTGATATGGTTATGAAGTCGGACATCCTTGTGTTTGCATCGCCGATCTACTGGTGTGAAGTCACCGGATTGATGAAAACATTCATCGATCGGTTCTATTTCTTTCATCACGAAGAGAACAAGCATCTGGTCTCCGGCAAGAAGGCGTTGATAATCACCACCCTCGGCGAAAAAGAAGCCGAGTATGAATCGCGCGTACTGATCGAGTTTTACAGACGCTTCACGCACTCCCTCGGCATCGAAATCCTGGATTTTCTTTTTTACGCTGGGCTCATGGAAAAAGATGCGATAGCATCACGGCCCGACTTCCTGGAAGCAGCCGAGAATGCCGGTAAGAAACTGGGTGGTGCGACATCTGCATGATGAAGGAATTTTGGAAAATTACGATGATCCAACAGGGAGGTTGAATGCTACTTGCACTTCTGTTCTTTATGTCAATAAGCGGTGAAAAATCCGTAGAGGTGAGATTCACCGAAACGGCACCGCACATAGATGGTATCATTGAAGACATATGGCAGCAGGCTGACTCGGCATACGGGTTTGTCCAACACATTCCATACGAGAAGACCGAACCAACAGAACGTACCGTGGTATATGTACTACAGGATGCCGATAACATTTACTTTGCGTTCCGCTGCTATGCTGAGAAACACGAACCCATCGCCTGTTTCACAACAGACGAGGACTACGTCCGCGTCAGCATCGATCCGTTCGGCAGTAAAACGACCGGCTATTACTTCCTCGTTTTTGCCAGCCAGTTATTCTGGGACGGCTGGATATTCGATGACGGCCGAACATACGACGACTCTTGGGAGGGTGTCTGGTACCGCGGCGTAAAAGTATACGAGGATCGTCTCGACGTTGAGATCAGGATACCGTTCAAATCCATACGCTACAAGAAAGGATTGGATGAATGGCGTATTCAGTTCTTCCGCCACTTGGCACACAACCGTGAAGATGACTACTGGACCGAAGTCCTCCAGGGAGAAGGAGACATGGTCTCCCGCTGGGGAGTATTGAAAAACGTTAACCCGCAGTCTTCGGGAT
>CP070795.1:607988-611338 GCA_020343455.1 Caldifarciminota bacterium
CGATCATTATGGTGCGCAGGAAACCGAATGTGGCGAAGAATATACCCAATACACCCGCACCGACTGCGCCCAAAAGAGCCTTATTTATCTTCATTGTATTTGGATAATATACAGTATTGTCATGATGTCAATAGCCCAACAGCATATTGCCCGGGTAGCATCCGCTGTCCTGAGACCGCTTCGCCTCGTCATTGCGAGGAATCCGGTTTTGTCGGGGAGGATGAAGCAATCTCGTCCGCAGCGGTACGACGCGTCTCAGCGCCAGATCCGAATCGCTTGCGGCTCGCAGCCTCTGCTTTCTTCAACTTTATCCTGATCCATAACGATAGGACCACGAGGAGCAATATGACGAATGACGAGAACGAATTCTGAAGCAAGGCGAGGAAGTCATACAATCCATGGCATAGTATTGCATAGAGCACGCCCCGGGCGATCAACCGGGATTCTTTTTCGGGGTTGAACTTGGCGAGTCCGATGTAGTAACCCATTATTGCTCCGAACAAAGCATGGCCTGGTACGGCAAGGAACGCTCTTACGATACCGGCTACTGGCCCGAGCGAAAATACGTACAAGACATTCTCGAAGGTGGCAAAACCGAGAGACGCCGAAACAGTGTAGACAATGCCGTCCATCACTTCGTCGAACTCAACCGAACGGTATATCCATTTTCGAACCGCGACGAATTTGAGCAATTCCTCGATCGGAGCGATGATCAGGAACGAAAGCATGGCCGTGTATACGATTCCGGTCGAGAATGTACCGAACAAATTTGCCAACAGCCGTTCTCCGATTGCTGCCGGAACGACCATCAAGGCGCCGATCGCGAATATTATTACGATCTTCTTCTTCGGCTCAGGTTCATACTTATCCCGGTGGTTGAAATACCAGATGAGGAACAACCCGGGCGCGAGCGCGATGAGGAGGGATAAGACTACCATGGAATAACATTAGCCGGATACACGCTAAAGTCAATGTCTCCGTTATTTGCTTCATTGAGCGGTAACCTCGCGACCTTGATTTTCTTCTCTCTATTGCTACAATAGATCGTGGTTACGCTTGGCATCGAAACATCGTGCGACGAGACATCGGTGGCCGTGCTCCAGGATTCCGGAGTTCTGGCGAATATCGTGTCGTCGCAGGTCGCCCATACGAAGTTCGGCGGGGTCGTGCCTGAGATTGCGGCGAGGAATCATATAAAGGTCATCGTACCATTGACGAGAAACGCGCTCGAGGTGGCTGGGAAGGATCTCCGTGACGTCGATCTGATAAGCGTGACCCGCGGCCCAGGGCTTGTGGGCGCACTTCTGGTCGGGCTTTCCTTTGCCAAGTCCCTGGCGATATCCTTGAATAAACCTCTGATCGGTGTCAATCATCTCGAAGGGCACATCTACGGGTTGCAGTTGGGCGGCGTTCCGCCGCGCCATCCCTATCTGGTTTTGATCGTCTCTGGCGGCCATACCGAGATAGTACTCGTCCGGGAACCATTCCATTATATAACCCTGGGCAGGACACTCGACGATGCGTGCGGCGAAGCCTTTGACAAGGTCGCCAAACTAATGGGCTTACCCTACCCGGGCGGCCCCTACATCGAGAAGCGGGCGGCTAAGGGGAAGCGGGGAGCGATCGATTTTCCTGTTCCGCGCCCGGACGGTTTGAGTTTCAGCTATGCTGGTCTCAAAACTGCGGTTCTGTATTACACGAGGGACAACCCCCGGTACGACGTGAATGATGTGGCGGCGAATTTCCAGGAAGTGGCGCTTGAACATCTTGTCGAAGTAGCAGAGCGCGCAATGAGTGAGACCGGTGTGAAGGACCTTGGACTCGTCGGCGGCGTGACCGTGAACAGAAGGCTGCGCGATAAATTTTCCGCGCTTGCCGAGAATATGAGTATACACTTGCATGTGTCTCCAGTGCAATTCTGCACCGACAATGCAGCGATGATCGCCCGCGCCGGTATGGAACGTTTCAAACGATTCGGCCCATCGGATTTAGTTATTGACGTAGTAGCACGTGAAAGATTGGAAGACATAACTTGACAGTTAGATGCACGATGAAGAATACAATACGAAATGATCCGGGGAAACGGTGACGCGCAGAAACGGACATACGGAGAGTCGTAGATCCGCTCATCCTGTTGGTATTCAGGACACTGCATTTCTTGATCGAATCGTACATTTGAGCGAAAGTAGAACCATTGTGCCCGTTGACTTTGAGTGTGAGTTGTGTAACATGGAATATCCAGGAGGTTAGATGGCATTCAATGCACAGAATTTCGTCACAGAGAAGACTCGGGAAATCAAGTCGCAGGTAGGGAACGACACTGCATTGTGCGCAACGAGCGGCGGGGTCGACTCGATGGTCTGCGCCTTCCTGGCGCACCGTGCTCTGGGGAGGAACCTGATCGCCGTATTCATCGACGACGGCCTCATGCGCGAGGGTGAACCGAAGAAAGTAACTTCCCTCCTGCGTAGCCGCGGAATCCGGACCGTGCTCGTCCGGGCCTCCAACGGTTTTTTCAGAGCCCTGAAAGGAAAAGAAGACCCCGAAGATATGCGTAAGGCTTTCCGTGATACATTCTACGAAACGCTGGGCAAAGCAGTGCGCAAGTATGGGGCAAAATACCTTATTCAGGGCACGATCGCGGCCGATGTCATAGAGACAAAGGGCAAGATAAAATCACAGCACAATGTGCTTGCGCAGATCGGAATAAACCCGCGCCGTTATGGATTGAACGTCATCGAACCTCTGGCAACGCTGTTCAAACCCGACGTGCGCAAGGTGGGGAAAGCGTTGAGGCTGCCCTCGACGATCCACCAGCGGATGCCCTTCCCAGGGCCCGGGTTGGCAACGAGGGTAGTGGGCGAAGTCACTCCGGCAAAGGTCAGGTTGTTGCGGAAGGCAACGTCGATCGTCGAGCGTGAGATGAGGAATATCAAGGCATTCCAGACATTTGCGGTTCTGCTCGATGACCGGGCGACCGGCGTAAGGAAGGGCAAGCGATCATTCGGAAATATCATCGTCGTGCGCAGTGTCCAGTCAAAGAACGCAATGACCGCGTCGCCGACCCGTGTTCCTTATGCTGTTCTCGAAAGGATACAGAAGAAGATCACGAGCCAGATCCCGGCAGTGACAAAAGTTCTGTATGACATATCACCGAAACCGCCGAGTACGATAGAATACATATAGAAAGATCGGTTACGTTCAGCGGTTACGATGCCCGTTTCGTCATCACCTGAGCGAGTTGTGAGCCGCAACCCCCAAGTTGATCGTCAAGCGTCCTGCGTCGGTCGTTCACCGTATCGCGTATCGCGTGAGGCGTTCATGTTGACTTTGGACGTTTTTTCGATACA
>CP070795.1:611438-614756 GCA_020343455.1 Caldifarciminota bacterium
CCATGGTCCCTCGAAGCGCCATTCGAAACCGGGCACGGTACTTGTGACGGTTCTCTCGGCCGAGATGTTGGCGACAGCGGGACTGACCTTATCTGCGACGAGTGTGAATGGGCTTTCACCCAGTTCGCTCACCAACGGCATGACCATGCCTCTCTCCTGGCTGGCCTCGCCACGGTTCGCCAAACCTGGCATGCTCGCCGTTATGATTATGCCGAAGAGAAATGCAAATATTGCGGCGGCGCCGGCAATTATGCCCGCACTCCGGAGCGATATGTTCTTACACACATGACCCCCTAGTTTTTCAAATCTTGACTATTTCGGCAGCTTCTTTTCCTTGCCAATCTTCGTGTATTCTGCAGTCTTCTTGGAGATGTTTCGCTGGATCGTTTTTATCCTCTGGGCTGCGCTCTTTATCGTTTTAAGATTCTTCCAGTTTTCTTTCTTCTTTATGTAGACTGCATCATATATATGTTTGCCCAGTTCGGTGTAACCGTCTCTTAGTTTTCGCCTCAGGTCAAAAATCTCCATTTTCAGAGAACCTTTTTGAGTCAGGTCTCCGGCTTCCTTGCCGACGACCTTCGATGCATCATCAAGCCATTTGACCAAATCATCCCAAATATTCGTCATTATTCCTCCTCAGCGTTTAGACATACGCGGCGTGCTCAAGGTTTACCGTATTATTCCGGCACTCACAGGTGATCATGCCGTCTTCTAAGTCTCCCGGATCTCTCTTTCTTTATGTCTTTGCACTTCATCCACTTTGGCTATATATTCATCAGTGGCGTGCTGCACTTTTTCCTGCGCCTTGAAAGCGGTATCTTCTGATATCGCTTTTTCTTTTTCGAGTTTTTTGATATCGTTGTTTGCTTCACGACGTACATTTCTGATCGCAACCTTCGCCTCTTCCGCCATTCTCATCGTGAGTTTGATGAGTTCTTCGCGTCGTTCTGAAGTCAGAGGTGGAACGGCCAAGCGGATGACATTGCCATCATTGTTCGGTGTGAGCCCTATCGCGGACTTGAAGATCGCCTTCTCGATGTTCGGGAGGGCTGTTTTGTCCCAGGGCTGTATTATGATCAATCGTGGTTCGGGTATGCTTATCGTTGCCACCTGATTCAGCGGTAGTTGGCTTCCATAGTATTCCACTCTGATCGCTTCGAGAAGTGCAGGAGAGGCCCGGCCCGTTCTGAGTTTTGCCAGTTCCTGGGCAAGGAGAGAGAGTGATTTCTTCATTTTTATGTCGGTATTCTTCATGATCTCTTCAATCATTTCTTCCTCCACTGATTAATGTTCCAACCATCTTGCCGGTAATTATTTCTGGGAGACCGTGCCGCTTGAAGTCATAAACGATAATGGGAACGGCTGCTTCGCGACAGATATTGAAAGCAGCGAGGTCCATGACCTTCAATTGTTTTCCTATCACCTCATCATATGTCAATTTCCTGTAGAGTGTTGCGCGTTTATTTTTCTTCGGATCGGATGAGTAGACCCCGGCGACATTGGTGCCCTTGATGAGCACATCGGCGCGGAGCTGGACTGCTCTGAGCGCGGCCGCGGTATCGGTCGTGAATAGAGGATTTCCTGTGCCGCCGATGAATATAACGATGCCGCCTGATTCGTAGAATTCACAGTCTGAGGACCTGCTGAAGTCGTCGGCAATGCCCACCATGGTCAGCGCGCTGCTGAGCCTGACACGTTGCCTTTTCCCTTTCAACAAGGAATGGAGCACGATGCCGTTGATCACTGTGCCGACCATACCGCACGTATCGGCATCTATCTTGTCGAGCCATCCTGCATCGCGCCCGCGTATGATGTTACCGGCACCTACAACGATGCCGATCTTTGCACCAAGGTCTTTTGCGGCAATGATCTGTTCTACTATATAGTCGAGGGCATCTTTGTCGAAAGACGCTCCCTCTGTTCCAATGTGTTCTCCTGATAATTTAAGAAGGATCCTACGGTGTGTGATACGGTGTGGCTCTTCTTTCATTCACCGAGGCGAAAACGTACGAAACGCCTCACGACGATGTTTTCACCGAACTTTGCTATTTGTTCTTTCAAGTAATCAGCAACCGTCTTTTCCGGGATCTTCACGAAAGGTTGTTCCAGAAGGCAAACGTCGGTGTAGAACTTCTCAAGTTTCCCGGCGACTATCTTCTCTACGATCTCAGGTTTTTTCTTCATATCCTGAACCATGCTTCGGTATATCTCTTTTTCGCGCTCGATCACTTCAGGGGCCAATTCCTCCCTCGTTACGACCATCGGCTCACTGGCCGCGATCTGGAGGGCAATATCCCGCACGAACCTACGGAACTCCGTGTTGCGAGCAACAAAATCCGTTTCGCAGTTCACCTCGACGAGCACGCCCAGCCGATCACCGGGATGTATGTATGCATCGACGATCCCTTCCTTGGTGATACGCCCGACTTTCTTTGCCGCCAGGGCAAGCCCCTTCTTTCTGAGAGTTTCGACGGCTTTCTCGATATCTCCTTCGTTTTCTGATAATGCTTTCTGACAATCAACAATGCCGGCGCCGGTTCGCTCTCTAAGTTCTCTCAGTTTCTCCCGATCCATACGCTTCCTTCTCCTCGGCTTCAAATCCTTTTCTTCCTTCGATAACGGCATTGGCGATGATCTTGGTTACTAGCGATATCGATCTGATTGAATCATCATTGGCCGGTATTGGATAGTCGATATCGGTCGGGTCGACGTTCGTGTCGACGATCGCAGCGACGGGAATATTCACACGAATCGCTTCTCGTAGCGCAGTTTCATCTTTCTTGATGTCGACGATGAATGCCATTCCCGGTAATCGATCCATCTCTTTGATACCTTCGAAATACCGATGTAATTTCTGGTACTCACGTTCGGCGCGGGATAGTTCCTTCTTCGAAACCATAGTCCAGCGCCCATCATCTTTCATCTGTTCGAATTCCCTGAGCCGCGAAATGCGCTGACTCAAAACATCGAAATTTGTCAGGAGTCCTCCGAGCCAGCGTTCGGTGACGTAGAAGACGTGAGCCTTTGTCGCTTCATCTCTTATGATATCTTTCGCCTGTTTTTTCGTCCCGATGAAGAGAATACCTTTGCCTTCCTCTGCAACGCGGACCGTTGCTTCATAGGCGCGTTTCAATCCTTCCTGCGTCTGCTGCAGGTCGATGATATGAATCCCGTTTCTCTTGGCAAAGATGTATTTCTCCATCTTGGGGTTCCAGCGCTTGGTACGGTGGCCGAAGTGGCAGCCCGAGTTCACCAATCTCTCGAAAGTTATTTGTTCCACACTGTCTCCTTATCGCTTAGAGAACTGGAATCTCTTGC
>CP070795.1:614856-618132 GCA_020343455.1 Caldifarciminota bacterium
CCGCTAATACCGACCTTGTCCTGAAGAAACCGCACCACGTTCGTCGCTCGGGCCGTTGAAAGTTCCCAGTTCGTCGGGAATTTCTTCTGCAGGTTCGGGTGGATCGGCACGTTGTCCGTGTGCCCTTCAACACGGATCACTTTGCCTTCGGCATCTTTCAAGACCTTACCGACCCGGTCGAGTATCTCCAGACCATCAGTAGTGATCTCTGCCTCGCCCGACGGGAACAAAATCTTGTCCACCATGCTGACGGACAGCCGGTCGGCCAGTTGTGTGATCTTCACCTGGCCCTGTTCGATCTCGCTTTTCATGTCCGCAACGAGAGCCTCATACGTCCCTCTGAGCCTGTCGATCTCTTCCTCTTTTTCCTGCGAAACCTCGGCGACCCGCGCTTCCAACTCAACCGTGAGGATATTCACCTGGTCTTCAAGATCATCGATCTTACCCAGCATTTCACCACGCATCTTCGAGTTGGCACTGAGCAGATACAATGCGAATCCGACCAACACCAGGGCGATAATACTGACGATGATTATTGCTATCTTCATTCTTCAACCTCCTCCTTTTCACTATTGACGACGCCACAGACTATAACCAAATCTTCCTATTCCAGTACTATTAGTTTGCTCATAGCCCTGCGCGCACCATCATTTACGACAACAAAGTACACGCCGGACTCGATCTCTTCAACACACAGCGAATACTCTACACCCTCGTCCTCAAAATCCTCTTCTTTGACCAATCTACCGGTAGCGTCGTAGATCCCCAAGCGTAGTATCCTGTTCATGTTTCCTGTATCCTGCATCATGCACCTGATGGTGATTCTATCCTTCGCAGGATTCGGCGATATGCTCAGTAGGTTATCCTTCGGAATTGCAGAGGAAAATTCGACGACACCTGTGCTGCCCTCGATTATCGTGATCTTGCTCGACGCGTAGTGGCTCATGTACAGAACGTCCTCCTCAGTATCATAAACGAGCGCTTTTCTGGGCGAATCGACCCCGTATGACTGGATCTGCGAAGGAATGACAAAACTGGCAAGGATCGCATCCGTATTGCCGTCGATCACCAGTAGCGCGTCCTGCCAAGTGCTGATATAAGCACAGTATATGACGTTACTGTTCGGATTATAAGCAAGTGAATACGGCGCGCCGTTAATTCCGAAAGTCGTTATGATCGTATCGACCGATGCGTCGATGATCGTCATCGTGCTGCTGAAAATATTCGCGCTGTATAATTTATTGTTATGGGGATTATAGACGAGAGTGAAGGGATAAGCATTGGGTGCTATGAAGAGCGTTGAGACGACCTGATTCATCGCCGCGTCAATGACCGATATGTCATGACTCGCGTAGTTGGCGATGTAAATCTTATTGTTGATCGCATTGTGAACCGCAGACCACGGCCAATTGCCGACCGCAAGTGTCGTGATGACGGTATCTACGGATGCATCGATCACCGTGACCGTGTTATCGCCATAATCGATCGAATAGATATTGTTAACGTCTGGATTGTAGAGTATGTCGTAGGGGCCGTAACCGACCTGGATGTGCCCAAGAAAATTATTGCTGCTGCCGTCGATAACCGTGACGTTGTCGCCCCAGAAATTAACCGAATATACCTTATTGTCTGTAGAGTTGCACGCAAGCCCGACCGGGTATTGCCCGGTGTTTACCTCATTGAGTATCGAGTTAGTCGCAGCGTCGATAATGGACACGCGATTATCATAGCGGCTGGCGCAGTACACCTTGTTCTCATTCGGGTTATCGCAGACATCCCATGGTCCGTCCCGGACAAGCAGCATTTCGGCCGTATCAGGACTTGCCATGTCGAGAATCGCCAGCATCTCATCACCGCGCCCTGCCGCATAGAACTTATTCGTGGCAGGATCGAGCATCGTCGAATATGGCGTGTACCCGATTACGGTTTTGAACAAACTGGCCAGATCGTCCCCTTCATAACCCTGTACTGTGAAACCCGGCAGATTACCGGCCCCGGTATTACCGATCCAGACTACATTGAAGCTGCTTTCCCAGAATACTCCCATGGGCCAGTTCGCCGCGGCCAGATAGCCAATGACAGTATTGTTAGTGCAGTCTATCGCGATCACCTGGTCGCTGGATGATGTTACGAAGAGCCGGTTATCAGTGGTATCACAGTCGCTTGCATAGATAGGCTGGCCGAGCGGAATCGTACCGACCACGGAATTGGTGCTACCGTCGATCACCACGACGTTCTGCCCGCTGCTGTGCCCGACGTATATTCTATTCATAACAGGATTATAACTGACGCACTCTGGCCAGTTGCTTACCGCCACGGTCGCGATCAACATATTGCTTGCACCATCGATAATACTCACGGTATTACTACCGCGGTTGACGCAATACACCTTATTGTCAACTCTATTCAATTCCAAGAAGTAATTCGGCGAGCCGACCACCACAGTAGCGATCACGGTGTCGGCGCTGCAATCGATGACTGCCACGCTATCGGTGTATGCGCAATATACCTTATCAGATATCGGGTTGTAAAGCACGGCGCGCGGATTGCTACCCACCGTGATCCTAGTCACGAATGAATCGCTCATGCAATCTATCACATCGACGCTCCCCGCACTATAATTACTGCAGTACACTCTGTCGTTAGTGCTGTTCCAGCAGGCATCGGACAGTGCACCCATGAGCGAGATCGTCTCGATCACATCGTTCGTCGCACAATCCACGACATCGACGGTGAAATCGTAATAAGCAGCGCAGTATATCTTGTTCTGCGTCGTGCTGTAGGCAAGCGCCGTCGTGCCGCGGCCGGTAATAATACCGTCGGTCCTTGCGCCGTTCTGGATATCGCAGACCGCAATATTGCGGCTGTAAGAACCAATAATGTAAACTGAACCGTTACTCCAGTTCGCGACGAATTCTCGCGGAAACGCGACGCCGCTCAATTCATCCGGATACCATATCGTGCCGATCGTGTCCCGGTACAGTGCCGATGGATTCTCGTGCGTCGGGAAAGCCGCGATGATCTTACCCTCCGCCGTTAGGTAGACGCAATCATCCGCGTCACTGTAGAAGCTCTCTATATTCTCGAAACCCATGGTATTTGCATAATGAATGCCGTACACGGGTACTGATGCATGCTTCGGTCCGATAGTCAGTAAAATTACAATTATCGCTGACATATTTCCTCCCGTTTTGTGATATATGATAAGAAATCCTGCACCGAAGTCAATACGCTGAAGTATATTGATACCCCACTATCTTCACCAAGCCAGGACCT
>CP070795.1:618232-621367 GCA_020343455.1 Caldifarciminota bacterium
TCCGGACATACGCAATATGAATCATTATAAGCCATGATTGGCACACGTCAAGACTGCCAGAGCTTGACAAAACCTGCCAGTCAGGTAGAATACGACATGGCCAAAGCAATAGCCTCAATCGACATACCGGGAGCCACCAAACTCAAATCCGGCAAAGTCAGAGAGGTGTTCGATCTCGGCGACCAGCTGCTTATTTGTGCGACCGATCGCATATCTGCGTTCGACTATATTCTGCCAACGTTGATACCGCACAAAGGTGAAATACTGACACAACTGTCAGTGCTGTGGTTCAATGCGACAAAACACATCATAGACAATCACTTCATTACGGACGACGTCGGTGCCTATCCTTCGGCCGTACACGAATACAGAGACATCCTTCAAGGTCGCTCCATGCTGGTCAAGAAAACGAATGTCATCGATATTGAATGTGTTGCCCGCGGTTATATTACCGGCTCAGCCTGGACTGAATATGAAAAGACTGGTATCGTCGGCGGCGTAGCATGCAGCAATCTCAAGAAAGGCGATAGGTTCCACACTCCCCTATTCACGCCTGCGACGAAGTCCTACTCCGGACACGATATCAACATCACATTTGAGGAGATGAAGAAGACTGTACCCGCGAAAGACGCGGAATACATAAGGCACAAGACCATCGAATTGTATAACTTCGCCCACGAATATGCTCTGGAGCGGGGACTCATCATTGCCGACACCAAGTTCGAATTCGGAAGAACAGACGGAGAGATAATTCTGATCGATGAGATCTTCACGCCGGATTCGAGTCGCTTCTGGGATAAAGAGTGCTATGACAAAGAGCGCTCGCTCATTTCCTTTGACAAGCAATTCGTGCGCGATTTCCTCCTTAGCACTGATTGGAACAGGAATTCAGAGCCGCCCGAATTGCCTCCCGACATCGTGGACAAGACGGTCGAACGTTATAGAGAGGCGCTGAAGAGATTAACCCAGTAGCACGTCAGGAATCATAGCGCGTAGGTCTCCCGACTGTCAACGCATACGAATCGTAGCGAGACCAATTCCGGCGAGCACATTCATCAGCAAGAAGATTAAGAGGGTTTGGATGATACCCAGTATCGGTATCAAGAGCGTTGCCGTGACGAGTGCGCCGACGCTTGAACCGACCAGATCGATGCCATAGATAACGCCCGCGTGCTGCCTGTCGAGCACCGCAACACTCAGCGGAAAATGCATTCCTCCGAGGACACCACCAATAAGAACCAGGAACGCTATGATTACGTTGACGAAAGGCGGCTGCAACATTGCAACGCCGATCACGAACGCGAAATACAAGCTCAGAGCCAACTCGACCCTCACCAGATTGCCCAAGGGTGCTCGCCTCAACGCCGGTACTTTCAAGTACATAAGCGTACCTCCTGCGAGTCCCAACATATAGCAGGCGATGATCGCGCCAATCCATCCGTAGAGGTATCCATAGAAGACCTGAAAGAGCACGATCAGAATCACCTCGGCTGAAATTTCACTCGCCCCCACAGCAAGTACCGACAAATAGATCATCGATCTGCGCCGGTAGAAGAAGAAGATAAGAAGAAGCGGCAGAAAGAAAAGCACGGGCGGCAGATCGAACAGATTAACGATGGCGTCCCTAACGTAAGTGGTAAGGATGCCGCCCCACAGTACCGAAGAAAAATAGTAACAAACCGGCTTGAGGTCGCTGTTCCTGTAACCTTTCGATTCGGCGATTCTGCCGTTCATATACGCAATCCTTTCATCAGAGAGGTCGTATCGGAAATAGTAATCGTTTACATAGGTCAGATTCAGCCGCCTTCTGTCACTCCGGTTACTCAGCGTATCGACAATACCGGCAGCACGACGCACGCCGCCTCCGGCAATGAACGTCGCTTTGGCAAGTGGCAGTACGATAATATTACCAAACGCCGAACTCAATGTATTATGCATCGTTCTCAAAAACTCGCCGTAGACGGGGCTGATGATGTTTGGAGGAGTTGATACGCGTATCGATAACACACCGTCAGGTTTGAGGATCCCCTTTGCTTCCTTGAAGAATTCTTCAGTGTAGAAACGATTGATCTGAGCGTTCACCGGATCGGGCAGATTGACGATAACTGCGTCGTAGGAAATAGCAGAACGCTTCACATAGTACCTTGCGTCGCCAATGATTACGTTCACTTTCTCTCTACCCGCGAGCGTCTCCCCCAGGTATTCTCTCCCCATTTTGAAGAGCAGTGGGTCGAGTTCAATATATGTCACTTCCCTGACACTGGGATGCTTTAGAATCTCTTCGACGCCCTCTCCGATGCCGCCGCCAATTAAGAGCACATCCTCTGGACTCGGATGAAGGAGCATCACATAGTGAACCGCTTCCTCACTCGAGTACTTGTCGGGATAGGAAAAATCGTAAAGGCCATTCGTGTAAAAGTTATGCTGGTTCTCCGTTCGCGTCACGGCAATCATTCCATATCTCGATTCTTCCAGGCCTATGACATCCCGCGTGCCCATCTGAATCTGACGGAAGAACATTTCGATAGAATCCAATCGAGCAAAGACGATGGAAAGCATCAACGGCAGAAGGATGAACCGCAACCGCCGTTTCACTGCGAGTACAGCCATGATAATGATCATAACCGATAGAGTAATAATGCCGAAGGCTGGCAGTACCGCGACGAGCAGAAGAGAGGTGATGACGCCGCCTGCGAATGCACCGAGGCTCTCCACGAAGTACACTCTTTCGGCCGGCAGAATCCGGCATACGGCTGGAAACAGCATGCCGAACACAATGCACACCGGCGCAAGGGTAAGGTTCGAAATGAGTATGATCTTACCGAGATCGATTATCTCGCCGATCGGGAGACCGAATAGCCGCGGCCCCAATCTAATAGTACACAATGAGGCAAAAAGGAGAATGCAGAGGACTGATAGCAAGATCGCATAGTTCGTCGTTGGATCACGTCCTGGATTGAATCTGGAATAGACAATGCTACCCAGGCCAACCCAGACGAGCCAGGTAGCGAGAAGGATTCCGGAAACGAGTTCGTTGCCGCTGAAAACGGAGAGCGCCTCGCGAATGATGACGGTCTGCGCTACCACCGTAACAAAACCCGCAAGGAAAACAACCGTGTCAACACGCCGCATCGG
>CP070795.1:621467-624517 GCA_020343455.1 Caldifarciminota bacterium
TCGTCCTGTTCGATGGGACGGATTTATCGGAATGGACGGATACAAAAGGCAATCCGACGAAATGGATTATGGGCGACGGTTATATGGAATGTGTCAAAGGCTCGGGCTACGTTCAAAGCAAGCGCACGTTCGGCTCGTGTCAGTTGCACGTCGAGTTTGCCACGCCCGCGGTGGTAAAGGGAAACGGCCAGGAGCGGGGCAACAGCGGTGTATTTCTGATGGCTACCTATGAGGTTCAGGTTCTCGATTCCCATAATAACTCGACGTATCCCGACGGCCAGTGCGCGGCGCTCTACGGCAGGGCGGTGCCTCTCGTCAATGCCAGCCGGGGACCAGGCGAGTGGCAGTCGTACGATATCATCTTCCACCGTCCGATCTTTAAAGGCAAGAAGGTCGTCAGGAAGCCAACGTTCACCGTTTTTCACAATGGCGTGCTGGTCCACGACCACGTCGAGCTTCAGGGTGGCACCGGTTGGCGAGGTCCACATGCGATATCTGATTTTGAACCGCACGAGGACAAATTGTCGATCTCCCTACAGGACCACGGCAATCCCGTTCGATATCGCAATATCTGGGTGCGTGAACTCGACGATTGAAAAAACGGACAGTCTATCGACCGTGGATTTTCATATTGACGATCCTCTCGGGTGTCGGATCTTTGCCTTCGGCGTTGAGTCTTTTCATAGCGTACTCGACATAGTTCTTATTTACGCCGTGAATTCTGAAGTTGATGAGTTTGCGCAGGGAAAGTCCCTCGAGATTCGTGGTGCGTATTTCCTCAACATACTTCGGGGTAGCGCCATGAATCCTTAGCTCGACGAGTTTGGATTCCGAAAAATCCGAGAAGCCCATTTCGCTCACCCGCTTTGCGAAATCCACGCTGACGCCGTGGATCTTGAAGTCGATCAGCCTGGAGGCGGATAGATTGGTAAATCCGAGATCGTGCATGCCCTGAGCGAATTCCGGGCTGACTCCGTGAATCTTGAATTCCCGCATCTTCGAGATGGGGGCATCCTCGTACCCGGCGGCGTGCATCCTCTGAACGTACTCGGGTGTCACGCCGTGAATTTTCAGGGAGACTAACTCGTTCGGGGAGACATCCTGGGCACCGTACTCCTTCATCTTTTCGGCGTATTGCTTGGTGATTCCATGGATACGAAAACTCACGAGCTTCGAGAGTGAAATGTCCTGATAGCCCAGAGCGTGAATATCTTTGATGTATTCGATAGTGATACCGTGGACGGCGAACGCGATCAGCTTGTCGGTCGGAACATCAACGTAGCCCAGTTTATTCAGCTCGTCAATGTATTTGCTGTTGATGTTGCTCCTGAACAGATGGAACATTTTTTGGGGTGATAGCTTGACATAACCCTTCTTGGTCAGGAAGGCGGTGAATTTTTCGCTGGGTTTGAAAACGAAACCGCCGAATCCCTGTTTGCCTGAGAGTTTACCGTTGAGATACAAAGTACCGGCCTCGCGGGCAATTTGAATTTTTTTGAAGTCATTCCCTTGATCCGTCTGTAGCCCGGCTAATTCCTTCTTTTTAAAAGACATTGTCGTGGTCCATTGCCCCTCGGATTCCCCCTCTTCAAATACGACCAGCATCAATCGGATGGCGTCCGGTTTGATCCGTGCAATCCATCCGCCTTCCATTTCATTTGATCCGGCGGCCCGAAGTGTGGTGCCAAGAATCAAGCAGATAATCAGTCCCATTGTTTTCTTTCTCATTGTTTTGTCTCCTTTTTTGTATCACCTTCGTGAATTATTTTTACCAACCCAAAGAAGCTGCTTCTTTCTACCAGTTAAAACTCTGTGAGTTGAGAATGGTTACAACCGGTTCATTATTTTATTCGCCTTGCTCACATCTGATATGAATATTTCCCAGGAAACTTCTCATTAGCATCTCAGGCCCACTGTCATTGAGTTTGCCATAGCTCCATGTTGATCCTGCCACTTCTTGCTTCTTTGTTTGAGTGAAATCGTTCAGGATATAGCCGGAATCGGCTCTCGCCTTTGTTAGGACGTTCACGTCCCTGGGGAAGGTAATGTTGATGTTTCCTTCTACGGAAGAGAACGCCATGGGCACACCCCGTGCAATATCTCTAAATTGAACGGTGATGTCGCCGTCGATGGTGTCGAGCATCGCGGCACCGGAGATGTCTTGCAGCGAGATATCGCCGTTGATGTTGCTTATCTCCAGTTCTCCGGATAGGTTTTCGGCTGTGATATTTCCACTATCGTCATTTTTCAGCCTGAGTGAGAATCTGTACGGCACTTTAATATCCAGATCAATCGTTCGATGGCGCGGTGTTGCATTGATGACCACATGGTTGTTGCCTTCAACGGCTCCCAGGTTGATGGATTCCTCGCCGGTCCCCAATCGCATGGTTGCCTTAACGATAACCGATGTACCGTGGTAGCCGGCGACATGAATGGAACCTTTGTGGTGATTGATCGTCAGGTGTCCCGGTTCATTGCGATTGGATAAAGGGATCGTAATTTGCTCAGTGTGGTTGTTTTGCGATCCGAGAGAAAAAGTGAGCAAGATGGGGAATACGTACGTTGTGACTTTCATTCTCTTCACCTCAAGAATTACATGAGTATCTTCAGACTATCGTTTATCCTGGTCCTCACGACATCATTCAAATCCTTTTGTTGTAGTATTCTTCTGAAATGTCCAACGGCCTGTTTTTCATTCAAGCGGACGATAACGTCCGTCAGCGCCAGTTGCACGAGCGGCGATTCCTGCCGGTCCAGGGATTGGACCAATCCTTCTCTGGCGCCGGGTACATCTGCATGGGCGGCCAGCGCTTCCAAAGCCACCAGGCGAACGTTAGCGTTTGAATCGTGGCCAAGCGTATCGAGGAGCAAGGCGATCATCCCCTCGTCCACGGTACCGCTTGTCCTAATCCGGTGGATGGCCCTCATACGTTCGTGGGCCGAAGATTGATTCAACGTAGCGAGCGTCATCATTCTTTTCATCTCGCGGATTTCGGACGACATGAGGTCGAGCCGTTCTTCGTATCGCTCCTCTGGAGTTTGCGAGAATC
>CP070795.1:624617-627666 GCA_020343455.1 Caldifarciminota bacterium
CCGGCCGCGATCACGAAGGGGTTTGTCTTTATCCCGCTTCTGAGATGTAGTATCCTGAACAATTCAAACTCGGCGGCAAGGTGGATCCTCATATCATCATCCTTCATCGAGAAATCGATCTCGGACAGTATGCCGTCGAACGGTTCGTATGCCAATCCGGCCCTCAATTCCGGTAACAGTTCACCGTCCTCGTACGATCCGAATTGCGGGCGGTTGAGATTGTGACCGTACACGCCGAGCGACCATTTTTTGTATATTCTTCCAAGCAATCCTGCGTTCAAACCGTAGGCGTACGCACGGCCAGTGCGCGCATTGTCTATGATGTAGACGTCGGCGCCCAACCCGAACTTGAACGTTTCGCTGAAACTCGAACCGTACGCAAGGGTGATTGCCTGTTCCTTCTGTTCGCTGAAGCCGAATTCGCTCAATTGGATACCGATGCCGCCCCACAGTAAAGGGCGGGCATAGCCAACGGCGATGTTATGCAATCCCTCGATGCCGCCAAAGGGGCGCTCGTATCCGGCCGATAGATAATTCTCGTCAATCATGGACAGCGCGGCAGGATTGAAACGCACCGCATCGGTACCGTAGCATGCAGCCGTGAATGCGTGACCCAGTCCGATCGCCTGCGCAGACTGGACGTGGCGTTCAAATGCGCCGTTCAAAAAGAAAAAGAGTATGAGCGGTGTCATCGGGTTCCGATCACGACGAGGAGTCGCCTGTAGGATGATCTGCCGGACGGACCGACCGCCTTCAGATTGAGCAAGTAGATTCCCGCTTTGCATGGTCGTCCGACATCGTTCTTGCCGTCCCAGTAAAGCGTGTTCGGCCCACCCGACCCTGAATAGAGGTTTCTCACAACACGGCCCGACATGTCGTGGATGTCGACTTCGAGGCGATGGTCATACGGCGAATTTATGTTTATCTGTGCTTGTTCGCCAGAGCTCGGAATGAACGTCTTCGGTCCGGCCAATTCGATGAGCGGTTCGGTACTGACCGTGTCATATGCAGGATCGGCAATGTCTTCGGCGAAGCGCAAGAGGAGCTGGTAACCGGTAGAGTACGGCAGTTCAGGGTCATACTGGCCCACGATACCGGTGAATGTCTTCTTCTCGTTACTTATCAGGGTCTGGGGGTTGATTCCGGAATTCGACGTGAACCTCCCGAGTATCCCTGCATCGCCATTGAGAATATCGAAATTGTATCCGTCGCCCGACTGGTATGGCGTAGTAACGATTACGCCGGTCAATTCGACGAGGAAACTTTCCATTCCCTCGGTCAGAAACCAGTTCGGAAGGATCTGCTGCGGATCGGGCACAGTGTCCATGCCCAGAAATACGCCGTAACCATTGGCGACTTCGGTCAGGCCGCGATATTCGGTCACGGTTCCGGTTATCTGTAGCCGCGCACCGAGTGAGTCCATGTACAATTCAAAATCACTGCTGCCTTCGGCATTATAGATGTTTATCCCTCCCGATGTATCCTGGATGTAAAAACTCGGGTTGCCAGTGGTGAAGACATAGTTGGGTCCGGTCACGACGCCTTCGACCGTAACGACGCTGTCGACGAATTTCGAACTGACTCCGTCGGACCCGGGTTCTTGCACTTCTCCGATCGGAGTTATTATCGGCGTATACATGTGTGAAAAGTCATCGACCCAGCGCGGCAGCAATTGGTATCCGGTGTTGGGCGTCGCCGTCGTCGCCCACTGCCCTTTGATCCCGGTGAGCGTGAAGGTGTCTACCGGTGCCAGGTTGCCCGGTATGTTCGTCTCTGCATCGATCCGCACCGTGAACCAGTTATTCATCATGTCCCATGCGTCATAGTTCCAATTTTCTTGCAGGAGGAATCCTTCGAAATAGGAGATGTTGACGCTCACCAGGCATCCTTCGTACTGCTCTGTGTTCATCTGCAGACCATTGATCACGACCGGGTCGGGTACTGTAGCATTGGTCAGTACCACGGTATAGTTGAAGTCTGTCAACTCATTCTTGCCATTAAATTGATCGATCGTTCCGGTGGCGACGATGCTGTCTCCAAGGTTCAACGGGGCCGGGAAGCTTCCGAAGAGGCAGACACCGAGCGTATAGTCCTGGATGTATGCCTCGTAACTCGAGAATACGCCGGGCGGCGCCGTGACGACGCCGGTTATGGTGTCCAGGGAACCGATGTTATCGGGGATGAAGTCTCCGTTCATGTCCCGGAATGCATAAGCGATCGGTGAGACATACGTTGCACCGTTGAAGCGTCCGGGCGTTGCCAACGCATTGCCCCTCCAGGAGAAGCTGCCGTTCGGGATGCGGGCGATTGCGCAGTCCGGGAAGACATCGAGTTCCGTGTACGTCTTTTCGTCCAATTGGTTTGCAGAATTATCAAACAGCCGCAGCGTGCCGCCGCCGTTCTCGAGACCGGGCCAGGTGCCGCCCCACTCGCCGGTTGCCATAGTATTGCCATTTCTGTCGCTGACAAGGAATTCACCAGATGCGTAAAGGAGTATGTATCCGGAGTCCGGGATGGAGATGCCATCCGGTATGCTCAGCGTGTTCATGCCGTCCGCGTCGCTGATCGAATAATTGGTTACGTTGATCACGTCGTTCGTCGTGTTGAACATTTCTACGTATTCTTCGTCGGAATCTGAATATATGCCGTTTGTGTTGTGGTCGAACGTTTCCGGATTTGGGAACATCTCGTTCAGTAGTACTGTTATCGTTCCGTAGTTGAGGACCCGGACCGAGTCGAGCCAGAAATTGCAGTTGAAACTACCGAGCGTGTCATTGGGCTGGTCTACGTAGTGGAACCTGATGCGCGCCGTCGCGTAGCTGTCAAAGGGCGTAAGGTCGATGCGTGCGGTCTGCCACACGTTCGTATCCGCGCCCTGGCCGATCTTGAAAAGGTTCGTCCAGTTATTTTCGTCGTTCGTGATGTCGACGTACATCGTATCGTCGGGACCGAGATTGTTCGCATCCACAGAGAACCGGTACCAGAAAAAGAGGCTTTCCTGCGCGGCAGCGGCCGCCATGTTGAACTGCTGTGTCTTCAGATCTGCCCA
>CP070795.1:627766-630785 GCA_020343455.1 Caldifarciminota bacterium
ATCAAATGGGAATTGTGCTGAATGTAGGTTACGTACAACCGCTCTTCGTGCAGCACGACGAGATCGACGTTGGTGCCGCCATACATGGAAATCGGCTCCTCTGATTCGGGAACCACCTCGCGCAAATTCTCCAGCCCCGGTTTGTTGATGTCGGTCGCTACGATCCTCCAGTTGGGCGCCTCGAAATCGGTGACGAGGTAGATCTCGGATCCCTTGCTGTCAACAAAGGCAAAGCGGTGCTTCGGCTCTGGATCAATAAGCCATGTGACCTTGGTCTCTGGACCCCCTGCGATTGGACGCACACCCCATCCGCCTCTCGAGCCCATTATGTTCATATCCGTTATCAGCAGGTGCTCCTCATCGTCGGCCAGAACCGCCATCGCTGCATACATTCCCAGCCAGGGGCGGTCGTATATGAATATGTCATTTTCTAGTGGCGTACCGATCTCGTGTCGGTAAATCCCGGGTTTCTTTTCTGTCTCTTGGCCCATTGTGATAGGAATATCAAGGTGAGTGTAAAAGAAACCCGATTCGTCTGGCAGCCAGTCGGCAATCATCGAATAACTGCTGGGGATCACCTCTGCGATCTCACGATCGGTCTCGGTATCGTAGAAGTGGATCTCGGCTGCGTCGGCGCCCGCATAATGAATTTCAAAGGAAACGTAGCGTCCTCTTGGACTGACTGTGATCGACGGCAGTGTCGAGCGCGATCCGTCGGGATCGTTCTGATTCAGGTCGAACACGACCTCAGACTCAGCATCCTCACTCTTCTTCACGTACAGAATCGGATGGTTTTTCCCTTCCGCCGACTCCCAGAAGAATGAGTTGGCTCCTTTGCGGATCGGGATGCTCACAACACCCTCGATCCAGTTCTCCTCCAGGTAGCCCTTAACCTTGGTAAGCTCAGGGAGTTGCGTGAAGAATCGCTCGGCGATTCTGTCCTGTGCCGCGAGCCAGACAAGGGTCTCGTCCGACTTCTCATCCTCCAGCCAGCGATAGGGATCGGCCACCTCCACTCCATGGTACACATCCACCTGGTCCACCCTTTTCGCTGCGGGGTACTCGATCCAGCTCGTGTTGAAGGCCGGCTCGTCAGTATTGCAATTCGAAGTGAGGAGTACGACGACCGCACAGGTGACCAGTGCATGCAGGATTACAGTTATCTTCCATCTGTCTTTCGATTGCCCCAACATTTGTACACTCCTTTTCCGTCCTTGCCCAATTTGTGCGGTGCATGTTACCGCGATTCTAGCATGAACTTAACCGATTGTCCAAGCCGCCATATCCCCTTGTCCCCTCTGAATATTCCTGCCGTTCCTGTTAGTTCAGGTCGACCTAAAAACTTAGGGCCGGTGGATTGGATCGAGTGGGCAGAACGTGCTGTCTCGTAAGATGGGTGCTACTGAGATAAAAGGTAGCAAATAGTTAGCAAAGCAAAACAAAACACAGTGAAGACTGCTGTAGCCAAGTGTATAACACTCCCAATCCCATCGTTAAGGATAATTACATGTTGCAGGACTGGAATGTGCCGCACTGTAATCAGCCGTAGTAGTGTGCAAAGCTCTAAAATCTGCCTTCTATGAAAAACCACCTGTCAATCTAATTTAGCCTCCATATCGGTTTCTATTCCAATCTTCTATTCGTTCTGTTTATCGAACATGTATTCGTTATTCAGACTGCGGGCTTCCCTTCTCGCCAGCACGATGAACCTTACCGCGATGACCAGCATGTAAGTCCCGACGAACGGTCCGATGTCAAATAATCCCGCTTCCCCCGGCGGCCAGGGAAATGTAGCGGTATTAAGCCCCAACATCAGTATGCCGAGGACCATCACTGGTGCCGCCCACCAAATCCCGAATCCCGTTCGTCCTTTCAGCGCGACAGCGCTGAAGATCATCGAGACGCCTACCAGGATGTCCCAGGCGATGTCTAGACCCAGGTCGACCATCTTGAGGCCCCTCGAGAGAGCTGTAGCCGTCCCGCTCTCGATCCCCTTCGCGATCTCCCCGAACGCCGCATTCACGGCCAACTGGACGATCACCATCGACAGGACGGTGCTGAAAGCTAGTACTCCGAACACGAAAGCGAGTCGGTTCGCTGCCCCGTCGCGCTCGGCGGCGATGAACGTATACATTCCGTAGCTGTAGATGATACTGAATACCGGCCAGGCGCTGACCACGATCATCGATAGGGAGTTACCCGCCTGCGACTCCGGCCAGGGGATAGAGATTGCAAGTATGTAGCAGACCATCCCAGCAATGCCGGCGATGCCGCAGCCCAGCCAGAAGCGTCGATTGTCCATTATACCACCTCGATAGATAATACTTGCCGCACTAACATATCAGTTCCGATTTGAGGATCTGAAAGAAACTACGGAGCAATATGCAGGCTTGTTTCATGAACTCTGTTCCACAGCGGGAATATACGCCCTCTCGTCAAATTCCATTACCAGACGATCCAGTCTGGACAGATGGACCGGATTTTGCTCGGAATGCCGGAGTAACCGTAACTGGTACAGATTCTTGTGAAGCAACCGGTAACGTAAAGCTGCAATGAAACCACGGGAGAAATCATGCGGAACTATAGAAAGCCGGGATTCCTGGCAATAATCTGCATCGTACTGCTGCTGACATTTGCAGAAAGCAGGGCGGATGACACCTCATGCGAGTCCACGGAATATGAACTGATGTCACTGCTTATAAACGCCGAATACGATACGGTATTCAGCTTGATACTGATCAACCGCGAGACAGAGGAATGGTGCCTTGGAGGGAACCTGGGCGTCCTTCTGGAGGAATGGCCGGAGCTGAAGAGCGAGACGATCGATGCTCTCATAGTCAATAACAGAGGCACGACGTGCAGGCTCGACGAGCGATTCCGTATCCCCGTCGAATACAGGCTCCTATCGGAACAGGAATACGTCAAAATCCTTCAGGAAGGCAGGACGCTCAAGGCAGACGGAGCGTCTCTCGCTACAGGGATGCAGCAATACACCTCGGCAGACGATGCCGCCGAGCCC
>CP070795.1:630885-633838 GCA_020343455.1 Caldifarciminota bacterium
TGCTATGTCAAAATCTATGAAATCACAATGATGGATGACAATGGCTTCTGGCGACCGTGCCACAACTTCCCCTTCTTTTGAATGGGCGGCAATGATGTGGGCTACCTCCGCAGGCAATCCCGCCTCGAGGGCTATGCCATAGCCCGATACTGGATGGCGCACCCTCTTTCCGTATTCACTCTTCACGATCCCATCTCCGCTCCTGCAATATTCAAGAAGTTTGCCGACATCGTGCACCAGACCTCCGGCAACGAGGATATCGCGGTCGAGGTCCTGCCTGCAATCCGCAATTGCGGCAGCCATTCTGGTTACGGCGCGTGTGTGTTCCACCAAGGTCGTCTTAACCTCGGTCAGCAGTGTAAAAGGTACGTCATCTATGCTCTGCCACTTCCCCTTTTCCATCGCCAATTGCCATGCCTTGATAACTGCCCTGTGCAGTCCGTCGTCTCGGACCTCTCTGATTTCGGGCAGTAATTTCTCAATATACTCGTTATCCATGTGACACTTCCTTTCGGCGATTAATCAACGTCCTTCAAATATGCAAAAAGGCCCCCGGCCTTCATGATATCGAGTTCGAGCGCAGAGAGGGTCTGGGCAGTCAACTTCTCGCCGCGCGTCGTGTTCACTATCACACCCGTTGCGACATCCACCTCGATCAGATCGCCGTCGGCCAGACGGTCAGGATCATCGAACAGGAGGATCGGAAGACCCATGTTAACGCAATTCCGATGAAAGATGCGCGCAAATGACCTTGCGATCACCACGGATATGCCGACACCCTTGATCGCAACCGGCGCATGCTCTCTGGACGAACCGCAACCAAAGTTCTTGCCAGCGACGATGATATCACCGGCCTTGATCCCTCGCATGAATTCGCCACCACGGTCAGTTCCTTCCATTGCATGACGCGCCATCTCTGATTTGTCGGTCAGCGGTAGATACTTTCCCGGGTAGATCTGATCCGTATCGATATCGTCACCAAAGCGCCACACGCGCCCCTTCACTATCATATGCTCCTCGGATCGGTTATCTCGCCAGCTATTGCCGTGGCCGCTGCTACTGCCGGAGAGGCAAGATAGACGTTTGCGCCCTTACCCAGTTTGCCTACAAAATTACGGTTCGATGTCGAAATCATCGTTTCGCCCGGAGCCAGGATGCCGGGATGGCCGGTAGTACAAAGCGCGCAACCTGGATTTGTCACGACTCCGCCGCTCGCCAGGAAGATCTCGTGGATGCCGGATCGCACCGCAGCCCGCGCAACCTCCATGGTGGCAGGCACGATGATCATTCTCACCCCGTCCTTTATCCTCCTCCCCTTCAGCAAATCTGCGGCGCTCTCTAAATCTTCAAGACGTCCGTTTGTACACGAACCGATGAATACCTGGTCAACGGGAGTACCTGCTAGCTCGGCAACGTCACGTACGTTATCCGGTGAATGCGGGCAGGCGATCTGGGGATTCAGATCGTCGACGTCAAATTCGTATTCTTTCTCGTATCCGGCATCAGGATCAGGTGCAATCCTTTGGACGGGCTGACCAGCACGAGATTCGATGAAGTCAATGATGCCCTCGTCCGGAACGATAAACCCGACGTCTCCTGACATCTCGGTAACCATGCTGGCTACCGTGATCCGCTCCCAGATCTTTAAGCGGTCGACTACCTCTCCGGTGAACTCGACCGCCCGGTTGAGAGTGCCGCTCGTGGTCAACCGGTTGACGATGTGGAGAATGAGATCTTTGGCTCCGACAAAGTCCCTGAAGGTGCCCGTGACATTGATGCGGATCGTTCGGGGCACCTCAAACCAAAGTTTGCCCTTGTACATGGCACCCGCGACATCGGTCGTACCCATTCCAAATCCCGCTGCACCGACTGCGCCCAGAAGATTCATATGACTATCAGTGCCAACCACGATATCTCCCGGATGAACGAGTCCGCTCTCGAGCAGAATATGCTGGCCGACGCCGGTATTGACGTCGAATAGTCGTGCACCCTGGCGATGGACAAAACCCCGCAGCGTCTTCTGATTTTCCGCGACCTTTTCATTTCGAGCAGGGATGTGAAGATCGAACGTCACTGCGACCCTTTGTGCATCGAATACCGGACGCGTTCCGTAATGCTCCTCGTACTCCTGGATGACATTCGGGCCGCCGAAGTCGCGCATGGCAACGAGATTCAGCTTCGCCCATACATACTCACCCGGCTTAACGTCTTTCCCCGCTGCCCGCGAGAAGATCTTCTCGATTATGGTCATCGCACTTCCTTCATGCTACATAAGAAGCAATCGCGATACCGCACACGATCAGCATTTAGCTGCGATCGCTTCGGCCATTTGGAGGCTCGAAACGTCACCCCCCATATCATAAGTCCGTACATTACCCTCCTCGATAACCCTGCAGATCGCCCGTTCGACCTTTTCGGCGGATTCGGTCTCACCGAGCCATTCCAGCATCATCTTTGCCGCAAGAACGGTCGCTATGGGATTGACCTTGTACATACCCGCATACTTCGGTGCAGACCCATGGGTCGGCTCGAACACTGCGTAATCGGATCCGATGTTGCCGCTCGACCCGAAACCAAGACCGCCGGTCATTTGAGCGCAAAGGTCCGAAATGATATCGCCGTAGAGATTGGGCGCGACCAGCACGTCATAGTCGTGCGGCCGTTTCAATAACCACTGGCACAGTGAATCAACATTCGCCTCATCGGGTTGGACCTCTGGATAAGATTGGGATACTTCGTTGAATATCTCAAGGAATAGTCCATCAGTCGCACGCACGACGTTCGCCTTGTGGACACACGTAACCTTTCTCCGCTTCTTGCGCCGCGCGAAATCAAATGCAGCATCTATTATTCTCCGGCACCCGCGCGGCGTATTGACTTTGATCGAGATTGCGGCGTCGCGTGACACTCGTTCCATCCCCTTCACCTTGAACATCTCTTCGGGTACGGGATA
>CP070795.1:633938-636861 GCA_020343455.1 Caldifarciminota bacterium
ACATTTGACGAGCAGAGGCAAGAATATCCATCCGGTGGTCGAAAAGGTCTTGAAGGGCACTGGAGGGGCGCTGGTCAATTTCAAGGATTTCGTCGATGGCGACTTCATAGTCCACTCGGGCGACGTATTGGCCGACATCAAATTGAGGGACATCGTAGATTTTCACCGCACGCACAAACCAGTCGCCACGATCGTGATGATCAGACACAACGGGACGAAATTCCGCATCGGCAAAGACAACCGGATCGACAAGGTCTACGCGCACGATGCTACACCCTATACATACGCGGGTATCGGCGTCTTTTCGGAACGCGTTTTTTCTTTCTTCCCGCAGCAAGATGTATTCTCGATCGTCGATGTGTTCAGGAACATCATCAAGGAAGGTGAGACCTTGATGGGCTTACCGGCGGTCATACAGTGGCATAACATCAATTCACACTACAATTACTGGAAGATACACCACGATGTGCTTTGCGGACAGACCGTGCTCGAAGGACTCGCGCATGACTCACCCGTGTACATTGCACGCTCAAGCGACGTCAGGACCGATGCCCTCAAGGGTTTTGTCAGCATCGGCGAAAATTGCAGGGTTGCCCGCGGCGTATGCCTTGAGAATACAATAGTCCTGCCCGGAACCGAACTGACCGAGGGTAAGTATTGCAACGCTCTGATCTGCGGTGCCAGCAGGATAACGGTGACATGAAGGTCGGCGATGTTATTTCGGGCTATGAACTGTTCGACGAAATAACCGGTCACGGATCTGAACGCCGGTTCTTCAGGTGCCGCAAAGAGGGCATTGTGTCGGTCATGGTCCATGATCAGGACATCGAGCAACATCTCGTTCTGCAAAAACACCTGGCACGGAGAAAGATCGCCGTACCCCAGGTGTTCTGGTCCAGTACCGTCGATAAGATAATGGTCCAGGAAGACCTCGGTTCGTTCTCGCTCTACGAACTATGCAAGAACGGTGAGATCCGAATGGATATCTACAAGAAGGCAATCGACGAACTCATCCGGCTGCAGTTCGATGGCAGAGAGGGCGCGCCGATCGAATGCCGCTACGACACCGACCATATAAGGTGGGAACAGGAATACTTCCGCGATCACTTCCTCATCGAGTACTGCGGCCTTACTCCTGATGAAACGGCGGCACTGGAGCCGGACTTCGGAGATCTGACACTAGCTGTCATGGAGGCTTGTGAACCGCTCGACGGGTACCTCATGCACCGCGACTATCAGTCGCAGAACATCTATTTTAAAGAAGGCAGAATACGGCTAATCGATTTCCAGTCGGCGAGGATCGGCCCACTCACCTATGACCTCGCAGCCCTGCTCAGGGACGCGTACGTCGAGATCCGCCCCGTTCTCGAGGAGACGCTTCGCGCCTACTACTACGAAAAGATGAAAGAGCGGGGCGTCGGCGTCGATAGAGAAGCCTTTGTGTACTGCTATAAATTGATCGCTTTGCAGCGTAGCATGCAAGCGCTCGGCGCTTTTGCCAACCTTTCGCTCAACAAAAAGAAACCTCATTTCGCCCATTTCATTCCACGCGGTTTGGAATTACTCGAGAGAGGACTCAATGAGACACCGTTCACGAAATTAACGAAAGCGGTTTCGTCGATGCGAAGGTGAACATGTTATTCACACAACTGGATGACTATCTGACGAAGTGCGTGGAAGATAGAAAGATCCCGGGTTGTGTCTGCTGGGTTGGGAACCTGAGCACATCGTTCTTCTTCGAAGAATACGGCCATGCTCAGATCACGCCGAAGAAAACCGTCATGAAAAAAGAGACCGTATTCGACCTTGCATCGTTGACCAAGCCGATCGCCACTGCCCTGTCAATAATGATCTTGCATGAGAAGAAAAACCTCGATATCGATCAGCCGATCGGAGAAGTAATGCCCTCGCTGCGTGCGACCGGCAGCAGGGGATCGACCATCAGGCAGTTGCTCGCCCATACTTCTGGATTGCCGCCATGGTACCCTACCTACCTCTTTCCCGAAGAAACGAGAATGGCAAGGATCGCCGATTTGAATACGGGCAAGGAAGAGGTGATCTATTCGTGTCTGGGCTACATCATTCTCGGGAAAATCATCGAGCGTGTCGGGGAAGAGTCCATAGATCGTTTCTTCTCCAGTAATGTCACGGCATTGCTGGGATCACACACGCTCGGTTTCGGACCTGTTAGGGACCGAGTGACGGTCGCTCCGACTGAAAAAGGAAATCGGCACGAACTGAAGATGTCAAAAACGTACGGGCCTATCACCCAGATAAAGTGGCGCAAGAAATTAATCCAGGGCCAAGTACATGACGGCAACGCCTACTATGCTTACAGAGGCATTGCAGGTAATGCCGGTCTCTTTTCCAACGTGCACGACCTCATAGCCTTTACCCGCGCCTATCTCAGCGGAGAGATCATCGCGCCGGAAACGCTGTCCCTGATGCTGCGGGACCATAGCACAGTTGGGGAAAGACGAAATCTCGGCTGGCGGCTCGACCCGTACCCCGGACTACTCTCCCCTCTCTCTTTCGGCCACACCGGATTCACCGGTACCATGTTGTGCGTCGACCCGGAGACGAACGTTATAATAATCCTGCTGGCGAATGCCATCCACCCGAAGGTAAAACTCGGGCTGATGCAACCAATACGGGAAAAGGCAGTGCGGATAATTAGCACGATCGGGAATAAACGAAGGCAATAAAATCGCTATGGGACCTGCGGTCGGTTTGAGCGCATGGCGCGGCAGCTTGATCCAGCATCAAGTATCGAGTTTCTCTTGTGTTAGTGAATGAACACCACGTAACCTACTACCATACCCAGACCGCTCCAGGCGAGATCCTTCCAGGAGAAATGACCTTTCTTCTCTTTATCAACGATCTCTTTGCCGAGTGCGAGCAGCGCGGTCAGTGAAACCGCATA
>CP070795.1:636961-639870 GCA_020343455.1 Caldifarciminota bacterium
AGAATGACGTTCTGGCAGATGGATATGCCACCAAAGATGGCGTGCTCGCGTTGGGCAAGAATGTCCTCGTTGCATTCATGCCTTTCCTTGGGTACAACTTCGAAGACGCCGTGGTCGTCAGCGAACGGTTGGTGAAAGATGATACGTTCTCATCGATCCACATAATTGAATGCACCTGCGAAGTCAGGGAAACGAAACTCGGGCCGGAAGAAGTTACCCGAGATATCCCGGGGCTCTCAGACTTTCTACTTAAAGATCTCGATGAATTCGGAATTGTCCGCATCGGTGCCGAAGTGGGACCTGACGATATCATCGTCGGCAAGATCACACCAAAAGGCGAGACCGAACTTACGCCGGAGGAAAGACTGATGCGCGCCGTATTCGCCGAGAAGGCGACGAACGTACGCGATACATCGCTCCGGATCGAACCGGGTGTGGAAGGTGTTGTGATCGACAGAAAGATACTGACCCGGAAGACAACCGACCCTCTCGCCAAGAGTGTAGAAGATGAACGCAGGACAAAGATCCTCGAGGAGTTCTCTACGCTTCAACAAGAGATAACCTCCGTCCGCAACAGTCTGCTGAAGAGCAAATTGTCGGGAAAAACAGCGGCCTCCTCGGTACGTAACGAAAAGGGCAAAATAATTGTAATGAAAGGCAGAACATATGAGGAAAGCTTCTTTGATACGCTCAGCGCAACTAAGATCGAGGCGGACGATAAATTCGTCAGAGAGAACGCGCTGAACGCAGAAGTCACCTCGATCGTGAAGGAGGCAGAGGAGAGACTCCTCCAAGTCATAACGGATAAGAAGAACGAAGAAGACAAGTTATTGAAGGGCGACGAATTGCCACACGGTGTCCTGAAGATCATCAAAGTATTCATCGCACAGAAGAGAAGAATTGCTGTCGGTGACAAAATGGCAGGGCGCCACGGCAACAAAGGGGTCGTCGCCAAGATAATGCCCGAGGAAGACATGCCGTTCTTACCCGACGGCACACCGGTAGATATCATACTCAATCCGCTCGGCGTCCCATCTCGTATGAACGTCGGCCAGATCCTTGAAACCCACCTCGGCTGGGCAGCCGATAAACTTAAATTCTATGCAATTACGCCGATTTTCAACGGAGCCACTATAGGTGAACTGAAGGAGAAGCTGAAGGAAGCCGGATTACCTGATGACGGACAGATCGAATTGAAGGACGGAAGAACAGGAGTACCGTTCGAATCCAAGGTCACGGTCGGGCACATGTACATGATGAAGCTCATACACATGGTGGATGAAAAGATCCATGCGCGTTCTACGGGTCCTTACTCGTTGATAACGCAACAGCCGCTTGGCGGCAAGGCACAATTCGGTGGCCAGCGGTTGGGTGAAATGGAGGTATGGGCACTCGAGGCTTATGGCGCTGCATATACACTCCAGGAAATGCTGACGGTCAAATCGGACGACGTCGCGGGGAGGGCAGCAATGTACGAAGCCTTGATACGGGGCAAGAACCCTCCGCGGCCAAGAGCCCCGGCATCTTTCAATGTGCTCTTGAAGGAACTCCAGGGACTATGTTTCAACATCACCCTGGAAAAAAAGGAGGAACCAGATGAGAAGTAAGACCTATGATACCTTCGAACTAGTGGATTACGATATCATAAAATTGTCGCTGGCTTCTCCGGAAACAATTCAAACCTGGTCACGCGGTGAGGTAACGCGCGCCGATACGATCAACTATCGTACACAGAGACCGGAAAAGGATGGGCTCTTCTGCGAAAGGATCTTCGGGCCGGTCAAGGATTTTGAGTGCTCGTGCGGAAAGTACAAGAAAGCAAAGTACCGTGGAACAGTATGTGAAAGATGCGGCGTCGAAGTAGTACCATCTTCGGTGCGCCGTGACCGGATGGGCCACGTTGACCTGGCGGTACCGGTAGCACATCTTTTCTACTACAAGATCTCTCCGAGCAAGATCGGTCTCCTCCTCGACCTGTCGATCAACCAATTGGAAGCGATACTCAATTATGAAGCATATATCGTTCTCGAATCGGGGGATTCACCACACAGAAAAGGGGAGGTACTCGTTGAGGAGGAATACCAGGAAGCGATAAAGAAATTCGAAGGCTTCAAGGCCGATATGGGAGGACAACCTATCTATGATCTCCTGAAGGAGATCGACCTGGAAAACCTCTCATCTGATCTACGGATCAGGCTCGAGAAAGAGACCCTGCAGGCACGACGCGTACAATTACTGAAAAAACTCAAGCTTGTTGAAGCATTCCGGTTGTCTGGTAATCGCCCCGAATGGATGGTCCTGACAAGGATTCCCGTCATACCACCCGATCTCAGACCGCTCGTAGCACTGGAAGGCGGACGGTACGCCACGTCGGACCTGAACGACTTGTACAAACGCGTCATTACCCGTAACAACCGTGTGAAATCCATAACATCAGGTATCAAAACACCTGAGGTTATCATACGTAATGAGAAGAGAATGTTACAGGATTCGGTTGACGCGCTGCTCGACAACTCCCGACGCAGCCGTCCGATCAAAGGAAGGGGCAATAGACCGCTCAAGTCCCTGGCCGATGCATTAAAAGGAAAGCAGGGACGTTTCCGCCGGAATCTACTGGGTAAGAGGGTCGACTATTCTGGTCGTTCCGTAATCGTCGTCGATCCGACGCTCAAACTGTTCCAGTGCGGTATTCCCAAAGAGATGGCCCTGGAGCTGTTCAAACCAATGATCGTACGGAAACTCGAAGAACGGGGCGTCGTCGATTCGGAAAGAAGCGCACGCCGGCTGGTACGTGCCCGGTCAACAGAAGTATACGAAATACTGGACGAAATAATAAAGAATCATCCGGTACTCCTCAACCGCGCGCCCACCCTGCACCGCGTCTCGATCCAGGCGTTCCTACCCGTGCT
>CP070795.1:639970-642867 GCA_020343455.1 Caldifarciminota bacterium
CTCCAAAAGGTGCCTGTCCCCGAACGACGCTAGACGCTCCACGCTATACGCCTTACGCTCCTGCGTGATCTAACCGTAAGGCAGTCAAGGGGACTGACTCCAAAAGGTGCCTGTCCCCGAACGACGCTAGACGCTCCACGCTATACGCCTTACGCTCCTGCGTGATCTAACCGTAAGGCAGTCAGGGGGACTGGCTCCAAAAAGTGCCTGTCCCATTTACCTCAAAATTCGTCGCCAGTTGACACTGCACTCGATTTCCGCTATACTCTTCTTGCATCCGTGCAAATTACGGTCTGTGTTTGTTCAACGCAATGTTGGCTAGGCCGACATTTAATCAACCGAGAGGAGGATCTATGGCAAAAGGCACACAATTGAAGCCGTCACAACTGCGCTGGCAATGCGACCCCAAACTACTCCGCTTCCGGAACCTCAAGGAAGTCAGTTCATGCGAATGGATCATCGGTCAACCGAGGGCTATCGATGCCATCAAACTCGGTTTGAATGTAAAGTACCCCGGATACAATATATTCATAACCGGACCGGTCGGTACCGGCCGTACAACTGCGATCACAAAACTATTGGACGATTTGAAAGTCAAGGGTGCGTTGAAAGACTTACTGTATGTCAATAACTTCAAGAATCCCGACATGCCAAAACTCATCGAATTACCAGGAGGTCAAGGCAGTAAGTTTAGAGACGCTTTGAACAAGCTCATTCGCGGCCTTAAGACGAACATCCCCGATGTATTCGACAGTGAAGAATATCAGAAAAGAAAACAGAGGATCGTCGAAAAATACGGCAACCAACATCGCTCGTTGCTCAAGGATTTTGAAAAAGAAGTCGAAAAACAGGGCTTGAAACTGACGACCATACAAATGGGGCCCTATGTCCGCCCGGCAATCGTGCCCATCATCGACGATAAACCGACAAATCTCGATGAAGCGGAGAACCTGATAAAGCAAGGCAAACTGACCGAGGAAGACTACCAGAAGATACTCGAGAAGATCCGCGCTTTGGAAGTCGACATGGCGAAGATCTACAGTCAGATAAAGGAGATCCAGGAAGCTGCCAACGCAGAGTTGGAAAGGCTCAACGAATGGATGGTCAAGCCGGTTGTCGTCAATCTCGTCGAGGACATAAAGAGGAAATTTCACGGAGCCAAAATAGCTGCCCACCTCGATGAAGTGCTAAACACGATCATGTCCAATCTCGAACGATTCCTCAAGAAAGAGACAAAGGAGGAAGACTTCAGAGAATACGGCGTGAATGTAGTAGTAGACAATTCAGAAACGGATGACGTGCCGATTATTTTTGAAACGAATCCCAACTACAAGAACCTATTCGGCACCATTGAGAGGCAGACCGTCATGCCTGGGGTCATAACGAGTGATTTCGCCAACATTAAGGCTGGTTCGCTCCTGCGCGCAAACGGTGGCTATCTCATCGTCAATGCATTCGATGCCTTGATCGAACCCGGCGTGTGGCCGGCCTTGAAAAGGACCCTGCGCAACGGCGTCATTGATATCCAGGTATTCGATCCTTTCTACGTGTTCACGACATCGGCGTTGAAGCCCGAACCGATCACCATCGACGTCAAGGTCATTATGATTGGCAGCCAATGGCTGTATTACCTGCTTTTACACCAGGATGAAGATTTTAAGAAGATTTTCAAGGTAAAGGCCGATTTCGACACCGTAATGGACAAGAACGCCAGAAACATAAGTGAGTATGCATCCTTCGTAAAATCGATCTGTGATGGCGAATCACTCCTCCCGTTCTCGAAAGAAGCAATCGCCGAGATCGTGGAATACAGTGTCCGGGTGGCAGGGCGGAAGACGAAACTGAGTACCAGATTCAATATCATTGCCGACACGATCCGTGAATCTGACTATTGGGCAAGACAGGCCGGGAGGAAGGAAGTACGAGGCAAAGATGTCGAGCAGGCGATCGACTGCTGGCGTAAGCGCATGAATATGTTCGAGGATAAAATACAAGAAATGATCGACAACGATGTCTTGATGATCAGCACCAAGGGTAAGGCAGTTGGACAATTGAATGGCCTTTCGGTATATCAACTGGGTAACTATTCTTTTGGCAGGCCTGTGCGCATAACCGCGAAGACATCCCTGGGAAAGGCAGGCATAATTAATATCGAGCGCGAAGCCAATCTCGGCGGAAGGACATACAATAAAGGTGTCTTGATACTCAGTGGCTTCTTGCGATCACGCTATGCTCAGGATCAGCCGATGGCGATCGATGCCACACTCGGTTTCGAGCAATCGTACAGCGAAGTCGATGGAGATTCGGCTTCGAGTGCAGAGGTATATGCTCTACTATCTGCCCTTTCTGATGCACCATTGAACCAGGAACTCGCCGTCACCGGCTCGGTCAACCAGCACGGTGATGTTCAGGCGATCGGTGGGGTCAACGAGAAGATCGAAGGCTTTTACGAAGTCTGCAAGTCAAAGGGGCTGACGGGCAACCAGGGCGTTATCATCCCGCACGCGAATATTGAAGATCTGATGCTCAAACAAGAGATCGTCGATGCCGTTGCCGCAAAGAAATTCCGCATATTCGCCGTCAAGACCGTCGACGAGGGAATCGAACTGCTCACTGGAATAAAAGCGGGCAGGCGGACAAAGAAAGGATTTGAGAAAAACAGCATCAATCAGCGCGTAACGCAGAAACTGGCCGATTACGCAGAAAAGATGAAAGGATACACGAAACCCAATAAAGAAAAATAGAAGAGGGGGCTTGCACCCCCCCTCTTTGGCTATCTTAGCCGGTAAGTTGCCGGTTTGGTCTTTCTGAATATCTTCGGGTAACGATTGATAATTATGTAGACAGAACGTTCCGGGTCTCTACGGTGGAATCTGTATCCACGTTTCTTCAAACGC
>CP070795.1:642967-645840 GCA_020343455.1 Caldifarciminota bacterium
TATTGCGATGGAATATATCGACGGCAAGAGCCTTAAGGATCTCATAAACTCAGTCAAATACGTACCCCACGACGTCGCCCTGGCCATCATCTACGAGATATGCCAGGGGATCGAGCATGCCCACCAGAAAGGGGTCGTCCACCGCGACATCAAACCGGCAAACATCTTGATCAGCAACGACGGCACAGTCAAGATCACTGATTTTGGCCTGGCGCAGGCACAGGATCTGACCTCGATTACTGTAACCGGGGCCATAGTCGGTACGCCGGCATATATGTCCCCTGAACAGGCCGCCGGGAAGAAGATCGACATCCGGTCGGATATATTCTCCCTCGGAGTCGTGACCTACGAAATGGTCACCGGAACGAAACCATTCCAGGGCGAGAGTTATTCTGCGGTCATCCACGCAATCCTCACGGTCCCACCACCGCGTCCCATTGAGGCGAATCCTACCGTCGATGAACAAATCAGCGCGATCATCGAGAAAATGCTCAAGAAGGATGCCGATGAACGATCGCCGAGCATAACCCTCGTCAGCGAAGAAGTTTATCGGTATTTCAAAGACAACGGTATAGAAGTCAGCGCCAAGAAGATCGGCGAATTCATCACCGATCCGAATCGTGTTTCTCAGAACAGGATTCAGGAAGCCAAGGAGAAACATCTCAAACGCGGCCTCTACTACGTGACCATGGGCAAACCGCACATCGATGAGGCAATTAGGGAATTCGAGATGGTGCAGTACCTCGATCCCGAGGACAGCAATGCCAAAGTCCGCCTTGCAGACCTGAATCGCCAACGGAAATCTCGCCCGCCGCCGCCGGCGAAGACAGAAGCCATACCGGCAAGAAAGAAGAAGAGGCCGTTCAGGAAAATCGCCGTGCTCGTCACCGCTGCCCTCGCAGGCACCGCGATCGCGGCCATCCTGATCAAGAACTCCACTCATCGCGGGCCGAACCCGGCTTTTGGATCTGTTTACGTCGATTCTGAGCCGGCGCGAGCATCGGTCTTCCTCAACAATAGAAACCTGCAACTTACGACACCCGCATCAATCGACACCATTTCTGAAGGTGAGTACGCACTGGAAATACGGAAGAACGGATACCGGACACACACAGAAAAGATCACGATCGAGAAAGGAGAAACACTCCGAGTGAGCGCCCGTCTCCTCAAGGAAACCCGGTATACGGCAAGAGGCAGCATAACCATCAAATCAAAGCCGGCCGGCGCCCGCGTATCGATCGACGGCACCGATACGGGGCTGAAGACCCCGTGCACGATAGAACCGGTTTCTACCGGCCGACACAAGATCCAAATTGCCAAGAATGGCTACGTTACTGCCGAACTCACACGCGATGTACGTCCCGGCGAGACAACGAATGCCTCCGTAAACCTCTCTAAGATCCGCCCGAAAGAAACGCGCCAAGCCACCAGGGAATCATATTTCAGAATAAATGTCGACCCATGGGCGAAGATCTATGTTGATGGGAAGTATTACGAAACGACACCGATTGCCAGGCCTATCCGGGTTCAAGCTGGTACGCGAACGGTCAGGCTTGAAAACCCGAATTTTCAGATCTGGCAGAAACGCATCAACTTCAAACCGGGGCAGACCGTATCCATGGATGTCAGTCTTCAACCCTTTGCCGGCTACCTCCGGATAAGCGCGAAACCGTGGGCAGATGTATACATCGACGGAAAGTTTCACGAGACGACCCCGATCGCCGAGCCAATTCGGCTGTCGGCCGGCAGGCATACGCTGAAGTTGATAAATCCCTCTTACGTTCCATATGAAGAGACCATCACAATTGTCGCAAACCAGACACTGAGAAAATCAGTTGATCTGGTCCGCAAATAAGGAGGTGATATGGTAAGAATGATCAAGATCCTGCTCATTGGAAGTCTCTTTGTGCAAATCGGATATTCTCAAACGGTAACGACGGATTCTCTGGAGACGATGCTCAATCGCGCAAAAGAATTTTACTACACCGGTGAATACGAATCGGCGATAAAGGAGCTGGAAAATGCCCTACTGTACCTTAAACAACTGACGCAACCCGACCAGGTAGAGGCATACAAATACCTTGCCTTTAGCTATGTTGCTTTCGGCGATCGTGTCAGAGCCAAAGAGCAATTCAAGAAGGCGCTCGCCCTCGACCCGACACTGGAACTGGATCCCACGACGGTTTCACCGAAAATCATCAAGGTGTTCGAAGAAGCAAAAGCCGAGACGACCGCACCACCCGCAGCTCAACCCGGTGCTCCTGAGGTGGCGGCTCCGGAAGAGAAGATCACGCGTTTCGATGCTACGATCCGCTCTTGCTGTGTCGCAGGGTGGGGACAGAGTTACCGTGGCGAGAAGAGCAAAGGCAAGAAGTTGATGATCGCCTGGGGTGTGACCCTCGGTACCACACTCGGCTCACTCATCGTAACAAGCACCAAGAAAGAGGCATACGAAGACCTTGCGTTCACTCAACCATCGACCGCCTTCGACGACGCTTACAACCAGTACAAACTCTGGTACAATATTACAGCCGTCAGTACGCTTGCATTTCTCGGGGTCTATCTCTACAACCTATACGACATCGTTTTCCATACCCCACCTGTTAGGACATCCCAAAGTGAACCAGACCGCGGATTGATCTTCAGAACAAACGGAGATCTGCTCCAGGTCGGCTATAATTTCAAGTTCTGAGAAAGGGGGCTACAATGAAGGGAATTGCCTTATCATGTATCGTCGTTCTACTGGTGACAACTGCCTGCCTCGAGCCTCCTGACGGCCGTAACAACCCGCACGACCCCAACAACCCGGACAAGGGATATCTTATGGGTACCGCTTACGACAACCACAACCAACCCCTGCCAGGAGCTCTTGT
>CP070795.1:645940-648812 GCA_020343455.1 Caldifarciminota bacterium
CTTTGATACGACGATCGCAACACCTGCACTGCTTCGTCCTATTTCACTGGGCGCAGACATCGTCATACACTCAGTTACCAAGACGCTGACTGCGAGCGGATTCGGCATTGCGGGCGCGGTGATTGCGCGAAAGCAGATCGTGTCGAATATAGACAATGACGATCTAAAGGAAGATTTTGGTACGTACATTAAACTTCTCCCCAACCGCGATATGGGTTGGTGCCTGTCTCCATTCCAGGCGATCCTTACACTCAATGACATAAGGACACTCCGGTCGAAGGTTGATGTTCTGAGTCAAAATTCGATGAAGGTGGCTCAGTATCTGGACGGACATAAAAGAGTGGCAAGTGTGAACTACCTTGGCTTGGCTGATCATCCTCTCCACAGTATTGCGAGCAAGTATTTGTGGCTCGTCGATGCCGAGCACGACGAGCAGTATGGGAAAGCGGTGAACAGGTACGGACATTTGATGTCATTTCAGTTGAAAGGTGGACTTCCCGCGGCGCGCAAGCTTTTTGACAGCCTAAAACGAATCTGGAGGGCGACGGATTTGGGGCGGATCCAATCGGTCGCAACGATACCATCCATATCGACGCACCAGCAGATGGGTGGTGATTTACGCGACATGGCAAATATCCCTGAAGATTTGATTCGCCTTTGCATCGGTGCAGAGCACCCCGACGACATGATCGCGGATTTGGAACAGGCACTTGAACGCATATAAGCGCGAAGCACTAAATTCGAAATTCGTGACAACATCGAATGACCAGGATACCGAATTCAAAACCGTTTTGAACATTCGTATTTAGGATTTGTACAGTATTTCGATATTAGGATTTTTGATCTTCCATTGGAAGGAGGTTTGATGGTTGGTATTGTCGGATATGGTTCGTATGTACCGAGATTCAGAATAAAGGTTGAGGAGATCGCAAAGCAGTGGGGCCGTGATGCGGAGGCGGTGCGCCGCGGTCTATTGTTGAGAGAGAAGACCGTTCCAGGGCTTGATGAGGATACGATCACCATTTCAGTCGAAGCGGCGCGCAATGCACTGAAGCGCGCCGAAGTCGATCCGGCGGACATCGGCGCACTCTATATCGGTTCCGAATCTCATCCCTACGCGGTCAAACCATCGGGGACCGTCGTCGCCGAAGCCCTTGGAATCGTACCCGAGGTGCATATCGCGGACTACGAATTTGCATGTAAGGCCGGAACCGAGGCGATGTTCGTTGCGTATAGTCTGGTCAAGGCAGATCAGATGAAGTATGCCATGGCCATCGGCGCCGACACATCACAAGGGGCGCCGGGTGATGCTCTGGAATTTAGCGCCTCTGCGGGCGGCTCGGCCTTCATCTTGGGCAAGGAAAAAGTCGTTGCCGAATTGACCCACACATATTCTTACACAACCGATACACCGGATTTTTGGAGGCGCGAGGGTGCCTTCTACCCGCTACACGGCGGTAGGTTTACCGGCGAACCTGCGTATTTCAAGCATATACTCGGTGCAGGTCAAGGAATACTGAAGAAGAGCGGTCTGAAGGCGACTGATTTTGCATATGCTGTATTCCATATGCCGAACGGGAAGTTTCCGCTGACCGTAGGTAAGAAACTCGGTTTTAAGAAAGAACAACTCGAACCAGGATGGGTGGTGCCATTGATGGGCAATACATATTCAGGTTCATCTCCGACGGGTTTCTCGGCAACACTCGATGTGGCCAAACCCGGTGACAAAATCCTGTTGGTCTCTTTTGGTTCAGGGGCCGGTAGTGACGCTTTCATCTTCAAGGTGACCGAGCGGATCAACGCGGTGAGAGATAAGGCCGAAAAGGTTCAAGAAATGCTTGAATCTAATCGCATCTATCTTGACTACGGTCAGTACGCAAAATTCCGCGGCAAGATCATTATGAACGACTAAATACTGAACACACTGAAAATGAGGATCCACAGGAGACACCGAAGGTGCTGAGGTGTCGCGCTGTCGGCGGGAAAGACAAATACCCTCATTCGGACATATGAGCCGTTGTTTGGTTTTTGATCTCCAAATGCCTTTCGTGTCTTCAGTGCTCATTCGTATTCAGTGTTTTCAGTACTATAGATTTAAAGTGCTTTCAGTGTTAAAAGGGGGTATAAATGCGTGAGGTTGCCGTAATTGGTTGCGGTATGACTAAGTTCGGAGAACTATGGAAACTATCTTTGAGGGATATGTTCGTCGAAGCAGCGCTCAAAGCGCTGGACGATGCAAAGGTCGACCGCGTTGCTTCTATGTACGTGGGGTCGATGACGCCGGGACTGTTCGTTGGTCAGGAACACATCGGTGCGTTGATGGCCGACTATCTCGGGATGGCGCATATTCCCGCAGTGCGCATTGAATCAGCCTGCTGCTCCGGGGGTATGGCATTCCGGCTTGGCTTCTTCGAAGTCGCTTCAGGCCACAGCGACATCGTCATGGTTGGCGGTGTCGAGAAGATGACCGATGGGGCAGATGTGACCTATGCGCTCGCAACTGCTGCGGACCAGGAATATGAAGTGTACCATGGTGTTACGTTTCCTGGATTGTATGCAATGATTGCCCGGGCACATATGCACGCGTACGGCACGACGAGAGAGCAGCTGGCACTCGTTTCGGTCAAGAACCACCATAACGGTTCTCTCAACCCCAACGCGCAGTTTCCCGGTGAGATCACAGTCGATCAGGTCGTCAAGGCGACGATGGTCGCCGATCCGCTGACCGTACTCGACAGTTCACCGGTTTCCGACGGCGCAGCCTGCGTGATACTTGCATCAGTGGATGTTGCAAGGAAAATGAAACGACAGGCAGTAAAGGTGCTCGGTACCGGGGCTGCAACCGACACCCTTGCCCTGCATGCGCGCAGGG
>CP070795.1:648912-651740 GCA_020343455.1 Caldifarciminota bacterium
TTCCCAGGGATGATGATCGGACCGCGCGATTCATTTGCGATGTGTATGCCCCGGACCATAAGCCGGCGCCGGTCGACCCGCGTTCCATATTGAAGGCAAACCTCGACCTGCTTCACAAGAAAGGCATGGAGTTCTACGTGGGCGCAGAACTCGAATTCTATCTGTTCAGGCGCGACGGTGATACGGTCCTCATTACACCTCACGACCGGGTCGGTTACTTCGATCTCGGCGGTGATCTGGGATTGAAAATAAGAAAGACCATGTGTGATCGGCTTCAGGAATTCGGCATCGAACTCGAAGCGGGGCATCACGAAGTCGGCAAAGGGCAGCATGAGATCGACCTTCTATATACTGATGCGCTGGCCCTTGCCGACAACATCATCACTGCGCGTATGGTCATCAAACAGGTCGCCGAAGAATATGGATTGTATGCGACTTTCATGCCCAAACCGATGTTCGGAGCGGCAGGTAATGGAATGCACATTCATCAGAGCATCTTCAAGAATTCCAGGAATCTCTTTGCCGATCCGAAGGATGGTTATGGACTCTCAGCAATTGCTTATAACTATCTGGGCGGCCTTCTCAAGCACATCCAGGAAATAAGCGCGATCACATCGCCACTAGTAAACTCATACAAGCGCCTTGTCTCCGGCTTCGAAGCACCCGTCTATGTCTGCTGGGGGCGCATGAACCGGTCGGCCTTGATCCGGGTGCCGAAAATAAGCCGTAATAAATTTACCAGCACACGAGTGGAGTTACGTTCCTGTGACCCGTCGGCTAATCCCTACCTCCTCTTTGCGGCCGTGTTGAGAGCGGGGTTGGAGGGCATGAATAGCAAGCTCAAACCGCCGGCACCGGTCGAAGAGAACGTCTATGCTCTCGATACGACCATGCTCAAGGACAAGGGCATCGAACTACTTCCGCGCTCACTATATGAGGCACTGGAATACTTCAGGCAAAGTAAGATCGCGCGAAGTGCGCTGGGTGATGCACTTTTCCAACGCTACTATGACATCAAATTGAAGGAATGGGATGAGTACTCGATCCAAGTTTCCAAGTGGGAAGTCGATAAATATCTAGAACTTTACTAGTTCTTTGATATCAGAGATGAAAGATTAGATTACGGCGTTACAGCAAGTAGTGAAGTGCGTGGTGGTTCAAATAGCCGCCACGTTCTTTATTTAAATGTGCTGAACTAGTAACTCTCGCCGAATCTGTTACGGGATACGATTTTCTTCAAATCCTTGCGCGGCCTCGGAGGGATTCCTCCGATCGATTCATCGGTCGACGGTTTGGCCGGATAACCGAGTACCAGCAGAGCCACTACCTTGTAGCGTCTTGGAAGGGTAAGCAGAGTGCGGAGCCGCGATTCGCCGAACCAACCCACCCAGCATGTACCTATGCCAAGTTCCGTCGCCGCCAGCGTCATCTGACACATGGCTATTGAGACATCGACGAGATGGTTTTCGTGGCCACTGAGTTGCGCGATGTAATGAGTTAAAGCCTTAGTGTAGCATCCAACAATGACAAGCGGCGCATTCTTGATAAAATCGACAATGCGTCGCGTGCCGACCGGAGCGGTATCGGGTATCTGACCAATGATCGATGGATCATCGACCACAATGAAATGCCAAGCCTGACGGTTGCTCGAAGACGGCGCCAGCCGCGCCGCCTCTAATATCTGCAGCACCTTTTCGCGCTCGACCTTCCTGGGCGAAAAACTTCTAACACTTCGACGCCAATTTATCGCTTTAAAAACATCCATTATTTCATCCTATTTCGAATAGGCATAATCAAACAAAGTTGCCCCGCAAAATCCATACCGACGATCTTCCGAGGTTCAGCCAAATAGTACAAATCATCAATCCTTCATTCCGGTAATTCCCGGAGTTTCGGATTACCACTTTTGCACCCGCATTCTATCAACGTATTTCTCGATCTGACGTAAAACCTCAGGAAGTTGTCTGTCTTTCAGGAAATACACCTTGTTCTTATTTTGTGTCTCATATCGGACCAGATTGATCTGACGCAAGTTACGCAGAGTGCTGGATATCGTTTTCAACGATAAGCCCAACTTCTTCGATAATTCTGTCGGTGTGCGCGGAGATTTCACGAACGACTTAAGGATTTGGTACGCAGTTGGATTACCCAACACGCGGCAGAATCTCGAAGCACGGTAGTGCGTTTCCAGCATCTTCCTCTTTCTCATACTCCATTATACCGCTACCACCCTTGATGTCAATCCGTCGTTCCGGTAATTGTCGGAGTGACGGAATGTGGAGTAACGCAGTCAGAAGCAGGAGTAAAACAGAGGCATGGTTGATATTACATCAAACGTACCAGGGATTTTTGTTTGAATAAAATGAACTTCTCAGGTCAGGCCGAAGAGGCCGCCGAAACCGAGAAAGGCAAGCGCCATTAGGCCGGCGGCGATGAACGAAATCGGATAACCCTTCAGCGACGGGTTGATCGGCGCCATATCAAGGCGTTCACGGATCGCAGCAAAGACGATGATGACCAACGTAAAGCCGAATCCGGTGCCGATGGCAAAGACCGTACTGTTGAGCAGATTGAATTTATTGTCGATATTCAAAAAGGTAATGCCGAGGATCGCACAGTTGGTCGTAATCAAGGGCAAGTATATGCCCAGCGCATTGTATAATGTTCGGTATGATTTCTTAAGGAACATCTCAACCAGCTGGACGAGCGAAGCGATTGTGAGTATAAAAACAGCGGTTCTCAAAAATACCAGATTGAGCGGCAGTAGAACCACGTTGAAGACGGTCCACGTGATCCATGCCGCGAGGGTCATGACGAATATGACTGCC
>CP070795.1:651840-654633 GCA_020343455.1 Caldifarciminota bacterium
CCCGTGAGATATTCTTTCACTATCTCATTGTTGCATCAATTCACCGATTCGCTCTTTTGTTGATTGACTTTTCCCTCTTTTATAAAACCTTTTAGAATCCAAATGGAAGCAAAATAGACAAATCCATATCCTATCAAGGCAAGGAAAAGGCCGGCGGTGATTCCCCTCCAGCTATTCATTAATACAATCGTGGCAAACAGTATTATTACAGCCGCAACTGCAGCAATACGGTTTGAGCCCACTTCGATGTTCATGTTTATTCCTTTCTCACATTTAGTTGATAGTCCCGGTTAGAAAACGTTCACACCAGCTTAACGTCCTGCACCCCTTTTGTCAACACAACCGGCCTGTTTTTAGTCGCTCGGCCGAGAGAGAAAACAGACCAGATTCGCGCGTCCCCCAATCAGGTAGGGGCAGGCTTCGCGAGCACAGGCAACGTCATTCGGGTAGAGTAACGTGTAGATCCTTGTACAAGAGATGCAGGGACAGGGGGATTTATCACCCCATTATGTGGATCAAGAGGACAACTACGATCAGGATGGCTATACCGGCTACCGTACCCAAAAGCAGGAGCGCCATGCGGTAACGCTGGGAAATCTCCTGCTTGTAAACATCCTCTTCGAGGACAACAACATCGCCCTCTCCGAGCTGCTTAAACACAGAGACGTCAAATCTCTCGCGTGCGCGAATCGGGGCCTCACCGTCTCGAATGGCCTCCAAATCCGTCAGCAGCTCATCGACGTTCTTGTAGCGGTCCTTTTTTCGTTTGGCCATCATAATTTCGATGACCTCGGAAGTCCCGGCCGACAGAGATGTGTTTATATGGTCAGGAGGAACCAGTTTCTCCCGCAAATGCTTTCTCATTACATCAGAGGGATTTTCCGCCATAAAGGGCACCTGGCCTGTTACCATGTGGTAGAAGGTCGCGCCGAGGCCGTAAATGTCCGCCCTGCCGTCTATGTCGATTTCGCCGCGGATTTGTTCTGGCGCGATGTAGTACGGCGTGCCGTAAGCCTTGCCCGCCTCGCTTTGTGCGGCCTCGATGTCAGTCGTTTCGCGCGCCAGACCCATATCGGCCAGTTTCACTTTGCCGTGCTCGTCGGTCATTATATTCTTGGGCTTGATATCGCGATGAATCAGGCCCCGAGTGTGGGCGTGTGCGAGGGCGTGCGCGACCTGGATGACTATTTCGATTGCCTCTTTTTCGGAAAAAACCTCTCCGGCCGACAGGTCATCGTACAAAGTCTTGCCCTCAACGTATTCCATCACGAAATAGTTATAGCCGCCTGCTTCGCCGACGTCGTAGGCCTGCACAATGTTGGTGTGGTTGAGCTTGGCGGCGGCCTGGCCCTCCTTGTAAAAACGCTCCACATATTCGGGATTCTGGCTGAAACGCTTCGGCAAAACCTTTATCGCAACCATGCGGTTCAAACTCAACTGCCGAGCCTTATAGACAATTGCCATGGCTCCGCTGCCGAGTTTGCCGAGGATTTTGTAGCCGGGAATGCGGTGGGCGGCATCCTTCTGCTCTTTCAGGGTGGTCTTCAATCTCTCGGCCTGCGAGTCGGTGATGAAGCCCAGGTCAACCATGATATCCCGGAGCATTGTCGGATTGAACTTGCGGCGAGATTTGAGCTCTTCGAGGGACGACCGCAGCTCATCATCCGTGCAGAGACCCTGGTCCACCGCCATCTTGCCAAAAATAGTATCATAGCTTGTTTCCTGCGCCATGAATCGCCTCGCGAAGCCAAATTCGTCGCCCGTTCCCGGAATTTCCTAAAACTAAGGCAATACGATATACAAAAGGAACTGATTGTCAAAGAAAAACTGTCGCATCTTAACAATAAAAAAACAGACGCAAATAAAGTAAAATCGACCTTTTTGGTGTGCGAGTTTAACGGTTTGTTATCAATGGACGTTACAAATCCAGCATTAACCTCACGGAGGTACTCAAAGCCCCCGGGTCGTAACCTGTATCCAAACTTTAATTTACACTCATCACGAACAGTGGAACACCTGCCGGGCGGGAAAAGAGAGCAACACGCTTCTTACTATTCCACGTGTTTCTATCATTCCTTGTCGTCGTCCTTGTCGTCGTCCTCGTCGTCGTCCTCGTCGTCGTCCTCGTCGTCATCCTCGTCTTCATCCTCGTCTTCATCCTCGTCTTCGTCGTCATCGTCGCCGTCTTCGTCCTCATCATCGCCTTCATCTTCGTCTTCGTCATCGTCGCCGTCCTCGTCGTCGGCATCTTCGTCTTCGTCATCGTCGCCGTCTTCGTCTTCGTCGTCATCATCCCCATCTTCGTCGTTGCCGTCTTCATCCTCGTCATCGTCGTCAGCGTCTTCGTCGTCGCCGTCTTCGTCTTCATCCTCGTCATCGGCGTCTTCGTCGTCATCGTCTTCGTCCTCATCATCGCCGTTCTCGTCGTCATCATCCCCGTCTTCGTCGTTGCTGCCTTCATCATCGTCATCGTCTTCGTCTTCGTCATCGTCGCCGGCATCATCTTCGTCATCATCATCGTCGCCGTCGTCGTCCTCGTCGGCGTCTTCGTCGTCATCCCGGTCCTTACAGGCTTTCTCTCGCTCCTTACGTTCCTTCTCGCACTCGCCGTTGTCATCATCCTCGTCATCTTCATCTTCGTCGTCGTCATCCTTGTCTTCTTCGCGGTCCTTCCTCCACCGTCTGCGATCTCTCTCACGCTCCTCATCATCGTCGCGTTCGGCGCGGTCCCTTTGTCGACGTCGTCCTTCTCTTTCGGCGCGTTCTCTCGGTCGGCGGCGTTCTTCTCGCACG
>CP070795.1:654733-657514 GCA_020343455.1 Caldifarciminota bacterium
GTCAGTGAATACAGGGTACTGGAGATCGCCATCATCGAAGCCCTAGAGATGATCAGGAATGCACGCCGGGCTAATCCTGATCTGAACAGATACGAAGAGCAATTCCAGATCGTGCTCACGAGCCTGGATAATCTGGGAAAGATGGAAGAAGCAGGCAACCTGGATTCGTTCGATTCACTGAAAGACAGGTTGATCATTTCAACTTCCCTGATCTACATTCAGGACGATTTTGTGCAGAAGGACGCTGAACTGAAGCAACTCATTCAGCTTTTTGTATCACTATACTTCAAGTTCCGCGATAGGCACTACGACGATCCCGAGAAAACGGATCTCAACTCTCGAGATCACTGAGTAAAGATTACAGTCGCATTCTGTTCTTCGCTCTTTCCTCAATCGGAACATTTTCGCTGTACGCCAGTGGGTTCCGGGCAATCACCTGGATTCATTCTGCCCGCCCGAGCCAGAGAGATTTCTGTTCTGCCGCGATTCATTTTGAAAAGCAGGCAAAATGATAGCCAGGTTCTTGCTCACGTCAATACGCATGCTGCGTCGGCACGAGCATGTCAGGGGAGAGGTAGATAGGATCGGCTTTCCCTGAATCCGAACGACGGTCAGCTGTTTTCCTGTTTGAAACCTGCTATGGCGATTACAATCGCCCAGAAACCAGCCACATAACAGAGCAACAGGCCTAAGGTACCTATGTAGAGCGCTCCTGCAACAGCACCGGCATGGCCGAGAAGAGCAGTAAGCAGGCCGCCCAACGCGACAAGGAGTCGCTGTTGTCTGTAATAGAGTGGCCTCACCACAAAGATTATCAACAAACCGAGTACAATTGCAGCAACGCCAGCCAGGATCCCCACATGACCCATATTTCCGCCCGGATAGACGTCATAGTAGATGGCGCCAATGCTCAGACCGAGGATAGCATTGACGATGCCGCTTCCGGCGATGAGAATGCCACCAATTAAGGCGAGTCTCTTCGGTATTCGTAACCTGGATCTCATCAATAACCTCCTTTGTTAATGGTACGTGCTATACCACAGAAAGGTCGCATCGTTAGGTAGAAGTAACACTAAATCTCAATCTAATATCTAACTAAATATAAGGCATTAATGCATTTTGTTAAGGTATTTTATAGCGACCACAATATAAGAATAATCGTAGCGTAGGTTCCCGGATTCAAGCCGTGCGGTAATTGCTTTCTGTTCAATGGTTAGAAGTTAATACGGTAAGCAGAATGCGGAACCTGATCATTTAACAGTAGGCCTTCGCTGTATTTGTCGGTAATACGTGGTATATCCATGAAGCCTGGATTCATTCGGACGTGCATCGACCTATGATCAGCGATTTAGATGAGTCGGGCAGAGATCTGCATCGAAGAGAACGGCTACGTAGATCTGGGCAGTATTTTCAGCATCTTCCTGCGCATAAGCGCCTGGTCTACAGTATACTCAGAAGCCGGGAAGGGGCGTTGTTGCCATATATTGGAGTTTGGTTGCGGATTATTCTTAATGTCCGATAACATATATTTCGTAAACTAAAGAACCTATCCAGAAACTGGTCTACCGTGACTGGCGACCCAATGCCTCCCCTTCTGGAAACGACAACACAGAATGATCTGCGTGCGGTTTCGACTCGGACGCCTCGTCGCAGAGTTTATTACCGCCATTCACAGATCAATTGACCGGCTGTCAGGAATCGGGCATCAAAGATCAGAGTTGTGTAGCCCCTCCCCTTTCTTCTCCTGTGCCATATAGACGTATCTCACCGGATCACTTATGTGGTATCCAGATCGCATGGCCAGGCCCTCATAATACCGACGGAAGACACAATACAGGACAGGGTCAATAAAATACTTGACATTGTCCATTAATTGATTATAATCAGGATAGCATATAGGTTCTGAAAAAGGAGATCTTTATGAGTAAGGATCAAAAGAAGGCCTGCGTAGAGAAGATCCGCAGATTCAACCGATTCTACACCAGGCAAATTGGCCTCCTCACCCAGGGATTGCTCAAGACCCGGTTTCCCCTGACCCAAGCACGCATCATCTTTGAATTGGCTCAGCATGGGCAGTCCACGGCAAAGGACATCATCAATGAACTCGATATCGACCCCGCCTATCTAAGCCGCATCCTCAGTGCCTTCCAGAAGCAAGACCTCATCCGAAAAGTAAGAAGCAAATCGGACAATCGCCAGTGGTTGGTGGAGCTGACTGCAGAGGGGAAGAAAGCTTTTGCAGTACTCGATAACCGAGCCAGCGACGAAGTCAGAGCATTGCTTATGCAGTTGCCCGGTGAAGACCGACAGCGTCTCGTCAGAGCCATGCAGACAATCGAGAAGATCTTGACGGCCAAGTCGGAGGCCACTACTGTATTCCTTCTACGTTCACAGAAACCAGGCGACATCGGGTGGATGATATATCGCCATGGAGCACTCTATGCTGAAGAATACGGATTCGATGAGACCTTTGAAACACTGGTCGCTGAGATCTTGACTCGGTTCATGGATCATCACGACCCCAAGCGCGAACGTATCTGGATAGCAGAAGAGGACGGACAACCGGTTGGATCGGTGATGGTCGCGGATGCCGGCAATTCAGAGGCACAACTCCGCCTTCTTCTTGTCGAACCACGATCCAGAGGCAAGGGATTGGGCAAGCGGTTGATAGATGAGTGTGTAAATTTCTCAATACATGCTGGTTATAAGAGAATCAGGTTATGGACGCAGAGCATACTTGTCGAGGCGCGACATTTGTACCAAAAGGCAGGATTCGCAATA
>CP070795.1:657614-660383 GCA_020343455.1 Caldifarciminota bacterium
AATTGCGCTGGCAGATGCCGTCGACCATCCAGCCGGGTTGAATCGTCGTGGTGCTCACTTCGATGCAGAACGTGAACGTACCACAGATCCCGTAGAGCCAGTTGCGGGCATTACCTTCGAGCCCTTCGCCGGGCAGTGCAGTGTAGTAGCCTACACCCGAATCCCTGAGTATTCTTTTGGCGATTGAATCTGCGACGGTGCGAAGGAATGGATAGTCAGCCGAATATCCACCTGACCAGTGCCATGGATAGTAGATGACTTCGGTTAGCCCGTAGCGCGCCGAGTGATAGGTGATACAGAACGTGAACTCTTCCCGAAACGCAAGGTCGCGGATCGCGCGGTTCTCGTTTTCAGAGAAGGAGTAGGGGCCTCTATAGAACTCGTCTGGCGGGTCCGGGCTCCCGCCTTCAGTCCAGTAAAAATCATAATTACGGTTGAGGTCGACCCCATCGTATGTCAGATCGAAGAAGCCGTTGTTATTGTTATCCCGTTTATTCTTGCGCCAGATAGTGTCCAGTCCGGTCATTACCACGCCCTGTCCCTCCGGATTCATCAGTGGCACGAACCATATTTCTCGATTGTCGATCCAGTATGTTGCAGCGGAGTCTACTCCGTACCGCGTGAGCAGGTCAGAGATCATATACATGCAGATTTCAATTCCAAGTATCTCTTCGGCATGATGGCCTCCTATGTAGAGTACCGAAGGCTCATCCTCATCCAGCCGCGGGTTGTCAGAGATCTTCAATGCAAAGATCGGTAGAGAGTCTGCGGTCGAATAGCCTATCGTGTCAAGAACAGTGACCGTCGAATAGTCGTTTGCTATTGAATCGATCTCGTATGCTATTTCCTCCGCCGTATGGTAGCGGGGGTCGATCGAAAGAAGGAAGATCAGCCAGATCATTTGACGTATATCACCTTTGTCTTCACCCGGTCGCCGCCGCACTCGAGATTGACAAAGTATATGCCGTTGGCGAGTTTTCTTCCGTAGTCGTCGGTGCCGTCCCATGCTATTGATGATGGATGACCCATGGCTGATATCCTTGACGAAAGGTCTCTGACGAGACGGCCGCTGACGTCGTATATCTTGAGTGCCGGTTCTGCAAGATCTCTTCCATCTGTGTATCTCTGATCTGGTATGGCATAGTTTATCTGTACCTGGCGTTGGAAGGGATTGGGATACGCACCCAGGTTCAATGTTCCACTTGATATTGAATTGAGTTCGTCTATCCCGGGTGATGAGTAGAGGTAGAACGTGAAGTAGTCGAATTTGTGATATTCGCCACCATTTGACTCTATATACAAGGCAAAACCGATCGTCGTATCCGCAGGTACTGCGCCTATCTGAACCGTATAGAGGTCTGCATTGTTGCCGGCAGTCATCCCGGGATCTATTGATCCGAAGTCGGCTGTGCTGTCGATTATCGTCGCATCCTGATCGGCAGTCCGCAGTGTGGTGCTGACATTGCTGGCCGTTGAGTTGCCTCCGTTTGTGATTTCGACGTATATCTGAACGGTCTCGCCCGGATCAATTATTCCGTTGCCGTTGCCTGTAACCGAGTCGACCATCACATAGTGAGTTGTATGAAGCCATATGCCTGCTGGTGACTTGGTCGTTATCAGGATTGCCCGGCCGTTCGCCAATGGTGCCGCATTGGGATGGTAGTTACCATTGTAGACATACTCGAGCCCGATTGTCTGGGTATTGTCTTCGATGCCTACCGTGTTGCTGCTTGCGTTCATGACCGTGTCGTAGAGGAAGAGTATCTCTCCGCTGCCGTCGGGTGTCGGGTAGTACTGCGGATCTCTCAGCTGGACCTGGAACGTTTCTCTCTGGCTCGTGGCGCCATAATGAGCAACGCTTCTGAATTCAACGATCCACCGGTTATTTCCGCTATCGTAAGCATAATATATGTCTCCAGCACCTGTAGGACTGACGCTGGGGTCGAGGTCGTCCCAGAAAGGTGCGATCAGCCGCCTCGGACCGGTCGCTGATGGAATCGGCTCGTTTGTGCCAAACCGGTATGTCGATGCGCCCATTTCCATGAATCCGTTCGAACACAGCCCGATCGAATTATAGGTGAGCCCATAGAAGGGAAAGGAGAATGGTAGCGTATAGGTAACCGTATCCGCATCTTCATCCGTTATTTCGCTGACAAGCGCCATGGTGCCGCCATACCAATCGAAGGCGGGGGCATAGCCGCTGAGCGTATCCGTATCGTCGTACATGTAGTATCCAAAATCGTCCGGCCCCATCCACGAGCCGGATGCGTTATTTGTGATCACAATTGAGAAGCTGCTGGTCCAGGAGTTGTTTTCGGTGTCCGAAATAAGGAGGTCGAAATCAACATTATGACCGTCAGGGCATACATTCGATACCGCAAAAACGTACGGACTGATGCTCGACGCCGAATCTTGTGGATAGACGTTGCCGTAGAAGGAAACGCTGTCGATTATCGATATGAACGCATCGCTCGTTCTCAGCGTCGCTCTGACGCCGTACGCAGGGTTGCTCCCTATGTTGATCAGGGTCGCATTCAAAAGAATTGATTCGCCGCTCTCGGCGATCCCGTTATTATTACCCAGTGAGTCGTCGATGGAATATGTGCTGTGCAATAAGTGTGGGTTGTCGTCGATGATCGTGATCATTCCTTCATACGGCAGAAGGTTTCTGCCGGTCACCGTGACGTCCATCTCGCCGGCATACAACCCATCGAGGATGAATACGATTTCCCCGTTCTCCGTATATTCATATTCATATACAGATGTACC
>CP070795.1:660483-663243 GCA_020343455.1 Caldifarciminota bacterium
GGAAATGATGATCAGCGTCGTGCCCGGTATTTCGGATAACTGGGTAATCAGTGCCCTTTCCGTGTCGGCATCGAGGTTTGAAGTCGCGTCGTCGAGCACGAGGATCTTGGGCCGGCCGAGGATGGCGCGGGCGATCGCCACGCGCTGTTTCTCGCCGCCGGATATCCTCAGTCCGCGCTCGCCGATCAGTTCGTCGAGCCCTTTGGGCGCGCCGCGCACAAAACCCTCGAGCTGCGCGAGTTTCACTGCGTTGTTGACCATGGGCGTATCGATCCTGCGGCCGAACGCTATGTTGTTATAGATGCTCTCCGAAAACAGTGATGGTTCCTGCGGGATGTAACCAAAGAGGGAACGCAATTCAGATAGCCGAATTTCCCGCATATCCGTTCCGTTCAATCTTACCCTTCCTGCGCTCGGTTCGGCAATGCGCATGAGTACCTGGAGCAGCGTCGTCTTGCCCGACCCGACCGTGCCTGCGAATCCGATCTTCTGACCGGGTTCGATCTTGATATTGATTCCATCGAGGATCAATGGTCCGTCTTCTGCGTACCGGAAAGATACGTTCTCCATTGCGATGCCTCTGTGCTCCGCCTCTTGCAGGTGGCCACCATCCTTAACATCGGGTGGGAAATTTTTCATTTCTTCAGTGCGTTCGCTCTGCACCTGGGCGCGTTTCTTGGAAACGAAGAAGTTGCCGATCCTCAACATTGGGTCGAGCAGAAGTATGATATATGCGTTGAAGGCGACGAATTCGCCGATCGTAAGATCTCCTCTGATGATGAAGAGCCCACCAAAGAGAAGTACGAGTATCACGCCGGTCTCTTCGATGGCGGTGAAAAGTGTGTGAATAAGCGCTTCTAATCTGATGACCTCGATCGACGCGGCAACACGCTTCTTGAGCATTTCGACGAACCGCAGGCCGGTTTTGCTCTCTGTGATGTATGACTTCACCAATTTTATGCCGGTGAAACTCGACTGCATATGGTTATTCGTGTTCGATATTGTATCACGCCAGGCATAATAGTACTTGTACATGATGGGACTTATCTTGAGCCAACCCACCGCAGCTACGCTAATGGGCAGGGCAGAGATCAACGTAAGCAGTGGGTTTATATTAATAAGGAAGAAAAGCGCAACAACCAGAGTAAAAACACCCTCAATGGGTCTGAAAAGACCGGAGCAGGAAAACCAGGCGAGTTCGTTGAGGTCATGATCTACGCGCTGCAGAATGTCGCCGGCAGGGAATCGGTTGAGGAATGAGTGTCCCTTGCGCAGTATTTTGGAGAAGATGTTGGTACGTTCGGCGATGAGGTACATTTCGTTGCTGCGTCCGCGCGTGTAGGGCAACAGAGAGTTGAAGACGGCGCGAAGGAAGCCGATCCCTCCGATGATCAAGATGAACCGGAGAAGATCCTGGCGCGCGAAGTTCACTCTTATGCCGTCGATAACATCCTTGAGGATATACGGGAAGATGAGAGAGATGATCGTATTGATGAATGAGAACGTTACAAGGAATGCGAACCATATCTTGTGTCGCTTCCAGAAATGGATGACTGATCTCATTGCACCCCGCTCAGATATTGCAACCTGTACATTTTATAGTAGTGTCCTTTTTCGCGCAGGAGGTCGCCATGTTTCCCCTCTTCCACGAGCTTGCCCTTATGGATGACGAGAACTCGGTCGGCAAGGCGTGTGGTCGTGAGACGATGGGCGATGATGATCGCGGTGCGTCCTTTCAGGAGTTCTTTCAGCCCCTGCTGGATCAGCCGTTCGCTCTGCGGATCGACGGACGAAGTTGCTTCGTCGAGAATGAGTATTTCAGGATCGAAGACGAGTGCCCTCGTATATGATATTAGCTGCCTCTCTCCGAAGGAAAGATTTATGCCTTGTTCGACGATATTCGTTCCGTAACCGTCCGGGAGGATCGAGATGCGCTCGTGGATCTTAGCCCGCTTTGCGGCGTCGAATATTTGATCATCGGGTATCGAGGAATCGAAGAGCCTCAGATTTTCGAGTATTGAGCCGGGGAATAGGATGACATCCTGAGGCACAAAGCCGATTCTCGAACGTAGCGAGTGGCGTTCGATATCGGCCAGAGGTGTGCCGTCGATGAGGATGTCTCCGTCTTGAGGCGAGTAATACTTCAGCAGGAGAGATATGATCGATGTTTTGCCGCCTCCGGTCTCACCGACTAGCGCGATCCGCTCGCCTTTCGCGATGCGGAAATTCAAATTCTTGAGGACCCAGTTCTTGTCTTCATAGTAGAAACTCAGGTCTTTGAATTCTATCGCGTGTTCAAATTCTCTGAGGGCGTGTTTCTCGCCAACCCGAAACTCTTCCTTGATCGATAGGATCTTGAATACCCTCTCGGCCGCAGCGAAAGCGCGTTCGATGACGTTTATCTGGTCTGACAATCCGCGCAGCGGTACGAAGAGGCGCGTGATGTAACTTATGAAGAGATACAGAGTACCGATCGAAATCATTCCTGCAAGCGCCCAGATCCCGCCGAAGCCGAGCACGAGAACGATTCCGATGATCTCACCCAGTTCCACGAAGAGCCAGATCCGGTACCATAAGGAAAGCGCTTTCATGTCATATCTATACTTGTCCTGTCCCATCCGGTGGATCTTCGAAACAAAATTGTCTTGCTGCTGGAACACCTGCACGACATTGAGCGATTTCACCGTTTCTACCACGAAACCGTTTATTTCGGCGATGGTCTTTCTTAGATTTACGTATACGGAACGGGCATGTTTCTCG
>CP070795.1:663343-666099 GCA_020343455.1 Caldifarciminota bacterium
TAGGGGGCAAGTTCTTCCCCTTATAGTAATCAAACAGAACAACCTTTTCCAGAATCGGGCCGCTGACGTTCGATATCGCGGCGGCCATTTCCGGAACCTGTACAGTCTCGTCGGTGATGAAAGAAAGGTCCCGTGTGTTGGTGGGAAACCTTGGCGGCGGCATGTAGAATGTGTCTCCTATCATATCCAACAGGGGGTCGAGTGTCAGTTCGAAAAAGCAATATGGTTCTTTACAGAGGTCGCCACCGAGCACTCCGAGGTACCCGAGCTCTTTACCGGATGCTCCAATTGCCACTGCCTGCTTGAAGCCTTGAATGTTCGCTGGTTTGAATCCGGGCTCAGGTAGATGCAACATACGGAACAAGCTTTCCGCCATACCCTTCGCATCAAAGTATCCGAGTGTGTCATCATGCTGCTGCCAGGAGTCCTGAAAACGGTGGCCTCCCATAATTACCCCCAACCTTTTCTCCTGAAACGGTTGGTTGGGCAGCAGAATGTTTCCGATTTCGAACATCATTAGTGACCTACTACCCTTGGCGAGATTGTAGTTTAGCGAGTCTAACAGTCCGAAAAGGAGAGTAGGCCGAAGTGCGTCAAACCGCTCATTGAGCGGATTCTTGATCCTGACAAACTGCTTGTACCCGAATTGCGCAAGCAATTTGCTCGACATGAGTGAAAGATTGCATGTTTCATCGAATCCTTGTCCAACCAGGTAATTCCGGATGGTTTCCTCGTGGATGAGAGGCTTGTCGATCTGCGCGTGTCCTACCCATCTGAGGGGCTTGATTTCGGGGATATTCATGTATCCGAACACACGCGCTACTTCCTCGCAAATGTCTTCCTCAATATGGAGATCACGCCGGAAATGAGGGATCTTCGCAGTCAGATATTTCGCCCCCGTGACCACGATGCTTATCTTCTTCAATATCTCTTTGACTTGTTTCGCACTGAGGTCGAGGGCGATCATTCTATTCAAACGGTCAAGCGAGAACCGTACGCTCTTCGGCTTGGCCTTCTTACCTTGGCCGATGAATTCGGTCTTACGGCAGTCGGCGTGCTCTTCAAAGAGGGCACCTGCCATTGCTGAGGCAGCATCGACGATCGCCATATCGGCCCCGCGTTCGAAACGCGTCGATGCATCTGTCATGATACCCAACCGGCGTGCCGTGTGACCGACGCGCTTTGCATCGAAGTAAGCGCTTTCAAGGAGCACCTTTTTCGTGACCGTTGATATCTGAGCGCGTTTGGCACCAATGATGCCGGCAAGCGCGACCGGCCCATCACGATCGGCAATGACGAGATCTTCTCGGGAGAGTCTGAGCATCGTTCCATCGAGCGTCACGAATTTCTCATCGGCTTTTGCCCGACGAATGAAGATACCGCCTTTAAGTATATCGAGGTCGAACGGATGGAGCGGTTGCCCGGTAAGTAGCATGATGAGATTGGTGATATCGACCACGTTGTTAATGCTATGCATGCCCATACAGTGTAATCGCCACTTAATCGAGAAAGGAGATTCTCCTATGCGTACCTCTTCGAAGATACGGCCGGTGTATCTGGGGCAACCGTTCATGTCTTCGATCTTGATCCTGAAATTTCCGTTCCGGTTGATCTGTTTGGGAGCGTACAGACGCTCCTGAGAACTGATCTTGGCGTAGTCGATACCGAGGCTTCCGGATATCTCACGGGCGATGCCTTCCATCGACAGCCAATCAGGACGGTTGGGCGTCGGTCTGATTTCAACGACTTGATCGTCGAAATCTCTGGTAAAATCTGCACCTGGCGTACCGCGGTCGAGGACGATGACGCCGGTAGATGATTCTGCCATCCCCAGCTCTTGTTCACTTACCAGCACTCCCTGCGATTTCGCGCCTGAAAAATCCCTTTCAGTTACGGGTGTTTCATTGAGTAATCCGCCGGCCGGTACCGTGAGTACGAGGTCACCTTTTCTTACATTCCTCGCAGCGGTGACGATTTGCATGTTCTTATTGGCCTTCACATCGAGAATAGTCAGATTCTTCTGCCGGGGATGGGGCCTGAGTGATGCTATCCTGCCGATCTTAATACCGCGAGGTGCGCAACTCTTCCGTTCTTCAATCTCGAGACCCAGGTTCAGACAGAGTCTTTCAAGTTTATCGACGTCTATTTTCGTTTTCAGAAATTCTTCAAGCCACTTAATAGAGAAAAGCATCAGCGCCTCGCTCCGCCCGGGATAATATGAACTCCGTTCATCTAAAATTGCTCCAGAAAGCGGACATCGTTATTATAGAAGGTTCGTATGTCGTCGATAACGTACTTTACCATTGCCACCCTCTCGACACCCATTCCCAGGGCATACCCTGAATAGTCCCGCGGCGAGATTTTGACGTTCTTGAGCACGTTCGGATGGACCATACCACAACCGAGCATTTCGAGCCACCCGCTGTTGCCGCAAACGGAGCAGCCTGAGCCGCCGCATACCATGCAACTCACTGCCATCTCACCGGAGGGTTCGGTGAAAGGAAAGAAGGATGGTCTCAGCTGGTACTTTGTCTTGGGACCGAAGATGTATTTGACGAATTCACTGAGGAGCCACTTCAATTGCCCGAAGGATACGCCTTTATCGACGTAAAGGGCTTCTACCTGATGGAAGACGGGTGAATGACTGGCGTCGAAGGCATCATACCGGTAACACCGTCCCGGGCAGATTATCTTGATGGGCGGTTTCTGTTTCTCCATTGTCCGTATCTGAACGGGCGAGGTGTGGCTCCGCAGCA
>CP070795.1:666199-668919 GCA_020343455.1 Caldifarciminota bacterium
ATCCATGATGAGCGTATCAGGACATCTGAATATCAGTGGGCAGATTATCAGCGAAGCAGCACACCAGAAACGGATAGACAACTACCCCTTGTCTGTACCTGATATTCTGTTATTCTGATCCGCCTCCTGCCGATCCTCTGATGATCTGATATGCAAATTCTGTATCGTATTCGTGCTATGCTTACGGCCGCCATGTTTATTTCGGGCATTGGGATTTTGACATTCGGATTTGATTATACGGGCTTCCTGACCCCTGAACCCAAACCGTTACCTTTCCAAAGAGGTGGGTTTCGGAAACAGGCAGCTTCTTGACACGTTATGTTATTTTGCTATACTTAGTGCTATATGTTTTTGGGCATTTATGCTGTTCTGCTCTTGATCGGCCTCTACATCATCTTTCTCAGGATTGAAAAAATCAATCACGAAAGACGAGTCAGGTCAATACCAATACGCATCTGGGTCAACGGCAGCCGTGGCAAATCTTCGGTGACCCGTTTGATCGCTGCCGGACTAAGAGGCGGGGGTAAGAAGGTCATTGCAAAAACTACAGGGACGAAAGCCAGTTTCATTCATGACAGCCATAGCGAACAACCTGTAACGCGTCTCGGCATGCCCAACATTCGCGAGCAGGTAGAGATATTCAAAAAGGCAGCAAATGAACGACCAGACGCGATCGTCCTCGAATGCATGGCCTTGAGGCCGGACCTGCAGTACTCGGAAGCCCTCCACATTGTCAAACCCAATGCCGTTGTCATCACCAATGTCCGCGCCGACCACCTCGACGTCATGGGTCCTTCGATCAAAGACATCGGCAGGCATTTCTTGGAGGCATTGCCCAATGAAGCGGCGGTCTTTCTTGGACACCGGAACATCATGCTGGGGCAGGAGCCTATACTGAAGAAGAAAAGCATAGCCCCGCACATCTCGGATGAAAAAAGGATCTCACCATCTCAGTTGGGTGAATTCCCCTATATCGAACATAGAGACAATCTTGCCATCGCGCTCGATGTATGTAGATATTTCGGGGTTGACGAGGAGCATGCCCTCGCCGCAATGTATGATGCAAATCCTGATCCGGGTGTGTTGCGTCGGCATAGAGTACAACTTGGCATAAAAGAAATCACTTTAGTGAATGCCATGGCCGCAAATGATCCGGATTCGACTTATATGATATGGCAGATGATAGAAAAGAATTACCCCCAGTTGAATATCCTGATTAACTGCCGGGATGATCGGATCGACCGTTCATTTCAAATGGCAGAGTTGATACGTGACCGGTTGAGAGGCGATCAATATATACTGACCGGCCATGGTACAGAAGTACTGGCACGAAGACTTTCCAGAATTATAGAACAAGATAAGATCCTCGATGTCGGCAATATGCCTCCCTCCGACGTCATCGAGAAGATCTCCGGTTTCGTAGCCGATAACAGCCTGCTCTTTGCAATAGGCAACACGGTAGGTTACGGCGAAGAGTTAATACATGACTTTACACGTAAAGAGAGGAGATAATGCTCCTCATTGAGTCAGTAGGCATCGGCATGTTCCTCAGCCTCATCCTTACCGAGACCATTGGTCTCGCCGCAGGTGGGATAGTGGTACCCGGCTACATAGCGCTTGTACTGCACAATCCCCTGCAGGTTCTCGTCACAATACTGGCCGGCCTGATCACATACCTGATCATCAAATTGCTTTCTTCCTATATAATCATTTACGGACGTAGATTGTTAATCATATCGATCTTGGTGGGATATCTCATAGCCTACGTGACGCGCATCTCTCCGGTTGTAACACTCGATGGCGTGAGTTTAAACCTGCAGACCGTGGGCTTCGTCATCCCCGGGCTGATCGCATACTGGATCGCGCGCCAGGGCATCATACCCACGATCTCGGCCATGCTTATCGTCTCCAGTCTCGTTCGTTTGATCATAATCATATTACACAACGGAGTTGTGCTACCATGAAAAGACGCCAGGGTAGAATATCGATTCTGTCATTGTCAGTGGTCACTCTAATTACGATCGGATTGATGACCCTGGAATTAAATTCCAAGACCAGGGTTGAAGCCAAGTATCATAAAGAGAAGCTCGACGCTGCGAGAACAGCGCAGACCGCATTTGCATCCGTGAAGAAAACCATCCATGAAATGGGTATACCGATCGACAGGATCAACGATCCAAACGAAACAGGACTCATCGGCCTCCAGTATTCTCCCATAACGACTGAGCGCGGCGACCTCGATGCAAAATTGACCTCCACGAACCCCAATTTTGCAGCACTCGTCGTACACTATCTCAAGCAGGCCGGTGTGCGGAGAAACGATACAGTTGCCGTTCTCCTCACCGGATCCTACCCCGCCCTGAATATTTCAGTCATGAGCGCGATGAAGGCACTCGAACTCCATGCGGTGATCATAACGTCGGTAAGCTCGTCGATGTGGGGAGCGAATTTCCCTCAGCTCACCTACCTCGATATGGAAGCGTTATGCAGAGCAAACAACATATTCGAGTACAGATCAACTGTTGCAACGTTCGGCGGCGAAGACGATGTGGGCAGGGGGCTGAGCCCGGTCGGTCGGGAGATAATAGAAGAAGCCGCACTGCGGAACGGGGTATCGCTTCTTACCGCCGCGAACCTCGATGAAGCGATACCCCGTTCCGCAGTGCGGCTTCTTCTATTATCTCCCGACCGACCGGGCTCAGCCCCCTGCCCACATCGTC
>CP070795.1:669019-671726 GCA_020343455.1 Caldifarciminota bacterium
AGTTGGGAAATGGTGTTTGAAAGACCCAGGAAGAGAATTCCTTTTTTTCGGAGAAGGTTAAACATGTCCGTTGTTTTTGCTGCTTTGGCGGATCACTTGTCTTAGGTTATCCATAATAGGCGCCAAGTCAATAGCACGAGCCTGGTTCAGGTATAGAATGTCATGGAGACTCGCCGTTTCTCGGGCATTATTGACAACCCATGCCTGGTTACTATACTATCTCGGTCATTGGCAGCGTATTACGTCGCTAATTGTTATGTTTTATCTGTTATCTTCGTTACTCACTCAGGCATTCTTGAGAAGCAGATCAAAAAGGAGGCATGATGATACAATTGGTGGTCTCCATCATCTTAGTGTCCGCGACGGCGGATACTACAGTCACCGGGGATGAGGTTGCTCACGACCATTCCCGCAAAGTCTTGGTGAGCACTCTGATCGGCAGTGCGTGTATAGGGGCTATGGGGATTTGTCATTTGAAAGCGAATGATGCTTATGATGCGTATCTGGGGAGCGAAACGATGAGTTCTGCTCTGGAGGAGTGGGATAGGGTGCGGCACTACGATAATATGAGGAATATTCTCGCAATTGGGGCGGTTGTCTTCATCGCCCGAGCAGTCTATTACCAGTTCAGGCAGAACAGCGTAGAGCGTTCAACTAACTTCAGGCCGCGGGTCGATCTCCAGTACGCGTGCAATTCAAGGGTCATTGTCGGCTTTGAAAAAGGTTTTTAGGAGGACGAGATGCGAACGAAATATCTACTCGCTTTGATGTTGCTCGCAATTTCCTGCCGCGAACGGATCAATCCCTATGATCCGGGCAATGAAGATTTCAGCACGCCCCCGTCGCTTTACATGGCTTATCCGGTCCTTGGGTGGTACAATACCTCTGGCTACCTGGTCGGCCTGCGAATGCGTGCCGAATTTGTGGATCCTTTCGATTCTCCTCTCGAAATTACGATTGCACTTTTCATGGATGAGGAGGAATTGGCGCGCGATAGTGTTCCGGTTGCAGCGGGCGCGGATACGATGATCGTTGATATGTTCAGTACCGTGATTTTAGATTTTGGACTATATCATGTCCTGCTTTACTGGGCTGAGTTCCCGATCGGGAACAGCTTGTTTGAGATAATAAACGATGGAGGACAGATGGTGATTCAAGGAGTAACCGAGTACGATACCCTGCCTGAGGGTAATAGTACCTTACTCCGCAAGCGGTGACCAGTCTGGTGCGTTGGCTGTAATCCCGGTCGTCAATTTGCGTAATCTTGAACCATCCCAGTTCATTGTGTAGAGTTCATACTGCCCGGTGCGATTCGATGTGAATACGATGTGGAGTCCATCGGGCGACCAGGCAGGTTCTTCGTTGTTGGCTAGATAGGTGATGCGCATCGGACTGAAGTCTGTAGGGTCGGTGACGTAGATCTGCTGGGAGTTGTCCTTCTCTCTGGATACGTATGCTATTATATCGCCGCGCGGCGACCAGGCAGGCGATGTGTTGTAGTTACCATGGAATGTCATGCGCCTGACATTGCCGCCGTGAGTGTCCATTACATAGATTTGCGGGTTACCCGAACGATCAGAGACGAAAGCGATCTCGCGGCTGTTCGGTGAGAATGTTGGAGAGGTGTCGATCGCCGAGTTGTTGGTCAGGCGGTGCAATTTCTTTGTTTCGAGATCGAGGACGTATATCTCTGCATTCCCGTCTTTGGAGAGGCTCATGCATATCTTCGTTCCATCGGGGGACCAGCATGGTGCGAAATTCAAGCCTCTGAATGATGACAGTGATGTAGTCGTACGCTCCGAAATATCGTAGACGTAGATGTTGAGGCGGTCGTTGGTATAGGTAGAGAACAACAGACGTTTTCCGTCGGGAGCCCATGAAGGAAAGAGGTTGATATTGTCGTTGTTTGTAATACGCGTAAAGTTGTAGCCGTCGTAGTCGATCATCCCGATCTCTTTGCCGCCTGACTTCCTGTAGGAAAAGAGAATTCGGGTCGAAGCAATTCCCTTCTCTCCGGTCAATATCTTTATCACTTCATCGGCGATGGTGTGGGCGGTTCTCCGAGGATCTTTCTCGATGTCATAAGAACGTTCCGATATTTTTTCGCGCGTATCAAAATCTTCGAGGCGCACGGAAATTTTCTCGTTCGCTGCAGTGGCTCTGAGCACTACACCTTCGGTGCCTTTTTGCAGGAAAGTAGTATCGGCGACGATTTCGAAATAGAGTGAATATTCGAGATCATTACCGAGAACATCTTCGACTACCGCGGCCCTGCGAGTGAAATCGCTGCCTGATGTTGGTCCCTCGACCGTGAACGGTTCAAGGACGAGATTGATCTTACCTCCACCGTAGTCGGTGAGCCGGAGGTATATGTCCTGTGCCGGTAGTGCGCTTGCCGCCAGCAGTACGAGAATCAACGGGTATTTCACTGCGCCGTCAGGAATTCGAGGTGCACCTTCAAATAATCGTCACCGAATTCATCGGGAAGGGGAGGCAGCGATTTCGTGGCGATCACTGCCCGCATTGTCGTTTCATCATAGAGTTCATTGCCCGATCGATCTTCGAGGCGCACGCTGTAGATGTTGCCGTCCTTGTCGACCTCGAAATAGACGATGCTTTTCATTACCACGTTCTGGCCCCGGAAAGGATTGTGCCAGTTCCTGCTGATCTTATTGAGCAGGATATTAAGGTAATAAGAATATGTAAA
>CP070795.1:671826-674532 GCA_020343455.1 Caldifarciminota bacterium
CTCGAACAGATATTCACAACGAACGGCACGATGCCTGCCGTGACTGAACAGGCGCTGCAATTCTTGACTCGACCCACCTATGACATGGAAATTGCCGCCGGAGTGGACAGACTTGTCAAGGACAGCATAGAATTACCTGTCATAGAGAAGAGCGAAACCAAGCCCTACCTCGAATTTACCTACAACTTCGGGACATTCTTCATTGAAACTAGTTACGAGCACGACTTTGTGACCGCCACGGACACCGTGGGTCCTTTCGAATACTACGACCATGTAATCGCATTTTCGATCGGAAAGCCTGAGCTGTTCGTGCTGACACTGCGCTACGAACGCCGTAGTGAACAAGCACCTGACCGCCTTGCCGACAAACTCGGCAGCGAGACGAGCTGGCCACTGGCCGAGCTGAGCCTCGACCTTACGAACCGGCACAATCTGCGGATCCGGGCTGGAGCAGAAAAGGGCGGCCTCGTCTGTTCGGGCGGCGTGTGTAGGTTCGAAGAACCGTTCAAAGGCGTGAAATTGGTGCTGACGAGCATCTTCTAGCATTTCATGCTTTAATGACAGCGATAAGAAAAATATATTACAGAGATTCACAGCCAAGATTACTGCAATACTATTATGGCACTGTGGGCGTGAGGAGAGGACCATGAGAAAACTGATGCTCATCGTGATGATCATAGTCACGCTTGCCTTCGCCGGCTGCATATGGTACGGCGGGAAGTTGGGCGATTTCGTTGAAACAGAGACTGTTGGGTCGGTTATGTGCCTTTCATGTATGGGCTTGCAGTAATGAAGAGACACCGTCGGCTCAGACCACACCGCATAGGTCAAATCCTTGCCTCGATCATCCAATTGGCCTATATTCCCTCGCTCTGGACGGGTTTTATCTACCAGGGACCACTCAAACAGGGTTGTGTTCCGATTTTGACATGTTGGGGCTGCCCACTATCCCTATTCTCGTGCCCGATGGGTGCACTACAGCACTTCTTCAATCTGCGTCTGTTTCCTTTCTATATATTTGGCTTTTTCGGAACGATCGGCATGTTGGTCGGTAGGATGTCATGTGCTTGGGTATGCCCTTTCGGGATGTTCCAGGACTTGTTGTATAAAATAAAGACGGTGAAGATGCGTTTGCCGCACTGGATGACGTACACCAAATACGTGGTCCTGATCGGTGTCGCAGGCATCATCGCCTGGATCACTCTGGAACCATGGTTCTGTAAACTCTGCCCGGCAGGAATACTGGAAGCAGGTATTCCTCTTGTCCTGGCTGACAGAACCGGCGATATAAAGGCACTGGTCGGCTGGTTGTTCTGGACAAAATTGGCGATCCTTGTTGGAGTTATCGTCTTTTCGATAATGATAAAGAGGGTATTCTGCCGTGTACTGTGTCCCATAGGCGCGATATATTCCGTATTCAACCGATTCTCGTTCATCAAATTCAAAATAGATCGTACGCAATGCAAACAGCCCAAGTGCGGTGTCTGCAATAAGGTCTGCCCAATGGACATCAATGTCCACGATGGCCCGAATCAGAAGGAATGTATACGCTGCCTTGAGTGCTACTACAAATGCCCGCACGTGGCGGTCAAGATAGGATTGTCAGGCAACAGAGAAGAACCTTCATTGCAACCTCAATAGGAGCGAATCGACTGCCTCAATGCGCTCCACGACATTTCTGCACCAAGTGTCGTCCCATTGCATTGAGTGCAAGAGTAATTGCAATTGACAAAACTACATTTCTCCGTAGAATTAGATAGTCAACGTAGCACAACCAGGAGGTTTCACACATGATCACAATCAAAAACACACACGCACGCGAAATACTGGATTCAAGAGGTAATCCAACGATCGAAGTCGATATAGAGTTAAACAATGGAACACGAGGAAGGGCTGCCGTCCCCTCTGGCGCCTCGACAGGTATCCATGAAGCACTTGAAATGAGGGATAGCGATAAGAAACGTTATGCGGGTAAGGGAGTTCTGAAAGCAGTGAATAATGTTAACGAAAAGATCGGTCCGGCACTTATTGGTTTAGAAATCACTGAACAGGCGGACATCGACAGAACGATGCTCGAACTGGATGGGACCCCGAACAAGAGCAATCTCGGTGCAAATGCAATTTGCGGCGTATCGCTCGCCGCGGCCCGCACTGCCGCGCACGCCCTTGGAATTCCCCTCTATGCATATCTGGGCGGTGATGATGCGACGACCATACCCGTACCGCTGATGAACGTACTCAACGGCGGTGTACACGGCAACTGGCAAGGACCGGATTTCCAGGAATATATGATCGTTCCCCACGGCGCGAAGAATTTCAGAGAAGCTCTCAGATGGAGCAGTGAAGTATTCCAAATATTGAAGAAGATCCTCAAAGAAAAAGGCATGAATACGAGCGTCGGCGATGAGGGCGGTTTTGTGCCGAACGTCTCCTCAAATGAAGATCCGCTCAAACTTATTATCGAAGCGATCGAAAGAGCGGGGTACGGATCAGGAAATGATATCAGCATCTCGCTCGATACCGCATCGAGCAGCTTCTATGAGGACGGCGCCTACCATCTCAGGACGGAGAAACAGAAATTCGCAGCCGACCAGATGGTTGAAAGATTCATCTCGCTGGCTGAGCGTTACCCGATAATCTCCATTGAGGACGGTCTTTCTGAGGATGACTGGGATGGATGGAAATTACTGAACCAAAGACTCGGCA
>CP070795.1:674632-677329 GCA_020343455.1 Caldifarciminota bacterium
TGTGCATAAAAGAGTCAAAATTGATCGTGGCCGGCAATCATGATTGGGCAGCCGTCAATAAGACCGATGTATCTACGTTCAATCCGGTAGCGGCACAGGCGATAAAGTGGACGCAGGAGCGAATCAGTAAAGACGGTATAGCCAAACTGAAGGGTCTATCTCTTACTCAGAGTGTAGACAATCTCCTGTTGGTTCATGCGACGCCTAAAGACCCTGAGAACTGGAACTACCTGTTCAGTCTAGAGGAATTCGAGAAGGAATTCACACAATTCAAAGAGCAAATATGCTTCATTGGTCACTCCCATATCCCGGCGGCCATTTACCGAGATGATAATGGTTATTGTGACGTAGTGCGCGATAATCCCTTCCCGATCGTGGCAAAGCGAAGATATATAGTCAATGTCGGAAGCGTCGGACAGCCGAGGGATCTGGACCCGCGTGCAAGCTATGTAATCTATGACGGCAACAAGAACGGTATTGAGATCATTAGATTGGATTACAACATCCCCTTGGCACAGCAGAAGATAGTAATAGGTGGTCTTCCCGAGGTGCTGGCCGACCGCTTATTGGCCGGCCGATAAAGAGCTCTCGATTCTCGATGGCATGAGTTCGTACAACCACATGCATAAACCGAGTAAGCCATGATATTGTCTAAATTTCGAGCATTAATAAAATTCTGTTGAGGAGATCACGGATGGAAAAGAGAGGTCCGGTTACGAAATTGAAGGAAGATATTGCGAAGAAGCAAGAAGAAATAAAGCAATTTAAGGACAAATATTTACGTGCGCTGGCTGATCTGGAGAACTACCGTAAGCGTATGGAAAAGGAATTTGACAGTTTCCGTCAATATGCCTACGTAGAATTTCTCAGAAAGATATTGCCGGTTTTGGAGAGTTTTGAGCGGGCAATGGATGGCGCGATAGATGACAATGACAATAGTGGCTATACAGAGGGTGTTGAAATGATCTACCGGCAACTCAAGGACACACTGAAGTCCATGGGGCTGGATGAGTTTGCCAGCCTCGGTGAAGTTTTCGATCCGGCGCGCCATGACGCTGTAGGAACGGTTGTGGACGATGAGAAGCCCGAGAACACTGTTATCGAAGAGGTCAGCAAAGGGTATGTGGTGAAGGAACGCGTGATAAAGCCAGCAAAAGTACTGGTCTCCAAACGGAGCAAAGGAGGTAGCGAAGATGTCGAAAATAATCGGAATTGACTTAGGAACAACAAATTCAGCTGTCTCGGTGATGGAAGGAGGTCAGCCAGTTGTTATTCCAAACCCGGAAGGAGGAAGGACTACTCCTTCGGTCGTAGCTTTTACAAAATCAGGCGAGCGGTTGGTGGGGCCCCTTGCTAAGAGGCAAGCGATAACGAATCCGGAGAACACTGTTTATTCTATCAAGCGATTCATGGGACGGAGATACGGGGAAGTTAAGAATGAAACGGCGCGCTTTCCGTTTAAGGTTGTGGAACATGACAACGGTGATGCCTGGGTGGAAGTTTCGGGAAAGAAATACTCGCCGCCAGAGATCTCGGCCATGATCCTGCAATACCTGAAACAGGCGGCTGAATCTTACCTCGGTGAGAAAATTACACAAGCGGTGATAACGGTTCCTGCCTATTTCAATGATTCACAGCGACAGGCGACGAAGGATGCCGGTCGTATTGCAGGGCTGGAGGTCAAGCGTATCGTTAACGAACCCACAGCGTCGTCACTTGCCTATGGCGTGGACAAGAAGAAGAGCGAGAAGATAGCAGTATATGATTTCGGCGGAGGCACGTTCGACATCTCGATCCTCGAGATAAGCGATGAGGGTGTATTCCGCGTATTATCGACGAATGGCGATACGCATCTCGGCGGTGATGATCTCGACGAGAGAGTGATCAATTATATTGCCGAGGAGTTCATGAAGCAGCACAACATCGATGTACGGAAGGATCTCACTGCATTGCAGCGATTGAAGGAAGCTTCGGAGAAGGCAAAGACCGAACTCTCGAGCGTAATGGAAACTACGATCAGCCTTCCCTTCATCGCTTCGGACAAGGACAAGACGCCGTTACATCTGGAAATGCGTCTCACGAGGGCGAAGCTAGAATCATTGGTTGAGGATCTTGTCCAGCGATCAGTTCCCCCGTGCAAACAGGCGCTTGCCGATGCGAAGTTGACGCCAAACGATATCGATGAGGTTATTCTTGTTGGCGGGCAGACGAGGATGCCCAAGATCCAGCAGGCGGTCAAAAATTTCTTCAACAAGGAACCGCACAAGGGTATCAACCCGGACGAGGTAGTTGCAGTCGGAGCCGCACTTCAAGCCGCTATCATAGGTCATGAGACTAAAGACATATTGCTTCTGGATGTGACGCCGCTGACCCTTGGTATCGAGACCCTGGGGCAGGTCATGACGCCGATCATTCCACGCAATACTACGATACCGACCAAGAAATCTCAGATATTCACAACCGCAGAAGATAACCAGACAGCTGTGACAGTACACGTCCTGCAGGGTGAGCGGACGATGGCACATCAGAACAGGAGTCTTGGAAAATTCGATCTATACGGTATTCCGCCGGCTGCAAGAGGAATACCACAGATCGAGGTTACCTTTGATATCGATGCTGACGGTATAATGCATGTTTCAGCCAAGGACATGGGCACTGGCAAAGAGCAAAAAATAAGGATCACTGCGTCGAGCGGTC
>CP070795.1:677429-680108 GCA_020343455.1 Caldifarciminota bacterium
GTCTCTCTCAGCATCTTCCTTCCTTCCCCTCTGGGCTTCTGCTTGAGCAAGGTGGTAAAGGAAATGCTCATCGATGTCGTCGGCCATGAACAGGCGATGTAGCTTTTCCAGTTCGGCCATGGAAAGTGTCGGCAGGAGTTCAATGATGCGCTCAAATGCCTTCTGTTTGGCCGTGGTATCATGCGTCTGGACATAGAACTTGGTCAGGTAGTAGGTTGCCTCGTATTCCTCTCTCAGGCTGAGGTAGGATTCTCCGACGAGCGATACGGCATTGAGGTAATACTTGGACTTGTAGAATTCTTTGATGTATCTCTCCCCGAACGACACCGCATTTCTGTAGCGTGCCAGCTTGTAATGGCAGAACGCTGTCAGGTACATTGCTGGTTCGTACGCATCGGTCGCCGCATACCGACTGACAATCTGTTCAAATGCCAGTAAGGCGTTTTCATAGTCCTTGCGTTTGAAGAGATCGTTGCCTCTTTCGAAGATGATGGCGGCGTTTTCTTCCGCTCTCTCTGTGGGTATGTCGGCGGCGGGCCTAGGTCCGAACGTCGCGCACCCGAGTATGGATACAGAGAGGAAGAATAGGATCTTTCGCCGGTTCATGTGCCAAATAGTAATCAAAAAGAGATGGATGTCAACTCGTTTTGTTGCGGAAACGAGCCTCTGCTGGTCTTCCTTGGCCGATACCCTGCCGATCTGGTCAGCCACTCCTTGTGTTTTCGACCATTCTAATTTCAAAATTGCACTTCTCGGTAGGCGTTTCAATACTCTCACTTGTCGAAAGCCGGGTATCTCTGCTGCAGGACATAACTATTGATTTTGGCGATTTTTCCGCTAATATTGACGATGAGTGAGGCGTGTCTTGATTTGATTGGTTTCTTCCGCCCGCGGGTCGTTGCTTTCATATACTGCAGTTTCATTCTGCTCCTGGTCGTTCTCGCCGGTTGTGTGCAACACGTTAGATACGTACCTGATCCAGAGAAGGACGTCTACGAGTGGATCGCGAATGTCGGCCGGCAGAGGTCGTTCAGTTACGAATACGAAACGAAAATGCGGTCAGTGAGTGTGAAGGCAAGAGGTTACTGTGAGGTCGGCATTGGCGAGCGAGTATCAGGCTCGTGGTTGGGTGTCGGTGAGACTCAAGATTTTGAATACGTTGGTTTGGGCGATTTAGAGTATTCACGAGGAGATGGTAAATGGGAGGAGAATTCGCGCGGTGAGCAATCCGACTTTCTGACGCAGATGAACCGCATTCTGACGACGGAAAGATACGAATACCAGGGCTTTGACCGGGGATACTGGTACCGTTTCATGGCTAACGTTCCGTTTCTCGAGCCTGAACGGCGCAAAGAGATGATAGGTTTGATCAAAATATCGGATGATGATTATCTGCCATCATATGTCTGGGCAGGGTTGCCCGATTCTTCGACATTCTGGTCTGCCAGGGTCTGGGGTTTCAATTCGAGGAGCGGGGTGAAACCGCCGAAAAAGGACCGTCTGGATTACCTGGTGACTGGGGCATTGAACAATGAAGGTCTGCGCTCCCTGAAAAAGAGGTTCGGAATGTTGAATATTGACTGCCGGACCAGGGAAATTGGAGGGGGGCTGCTCCTATCCGTTCCCGCCCACCTTGGGATCGGAGATATCGAGGCATTGCTGCGGCCAGGCGGCATGGTTCTTTACGCCGTTGCCACAATGCCCGAGCTCGCATTCCGGGTGGCGTATCTTGGCGGCGACCACAACAAGCCGGTTTCTCTGTCGGATAGCCTGATGACGGAACATGACATTCGCGATGTCAAAATCCGTTTCGACGAACGCTCTACACCCTATCTTTCATTGATCTTACGGAAAAAGCGTAATCTGCCGTCCACGGTAGCACTCCTGGTGGACTCCATGCTGGTGGCAACCGTGACTATTGACACCTTGAAGAGATTGAATAGAATAGATTTATATCCCGAAATGCAATACCGTGAAATGGAAATCCTTAGGGCGTATATTCTCCAGCCGCTGGACACACTCCGAGTCAGATCCTCAGGCGGAGCAATTCATTGATTAGCGCCATACTTGCCTTCTATACTGTACTTCTTGTCATCTTGTTCTTCTATTCATTGCACTCGTTCATTCTTATATACTATTATTACAAACTCAGGAACCGTCGTCACAGAAAGCCAAAGAAACTCAAAGAGTATCCGCGGGTAACGGTCCAGCTGCCCATCTACAATGAGAAGTACGTTGTGCACCGGCTTATCAAGAGTGTTACCGAACTGGACTACCCGCGAAGCAAACTCGAGATCCAGGTGCTTGATGATTCGAGTGACGATACGAGCGAAATTGCGGCGCGGCTGATTGACGAATACAGGAAGCGGCGTTTCGATATCCATCACGTACGGCGGGGTTCGCGTGACGGTTACAAGGCTGGCGCACTGCAATATGGCCTCTCTTCTGCAAAAGGAGAATTTATCGCCATCTTTGACGCCGATTTCGTACCTTCGCCCGATTTTCTGAAAGAATTGCTGCCCGAGTTCACTTCACCCAAAGTTGCCGGCATTCAATCCCGTTGGGGGCATCTCAACCACGATGATTCCCTGCTTACGCGGGCACAAGCCATTGGCCTTGATAACCATTTCGCAATGGAACAGCGATTGCGTTATAGGGCCGGTTTCTTCATCAATTTCA
>CP070795.1:680208-682868 GCA_020343455.1 Caldifarciminota bacterium
CATAGGATCGACGACCGGAGTTATTTCCGACACGTTTCCCGTAAATGACTGGTCCGGCATCGCGTCGATGACCACGGTCACTTTATCGTTCTTGTTCACACAACCCATGTTCGTTTCCGCCAAGTTGAACTGCACGTTGACCTTAGCATAATCCATAACAACTGCCACCGGTGTCTGCGGTGTGACCATAGATCCGACATCCACCATTATCTTCGCAAGGTTGCCGCTTATGGGTGAACGGATGAAACCTTCCTCATATTCGAAACCGATCGTTTCGTTACGGATTGCCATAATGTTGTTATCTTTGGCTACGTATACGCCTTCTTTGATGAGGATCCTGGTGATCCTTCCCATTGTCTCCGGGAAGACCTGGGCTGTTTTATCTGCAATCACCGTGCCGAGGACTTCACACGTGCTCGTGACCGTGCCGCGCGAAGCCGGCATGACCTCGACCGATATGCGCTGCACGAATTCTTCCGTGGCCTTGCCGCGCTGTGAGGCGCTGACTCTCAGCAGAATTGCAATGATCAAAACAACGATGATGATTCCAGCTATTAATAACTTGCGCATCTAATCCTCCTTACCGATTGCTTTATAGATTTGTGCCAGCGATGTATTATAATTCTTGAGCGCGGAAAGGTAATTGACTTGCGCCTGCCGATAGGCAAGCTCCGTGTCCAGCACTTCAAGACTGGTGGCCAGGCCGCTCTTATATCTAGTCTCGATGATCTCAAATGCCTTTTTGGCCTGTCCGACATTCTTCTCGGCTGCATCGATCGCTTCCTTCGCTGCCAGGAAGCTCAAATATGCTTGCTTGACCTCGACCGTGATCGCTCTGTCCAGATTGTCCATTGCCAGCCGCGCTTCCTTGAGCATCAATGCCGCTTCACGGCTCTTGTAGAGATTACTGAAACCACTAAATAGGGTCCATTGAAAACCCAGGTTGAAGGTGATGTTCGAACCCCATTCGTCACCGGTGATGCCAAAGGGTTTACTCCGATCGTATGTTGCACCCCCAACGAGGGTCGGGAGATTTGCCCGGCGTGCTACGGTGCGGGACAACCGGGCGATCTTTTCTGCCTTCTTGAGATTCTTGACTTCTGCGCGGTTCTGGAGGGCGTCAGCGATCAATTCGTCGAGTGAAAATTCTTCATCGATCATCTGTAATTCACCGGTCAGCATGAACTCGCTGTCGAGTTCCATGCCCAATAGTAGTCTAAAACCTTCACGGGCAAGATTGAAGGCGTTCTCGGATTCGATGACCGTTGGTCTGAGATTCTGAACTTGTACCTGGGCGCGCAGCAGATCGAATTGGGAAACGAGCCCGGCTTTGAATCTCGTCTCAACCGACGCTGCGAATTTCTCGAGTTGCGCAAGGCTTGCGCGTGCCTGCTTCACATACTCGTCGAGGACGAGAAGGCCGTAGAAAGCATCGGTGACCGAATATCGAATTTCCTGCTGCTTACGCACGAGGTTCATTTCAGCAATTTCACTCGCAAGGTCGGAAATTTTGTATGCATTGTACAATTTGCCCCAGGCAAAGAGCACCTGCTGCAAGGATACCTTTACGTTGTAATTTTCATTGCTGCCAAAAGGTATTGGGATGCTGTCAAATTCGATAACGGGAATATCGGTCACGTACGCGTAATATCCTGTCGCAGTGATCGTAGGATAGAGAGCGGAGACCGCCTGACCGACCTGTTCTCTTGACTTCTGGGATTCGATATTCAGCTGTGAAATTTCGGGGTTGTTCTCCAACGCAAAATCGATAGCCTCTTCCACAGTGAAACTGAGCGTGTCACTACTGGTCATGCTGAGGAACAGGGCTAAAACTGCAATCATTATTACCTCCTAAATTGATTGATTTCTTCGGCTTCGTAAATGATACGGACGATCATGGTTTATAAAGGCAATATGAATTTCACGCCAAAACCATTTTCCCATATTTTATCGTCTTTATCGTAGAATCCGTACTTTTCGATGTCAGTGCTCGCGATATAGTTATAGCGCATTGCGTATTCGACACTCAGGTACTTCATTGGCCGCAGTTGTACGGTGAAGCCGACGACAAATCCTATGTCCCATTCTTCCATCAATTCGCCGCTGGGCAGGACGATGATGTCATCGATCCAGTACCCTTTCCAGTTATACAGGCCCAGACCGGTTTCCGCAGATAACCTCAGCCAATGGAGTTTGAAGAAGGGGGTCAGATCGAAACTCGTGCAGAGCGTAATAGGCATATATTCATAGGATTCCTCGATTGGAGTATAGAAATTCTGCTTCGTCCACCGTAATTTCATTCCGATACTGGGGATTACGTTTTGAATGCTTACTTCGGCTCCCAGTCCCCATTCGTTCAGTGAGCCAGCCTCATCTCTGTATAATTGGTAAAGCGAATACTGGGGCCCTATGGATATTTCGATCGGCTCGGCTGCCTGCACAGAACTCAGCCACAGCAAATTCGTGATGAACATTCCGAACATCCTACCTCCTTTTGTTCAATCCGTCAAAGAAAAGCTCAAGCACACTCTCGGTCTTTATTGAATCGTTTGTGACATAAAAATGGTTAAAGAAAATTGCCCTTATTGTACTGAGAAAGTAAAAGGCTGCGAGTTGCGGGTCGACTCTGCGGAATTCGCCGTGTCCGATACCGTCCTTGA
>CP070795.1:682968-685619 GCA_020343455.1 Caldifarciminota bacterium
GATATTCTGCCCGCTGATATACTGATTCGCTGATACGCATCCAGTGGCCTACTGTGCGGATGTGTCTTCAGCCGCAACAGCCGGCGTGTCTCAGATGCCCTTTGCGCTATGCATCATAAGAAGCAGATCAGATGATCAGAGAATCAGTGGGGAGATGACCAGTAAAACAGAACATCAGCGACACGATACCTGGGTGTAGCTTGCCATTTCTGGTATGCTGATGCTCTGATATTCTGCCCGCTGATATACTGATTCGCTGATACGCATCCAGTGGCCTACTGTGCGGATGTGTCTTCAGCCGCAACAGGCGGCGTGTCTCAGGTGCCCTTTGCGCTATGCTCTTCGTCCGTCAGCGTATCCTACCTCACCAACAGTAGCTTCTCGGTCGCGTTCCAATCCCCTGCTTTAAGTTTCAGGAAATAAACTCCGTTCGCGATCTCTCTGTTGTTCTCATCTCTGCCGTTCCATGTCGTTTCGTGATACGCTGCGGCATTCTCGCCATCGACTAGAATCTTCACCACCCTTCCACACGCATCGTATACGATCAACCTGGTATGCACACAATCTGGCAATGCATACCTTATGGAGATCTGCGAGCTGAAGGGGTTAGGCTGGCTCCTGCTCAAGGCAAAGGCGAGCGGGAGTTCTTCTGTCTCGCCGGCCTGAGGACCACTGCTACTGACATATATCGAATCGCTGGTCTCCACGTCGGCTCCTGGATTGTATGTCCAGCCGTCCTTGTCGATGTCATCGACAGTAAAGACAAACCAACCTGCAGCATACTTGATCTTGTCGGATTCACAAGAACCTACGCCGCCCAATCCGGTTAAGAAAATATCGACATCGCTCGGCAATCCACTCCAGTGTCCGATGACCGTTGCCTCCGGCACAGGAACGTCACCGGCATCCAATACCGTGACCTCGGCCACGCCCTTTGTGAAAACCCCGATTGCACGTTGCGTCATTTCAATGTTCGATACGTGTAACTCATTGCTTCCGCTCCCGGTCGTGAACGAATGTTCAGTCGATGTGGCGGTATTATTAGACGCGTCGGTCGATTCTACAACGTAGTAGTATTGGGTCACAGGTAACAAATCTTCGAGGAGAACGCTGTGGCTAGTGACCAGATCCCCATTCCAAGCAGCAAAATCATAGACCGGACCTCCATCTGTGTCATACTTCACGACCGAATTGCTGTATTCGTCCGTATCCCATGTGATCAATGCAGAAGAACCCGTTATTCCTGACGAAGCAACATTCGATATGACCGGCGGTGTAACGTCGGGGATATTTGACGATTCGACGTACATTTGATCGACGAAGATTTCATCCAGAATTCTATTTCCTTTGGTTCGATCCGTATCTTGCACTCTTATATATATATCGCCACTCAAAGAAGGTGGGAGCGGACATACCTGACACTGGCCATCGTCGGCCGTCTTGGTGACGACAAGTATGTCCGTATAGTTAATATCGTCAGTCGAGTACGCAAACACGAAGTCGTCGCCCTCATCATTACTTGTGTGATGGGCTTCGATATAGAATGCTACCTGATTTCCCGGTTCAACAAAAATGCCCCATTTATGCTCTAGATAACTGTATCGTTTTTTTACGCTGCCCGTACTTTCTTGTTCTCTTATCGATTCATATACATCATCGCTAACCCAGGTATCTAGATAACTGCCGAACTGGGTGCCGCTGACCGCAATGTCCTGATTCGGCTTGCCCGCGTCTTGTGGTGCGATCTCGTTGTCAAATAATGAATAGACCCTGTCTGCTATTTCTGATTCAAACAAGGACATCTCACCGGCAAGAGGGAAGATCAGACGCCACTCCTCAAGTTTGGGTTCTGTATTATCGAAGGATTCGATATCTATGGGGATGCTGTACCCATGGATTCCGCTTTCGCCATCATCTCCGACCAGAGCGTTCGTATTGATCGTCGTGTCACTCGACAAATTCGCGTAGCAGTACGATTCCTTCTCCTGGATCTCAACGCACATCGGCGCCGGCGTCCCTGGATCCGACATTACGTAGGGAGGCGTTCCCGCGTACGACCATAACGGTACACTGACGCCACAGCTGGGTTCACCGAGTATGCACCAGAAGGTCGACAACCTCGGATCTTCAGCGGGCAGAACCCCATGGATGACGGCAGAAGAACGTGTCTTGTAGCGACTGATGGCAGGATTTGTTGTCGGCCATTCTCCGCAGGGTAAGTATGGCGGACCGCCGATATCCTTTGATACGGTCTCCACCATGTAGCGGTAATCCATTGCGTAGGAATTGATTGCGGTACTGATCAGAAGGTATGCTCGATCGTAACGGCTGTCAGGACTTCCGCCTCCCCAAAAGGAGAAATTGGTGCGCACAACGAACCCGCCATTGGCATCGGCATCATATCTAATGTAGGTCCAATCATCGGTCTCGAACATCGCCGCCTCGCCGTACCGGTCGATCACTCCGAAATTTGACCAGATATGACCCCGGTTGCCCGAGGATGCAATGAGCAGCGCTTCGAAATCAGCGACGCTTCCGCATTCCATGAGCGCTTGTTTCATGAAAGGCCCGTCGTTCTGCGGTGACCCCGTGTACAGATCTGGCGCATCTGAGTTCACGATGGCAAAACCTTCGTCGTTCACGCCCGCATA
>CP070795.1:685719-688306 GCA_020343455.1 Caldifarciminota bacterium
TATGTCCATTACTCTCTACCTTGATGGTGCCGCCGTGCAGTTCCACAATTCGTTTGGTCAGGTATAAGCCAATTCCGCTCTGACCCTTCTTGGAGAAGAACGGAACGAATATCTCGTCAATTGCCGAAGGATGGATACCCTTGCCGTCATCGGTGCATTGGAATGTCGTCTCCTTGCCTTTACCGGATACCCCGATCTCGATGTTCTTCGCGCCTGCCTCAAGACTGTTCTTTATGATGTTTGATATTGCCGTAACGAGCAAGGAACGGTTTCCGTGGCTAACGAGTCCCGGTTCGGCATTAACCTTGACGGTTGCAGCGCTCTCCTGGATGGCATGGTTGAGCAGTGATAGCGCTTCGCTTACCAGCTCTGCAGGAATGACCTCCTCCCGTTTAATCTCGGTCGTTCCCAGCAGGCGTAGCGAGTTCATGATCGTTTTCATCCGTTCCGTTTCATCGAGTATTATGCTTTTATTATCCTTATCCATGCTGCGAGCGAGCAACGACAGCGTATGCAGTGAATTTCTGAATTCATGAGCGAAACCCGTTGAAAGGGCACTGATCTCTTTGAGGCGGTTGATTTCTCTCTCTTTTTTGATCCTGAAACGATCGAACCGGAGAAAGCCGATGAAGAGTATGCCTTCAAGGACGACAAAACCGAGGACGACCATCAACAGAAAGAAGTTGTTTCTTCGTATGATCCCCTGTAGCGATTCCATCTCGAATCCAGCTACAACACGGTTGTTGGCGACGGATTCCTCGATCTGAAAGATTTTGCCGCCGGGTGTGCGTATGATATGGTATCCCTGTCCTCGTAATGGCAGAAAATTCTCGTAAATGGTGCTGAAGAGGAGGGGTGTATTTGCCGAATCGATAATCGCGAAATACCGTAGATTCGAAGATACCACAAGGGAATCGAGTACCTGTTCGATCTTTAGTCCGTACACGTCGGAGGCATTGGATAATACCAGCACTTCTGCAGCACCGACTGTCGTGTTAACGAGAAAGAACGGCTTTCGTGCAAGGAATATCAGTGTGTGCGCGTTCTTACCTTTGAGATTGGTCTGGTAAAAGTTGATGATCTGTCTTTCGGTAGCGCCGTAATCTGTAGTACCGGCGACTCCAGTCTCATCGATGACCCAGATACCCTGAATGCTTTCATCTCTTTCGAGGCCGAGCAGCCTTTCGGTGCCCGTACCTGTCGTGTTTACTCTGTGACGCAACCTTTCGATGGTCGTAACCTCAATCTCTTTCTCGTATTGAAAAAGGTTGTCGACAACGAACGACAGAAGATAGAAGGCATTTTGCGAACTGTCGCGGAAGGTACGTTCGAGACTGTTATTGGTTACGCGTACGGTCAGATACGTGAATATTATCGCGCTGGCAAAAATGAATATGAGGATAAGTCCCCTGACCTTCATCCTTGCCTATTATATACAGAGTTTTTAGAAAATCAATTCAAATATTAATTCCAGGTCGTTCTTCATGAAGTCGAAATCGTTCACGGTCGAAGCATTCATCAGTGTGCTTGCTTTGACGTGAAAGACGAACTTGCTGTCCACGAACCTGGTATATTGCAGAGCAATGTTGATCCCCTCGTCGCGACGTCCCATGCCGGATACTTCATAATATTTCTTGCGGAATAGTTTGACGCGACCTTCGATGAATGCCCGTTCTCTTATCAGTGATTTATTGATTCCGAATTCCAGATCATACGTCTCTTCCACGTTTTCTTCTTCAAAGAAGGGGTCGTCGATGTACTCGGAGGGAACTATGAATAGACTGTCGGGAACCGCTGCCCGGTGGAATGTGAAGATCGTCGAGAACGAAAGATCGAGCGAGAGGGGGAGAAAAAGCCTGGCTGAGGTTGTGTGGAAAGGCGTGAGTTCTTCACCGTAGCTCCTGAACCCGCCGCTTGCTTCAGGGGTGAGATAAGCGTAGGGTAGGGGTATTCTGAGCGAGATCTTTGCGCGTGGTTCGAGATAATCTGTGACGAGTTCCGAGTGATAATACTTGTACCTCACGCGCACGTCTGGCGCAAGAAGGTAGTTGCCCGCGTAAAACCTGAGCGAATCTCCTAATGCAACCTCAGTAACACCATACAGATCATATGACGGTGCATAGAAGCTGTAATATCGAGCATATAGTGCGGTCCTGTTGCCTACGCCCGGCAACAGAAAATCTTTTCCGATCGCTGCACTGTTGGCAATGAGAAGATTTTCTGGAACGAGATTTATCAGTGAGAAGTCACCTTCATAGTTGAAGGTCACAACATCCTCGAGGAAGAGATAAGGACGTAATCCGGCGATATGACCGCCGCTGCTAATATTGTACTGGTTTATGTTGTTGGTGAGATTATAGGCGAGCGAAATGCCTTGAACGCTGTACGAATAGATTAGAAACGGGAGGAGTAAAATTACTCCTCCCGCGCTGAGGATCTTGCTATCTGCCCTGACCACGACCTACTTGCACATCCTGATAGCAGGGCTTGCCATGCTCTTTGTGCATACCCTCTACTTTTCCACGCCAATCAGGGAAACCCTGTGCATTTCTCAATGCTATCTCAAGGTTTGTCCTGAGATTTCTCA
>CP070795.1:688406-690894 GCA_020343455.1 Caldifarciminota bacterium
AATGGTGAACATGATGATGAACGGTTCACGGAAGGATTCGAATTGGCCGACCATGATCATGTAAACGAGAACGACTGCGAGGATGATGACGAAGAAGAGATCCCTGAATGTGTTTACTTGTTCTTCGTAACCGCCGGATAATTCAATATTGAAATCTGGAGGTATCGGGATCGAGTTGATGATTCTCTGGACATCGCTAGCGACACTGCCCTGGTCGCGCCCCTCGATGTTGCCGCTGACCGAAACGAGCCGGTAGTTATCTTCGTGTTCGATCTTAACCGGACCGGTCGCGATCGTTTCTTTGATGAAGTTGAGTATAGGAACTTCGCCCATGGGTGTCGTAATGGTCATCGAACTTATCTTCTTTATGTCGTCATGATGTTTCTTGTCGTACATCACCTTGATGTTGTACTCATTACCTTTGCGGCGGTACTGGCTGGCAACGATGCCTTCGACGCGCGAGCGCAAAACCTGGCCGATCTGGTAGGGAGTGAGTCCGAAATTGGCAGCCTTCTGGCGATCGATGACCAGCCGCATTTCGGGCTTGCCTTCGGCAATACTCGTTTCAAGGTCGACAAGACCTTCCACGCTCTTTAAGGTATCGAGGAGAAAGTCTGAGAGTTCCTGCGCTCTGGCAAAGTCATAACCGAGTATCTTGACGACGATCGGTTTGCCGCCGCCGAACATCGAAAATTGCTGCGTGGCATACTTGACCCTCAAACCGGGAATACCCGTCATTTTCGGACGCAGGTCGCGTTGTATGTCTTTGACCGATCGATTCCGCTCCTCACGGTAGACTAGTTCAAGGTATATCTGAGCTGAGTGCGGTCCGGTTGTAGCAGCAAAGAGGCTCGAAAAACCGCCTTCGCCGCTGCCGATAGAGGTCGATAGTATGTCGATCTCCGGGACCTCATCGAGTATGATCTTCTCAAGCTTCCTCACGGCGGAATCCGTGACCCAGAGATTGGTGCCGACAGGCATTTCTGCTTCGATGATTATCTCGCCCTGGTCGACATCCGGACTCAATTCGGTTCCGATAAACGGGATGAGCGCAAGACTCACAACGAATAAGGCGACGGTCCCCAGTACGATGAGTAAGCGGTGGCCCAGAGCCCATCTGATAAAGTTGACGTATCGACCTTCGATTTTGGTGTAGAAGGCATTCAATTTCCTTCCGAGTTTGCTACGCGTGACTCCTCCGAACCTCACCGACAACATAGGGATGATGGTTAGCGCAACAAGGAGTGACGATACCAGGGCAAAGGTCACGGTAAGGGCAAGCGGTTGGAAGAAGACCGACGCGAAGCCGCGCACCAGGAGCAGAGGTAAGAAGACGGCGACCGTGGTTAGTGTCGAAGCGATGATCGCCATGCCCACTTCTTTTGCGCCGGTACTTGCTGCTTTTACCGCGTCTTCGCCTTTCTCTTTGTGGCGGAAGATTGCTTCGAATACCACGATCGCGGAGTCTAGCACCATTCCTATGGCAATGGTGAGACCACCTAACGAAATGATGTTTAGACTCATGTCAAAGAGATACATGAAGAACATCGCGAAAAATATCGCGATTGGAATTGCCACTGCCATGTACAGGGTCGACCGGAAACTTCCAAGGAATAGGAAGAGAACGATGACTGCCAGGATCGCGCCCATGAGCAGTGTCTGTGCCGTGCTCCTTACAGACCGCGTGATATAGTCTGCCTGGTTGAACATGATATCGATCTTTATGCCCGGTGGTAGGTCTTTCTTGATCTTCTCGAGTTCCTGCTCAAGTGCAGTACCGACATTCACCGAATTTGCATCGGTTCTTTTCTGTGCGATACCCCATATGGATTGGACACCGTTTGTGCGTGAAATCGACGTTATTTCCGATGCCTGTTCTCGCACTTCTGCGACCTGGGAGAGTAGTATGGGTACACCGTTGCTGCTGCCAACGACTGTCTTCTCGATCTCTTCAAGGTTCGCATATTCGCCGATCGTGCGCAGAATGTAGACCCGTCTGCCGGATTCTACATTACCCAGGGGGTAATTGACATTCTGGGCCTGGAGAGTCTGCATTATCTGGTCCGACGTTATGCCCGTACCGCGCAGTCTGATCGGATCCAACACGACCTGGATCTCGGTCATGGTACCACTCATGGCATAGGATGCAGCGACTCCACCGACCCTCTGTAGCCTCTCTGCTATATCATCTGCTATCTGATCGAGTTCGAGAGGGTCAATGTCACCGGAGATATTGTACATCATGACCGGCTGCTGGGAGACGTCGAACTTGAAGATCAATGGATAGTCCGCATCTTCAGGCATATAAGGAAGAATGAACCCCAGTCGGTCCCGCACATCGTTTGAAGCGGCGTCGAGGTCAGTTCCCCATTCGAATTCAAGAAGGATGTTTGAGATGTTTTCCGAAGTCGTCGAAGTCACCTTCTTGATATTATTAACAGTGCCAAGCGTCTGCTCGAGAGGTTCGGTTATCTGCGTCTCGATCTCT
>CP070795.1:690994-693457 GCA_020343455.1 Caldifarciminota bacterium
CGAATTCTTGATCGGATATGGACGGAGCGTGGGTAGTGCTTTTAGTATCGGCGGTGTTTTGAAATTGCAGAGCCAGAGTCTTGCAGGATTCAGTGGAAGTGGAGTCGGGCTCGACCTCGGTGTCATTGTTCATCCTCTTGTGGCGCTATTGCCCAATAGTAGAAACGGACGCCGATTGTCGATGGGTTTATCTGTCAGAAATGCGATCGAGCCTACGCTTCGTCTCTCTGAGGAAGAGGTCCCCGATCCCACCGGTGTCCGACTTGGCTTGGCCTATGTGATTCCTTTTTTCCAGAGTCGAGCGATACTTGCCTCGTTCGATCTCGAAAAGACAAAATGGATGAACACGCGTCTCCATGCGGGAATAGAACTGCAACTTCATTCGCTCCTGGCCCTCAGAGTTGGTATTGCCGATGGTGTGTTGACCTCGGGAACGTCGGTTCAGTGGAAGGGTGTCGGCGTCGATTACACCTTTGAAAGCGGGCAACTCGATAATGTTCACCGGATAGGAGCATCATTTTCATTAGGTCCGACCATAGAGCAGAGCCGGCAAGCTGCACTCGAAAAGCAAGAAAAAGAAATGCGGGAAAAGCTTGCGGTGAGCTTCGAACAGCGGCAGTCAGAGCGTATTCGCGAGCTGTTCGCTCGCGCAGATAACGCGCAGTCCCAGGGTCGTTATGAAGAGGCATTGGAGATCCTCGCTGTGATCATGGCACTCGAGCCGGAACATAATGAAGCTCAGTCAAAAAAGGTACAATGCTTGCTTAAGCTGGGGAAGAAGTATGAATCCAAAGGAGATTACACAACGGCGGCTCTCACCTACTCTCGGGTGCTTGCCCTTGTGGACGATGATCCGACGGTAAAGGCCGATTATGACAGGTGCCGGACAATAAGTGATCGCCTAGCGGCTCGTTCTAAACAAATACGTCGGCTTTTCGCAACATCCATGGATGCATTCAGCGCACAAGACCTGGTTAAGGCCAGGGAGGGTTTTAGCGCGATCTTGCAAGTCGCGCCCACGGATATGGAAGCAGCGGATATGCTGAAAAGAACAAATAACGCTATCCATCAACGCGTCGCCGATCTTATGAGGCAGGCAAATAATCTCATCGAATGGGGTCACCTCGATGAGGCTCAATCGGTTATCGAGGAAGCACAAAACCTGGATCCGGAATCCGAAAGAGTGCGTCTCACGATCTCGCACCTTGCAGAGGCAAAGAGAACCAGAGAGCAATACAGGCATCAACAGGACGAGAGGGAGCTGTCGGCGCACGGCGCTTCTGCGGATCCGGACGGGAAAACCTCGAGTCACACAATTGACGTCCCTTCAAGTTTGGAGGTTAAGCCACTCACCGAAAAGCAGAAGCGTGAAATCAAGCATCTCTATGAACGTGGAATGAATGCGATGTCAGAAAACAACAATCAAGATGCCATACGATATTTCGAGCTTGCGTGGTCGATCGATCACAATTACCAGGGTGTTGTTGAACACCTCAAGCGTATGTATCTGATGCAGGGTATGGAGTATTTCGCCGATGGGAAGCTGGATAAAGCGGTTCAGCAGTGGGAGAATGCACTCCGGGTGGACCCCACAGATGAACGGGCGATTGGCTATCTCTCTCGAGCGAGAGAACAGGTGGCACGAACCCAACAGATACTCGGTGAGAAAAAGTAGAGCAGCAGGTCGGGAGGACCGCTGCTGAATCCTGCCGAGATTGTAGGACGAAGGAATGGTAAAGCACAAGAAAGCAGACGTTAAAACCGAATCCTCCATTTCGAGCCGTCGTGTCATCAGCATGCGCCTTATCGTGACTGTGGCAGCTGTCGTCTTGATTACCGGTGCCGTTCTATGTGTGGGAAGTGTGGCCGAGCGAAATACCAGGCATACACTCACTCGTGAACTGGAAGCACGTCTGGTCCTTGAAGCGAGAAATCTTGCACTCATAAGCTCACGAGCTCTATTGAGTGACTACCCAGAACTCACCTTACATCCAGCTGTAAAGAAAATGAAGGTGGAGCGTCCTGAGCTGGCACTGATATATGTGATAGACCACAACAACACTATCCAGGGACACTCTGACGCTCAGGAACTTGGAACGCGCTATGAGTTGGACATGAAACTCGAGCCGGTTACACCCAGCACAAGTTTGGATTCCAGAGAAACACTGCAGGGCAATTCTGAAGTACTCGTTGTAAGTACTCCAATTCTACATCCAAATGGCCAGATTATCGGCACCGCTATTGTCGGGTTTGAACAGAGCCGCGTCTTAGCCTCATTGATAGAGGCGAGAAAACAGCAGGTCATCTTTCTTGTTGTTGCATTGATCGTATCGATACTATTGACATCGATTCTGATGTCGAGATTGCTTCGGCCTATATCAATTATGCGGGCAGGATTGGAGCGTATTGGGAGGGGTGACCTTGATGCCCGTGTTGAATTATCATCACGGACAGAATTGGGCC
>CP070795.1:693557-696013 GCA_020343455.1 Caldifarciminota bacterium
CGCATTCATGCTGCACCTCATCCAACTTCACTGTATCGACCTTCAATGCTTCCTCGATCCGGGTTAGTTCTTCCTTCTTCTTGATGAGGGCCGCCTCGATCGTCTCATATGTTTTTGTCTCGGATTTCAGCTCGTCGAGTGTCTTTCTGGCTTGCCCTATAGATTTTGCCAGTTCGCTGCCTTCCAATTTGGTTTTATCAAATTCATCTTTTATCTTTCGGTATTCAGGCTCAATGTTCCTCAATTCTTTTTCGAGATTCTTGAGTTCATTTGTCCGTGCTTCAATGTTCGAGTGTTCGTTACGCATCTTATCGAGTTTCTTCATTATCTGCTCTAATTCTTGAGTTTTTCTTGCGAGTTCCTTCTTAACGTTTTCTTCGTCGTTCTTCGTTGCGCGGTGAGTCTTTTCCCTTTCTTTGAGTGACTTGCTGATCGACGCGTATTCCAATTGCATTGTCGAAATGCTTGAAGCGAGGGCAGCTTCGTCTTTGCGTGTTTGCTCGAGGCTCTTCAGCGCCTGGTCACATTCGGCTCTCAGTTTCTGTATTTCATCCGTGAGGGATTTCTTTTCCTTCATCATACCCTCGAGCTGTTTCTCAACCTTCATTAGCTCATCGTTGACGGTGCGTTGCTTACCGGTCAGCGTGTCGTGTTCCTTTGTCAATTTCTCAACTTCGTCTCTGAGTCTGTTAGAGGTGGCCTCCGCATCTTCTTTTTGGTTTCTTATCTTAGCCAGATCTCTTTCCAGTCCGGAAATGAGGTTTGATAGACCGGTCTGCTTCTCATCGAGTTGTAGAATCTCTTCTTCGACGGATGCTCTCTGTCCGTCCAGTGCTTCTATTTTCTCACTCATGTTCTTTTCGTCTTGCTTGTACTTTTTCTTGGCAGCAGCGAGTTGCGCAATTTCTTTCCGGGTCTCGGAAAGGCGTGATACTTCGTTTCTATGATCTGCCAGGGTTTTTTTCAGCTCCTCCACTTCATGTGTTAGTCTTCCTTTCAAGGTGTCGAGCTCCTCTAAACGCGTCTCGGTCTCTGACACCGCCCGCTCTTTGTCTCTCAGCAACTTTTCTACTTGCTCCAGCTTTGCCAGCTTCTTCTCAAGTTCTTCGAGAAGGTCGGTATCCTCTTTAGCCATACCGGTTATAACCTCACCTGTGTTTGGGATGCAATGTGGTACAGACGTTCATTGATGAGTTTCTCATTAACCATAACAAGATAGCGGCGAAGGGATTCGAACCCCCGACACAGAGATTATGATTCTCCTGCTCTGCCAACTGAGCTACGCCGCCAGTTTGCAAGTATAATTGAAATTGGTTCTTTGTCAATGGCTGTCTAGGAAAACCGCGCATCTGTCGATGCGGGCAGCACGATACTCGAGTTTCATGTGAGTTGACATCACGAAGAGCGGGGCTATAATGACTGCGGAGACCGAGACATGATCTTATTGTTGCTTCTGGCTAATGGACTGCTCGTAACCGAAGGATACCGGTTCGACGACGGATATATGGAACTCTGGTTTCAATTACCGCTTGCCTCTCTCGTTGATACGCTACAGCTGCGTGGTTTGGAAGATACGGTATTCGGAATATGTTCATATGTCTTCGACATTCGTAATGTAGATGGAAGTGATTCAGCATTCCAGCAGGTAGAGAAGGAAATAGTTGTCAGAAAAGGTGAAGAAAGCAATTACTTCATCGATTATATTCCTCTTTCGCTCTACCCGGGTAGGTTCGCATATATTTTGAACATTAACGCAAGAGACGCCCCTATGCAGGTTGGTGGTATCGTCGACATACCTCCTGTCATGGAATCGTTGACCGGCAGCGATGTGGTGATTGGACGGTGGGGGTTCGATGATGTTGTCTTCCACGGTATGGATTTCATGCCGGCGGTCGGAGCCGAATTTCTTGAAAATGAAATTTTGTTCTCATACATCGAACTCTATGGTTTGGTGCCGGATAGCCTCACGTACCACGTGACTTATCGGATCAGCGGCGACGATGGTCGTGCATTGCTGGAACGTGGAAGAGACGTGCTCAAGTACGATTACGTACAGGTCGATACACATAGTGTCATCTTGGTCCCGCTGACAGACGGCAGATACGAATATGCCCTCACCGTGTCAGATCCATCATCGCAGGGGAGTGTGACCCGCAAATCCTGGTTCTCCGTTAAGACCCGTGAAGACCCTGCAGGAGGAGAGTTCTATGATGAGATCAAGTATGTCGCATCCGATGAGGAGTATGGCAGGTACAAGAGAATGAACGAGGATCAGAGAAAGATATTTCTGAAGGAGTTCTGGTCTCGGCAAAGTTACGTGCAGTTCGAAAAACGGATGAACTACGCCGACGCGAAATTCTCGGTCGGCGCACTGCTCGGACGGGATTCGGAGCGTGGTCGGTTATACATCAAGTTAGGTCTGCCCGACGAGATTGAAACCATGTCAGTTGAGTATT
>CP070795.1:696113-698526 GCA_020343455.1 Caldifarciminota bacterium
TATCCTGATTTTTCTTGAGCCTACGACCGCCAGACGATTCTCAACTGACGCCGTGTGCATTTCATGCCTTGACAATTCCTGTTTTTTTGATATAATCTAAAACATGATAATCAATTGGACTAACAACGGGAGCGAGTGGATGGTTTGCACCGATCCTCTCGGCTGCCCCCTTATTCGGGAGGTGGAGTCCGCCTGAGTTTTTTAGTTGTTTTCGAGAACGCCGTGGGCTCCCCACGGCGTTTTTTTTTGCAGGGAATGATGACGGCAATGAAGAAGAAGATGGCAGAAATGAATGTTGTCTCGGTAATCTGTCTTGTATCTCTGCAATCACGCGTGAAGCGGAAGGAGGTGTATGGAAGCAGTAAAATGTGATGGACTGATCAAGAACTTCGGTAAGGATGGGCGCAAGGTATCGGCAGTAGACCGGGTAAGCTTCAGCGTCAGCAGGAATGAGGTATTCGGTATTGTCGGCCCGAACGGTTCGGGCAAGAGCACGTTGATTCGTATCCTTTCGACCCTGCTCATACCCGATGCTGGCAGCGCTCGTGTGTTCGGCCACGATGTCGTCCGTGAGTACGGCAAAGTGCGCCGGGTCATTAACCGTGTCAGCGTCGATGCCGCATTCTTTAAGGGGATCTCAGCGTGGGAGAATTTACGCTATGCAGCCCGGCTCTATGGAATGGCAAAGGGCGATGCAAAGATGCGCTCTCGGGAGATCCTGGCGAAGCTCGGATTCGCGGAGAAGCGAATGTATGAGCCGCTTGAGGACCTGTCGCGCGGTATGCAACAGAAGGTTGCCATTGCCCGTGCTTTCTTCACGGCTCCGATGTTGTTGCTGTTGGATGAACCAACAACCGGTCTCGACCCCCGGTCGAAACTTGATGTGCAGGAATACATAAGAGAAGCCATGCAGCGTGAGGTAGGTGATCTTACGATCATTCTGACCACGCATGACATGAACGAAGCCGAAGCGCTCTGTGATCGTGTTGCGATCATAATCGATGGACGTTTCGTAACACTCGGCAGCCCGTCCGAGTTGCTCGCAGAATACGATAAGTCGGCTCTCGAGGAGGTGTTTCTCGAAGTCACGGGCCGTAAATGGAAGGAGATTGAAGATGAGGTATAGAAGTCAAACCTATGGATCGATTGCCTTTGTCGAACGCAACTTCGCGCTGGTGCGGCGTTATATCGGGTGGGAAGCTGTTTTCGTGTCATACAACGTTGTCAATGCTCTGGCAATAGGTCTGATCGGCGCCCGGATGGGCAAGGATATGATCGTCTATCTTGTGGTCGGCGCTATGGTCTGGGGTTTTCTTTCGATCCTCTTCCATGAGATATCCGAATCGATCGCTTGGGAACGTTGGGAGGGCACGATCGAATACACCTTCATGGCTCCGATAAGCAGGTTCATACATCTCATTGGAAATTGCCTCTGGGCAGTCGTTTACGGGGTTATCCGGAGCAGCTTGATCCTCGCGATCGTCGTTCTCTTCTTCGGCATTTCGATCAAGGGCGCCAATCTACCCGGGCTGTTCGTCATCCTCATCGTATCGGGATTGTCATTCGTGGGCTTGGGCCTTGTCGCTGCAGTTCTACCGCTGCTGTCGACAGAAAAAGGAGCTTACGCAACCCACATTTTGGAAGCGGCATTGCTTCTGGTTTCAGGAGTATACTACGAGATTGAAGTGTTGCCCGTGTGGATCCGGCCGTTGAGTTACGTATCGCCGGCAACGTATACGCTGCGGGCAATGCGCGCGGCTCTGCTCGATGGTGCTGGATTCGACGAACTGATGCCCATAATACTCCTCCTGTTGGTGACCGGCTTGCTGCTCGTTCCGCTGGGTATGTTGATCTTCAGCAAGGCAGAACACTATGCGAAGAAGAAGGGAAAGCTGAAGCGATCAGGTTGAACCAGATCGTTCTCTGTTTGACGGCGACGATGCCCGTTTCGCTCAGGGGCGACGTCCTACGTTACTGACACGTTACCCTGACCCTTTAAGACGATACGGGCTTCGTAACCTTTGAACCTTGACCGTGACCTTTTCGCATTTCGTCACCGAATAACGACATTCGATTCTTATCACACAGCTGTCCGGTCATTGACATCGACGCAGCCACGCGTAGAATGTTTCTTACCGGAGGTGGACATGGGTCCTTTCAATACGCCGTGGTTGACATTCGTTGCCTGGATCGTAGCGATAGGTTGTATTGTCTTTAGTGTAATCTGGGCCATCTTTCTCTATAAACCGGGAGACAGCGATGAGTGAAGCACTTGTCTACGCCATCGTTCTCATCCTGTACTTGGGTCTGCTCGTTCTCGTCGGACTGATCACCGGGAGGCGCACAAAGAGCGTTGAGGATTTTTACCTGGGAGGGCGCCAGATAGGTCCCTGGGTTACCGCGTTGTCTTTTG
>CP070795.1:698626-701009 GCA_020343455.1 Caldifarciminota bacterium
ATCGCCTAAGGTATCCGTGTAATCCCCCGGATTGAACAGCATGTCGACCAGATCCTCTGCCTTCAGCCGGTAATCATCATACCATTCCCTGCCCGTCGAATCTTCCCAGGCATAATCACGGGTTCCGTAGAGACGGTCAAAATGCGTAACGCCGATCTTCAAGGAAGCCAGGGTCTGGGCCGTCACCATGTAGTTGAATGTCGAAGAGACGATCCAGTTCTTGATACGGCTCATCGGCCGGTTATCGAAGTACTTCAGGCTGTATTGAGCCGTTCCCGTGTTCGTATTCCAGATAACCCACTGCCGCCGCTCAGCGAATCCGGTGAAGGATAACTTGCCTTTGGCATTAGGGAAATTGTAGGTCAAACGACCCTGTGCACGATAATCCTGCCTAGGCGCATCGAGCTTGAAACGACCTTCATCATGGTATGAATTGGTGCTCATCCATTCGCCAGACAAGAAATAACGCAATCTGTTCACTGCCGGGAACGGACCACCAATCGAGAAATCAACCAAATTGTATCCATAGTTGATCTGGTCCTGCCAGCCTTCGAACATAATGTCGGTCAGGTAATTCATCGCTCCGGAGATCTTCGGACCGCCTTCCCGGGTAACGATGTTCACCACGCCTGAAAGCGCATCGCCGTATTCGGCATCGAAGCCGCCACTCACCACGGAAACTTCTTCCACCGCGGATTGGTTTACGATAGCCGACTGCCAGTTGGTATTAGGCACCTTGGTGACTATACCGTCGACAATATAAGAGACTTCACCGTCACGGCCGCCGCGCAAATGAGTTCCTCGTTTGCTGTCAACGACACCAGCCTGCAATGCAATGACCTGGTTGATGGTCGTAACAGGCAACCTACTCATCTCCTGCGACGTAACTGCACGGCGTGTATGCACGGCGTCTCTCACGATTGCCTCGCGCTCGGCAACCGCGGTTACACCTCTCACCTCGATTACGGTCGGAGGCAAGCGGAAATTGACCAATGTCGTCTGGTCGGCGTTGACCACGACGTTTGTGAATGTGAACGGGTCGTAACTAATGTAAGAAGCCGTCACCTTATAGGTGCCTGCCGGAACATACAGTACGACAAATTCGCCTTCAGCATCGGTCGCTGCGCCGAGATCAGTGCCCTCAATGACAACGTCCGCTCCAACCAGGACTTCTCCTGTTTCGGCGTCGATGACACGGCCATTGATTCTGCCGAATTCAGCACCGAACAGGAAAACTCCGATCATAAGTGCGAGTAAGATCTTTTTCATCAAGCACCCCCTAATTAATTCTGACTGGTATCAGCCAGACTATTGCATAGTATCCAATATTGGGGTTAACATAGTAGTATGAATTCCATGTCACAACCTCGAAATAGAGGTTCACGATATCCTGACCGGTCAACGGCAAGTAACCAGCACCTCCGCCTGCGACACTCGGCAGCTGACGCCGCACTGGCGCCGCCGTGTCTGCGCACACTGCGTAATAGTTGCAAACACCTGATACAGCTGCATCATCGACCTCGATCGTGACCTCAATCGAATCCACAGAGAGACTGTCATATTGCACCAAAGAATCGATGTGCCGGAAACGATTCATGACGTGGCCGGTGTAAGTCGTATCCGTACTCGAACTGATGATTGTATCGACCTGCTCGCCCGCGGTCAAAATGATGCGACTGATCGCAGGAACATCGGTTCCCCGTGTCGGATAGTAGTAGGTTCCGTACGACAGGCGCTTCAACTGCCACACAAAAGGTTCAAGCACCGGATAACCCAAGGTATCGCCGGTCTCCTCGTCGATCGTTGGTATCGAGTCACGGATCGGCTCCAGGAATATCAACCTCCTGCCATCACCTTCAATTGTTTCCGAGACGTAGGCATCCCCACCGGTCGGTATGATCACCTCGATCGAATCCAGTACCCAGTTTGTGTCACCGGTTGGTCCGATAAAGAGACTGTCATAGTGACCTATGATCATCGAATCGACATGGACATTTGATTCGATCTCAAATGTGTCGATTAGATAGACCGTACAAGTGGTATCTTTGGCGTACCATCGATCGTAGACGCGATTCGTGTCAACGAATGAGAGCGCGCAGCTATCGATGTGCTGCTTGACAAGAGGCGAATCCGCACGGAAGATCTGATCCGCATCTTCAATAACCAGCGCCGGCATCGTTGCGCCTGTATATGTTGGCACGAAACCGTCGATTGTATTGAGCAGTCGAGCATAGCTGGGATGTGTGAGGATGGAGTCTATCTTCTCATCGTCTTCAGGTGTGCCTTCGTAAAAATCTTCCGGCGGTTCATTACCGCACGTCACAAGGCACATTACTGTTATCGCTAAGAGGCCTAGAAGACGCTTCTTCATCATTCCTCCTTT
>CP070795.1:701109-703465 GCA_020343455.1 Caldifarciminota bacterium
TACGGCGATCCCGACCTCGTGGGGCCGGTTCTTGCGGATGCAAATCTCTATTCGCGAGAGAGGCAGCCCGGAAGGTCGGTCATCATCTGTGATCTGCCGACATTGGTGAACCTTGTTATCAATGCCAATAATTTCGAATACCCCATCGAGGAGAAGAATTTCAACAAGTACTGCGCAGTGCTTGAGGATCTGCGGCAGACCACGCACGGTTACGGGCTTGCCGATCTCAAAGTGTCGGTAATACCAAAGGGCGTTCACCTTTTGGGCGAATTGAATAAGACCAAGGCAATTGCCGATGCGCGCATCGATGAGGTGATTTTTGATGAGCATGGCAACATATACGATGATGATGATAGAAGAATTAAGATGCTGTATGAAGTTTTAACTCTTTAATGCAGGCAATTGTATTCGATCCGGACCACCTCAGGCTTACGACCCTCACGAGAAATCTCCGCGAATTCGGGTTACATTGCACGACCACTGCCAGCATCGATGAATTGCGTAAGATATATCGAAAAAAGAAGTTCGATATTCTCATTCTCGATGAATCGGCACTGGCAATACTGGACCAGTTCAGGAAACAGTACGAAGACATACCTGTCATTCTGATAGCGGACCGGGCAACGACGGTGAATTTCGAAAAGACGATCTATGCAGGGATCGCCGGATTGCTGCTTCGTCCCTACCGGCTTGACTTTCTTCAGCGGGTCATTGAAAAGGCAATCACGAGGAGAAACGAGATGATCTACGGCCGCCAGACCGTCTTGTCGTTGAGGCAGAAGGTGGAGGTGCTGCAGACGCTCAATGAAGTCGTCCAGGCGATAAACTCTTCGCTCAAGCCGAAAGAGATACTCAACGCGATCATGGTCAAAGCGGCGGATCTGATAAACGCCGAAGGATGGTCTGTGTTGCTCCTAAACGAACGTAAGAACGAGCTGGTTTTCGAAGCAGCGTCCGGTAAGGCGGGCAAGAAGCTTCTGGGCATGAGATTGAAGATCGGGCAGGGTGTCGCGGGTTGGGTGGCCCGCTATGGTAAATCCTTGATCGTTCCCGATGTGTCGAAAGACCCCAGATTCTACTCGGGGGTGGACCGCAAGACCAAATTCACCACGAAATCGGTCCTCTGTGTACCGATGAAGAGCCGAGATCGTATAATTGGCGTTGTCGAAGTCGTCAATAAGATCGGCGGCGAACCGTTCACGCAGGATGAATTCGAAATCTTCGAGAACCTCGTGGCTCACCTTACGATTGCCCTCGAGAAGGCCAAGCTGTATAGGAAAATGGAAGAGGCCAGTCAGATCGATGACCTGACCCAGCTGCGTAATACGCGTTACTGCAATCAATTTCTCGACAATTTCTTGATCGAGAGAAAAGACACGAAGGGCATTATTTCATTGATCTTTCTCGACATCGATTTTTTCAAACTTGTTAACGATAATTTCGGCCATCTGGTGGGTAGTGAAACGTTGAAGATCGCCGGCGAAAGGATCGCCCGCGTCGTTCGTGGTAACGATGTGATCGTGCGTTATGGGGGCGATGAATATATCGTACTGCTTCCTAACACCGACAAGAAGACAGCGACATTGATCGCCGAACGGATCAGAGCTGAAATAAGTCGAGAGCCCTTCTATGCCTTCGGCAACAAGAAATTCAACATCACCGTGACTTTGGGCGTTGCCGCATATCCCGACGATGCGAAGACACGTGATGATCTCATCGGCAAGGCAGACAAGGCAATGTACGATGGCAAGATGTCTGGACGCAATAAAGTCGTCCTTGCCTGAACCAAAAGCTAACCCCAGCCGCTTCTTTCACTGTCGGAGCACATCCAGCGCAAAGAGTATTGAAACAGTAAGTTTATTCTGTATAATCTTCCATGGACATTGAGAAACTGCCGGTCGCTACCGTGATGCGGCGGAACGCGCCCACGGTCAGTCCCTCAACGACTCTGCAGCACTTGATCGAGATCATGCGTAAGACGAATCATTACATGCTTCCGGTCGTCGAGGATGACAGCACCTTGCTTGGGATCGTTAATTACCGAGGTATTCTGAACATATTCCGTCCGTTTTCCCGCTCGGTAAGCGAAATAGTGGAAAGGATGCCCTTCGTCGAGAAGAATGATGACGAGGATCTAAACCTGGAACTCTCTCCGGAGATGGGCACACTCATTCTCGTGGCGGACATCGTCAATACTAGTTTCGTTTCGATAAAAGAAGACAGTACCATACGCGAAGCCCGACGGATAATGCGACTTCACAATGTAGAAACAATTCCGGTGGTTTCGGATAAGAAGTTAGTGGGCGTGTTGTCGTTACTCGACATCCTTGTCTACATCTTCAAAGAACACGACATT
>CP070795.1:703565-705918 GCA_020343455.1 Caldifarciminota bacterium
TCGGGAGGGATCACTCTGTGGGACGGCGATGGTGTCGAGTTGTGTACAGCCACCGGAAATATAAATTTACCCGTCATGACCCCTGACGGTGTGGGAGGGGCTGTTGTCGTTTGGATGGATATATTCGAAAGCCAATCGGATCTCTATGCACAGCGTGTCGACACGGACGGGAACGTTCTCTGGAAGGCGGACGGGATTGTTGTCTGCAACAGCCCCGGGTGGCAATTATATCCCGATATCACTACTAACTGCTCCGGGGGAGCACTCATAGCCTGGCAATGGACGACAGTCAGCTTGAGTAATTTTGTCTACTGCACCCGTGTTACGGCGGACGGGGATATCGTTGCCACCGAGCTTGTATCGTACGCCGCCCGGTATGAGGACGGGGATGTCGTAATCACATGGACGTTGAGGGAATGTAACGAAAGGGCGCGCTTCAACATACACCGGAAGAGTTGTGTCAACGGAGAGTCTCTTGTGCTTCCCCCGGATGGGATCGTGGGAGATGGAACGGTCTTCACCTACGTCGATCACGGTGCGGTGTCTGCGGGAACATTTCGCTATCGTGTCGAAGTGATCGAAGAGAAGAACACTCGAATGCTCTTCGAGACGGATCCCGTAACGATTCCCCGTCTGCGGCTCGCACTCGACCAGAACCACCCCAACCCCTTCAATCCGGTTACGACAATCGGGTATACACTGCCCGAACGGTGCCGTGTCCGCCTAGATATCTTCGATATCAGGGGGCGATTCGTCGTGAGGCTGCTTGACCGGCGAGACGATGCCGGAAGGCATGCAGTTACCTGGGATGGCCGGGATGCTGCGGGTGCGAATGTGGCCTCGGGTATCTATCTCTACCGGCTCAGGGCGGGCAAGAGCATCATGTCTCGCAAGATGATACTTCTCAGGTAATACGCCGTCTATCTGTACATGAATTTGATGGCACCCCATGAAGTGGTGGCGGTCGAAGTATGCTCCAAACATCCCGGCTCCGAAAACGCCCCCATGATGCCACAGGGCTGCTGAAAGACCTGGGAATTCACCGCCGGGGCAAAATCGTTTGTGTACACGTTACAGAAGTAAGGATCCACGGAGATATTTCCGTTCAAACCGGTTTGATCGGAAATCGTTCCGCCGTAGTTGGCGGTACCTCCCGGAGAGTTTGCCCAGACATCGTTACAGGAGATGTGGGCCGTTATTCCGACATCACCCATGATGCCCGAGAGCCGGTTCAATGCAACGATGTTGTGTGCAATGTGCTCTGTAAATGCACCGCCCCCTGCTGTCAGCTTGACACCGGACAATGTGTTCCTCGCTACTGTATTTTCTGTAATGGAGAAGGTCGCCTGTTCGATCACGATGCCATGATCTTCGTTGTCGTATATGACATTTCCAAGGATCTCTCCGTATGAGTTTGTGATCGATATGCCCGATTCGCCGTTGCCGTAGATTTCATTGTCACGGATACTCGTCTCTCCGCCGCTCAGCTCTGCCCGGATACCGTGATACGTATTTTCGCAGATAATATTTCCAACGATCTCCACATTCGAATAACGCCCCGCAGGACAGCTGATGATCGTACAACCGCAGTCGTTTGAGCCAGTGAGTATGCAGTCGGTTATGATCGTTCCGAGATTGCACGAAATGGAGGCGCCACCGTCGATGGTGAATCCCGTTACGACAATATGGTTGGAGTTATTGATCGTGATGTGTCCGGAGACAGTTGTCTCTTCCCTTCCGGTTTCACCGAGCAGTACGATGTTGGCCTTAGTGTCGAAGGTAACACCGGCCGGAGCATCATATGTGCCGGGGGCAACCAAAATCGTGTCGCCGTTTGTTGCATTATTGATGGCAGACTGTATGGTCGGGTACTGCGAAGGAACCTCCAAGATATCACCGAGAATTGTGGCAGGCACACAAAGGGAGAGGAAAAGAAGTGGTACGATGCTCATTTTCTTCGAACGCATTCGGGAAACATATTCACGTGTGGACCTGCCGATACCACACAACAGGATGGCTGTGTAGATGATCCAGTATGGTTCGAGATACGCGCGATACCGCAACGTGAACATCGAAAGTAGGATCACTGTAGCAATGTATCCGAGAATTAGCATTGTGATAGCCCTGTGCCTCTTCACGTAGTATCTCGCTAAACCTGCGAGTCCGCAAAGTGTGATGAATACGAAGAAATATATCTCGCTGTATCTCATGTTCAACACTTTTTTATCTATCTCTTCGGTGTTGCCGGTGAAGAATCCTTTTGTCAGGACGAGAGAGACGTCGTCGTATATCTTGTCCAGCGTTTCCCAACCGTCCTGGATTCTGTAGTATTTATGGAGATCGAAGTGGTATG
>CP070795.1:706018-708218 GCA_020343455.1 Caldifarciminota bacterium
GAGTGAGGGCAACACAACGTATCTTTCCAAGGCGAATCTGGAGACGACCGGGGCTGAGATTGATTTGACTTTGGCCACACCTGTTGTGATCTCTACGCTGGAACCCGTGACATTGAGTCTTCGGCTGGATATATTGGCCTCCACGGTCATTCCAAACTTTCTGATGCATGTTCAAGACGCCAGCTGGTTTGAGGCGGAAGATGCGATCAGCGGTGCCCCGGTTACGGTGGTCTTGCAGCAGGGGTCCTTCCCGGTCCAGTCGGGGCTCGGCTATCTCGTGGTACCACCAACCGAGCTGGATGTGAGCTCCATTCCATACGTAGAGCAGCGTGTGGGATGGACTCAACGTGACGTTTCGTTGCTTACCCTCCAGTTGGTCAATCCGGGAGTGCCGGGTCTGACAACCGATATTGTGGTGGCTTCGATGTTGGTCCGTGTCACCGATACGAACGACGTTGTGGTCACCGAGCCTTCACAGCTCTTCGAACGAATCTCTGTCAGCAGTCCTCTTGGAGGAACGTACGCTGATCACGTACTGGACGACCAAGACAGCACGTCATTTGAGTTGGCTCTTTCTCCTTTGGCCAGAGTAGCCGTTGACACACCACTGGAGCTTATCCTTTCGGCCGATATTGCGAACGGGGCAACTGTGGGAGCATACCGGCTCCAGGTAATCGATAGCGCATATTTCGATGCCCGGGATGCAAACACGAGCGTGAAGATACCGGTGATCTTTCAGAGTGATCCTCTCGATGGAGGTGTCATTGTAATTGAGGCTCCAGCCGAGAGCCTGTGTGTTAAGGGTACCGCAGAGTTTCCTCCGACAATTAATGTGGGGGAAGAGGATGTGGCGGCGCTTACCATATCGCTGCGTCATGCTGCGCAGCCCGGGGTTAGCAGGATTCAGATCAATGATCTGACTGTGCACTGCCAGAACGATCTTCGCAATCCACTGGTACCGGCCACATACATCGATCGCATGCAAGTTTTCCAAGACGAGACCGAGATTGGAAGCCTCATCGATATTCCGACATCGGGGAACCACTTAACGGTTCCCCTCCCGGGTCTGCTTCTGGAGCCGGGGGACAGCATCGGTCTTGAGTTGCGCATCGATGTGTCCGCCACAGCCCCGGAGTCTTTTCTCGAGCTTCTGGTCGACGGGAATGATGTTGGAGCTACGGATGCAAATATTGGCGCGAGCATCATCGTTGTCGCAGACACCGGTAGTGATCTGCCCATGACATCCGGACTAACGCGATTACTCACTCCTCCAACGGAGCTGGTTGTAGGGCTGGACAGTAGGGTGCCGGCTGCTCTGGTGGCTGGAGAGACCGATCTGGCGTTCGCCACACTATCCATGACTAACACAGCTGCGACAGGGTCCGGACCTATTACTGTGGAATATATGGTGTTGCGGGCAGCCGACCTTGATTTCGTGACGGTGCCAATCGGCGAAGTGGTTACACAGGTAAGGTTCTATGTAGGAGCCCAACTTGCCGGAGAGAGTGACAGCCTCACGGTGGATTCAACAACAGCATATGTACATCTAGAGGTACCGATTGTCCTGTCACCAGAAGAAAAGTACGAGATCGATATTCGAGCTGATCTTCATGAAGAAATAGGAGTGGGAAGCTTCCGTGTTGGATTTTCGAACGACGATGTGGGCGTCGTTCAACCCGGCAGTGCCATCCTGCAGATCAGAGTGGAACCTGAGGCCGGCCAGACATTTCCGATGTGGACAGAAGCCGGCAACTTTGGTGCGTCGAGCCTCAAGGAGAGCTTCTCGAACTTTCCCAATCCCTTTGCGGCGGGCAACGAGTTGACAACGTTCGTTTATTACCTGCCCTTGGATGGCACGGTCAGTCTCAAGATCTGGACTGTACGGGGTGATGCAGTCACCACGATTCGTGAGAAGAGCCAACGAAACGCCGGATTGTATCAAGACGACCGATGGGATGGACGAAATGACCTGAGCAGGGTGGTTGTAAACGGCGTCTACTTAGCCGAGCTCATCGTTGAGTACAACAGCGGATCCCAGGAACGCCTATTGCGGAAAGTGGCGGTTGTGCGATGAAAGCCATGCGTTCATTACGCAAGATATTGCTAAGCACATTGGTAGTAGGCATCTCGCTTGCTCCCCTGGGCCCGGTGATGGCTACTGATGATGGTGGTGGACGGTCCGTATTTGCGTATGGGGCAG
>CP070795.1:708318-710493 GCA_020343455.1 Caldifarciminota bacterium
GGGACTTGTTTGCACAGACGATGAAGAAGAATATCGCCGCCGTCAAGGAAGCGGGGGCGGATACGGTGATCACGTCCTGCCCCGCCTGCGATATGATGTGGCGGACGGTGTATCCAGAATGGGCGGAGAAGCTCGGCGTCGAATACGGTATCAACGCGCGGCACTACAGCGAAGTGGTTGCAGAGAAGATCAAAGGCGGCGAGTTCACGTTTCCGGAGAATGGAAACAAACCTGTGCGTGTCACATGGCACGATTCGTGTCACATCGGGCGCGCTTCCGGCGTTTACGATGCACCCCGTGAGCTGATCGAGGCTATTCCCAATGTGGAGTTTGTCGAGATGGCGAACAACCGGGAGAATGCTCACTGCTGCGGCTCTGTCCTGACCCTGATCAAGGAACCGGACGTGGCGGCCGATGTCGGAGAGGAGCGGCTGCAGGAGGCTCTGGATGTGAGTGCGGACAAGGTGCTTGCACTCTGTCCCTGCTGCGAGTTTCAGCTGCGTGTCACGCGGGACAAGAAGGAGCTTCCCCTCGATGTTGTCGATCTAGCCCGTTTTGCGTCATCCGTTCTCGGATACGAGTTTCCCGATCCTAATCCCGAAGTGCAGAGGCAGTGGGCGGTTTTCGAGGCGATGATAACACTGATGACTCCGGAGGGATTCGCGGATCTCATGGGTACCATGTTCCCGGAGCTCGTGAATGCCATGCCCCTCGGGATGGGCGGTATGATGCGATTCATGGGGAGAGTTCCCGGCACCCTTAATCTCATGAAGTCACTGTTTCCCGTCATGTTCCCCCGGCTCCTTCCCAAGATGATGCCGAAGGTCATGCCTGTTATGCTCGAGCGCATCAAGGAGCGAATCCCGATGCCGGATTACATGGCCGAGCAGATGCCCGTGATGATGCCGCAGGTGATGGAAAACGTAATGCCCCACATGATCGGTGATGTGGTTTCCCATGTCACGCAGCCCCTGATCGATTATCTACAGGGGAGAAGCAATAGGTAGACGGTCTGTCTATTATCTCGGTCTATCAGCGATCGTTTATCTAAGAGAAACCCGGCTGCCAAGTCTTTGAAGAGCTCGACAACCGGGTTTTCCAACAACTCTATTTATTCAAAAGAGAGTTGTACTACCTCAGAAGAATCAGCTTGCGTGTCAGCGTTCGGTTTTCAGATTTCAATTGATAGAAATAGATCCCGCTGACCACCGGCCTACCCCTATTGTCCCGGGCGTCCCACATTTCCGTGTACATTCCCTCAGTCATCCTGCGATTCACCAGCGTGCGTATGCGCTTCCCGGAGATATCATAGATGACCAGAGACACCATGGAGTCTCGGTCCAGGCTGAACCGGATCCACGTGGTAGGATTGAACGGATTCGGATGGTTCTGATACAGTGCAAATACGTGGGGTTGGTCTGTCTCGACTCCTGTAGGTGTCTCACCCACTCCCGTGCAGGATACATCGCTGCACAGGGTGTCACCGGTCTCGATGGTGCACGGTTTCACACCACTCGAGAGGGGTTCGAAGCGAACGGTTACCACGAGCGACTCACCCGCCGCCAGTGTGTACGGACCGCCCCCCGAGATGAGATCATAATCGTCGCAGGACTCGCTGACAGTGCCGCCCAGCGTTCCCCCGCCAGTATTCTTGATCGTGAACGTCGAGTCCTTCGAGCTTCCGATGGTGACCGTGCCGAAATCGATGCTCGTTGGTGTGACGGCACACGCCGGTGGGTCTTCGCCGACACCCGTGCAGGAGACATCACTGCACAGGGCATCACCGGTCTCGATGGTGCACGGCTTCACGCCACTCGAGAGGGGTTCGAAGCGAACGGTTACCACGAGCGACTCACCCGCCGCCAGGGTGTACGGGCCGCCTCCCGAGACGAGATCATAATCGGCACAGGCCTCGCTGACACTACCGCCCAACGTCCCACCACCGGTATTCTTGATCGTGAATATCGAGTCCTTCGAGCTGCCGATGGTGACCGTGCCGAAATCGATGCTCGTCGGTGTGACGGCACACGCCGGCGGGTCTTCGCCAACACCCGTGCAGGAGACATCACTGCACAGGGCATCACCGGTCTCGATGGTGCACGGCTTCACGCCGCTCGAGAGGGGTTCGAAGCGGACGGTGACCACGAGTGACTCGCCTGCCGCCAGTGTGTACGG
>CP070795.1:710593-712735 GCA_020343455.1 Caldifarciminota bacterium
CACGGCCTGTCTCAAACCGACAAACAGAGCGCGCGAAATGATCGCATATCCGATCGAATAACCGGTGATCTCCTGGATGTGCAGGAGAGGCAGAATATTCCTGTAGTCAATACCGTGTCCGGCATGAACTATCAAACCTTCGCGCCGCGCTGCCTTGGCGACACGGGCAATCCTTATCGTTTCATCTTTTACGCGTTTTGTTCTCGTATACTCATTGGTATTTATCTCGACGTAGCCGGCACCGACCCTGACCGCCTCTTTTACCTGTTCCGCATCAGGATCGATGAATATACCGACCCTCATCCCCTTACTCTTAAGATCAGATATGTATGCCTTCAAATCCTGTTTCACTGTCATCAGATTAAGGCCACCTTGTGTGGTCACTTCACCCGGGGCTTCCGGCACCAGCGTGATGCGGTCGGGCTTCGCTTCGGACGCAATACCTGCCATTTCAACGGTCGCAGCCATCTCCAGATTCAGGTCGGTCTTGATCACCTGTCTGAGTACGCTCAGATCGCGCTCCTTGATATGCCTGCGATCGCTGCGCAGATGCACCGTTATCCCATCGGCCCCGCCCAATTCGGCCTCGACCGCCGCATGCACCGGATCGGGGAAATCTTCCTTACGCGCTTCTCTGACGGTTGCTACATGGTCGATATTGACCGAAAGATCCATTGGCTATTATATTCATCCTCCCGTACCTGTCAATAACACAGGGTGTGCTGCCCACAACGATCTTACGAAATGTGGAATATCCGGCTGTGTTCATTGTATTGTAAGTAAAAGGAGGAATTCATGAAGGCCACTCTAATGATTGCGCTCACCGTTCTAGTGCTTCAAGCGCCAGGCCGTGAGACCAAGATAATCAATTCATATATCGGAGCATTGAAGATCGCCAAACCGATAGTCTACAAGAATCTGATGATCTACCCACTGACAAAGGCACAAGGAGCGAGTCTTGGCTACGTTACCCTTGACGAAGCATACGCAAGGGATTGGCTGACGATCAGAGAAATCGGTGACGGAGAGGTCAACCACGTCGAACTGAAGAATAGCGGTCCGCGTACGGTTTTCATCATGACGGGTGAGATGCTATCAGGTGCAAAACAAGACCGCATGCTGCGCGAAGATGTCCTAGTACCGCCCAAGAGTGACTGGCTGCGTGTGCCAGTCTACTGTGTCGAACACGGCCGATGGGTTTCGACATCCCCGACATTCAAATCATCGAAGGAACTCGTGCCCAACGATCTAAGGCAACGCGCAAGAATAACGGAGAATCAATCTGAGGTCTGGGATGCCATTGCATCAAGCCAGGAACGATTAGGCATAGCCTCAAGTACGAGCACGGTCCATGCGAATTATGACGATGAGGAGTTCAAGAAAGAAATCCAAACTTATGAACGCCATTTTGGCCGGCTTCCAGAGCTCTCCAGAAACACAGTGGGTGTCGTCGTCGTCACGGGCAACCGTGTGATCTGTATCGACATCTTCGCCAGCAACGAGCTGATCAACAGATACTGGAATAAATTGCTGCGGTCGTATGTAATGGACGCGCTCTCAGAGGAGAAACCGGTCATTGGACGAGAAGATATCCAGGATCTCATTCAGGCACTCTCCAATACCAAGCAAGTATCTGTAGGAACTCCTGGCCTAGGGAATCTATACCGTATCGAGAATGATTCAGGTAAAGGAACGGCTTTGATCCACAATGGCAAGGTCGTCCATCTTGACTTCTTCGTAGACGACTCCCGGGACGACGGAGGCCAATGGCGCTTGGACATGAGGCGCGAGCAGAGGTTGGAAGATTGATGAACACTGAAGGTTGACAAATGAACCCGAAAGTGTATAATGAAAGAGATCGCGGGGTGGAGCAGCGGTAGCTCATTGGGCTCATAACCCAAAGGTCGCTGGTTCGAATCCAGCCCCCGCTATTAGAGGCGGAAAGTGAAAACTTTCCGCCTTTCTCATTCATAATGTCACTGAATTCAAACCATACCCCAGTCATTATTGATGCCTCTACTAATCCCAATAGATACCATCCCGCCGTTCTCTCACACAATCCCTTCTAAGGTCGCTGGTTCGAATCCAGCCCCCGCTATTAGAGGCGGAAAGTGAAAACTTTCCGCCTTTCTCATTCATAAT
>CP070795.1:712835-714911 GCA_020343455.1 Caldifarciminota bacterium
GGATTTATCGTGAGTGCCTCGTCGAGTGCATCCTTCGCAGATTGGAAGTCATTCTGAAGAAGATGCATCTTGGCTATCAACACATATCCCCATGGCCGTTTCATTAAAGGGGCGTACTGTACATAGCGCTTGAATTCGCTTATCGCTTTGCGCCACTGTCCCGTCGCAAGATATGTCAAACCGAGTTCCTCGTAACTCTCGTAGTACGCGGGGGAGAGCAAAATGGCTTCGGAGAAATAGGATTCGGCACGTTCGTATTCGCCTCTGATGCGGTATACATCGCCGAGACTGTGGAGCGGATCGGGCCTGTTGGGTAGATGAGTCCGGTACCGTTCGAAGCATTCGATTGCCCTGTCAAACTGTCCGTCGAAGAAGTATGCATGTCCCAGAGAGTTGAGTGTCGGCCCGATTCGGCCGGAGAGGTTCATGTGGTCCAGTTCGAGTACGTGCTCGAGTTCAATGATCGATTTCTCGAATTCTTTCATACGGCGTGAGAGGATGTAGCCGAGGTTGATCCGCATATCGATATCGTTGGGCCATAACTCGAGATACTGCCTCATATATGCAATTGCTTGGTTCCAGTTTCTGCAGATCCTCGATTCTGCAATGACGGCTTCGAAAAAGGCGAGTGTATTGTTGTTGGCTTTGGCGATCTCTTTGGCTGATTTAGCACATGCGAGTGCTCTTGTGTCACCGATGTAGTTGTATAGAATAGCGAGTGCTATGTATGCATCGATGAATGAAGAATCTGTCGCAATGGCCTGTTCCAGGAAGGGAATCGGTTTGAGTGGATCGTTACCCTCGTATAGCTTGTATCCGGTCATGTAGAGCTCGTACGCATCGATGGATTTGGTTGTCGACTGAGCACTCCACGGCAGGCGGTCACTGGCTCTCTGAGGCAACAGTTTTAGCTCTGTGACGATTTCCCTGGAGAGTTGCTCGATGAGACCGATGAGTTGATCTTTGCCCTGACCGGTGGCGCGTTTTGCAAAAAGAGGTGTCGTGGAGTTGACGTCGTACACGAGGGCTTCGATTCGATAGGTGTCGCCGATCTTGATGATTCGGGGATGTATGATCGATTCGATCTGCTCTCGCCGGCAGATGTCGAAGCCGGAAGACAGTGTAAGCTCTTTTATTCCGCCCGAGCGTTGGAGCTCGAACATCCGATCCCTGCTGAGGATCTTGGTGTAGGGATTCTGGAATAGATCCGTGCGCAGAAGCTCTGCGAGTATCACCGCAAGTGTTGAATCTTGAGAGTGGTCGTCGAATTCCAGGACCGCAATAGACATAGGTGTAATGCCCGGTGAATACCTATGTGTACGTGTCAGTACCGCGATGAGCACGGCTGCGATGGCCAGAAATATGGCGAGAAATGCAAACCTGTTTCTCACTGAGACCGTCGTGCTCACACTCGTGTCTTCTGGGGGCCGTTTTGAATGGGTAAGTAGTCTCCACTGCAGTTTCTGCAGATCTTCCAGCATTATCTTGATGGAAGAATATCGCTTATTGATATCCTTATTCAGTGCCGTGGAGATGATCAGATCGAGTTCGGGTGGAATGGTGTTGTTCAATTCGATGGCTGGTACCGGATCTTCATTAACGATCGAATAAAGGATCGCGGCATCGTACTCACTCTTGAATGGGAGCTCTCCCGTTATGAGCTCGTACAGCATTACACCGAGGGACCAGATATCGGTGCTGTGGTCGACGGTCTCGCCCCTTACATGCTCCGGGGACATGTAGTGGATGGTACCTCTCGTTTCTCCCCGTTGAGTCGTCTTTGTGATTCCTGTCAGTCTTGCAAGCCCGAAATCGGTAATCTTCACGAGGCCGTCTGCCGTTAACATGACGTTCCCGGGCTTTATATCGCGATGGACGATTCCATTCCCGTGGGCCGCAAGCAGCCCTTCAGCGACCTGTATTGCAATATCGAGCGTCTCGGAGAGGCTCACGGTGCCGGATTCGATGCGCTTGCGGAGACTCTGTCCTTCACAGTAGGCCATCGCGATGAAGATATTTCCCTCAGCCTCTTCGATCTCGTGGATCGTACAGACGTTTGGATGGTCCAATTGTGCC
>CP070795.1:715011-717069 GCA_020343455.1 Caldifarciminota bacterium
GAAGTCGACATCGTTACAAAAAAAACCGATGAATATCTCTTGCTGATCAAGAATAGCCCGATTACATTTTCCGCCGAGGGGCCGACATATCTGCGAGTTTATACAAGGATATTCTGGCAGAAAGATAAACTCGGAAGCCAGATCTACAAACTGATCCTCCAGGAAAACAAGATTGACGAGAATATCATAACCTTGGAATCGGAAAAATCTGATGTTACTAAAGACAAGAAGGGTAGGCCGCTCAGCAAATGGCGTTCCTTTTACATAGAAATTCCCGAGGGTTCGAACGAATTCAAACTCACACACTGGTCATCACCCAATGATACGATACTGGTGAAATTCGCTTATGAATCACCGAAGAAATGGAACGAGATACAAGCGTCTGACTATGGAGCAACTATCGAGGCAATCGAAGAAGAAAGGATCCTCAAGTATTACGAACTGAAAAGAGACGATGACATCAGCCTCACTATCAACGGTCCCGCAAGGCTGCGCATCATCTCCAGGCTCAATTACGACGAGAAGATGATCGGGGATCAGAACTACACAATAACTGTCAAAGAGGGCGCTGAGACCGAGACGTTCGCTCACAAATGCTACAAATCGCAGATCATCACTTACCGGGATAGAAAGAACATCGTGCCGTCGAACGCCCGCAGCTTCCACATGAACGTAAAGGAAGGCAGACACACGCTGAGATTCACGCTGACCGGGACAGTAGCGGAGAGTGCTGCGTTGAGATTCCTTGTAGAGGAAAGATGATAGCAATCCTGTTAATGACCGTATGGGATCATTCCTACAATCTCGATATCGACTTTACATACGACGACAACGCATATGCCTACTCCCAATCATATATTGACGACTTCCTCAACGCCGTGCGTCCGTACCGCTTTCCGTTCGAGACCTATGACGATCTGATCACCTCTGTCGATTTTGCCCTCCTGCTCAGAAATAGATTGTTCGGCAAACGCACGACGACATTCAATATCGGTCTCCGTACGAACAACTATCTCGTGAATAAACAGAAGAATTACCAGAACTACACCATCGGCCTGAGACAATCACTCGGACGATATGCGGTCAAATTGTCTTATCAGTTAATTCCGAATTACATGATACGATACTACCGTAATCCTTTCGGTGAAAGCACGGATTATATCGGTTGTGAAGTAGCATATCACGTACTAGCGGGAAAGATGTCATTCACGACCGAGCAAGACATTACCGTTAGCGCTGCGTACCGGCACAAGTGGGATGATTATATCACCGAATTCAACCGATACGACGCAGAAGCTCACATCGTATCCTTAGGAATAGAGAAGAAACTTCATAAATACCTTGAATTCGCTTTCAATTACGACTACAAGAACGCGAGGGCCGATTCGGCAGACGTTTCAACCCTCAGCTCCGAATTGGTGCCCGACGGATCGTACTACGAACATGATATTGCCTTAGACCTCTCCCTGCAAACCAAAGTCATTCTTGCTACTACATTCAGCTGTTCTTATGATTATAGTTTCAGACGCTACAACGCTTCGACGAACGAAGATTCACTCCATTTCAGCCGCATCGACCACCTCCATCGGATCCGTTTTGGCAGTCGCTCGCGGATCAAGACGGGTCTCCTGTTCAAGCTTGATTTTATGCGCCAGTGGAGAAATTCAGCATCGGAGATCTTGCCGGAAATCGACGAGATCAAAGATTACATAAGGTACAGGATAGGCGCAGGTTTAGAGTTTTATTATTAGGGGGTTTTGTGAGAAGAATGAAATACCTTCCATTAGTTCTTTTGATATCACTGTTTTGCGGACGCCCTGAGGTTACTCCAACGCAGGCTAATTTTGCCATTATCGGCGTTTGCCCCCTTCCCGGCTACGCAAACAAGGTCGTGCTCGTCGACAGTCTCGCATACGTGGCCAACGGACAGGGAGGGCTCCAGATCGTGAATATCAGCGATCCGGAATCGACTTACGTGATCGGACAATATCTGACAGATCGTGACGTCGGAAGCGTTGCGGTGCGTGATACTTTTGCCTACATCGCGCTCAGATCATC
>CP070795.1:717169-719179 GCA_020343455.1 Caldifarciminota bacterium
ATGGTCAGGGCAATATTAGCCCACGCGGGATTCCACCAGGCAAAGACAATCACCAGTATAGCGAGAATGAAACGGCAGAAGCAGAATGACATGATACCTCCTTTGTTGAGTGTCTACTACTCAAATATACTATGGATTTGTCATGTAATGTCAAGTAAAAAGGGTTCGATGAGGCCAGACCCCTCTCATAAATGCCGAGAAGCTGAGACAAATAACACATCATCTGCAGCGTCGAACGCCGGCATGTACTTTAGCACAGCCGTAATCTCACACCTGCCTTTACAATACCCCCAAAACCAAAGAGAAAAAAGCGATTGACAAGGGTATTATTGCACGGTATTATGAATAGGGGGTCGTCGACTCTTAGGAACAGACGTGATATCCTCCAGGGTGCTATACACTGAACTGGTTTAATAACACGCGCCGCATGGTTGAAGGGAGGTCAGAATGTGTGAGTTTTGTACTAAACACGGGGAAGGAAAGAAGTGGTATCTCCAGGCGAAGAACTACGCCGACGAACTGCTTTATGAAGAACTGTCCTCTACACAAAAAGATATCGTCAAGGTAACAACGCGCGTTGAGTATCTAGATAACCTATTCGAGAACTTTGTGATGCCGGCGATCAGCAGTGTTTCACAAGAACAGGCTAAAGCGCAAGATGCACCAGCATCAACCGAACCTTCCGATATTCTGCCAAGTGAAGAAACGACCGTTGCCAATCGCCAGGTTGAGCATTTCGGTCAGATACTGCCGATCGAAGATGCGGAAAAAGTTATAGATATCGCCTCTTCTATAACGAGAATGGCTTGTGGGTGTCGCTTTGTTAATGCGGGAAAGAAAGATGAACGATACCATTTCGGCTTGATGGTGGACAGAAGGGGGACGTTAGAGAAATTCCCTGACGCTGCTTCGTCACTGGAGGTACTGGACAAGGAGGAGACTAAGAGAACATTCAGAAAATATGATGAGGAGGGCATGATACACATGATCTGGACAGCGGTGACTCCATACGTCATGTGTCTATGTAATTGTGACCGTGACTGCAGTAACTACAGAAATTATATACAGAAGAGAGGCACTCCTCGGTTCTTCCGGGCAGAATACATATGCAAAGTCGATTGGAATTTCTGTAAGGGGTGCAGGTCATGCATGAGTCGATGTCAGTTCGGCGCAAAGACCTATTCGTCGGCGCTCGGCAAGGTCTATATCGATCCCACGAGGTGTTTTGGGTGTGGCGTGTGCAGGGCGGTCTGCGAAAATGACGCCATAACGATAATCCCCAGACACGAAGACGCTGAAGCTGCGAATGTCTGGCTGCAGGATCAGATGCAGTAAAGCCTATTTTCTACTGATGTTTTTCTGCCTTGTACCGAATTCGATAACAAGTCAGGCTATAACTCGGCCCCGGATAAATAATCCATTCATTGGTATCGTATTATTGTTGATCCGTGACACAGACGAGTCATGCGCCAAAGAGAACAGCTTTTTCAAATGCAAAGATTCGACCGCCAAGGATTTGAAGCAATAAGGAGGTAAGAAATGCAAAATCTACCATTTCTCTCACAGGCAATCCTATATTTTCTCTTGGCCCTTATGGCGTTTGATTCTGCAATTGTATGGTTGTGGCAGATTATGGTCATGAAGGGTAAGGTTATGAAAAATCCAGATGGCTCGGTTGATGATTGGCACGTGCAGAAAATGTTTTATGGCATTGCTATAGCAGATATATTCCTGGCTTGCCCGACCACAATTGCAGGTATTGTAATGCTTCTTACGGGCTCACGATGGGGCTATTATATTCTAGCTCTTGTGAGTTTCTGGTTTCTGTGGTCGAATATCATGACCACAGTGACCAGCATGCGTTTTGAAAAACCCAAAATGACCCTTAGGTGGTTTTTTACATTTCCTTTCGGATCGTTCATCGGTCTCGCATATATCATATGGACATTCATTCACTTTGACATAATTTATTTTCGCCACTAACGAAAGAGGTGACACAATGCCCACACA
>CP070795.1:719279-721233 GCA_020343455.1 Caldifarciminota bacterium
CCGCAAGGCGCAACCGTGTTTGAAGCGCACTTCGTACCTCCTCCACCCGAGGAAGTTTTGGCTGCCATGGCCAATCTCGAGAAGTTCTTCAACAAGGAGGACAATATACCGGCACTGGTTAAGGCCGCAGTGATACATGGCCAGTTCGAGACTATACATCCTTTTCTCGACGGAAACGGCAGGATCGGCAGATTGCTGATTACGTTCTTTCTCGTTGCCCAAAAAGTATTGACCCGGCCACTATTGTACCTGAGTCACTATCTAAAGAGAAAAAGAACTGAATACTATGAATTTCTACAGCGCGTGCGTATACAGGGTGATTGGGAATCATGGATAGCCTTTTTCCTGAAAGGTGTTGACGAGGTATCAGAGGAAGCCGGTGTTACGGCAGGAAGGATGATACGTCTGAAGGAAAGTTTGATCGACCGGTTGTACGAGAACCGTATTTCGAGCATTTTTGCGGTCAAACTCATCGACCTGCTGTTCGCACGTCCGATCATCGACGCGAAAGCCATAACAGAGGAATTCAAGATATCGAGAGAATCCGGTAATGAACTTGTGAACCGGTTCGAGAAGCTCGGCATTCTGCGTGAACTGACAGGCAAGCAGCGCTACAAGAAATATCTGTTCCATGAATACACGGCGATTATCTCATATGGTACACGCTGAGGCGAGGGTCGAGAGTCCGTGTGTGAGTCATGAGTGAGCATTTGATTTATAATGTCGCGACAGGAGAAAGCTGACATGACGCGGCATGCCTTAAGCACAGCGTGTCTGCATCCTGACGGAGGCAGATGTGCCTTCAGTGCAGTGAATGTGTCTCCAGATTTCGTTTCTTCATTTCGTGAAAAGAATTTGTGTTACCTGTCGGAGGAATTATGACGTCTATATTGATGTTGTCGTTAATCGTGCCCTGTGCCGATTTTCCCATTTGCACTGCGCCTGACGTGCAGCAGTATCCGTGCGCCGTGTTCGGAAATGGCCAGTATTATGTATTCTGGATCGATGATCGCTACTATCTTGCAGAAAGCACGCATGCCGTTTTCGGGGCTCGCGTAAGCACGAACGGCACAGTCATCGATCCGGGCGGCAAACTGTTGTTTGAAAGGCAAGCAGGATTTGCCACATCCGCTGCTTTCGATGGTACGAATTTGCTTGTCGTCTTCAGGGACAGTTGTTGAAGTGCCGGTAATATTCACGGAGTGCGTGTCACTCCGGATTGTGATTCGATAAATTCAATCAACGTATCTTATGCAAGTGGTGTCCAGATAACACCGGAAGTAACCTTTGGTAACGACAATTATATGGTTGTGTGGGCGGATGACCGTATCCCTGGCGCCTTCAAGATTTATGGTGCACGTGTAACAACTGGTGGCGTAGTTCTTGACGCTGATGGGATCTTGATTGGTCCGGATACATACGAAGGGCAATATGAGCCGTCAATTGCGTTCACGGATACGAAATTCTTCGTTGTCTGGGTCTATTATTCGCAGCCGTTCGCCGTTAGAGGTAGGTTTGTCAATTGTGACGGCACACTCGGCGACACGGTGAGGATTGCCACGACGGCCGATGAAGGCATCAGAACATCTGTCTGCTTCGACGGCACTAATTTTCTCGTGGTGTGGACCCAGTATCCCGATCTGTTGATGGCTCAGCTTGTGTCGACCGATGGGAATCTCATAGGCGGTCAGATCAATATCGCCACAGGGGTGGACATAGGGGGTTCAGGCAGCTTGTGCTTCGATGGCACTCGATATATGGTCGTGTACAGTGTGAGGAATGGTGACAATTACGAGGTCTGGGGCCGGCAATACGAGACGTCAGGAAATCCGACGGGTCCACCTTTTCTTGTGTCCGATCCGGCAAACAGCTCGCATGACTCGTATATCGTGGCAGGTACCACCAACTATCTTAATGTCTGGACCGATATGGCATACCCATCCGACATCTATGG
>CP070795.1:721333-723286 GCA_020343455.1 Caldifarciminota bacterium
ATCTCGGGAGCATACTGCCCGTCAGGACTCACACATAGAGGGATCCCGTCGTTTGTCCACAGTGATGCACCCGACGAATCCAACCGCTGTGCATAGATATAGTGATCGACTCCGGCCCTCCAATCCTCCCAGGCAAATATGGCATCACCCGTTCCGCCCGGACAACCCACAGGGTAGGTCTGGCTTCCCGCGGCACCGCATATAACGATCCCATCGGCGCCCCACCTCGCCGAACCGACCGAATCGATTCGTTGGGCATTCAGGTTGTAGTCGTCACTGAAGTCACACCATGCTACAAACACCCCTCCCGCACTGTCCGTAACGAGTGTGTGCCATATCTGTCTATCTTCTTTTGTACACACGGCAACACCGTTTTCCTGCCAGAGAATAGTGCCGTTCCGGTCCAGCCTCTGTGCATACAGGTCCTCGGGCCCGTTGCGTTCATCCCGCCAGACAACGATGGCACCCCCGTGCAGATCGGCGATAGCCTCTATGTAGAGCTGTCTGAAAGTATCGGTGCATACCGCCACACCACCCTCGCTCCAGAGGGGATTTCCGAGAGAGTCGATCCTCTGTGCATAGATATCTATGTTGTTGGTGCCGGGAGCCTTACTCTCCAGCCAGAATACGATGGCACCTCCCTCTCCATCCGAGACGGCTTCCGGCGCAAGCTGACTTCCCTCCTCTTGACAGACAGGGACTCCGCCGGGAGACCATAGCAGGTCCCCTTCGGGCGAGATCCTCTGGCCATAGATATCCTGTGCCGCTCCCCGATTATCATCCCACACCACGATCGCCCCACCCGTGCTGTCCGTTACGATTACCGGATAGTACTGAATGCTCAGCGCTGTGCATACGGGAATGCCGTCCTTCTCCCATTCGGCTGAAAGCCTAACCGACGCGATAAAGGATACTATGCAGAGGATTACCAAATACATGCTTCGATTATTCATTGGTTCCTCCCCGTGGGGAACAGAGCACTATACTCGTCTAAGCGAATAGCAACCCATCTTCAAGGGCTGTGGTAGGGATGGAAACAGGGAACCGACGAATCAATGAACAGACAGGATCACATGTAAACTCACCGCATAGTAACGTTACAAACCCCACCCTTAATAAATATAATTATCCCTTAATGTAGTTGTCAAGAAATGAGTTTCCTCGTTATACTGCAACCCGTATGCAGTGACATTCATGAGCTCTCTATCGAAAGGATTCACTATGAGAATCTTGATATCGTTTGCCTTGATCATGTGTATCTCCTCCACACTGAGCGCCGGGGAGTTCGATACGATCGAAAAGGAGATACGGGATACCGTCACCTCCCAGGTGGATCGTTGGAACAAGGGAGACCTCGACGGCTTCATGCGGTACTACTGGAATTCTCGCGATTTCACGTTCCAGTCCGGTAACAACAGGACCCAAGGCTGGCAGACACTGTACGACAAGTACCAGAAGAAGTATTTCGCCGATGGTGGAGAAAGGGGAATCCTGACGTTTACCGACATCGAGATACATGTGCTGTCGAAGACAGCCGCATACGTTATAGGTCATTGGCGCGTTATGGGAGATGAAATATCCGGTGAGGGGCTGTTTACGTTGATACTACGCCGGTATGAGGAGGGATGGCGCATCGTGCATGATCATACTTCGTAACGATCCACCCCATTCGATTCTACCCGATCCAGTGGTGTCACTTCGACCGTTTCTCGTACTTCGCACGTTTCTTGAGAAAACTGATCAACGGTTTCAGCTCGTTCGGAACCTTAGATCTGGCCATGTATATGTTCCGTGTCTGTCCCCCCATTTCGATCGATATGAAATATTGCTCTTCATCGGGATTCGTATCAGCCGACGGCTCAGGGATACTGAAGAACTCCGATTCGTTGACCATGGAGTTGATCTCGTCTTCGTCCTCGCCTGAGATCTCGGAATTCGTGATGGTAACGGCCT
>CP070795.1:723386-725338 GCA_020343455.1 Caldifarciminota bacterium
TTTGTTCAATGATTCCAATATAGTCAATTCTCAGGGATCAATGTACGGCGGACTCGGAGCATCAATGAATTGATCCCATGGCTCTACCTCAAGGGTGCCAGCACCGGTATCCGGACTATCATACCTCATCAGTAGTCGGCCCGTATGAGAATCTTAGATTCAAAGGGTTGCAGTGTCACTGTGTCGGATATTTTGTTGCCTTGCACATCGCAATATTTTTCCAATTCTAAATCAATGCTGACAACACCCAGCGACGTGTTATAAATAATGCGCGACTTTTTCTGGCGATCTATAGTGATATCGTCGAATTGATCTAAATAGGAAAATTCTTTCGAGTCGCCATCATAGCCTGATAATGCATGCCATTGGCTCAGGGCTAAATTCTCGCGGAGAATTCTCCTGCCGACGTAACGACTCACAAACACATGCTTCGGATCGTACAGATTATAAAAATAATTGTTGTTGGATTGACCGAAACGCACGTTGTTGTAATTGATCGCGATGAGCAGCGTTTTCTGTTCTGCCTCGGTTGCGAACATGATGTTTTGATAAAGCTCATCATTTTCAAGGATTTTTCTGGCTGCATTCTTACCGCTTAAATAGATTTGGCACTTTCTATTGCCGTACAAGGTGTTCTTTCTCACAACATTCGAAGGCGCCCAGTGGAAGAGGATACCCGTCATATGCGAGTTGATGACGGTATTATGTTCGATGATTCGGTTGTTGCCTTCTTCATCCACGTAGATACCGGCCGTGTCACCGGCATATTTCTCTATGGTCACGGGCAGGCCTTTGTCGCAGCGTCGGATCATCGACAGGCATCCGATTGCGTCTTCGATGATGTTGTGGTGGATGTGATCTTTTTCAGTTCCTTCATGGAAGCTGCCTGTATAGATGCCGCCTGCGTCAGATAGCGCCAGACCGACATTCGTTATGTAATTGTAGCACACCTCACGGCCAAGCCCTCTGCATTCTATGTACAGGCCCGTGTAGCCGGTGCGGTCGATCCTGTTGTTGTACACGTGCGCGAACGGACCCGCGATGTATATACCATGGCTCGGCCCATGCATCAGATCCCCGCCGTAATGCTCCACTCCCGTGGCATAGACGGTGTTGCCCTCGACGCGGCAATGGGAGGCGTCGCCCCCGACGCTGATGCCGCGAAAACAAGAGTGTTTGACCGTATTGTTAAGGATCTGATTGTTGTTGCAGGTCCCACCGGTGGTCTGCAGATAGATGCCAAACATGAAAGTATTCTCAATGATATTGTTCTCGATGGTCATATTATTCGCATGATACAGCCAGACGCCATGCCTGTAGGCGTTGTGGATAGTTAATCCGCGAACGATATTCCATGAAGTGTTTGCATGGGTGCGTAGACAGTACTCCCGATACGTGAACTCGACACCCTGTGCAACGTCGCCTTTGGGCCACAGGAAGAGCTTCTTCTCAGCCGGATCGTATGCCCATTCGCCTTCCTCGTTAATCTCGCCGACGATACTGGTCACGTAGTATCCGAATTGCGTCGAAATATCAAATCGGGGGCTCCTTGCCAGGGTCACTGTGTCTCGTGAAAAGTCCGTAATGGGGATCTGGTCGAGATGCCATACGGCGGTCTTTATATGGCAAACAGAGCCGGTAAAATATCCTTCCGGTTTGGATAAAGATCTGTCGGAAAAGACGGTCTGGCGATCCAGAATCCGCGAAGGATAGCTCCATCCCGTGTTCGGATATCGAGAACGCTTAAGTCGCTCCCCGTTTTGGAAGACCTGTCTGATGGCAAATGCGCCGTCGGGGTGGGATTGTACCATGGTCGCCACATCCGTTACGTAGATGTGCTCCCAGTATGGATTCCCGGCACATTCATCGGGGCCGGTGCACTTGTGCCATCGCATGACGGGCTCCGCCGCGTTGATGATCACCTTACCCTCATGTCCGGGATAAGCCGCGAT
>CP070795.1:725438-727374 GCA_020343455.1 Caldifarciminota bacterium
GTGCATTGAAGAATTCGACAAACACCTCATCACGATAGTGAATCTTAAGCCAGATGTTCTTTGCATTACATCGGACCATTCGACACCCACGGTCCTGCGTTCGCACTCGTGGCACCCCAACCCTTTGCTTCTCCATTCGAGTTATGTCTTTCCCGAAAAAAAGCGATTCACAGAGAGAAATTGCGCTCAAGGAATCTTAGGCAATATCAGGTCAATGGACATTATGCCTTTGCTGCTGGCAAATGCATTGAAGATGAAAAAATACGGAGCATAATAATGAAAAATATCAGCAAGAAAGCTCTCATTTCAGTTGCGGACAAAAAAGAGATAGTAGAATTCGCGAAGGCTTTGAAAGGTTTAGATTTCGAGATCATAGCGACCGGAGGTACCCAGAAGTTACTCGTTGAAAATGGGGTCGAATCGATCAAGATATCCGACTACACGGGCGGTTCGGAAAGCGAGCGGGTCAAGACGCTCAGCCAGAAGATCGCGAAAGAAATTCTTGAAACCGGAGAGATTGGCCTCGTAGTATGCAATCTCTATCCTTTTTTCGCACAACAGGGCAAGAAACTCGATGAAATGATCGAGTTCATAGACATCGGGGGAGTGACCCTCATCAGAGCCGCAGCAAAGAATTACAAGAAGGTCGCCGTGGTATTCGACCCCGCTCAATATGCAGGGGTCGTCGAAGTGTTGGAAAAGGAAAAGTTAGATGAGAGCTACAGGCTCGAACTGGCAAGGAATGCGCTCGACTACATTGCCTGGTATGATGCGATCATCGCGGACTATTTCTCACCGGATTTCGAAACCCGACGATATTATACGGTCGGAGCCGAAAGATATATATCGATGCGTTACGGTGAAAACCCCCATCAGAAGGCGGCGTTCTATCTGGATAGATCTCTCCAGAACGGGTTTAAGATCCTCGGCGGCAAAGAGATATCTTACAACAATATCCTCGATGCAGACGTCGCTTTCGGCGCGGCAAATGAATTCGTCGAAGAGGTCGCCTGTGCAATCATAAAGCACCAAACGCCGTGCGGCGTGGCTGTCGGAGAAACGCAGTCAGAGGCATTCGAACGCGCGTACATGGCAGACTCCACATCGGCCTTTGGAGGAATCGTCGGTCTGAACCGGGCAATGGAGCCGGATACGGCTAAACTTGTCACCGAACATTTTTTTGAGGTCGTCATCGCACCGGGATATGATGAAAGAGCGCTGGAGATATTGCGTACGAAGAAGAATCTGCGTATTGTGGAATTGAACCCGCAGTTGATAAAACCGGTCGTCTACCGGCCGGTGTTCGGTGGAATACTCGTCCAGGAGCGTGATCGGACGGATCTGAAGGATTGGGAAGTCGTGACGAAGCGGTCTCCGGATAATTATGAGACTGCGGCCCTGAAATTCGCCTGGAAAGTCGTGAAGTGGGCAAAATCGAACTCCATAGTTTTGGCCATAAAAGGGAGGACGGTCGGCATCGGTGCGGGTCAGACATCGAGGGTGGGTGCGGTCGAGATCGCATCAAGGCAGTCAGTTGACCGCAGCGCAGGTATTGTAATGGCTTCGGATGCGTTCTTTCCTTTCCGTGACGGAATCGATACTGCGGCAAAAGGTGGTGTGACAGCGGTTATTCAGCCTGGTGGGTCAAAACGTGATAGCGAGGTTATCGATGCTTGCAATGAACACGATATTGCAATGGTGTTCACTCACGTGCGTCACTTCCGCCATTGAGACGTTGGCGTATTTTCCGGTCGACAACCACTAAAGAATCAACCAACACGACAAATCCAGAATTAGGTCATCAACATCATTGCCCTCGATATGATCGGCGTTATACAGGTACTGCTGACCAATGTCCATTCTGAGGTGAAGATGACGTCGGAAGGTATAGTCCACGCCGAATCGGAGTTCGAGTTTTCTCTCAACGATGCCTGAA
>CP070795.1:727474-729401 GCA_020343455.1 Caldifarciminota bacterium
GCTGAAGAGAAATTCAAAGAAGTCTCCGAGGCTTACGAAGTGCTGATGGATCCGCAGAAGCGGCAGCTGTATGATCAGTATGGACACGATGGCGTGTCGCAGACATTCAAGGGCGGTGGCTTCAGCTGGGATGACTTCACGCATTTTGACGATCTTCAGGATATCCTGGGCAATCTTTTCGGCGGTTCGCATTTTGAAGATCTCTTTGGTTTCGGTAGTCGCAGAGGAGCACAGAGACAATCCAGAGGCGGTGACATTCATGTGATACTGAAAGTCACGCTTGAGGAGATCGTCAATTCGGCCAAGAAGCAGTTCAAGGTCAATCGTTTTGAAGGCTGTACTGTGTGCGGTGGCAAGGGCGGTACTGATTTTTCCCCATGCGGTCAGTGCGGAGGCCGTGGTCAGGTGAAGACCCAATCTCGAAGTTTCTTCGGTACATTCACAAGCATTGGCACCTGCCCGGCATGTAAAGGTTCGGGACAGACGATAAAGACGCCGTGTGCCAAGTGCAGCGGTACGGGCAGATCAAGGGTTACCAGGACCATAGAAATAAAGACGCCGCGCGGCGTTGCGAACGGTCAATATATCGTGCTACGCGGTGAGGGTCATTTTGGACGCGGTGGAAACGGTAGTATCATTGTGCAGTTCGAGGAGAAGCCGCACATGTATTTCGAACGCCGTGGATATGATCTTTATATCCGCATGCTGACGCCCTATTCGAAATTGATCAACGGCGGGTCGATCGAAGTGCCGGGATTCAATGGCCGGCGAGAAAGGGTGAAGGTTAAGAAAGGCAGCAGCGCGCCTGAAATAATACGTCTCAAGGCAAAGGGTATGCCCAGGCCAGATGGTGGATACGGTGATATGTATGTGGAACTGGATCTGAAACCTCTGGAATCGACTGATAAGAATGTCAGTAAGATCATCGAGGAACTGAAAAATTACGAAGGTGAACCCAAACCTCGGCCCAGGGGTGAGTAGAGAATCTGAGTCAGTAATCGTCAATAACGGATACTTCAGCGATATCAACCAATATGGATGAGCACAATATCTTTTATGTACCGGCGGGTTCGCTGGCCGGTGCAGCAGTTCTCATTAAGGGTTCGCAGCTCGCCCATATCAAGGGGGCGTTGCGCAAGAGAAAAGGTGAACGTATCTACCTCACCGATGGTAGGGGCTGCCTATACGAAGCCGAGATCAATTCACTTACGCGGTCCTCAATGAGTGCAAGGATATTGCACAAGAGGATGATGCCGCGGAAATACGACGTCGACATCACGCTAGCATTTGCACCATTAAAGGGTATGCGCAATGAGATGATCATCGAGAAGGGCACAGAGCTTGGGGTTGCTCGCTTTGTGCTTTTTCCTTCTCTGCGTTCAGTTGTTAGGAACATGAGCAGTCGGAAGATCGTTCGCTTCACGAAGATCGCGCAGGGTGCCATGACCCAATCGCAGCAATACTACTTACCGGAAATCACGTATGCAAAGTCAATAGATGATCTTTTTGTCAGAGATGTTTCATATGATCAGATGTATGTGGCAGAACCTTCGGGTACGAGAGTGCTGCCGACAGGAGGCAAAAGAATTCTTCTGCTGATCGGACCCGAAGGAGGCTTTGCCGAGTCCGAATTAGATTCATTTCTCGGGCGTGGTGTGCAAACCATGTATCTTGGACCGGCCCGTTTGCGCAGCGAAACGGCGGCGATCGCCGGTATCACGAGGATTCTGCTTGCGGCCGGACAGATATAGGCTATTACTGGTAAATCCTAAATTCTAAACTCTAACCCCTAAATAATCCGCAAATCACCAATGCAAACTACAACGTGCCGGTGCCGTATGTTTTGTTATTTGGAGTTTGTTGTTTTGGATTTGTTTAGGATTTGGTGCTTGTTATTTGGAGTTTGGGTGGAAAGCGTACGCTTTCC
>CP070795.1:729501-731414 GCA_020343455.1 Caldifarciminota bacterium
GACTGGGGCGTCAGCACGGTAGCGGCGTTCTGCCCCGCAGAAAGTTCTGCAGTCATTGTATTGACTAATGGCGAATCAGGTCCCGGCACGAATATTATCATGCACGCGCTGTTTGATTATGCTCAGCAATATGGAATTGAGGCGCATGAGTCATCAAAGGCTACTGTTGTCACCCTTCAAATCAGTCCGAATCCATTTCGATACACTACAAACATCAGATACATGATTCACGATTCACGATACACGATACAAGATGCAAACATCAAAATCTTCGACGCGACAGGTCGTCTGGTAAAGGATTTTGAGCTATTATGCAATCAGTCATCAGTAAAGTGGGATGGTACAAGTCAGGATAATCGCCGATTAAGCAGCGGCGTTTATTTCCTGGAACTCCAGACTGCGGATTATATTGCCACTCAAAAGCTATTATTGATACGATAAAAGAGGTTTATATGGCACAAGGGGAGTGATTTGGGTTTTTCACTCCCCTTTCTGCCTATCATTCAAGTCATCTCCATTTTCTCGATACTATGGCGAGACCGGCGGTTTGTTCCAGATTCCCGCCATCTGTTTATCTGAACGACATGATCGATGATGCGTGACAGATGTGCCAAGAAGGCTAATTGCCGATCGCTATCTCGGGCAGTATAGTACAGTGGTATCCAATAAATCCTTCCGTGCTTTATCGTCACTGAACGATAACTACTTTCTGGACCGCTATTGACTCGGCTGAACGGAGTACGATGAAATATACGCCATTACTGCCTGTCTTGTGCAATGCGGCAAAGTCGATGATTTCCTCTTGTGCACCCGGTTCAATGTGAGCATAGCGGTGTACGCGACGACCGGTCGCATCGTATATCGAGATTTGGCCGGTTTCCGGTATGTGCGTTGTAATACGCACGATATTGCTGCTCACAGACGGGTGTACTGTCATGCCGAGCGCTTCATATGTGCGCCGGTCATTGCCGTGTTCCAGGATACCAACCGCTTCAACATGGTGATAGTTTGACGTCCGATATAGATCGTGCCGGAAGCACGGCCATTCCATCGCACTTTCCAGATAGGGGAATGGCAAATCCCAAACATAGATCTCTGAATTCCCCACCCAGTATACATTCGAGCTGACCGCTATATTGACATTGCCATCATTGTCAAAATCTCCGAGCACGGGTGAACCGGTTATGCCGTAGCCGTAAATTTCAGTCAGCAATTTAGGCCAGCCGGCAAGGACGTCGCCATTATTATCCCACGCATATAATTCCTCGTACCCATCGACACTTTCAAAACCCATGATAACATCAGGCACGCTATCTCCGTTAACATCGCCTATCACGGGCATGTTGAAATAACGGAATACCCTGTCGCTGAGATGATTGGGCCAGCCAGAGTAAGTGCTGCCGGTGTGTTCGAATACGGTGACACGTGAGTATTGAGGAAACATACCACTCACGACAACGATCTCGAGGTCATTATCATTATCGATGTCTCCGACCACGGGTGAATTTGTATATGAACCGTTAATTGTTTGAGGCCAGCCAGGAAGTATCGTTCCACCGGAGTCGACTACATACACCTTCATGTCATCGAGCGCCAAAATAATCTCGGGTACACCATCGTTGTCGACGTCGCCGATCACCGGGAATGTAGCGCCAATACTCGCTGGCATTGGAACGGGAAACCCGGTGAGGGAATTTCCATATCTATCCCGGACGTCCAGGGAGTTGTCTTCCATGAAGATGAAATCGTCGAAATTGTCACAATCGATGTCACCGATCGCCGGATCCGAAACGGTCGAGCCGATGAATGCGCCGCTGTATTGTATACCGTTATGATGCCATCCGTGGAGTTCCATTCCTCCAGTGAAGATCTCGCGGTCTATGTCTGCGTCAATATCAAATAGTACCGGTACC
>CP070795.1:731514-733413 GCA_020343455.1 Caldifarciminota bacterium
TCGTTGGTCTTCTCATCGAATACCAGCAAAAATTCAAGAAATTCGGAGGCGACATAAAACTTGTGAACGTCTCGCCCTATCTGTACGACATCCTGAGGTTGTATGGATTCTATCCCTTCGAAATATATCCATCGCGCAGGGCTGCACTGAAGAGCTTCTCCTGATAAATGATATCGCAGCAGGTTTACCACCGACCTGTGTTGCTCAATGAGGTTCTGGACTGGATGGGATTGAAAGAGAATGGGATTTACTGCGACTGCACTGTGGGCGGTGGGGGCCATCTAACAGCCATGTTGAGAAGTACGAAGACGGCCAAATTCATAGGTGTCGATTGCGACCCGGCCGCTATTGACCACAGCCGGCGCAAAACGGCAGGCTTCAGCAATCGTTGCTGGTTCTTCGAAGATAATTTTATTAATCTAGATATAATCCTTGACAAATTAAATATCGCCTTGGTCAACGGCATTCTGTTTGACTTGGGTGTGTCGTATCACCAGGTGACGACGGCCAGCCGCGGTTTCAGTTTTGAGCGTCAGGGTCGTCTGCTCATGCGCATGTCACCGCGTTACCCGGCTTTGTCCGAAAGACTCCGTCGGTCATCGGAAGAGGAAATCGCGAGGGTCTTAAAGGAATACGGCGACGTACGGAACTATCGCAGGTTGGGAAGGGAGATCCACGAGCACAGGGCAAATCTTAGCTCGACCATCGAACTGAGGAATCTGATAGAAAACGCCGTTCCTCGGCGTTTTCTTAAGAAGAATCTCCATAAAGTGTTTCAGGCGCTGCGGATCTGGACTAACGACGAACTGGACAATCTCCGCCGGGGGCTTGTGGTGGCACTTCACAGGTTGCATCGAGGCGGTCGGATGCTGGTCATCTCTTACCACTCGGGTGAAGATCGCATCGTGAAGCGGTTTTTCCGGGATAGCAGTAAAGAAGGTAAGGCTTTGCTACTGCGTAAGAAGGCGGTGAAGCCGCATGATAATGAGGTCAAAGTCAATCCGAGCGCGCGAAGCGCCAAACTACGGATGATCGAGAAATGCGCGTCCTGATATTATTCGTGTCTGCCATCGTATATCTGTTCATTCTTGTGTTCATTGAAAGCGAGTTGGTCCGTATCGAGGTCCGTAAGGAGGATTTGAGAAACGATGTCATCAGATTGGAGAATGAGAGGAAACAGTTGGAGTCCAAGCTGATTTATCACACAAACCTCGCACGTATTGAGGCTGCGGCAAAGAAGATGGGTTATGTTTTCCCGTCGAGCGAAGACATTTTGGGAGCGGTCGAGTGATCCGGACAAAGATACTCAATTTCCTTCTCTTTTTCGTTTCATGCGTTTTCTTTTCATACCTTTTCTACGTTCAATGTTTCAGGCATCACTACTATGAAAGGCGGGCCAAGCAGCAGCATGAGAGAAAATTCATACTCCTCGGCTCTCGCGGCAATATATACGACCGTAATGGGGTACCCATCGCCACGTCAGAGCAATGCTATTCGGTTTTTTGCACACCCCGCTATGCCGTGGACATGCAGAAATTGACGGGCGGTCTGTCGAATATATCAGGTAAGTCGAGACGTCACATCAGGCAGATGGTCGATAGAGGCGAATTCTTCTGGGTAGAGATGAAGGTGGACAAAGAACAGCTTGATCGTTATCTGGCGATAGAAGACCCGAGTATCGGTTATACCCATGATCTGAACCGGAGGTACAACATGCCGGATATCTTTGCGAGCCTGATCGGCAGGTGTGGTTCGGACAACCGGGGTATCGAGGGGTTGGAGGTACAGTTTGACGACATTCTCAGCGGTGAGGCCGGGTTTGCAGTCTATCAAAAAGATCCTGCAGGGGGAGTGTTTCCATACCACAACTATCCGGAGAAAGAACCGCAACCGGGGTGT
>CP070795.1:733513-735396 GCA_020343455.1 Caldifarciminota bacterium
GCTTCATCCCTCGTATTCTTCACCAGCGGCACTCCTGGTTGCTATGGAAGAGTCTCTTGTGGGCTCTATCCAGCCGGGTATGTTCGTGACAATGTTCTATGGTATATTCGACCCAGGATCAAGAATGCTTACGTTTGCCTCTGCAGGACATAATCCAACGCTCCACTATAAATCGGCTACGCAACAGGTTGTATGGTATAAAACCGAAGGAATTCCACTTGCACTCGTCAGAGGGGGAGAACTAAGGGCCAGCCTCAAGGATTATTCAATTTCCATAGAGCCAGGGGATCTCTTGTTGGAGTCCACCGATGGCATTAATGAAGCCGTTGATGACTCGGGAGAACAGTACGGATTCCACAGAATGGAAGAAGTCGTCAAGGGGTTTGCGGAGGAAGGTGCCCAGGCTGTAATAAGCGTTCTGCAGAAGTCCGTGGATGAGTGGGAAAAGCAGCTTTTTGCCTCGGACGACAAGACTCTACTCGTAATCAGCTGGCCTAAGCCCGTTGAGAAGGATGAGGCACCGGTTGACATCGGTGTAGAGCCAGGGCAGACGAAACTAAAGCTCGCAAATAAGCTCTGGATGAGTCGCACTGATGGCAGCATGCATCTCTCCATTCCTGCAAGTTTTGAATCGCTTGATGAGATCGGTCGCTGGCTCAAACAGTGCGTCTATGTTGAAGATTTACCTGCGGATGAGATGGGTCTCCTTGAGCAGGGATTGTACGAGGTATGTGCAAATATCGCGGAGCATAGTTACAACCTCAATCAATCGAAGATCATAGATATCTGGTGGATTCCTGAAATCGGTGATGGTCAAGACCCGCTCGCGCTTATAGATGAGGGCGATGATGTTCCCTCGGATGATTTTGTTAAACGAGTCAGCCGGGGCTATTTTTTGATCCGCGACCAGGGGCTACCGCCGAATGTCGAGATATTGCGATCACCGGATTCAGACCGCCTCCCGATGCGCCCTGACGGGAGGGGCTTGGGACTTCACATTATTCAGAAGATTATGCGCAAATTCGAATATCATGCCAACACCAAGGTTGGAAACATTACTATCATGAAATTCAGATTACTACATCATCAACTTGGGTAGGAGGTCATATTATATGTCTGATCAATTCTGGATTAAAGAATCTGAAATGCGTCGGCCAGTAGCCGTTCTCAAGATTGGTGGGAGGATTGGTGTAAAGCAGGCAAGGGAATTGCGTTCACGGTGTGCCATGCTCAGGTACGATGGCTATAGGCATTTGATTCTGAATATGTCAGAGGTCACATTTATTGCTTCGAGTGGAGTTGGTGCTCTCATCGTCCTGTCCGGGGAAATGAGGATAAAGGGTGGAGGTATGCACTTAGCCTGCGTGTCCCAATCAGTCATGAGGGTAATCAAGCTCCTCAATGTAGATGGGTTTCTCACGATCGAGCCAGATGAAGAGACGGCGCTATCCAAATCAGAAAGTAAATAGATGAGTTATTCACTCTCGAGTCTATTAGGAGTTCTTATATTCGAAGATTCTTGGAGATCTGGTGGGGTGGGATTGTGTAGGTGGGTTCGAAGTTCGATTCCCTGGCAATGCATTTTGATTGCTTTACTTGAAATATATTAGCGGTTCAGCACCTCGTTTTTTAAATCCCGAAAGTGTAAAGGTAGCACATCGGTAGCAGCATTTTTAGTGTATTTTATAGAGTGAATTTTATGGAAAAATAGATTTTGTGAACATACCTGTTGGGCTTCCCTTTTTACCAACAAGTCCTCTCAACGTTTAATAATTCTCTGCGAACTGTTATTTCAAATTCTGGTTCATATCGAATCGCAACGTATTCATATCAATAGAGTTGGATTATTGCATAAAATATGATATAATGGTTTTAGATTATAT
>CP070795.1:735496-737379 GCA_020343455.1 Caldifarciminota bacterium
CTGTTACGCCGTCCTGCGCTTCCTGCACATCCCACCCGGGTTCCTGCTTGCATTTCCTCCCCTTCGTTCCATCGTTGAGGCGTCGGCCGTACTGGACGTCTCCGGCATTTCGTACGTTGATGGCCGTGAGCCGATGCTGGTTTACAACATAGCCTGCAACATACCGGCGCTTCTCGTCGGAATCCCTCTCATCAAGCTCTCACAGGCACTGGGGCCGTTCAGAAGACCGGTCAACAATCTGGCCGCGAGATTCATTTTACGGCGCATCGACACAATATTCGCACGCGGCAGCGAAACACATGAATTTCTCCGACAGCTCGGCCTGACCAACATTTCACCCGCGGCCGATCTTGCATTCATCCTGAACGAGCACCAACCGATCCCCCCACCCCCTATCGACAGATATCCGGGGCTTGCCGGCAAGGAGCTCATCGTCGGTGTCTCACCGAGTGAGGTCCTGGCCCGTCTCTACAGCAGGAGAGACAAAGACCTTGTCGCCGTTCTCACGGAGGTACTCGACACACTCCACGAACGTACCGGAGCACACATCGTCATTATGGCGCACAGCATGCTCGGTCCAGAGAGCCGCTCCCGGAACAACGACTATCATATCTGCCGTAAGCTCTACGAGAATATGCGGCATCGATCTCATGCCACCCTTATAGTCGATGATCTGAGTGCCTCCGAGCTCAGATCATTGATCTCCCTATGCCGCTGCTTCATCGCCTGCCGCTTTCACAGCATGATCTCATCACTCTGTGCCGGTGTCCCCCCCATCGTTCTCGCCTGGAGTCACAAATATCACGAGGTTATGAACGATTTCGGGCTCGATACGTTTGTTTTCGATATCGCCCGAACCGATCCCGGCGAGCTCCTCGCCCGATCAACGGAAATCATCAGCGATCCCGAACCGTTGAAAGGCTCGATCGGTTCCGCTCTTCCGAACGTCATAGCATCAGCGGAGTCGCAAATCGAATATACCGCCGGCATCGTCTGCAGGACAAAGACACGCTCACGGGCAGGCGCCACGGCACGGAAGCTGTACCGGGAGTACTACATGGGTCGATTCGGAGGCACATTCCTAGGCTACAGTGCCAATGCCGGTGTCAGAGACGATGCGGCCTCAGGTGGCCTGGTCTCTGCTCTCATCATCAACCGGCTGCGCGCGGGCGCGATCACTGGTGCAATCGCCGCACGGGCAGTCCTCGAGAATGGAACACTTGTCTTCGAATCCGATGTCTGCACAGATGAACAGTCCGTTCTCGATTGCCGTACGAGCATCTACAGTGATTTTAATCATGCCCGGGCGGTAATACGGTTACTGCAGGAACGAGACGGTACATTCGCCGTCGTCGCCCTGCCCTGCCAGTGGCGCATGATCAATTCATATCTGGAGAAGCATCCCGACCTGAAACGGAAGCTGGGCCTCGGGATCGGACTCTGGTGTGGTCATGCGACGGACCGCAGGCTCATCGAAGATTTTCTGCGTATCAGGGGAATAGACACCGGGTCCGTGGAGCGCCTCTACTACCGGAAAGGGCACTGGCGCGGAGAGACGGTTATCGAATATGAAGACGGCCGCATCGAAACCATTCCGTTCAAGACCGGTTACGGTCTCCTGCAAAACCTCTACGTCGATTGCAAACTCAGATGTTTCTGCTGTACCGATCATTTCGCCGTTGGGTCCGATGTCAGCTTCGGCGATGCATGGCTGAGAGAGCTCAAGGCTTCACCGGTCAAGCATTCGATGGCGATCACCTTCAGCGACCGGGGAGCAGAGGCCATCGCAGGGCTCGCCGGAGAATGCGACGCCTTCATCCAGGAGATCGATCCCACGTTGGCCGTCGATGCACAGAAACGGGCTGTTATTTGGCACACGTACG
>CP070795.1:737479-739336 GCA_020343455.1 Caldifarciminota bacterium
ATTTACGAGGTCCGGGACGTTCCCGGTGACCAGGGTGGATATGTGTATCTCTCCTGGGATGCCAGCCGTGAGGATTATTTCATGGGTGATCTGCTCACGCATTACACATTATGGCGGGCGATCGATCCCGCCCCGGCGCTCTCGATGGTAGAAACTGGTGCTGCGTTGCTCGTCGCGAGCCCGGGTGATACGCCCGATACGCCGGGGCCGGTGATCCGCAGGCAGATTCTCGGCAGCGAGATTTATTTCTGGGAGCTGGTGGACAGCCAGGACGCCTACCACCGGGAAAGGTACGGCAAGTCGGTAGGGACACTCTTCGATTCTACTGCGGTCAGCACCGAGTACCACTACTTCCAGGTCGTGGCCCATACGAGTGACCCTACAGTCTACTGGGAATCGGAACCCGACAGCGGCTACTCGGTGGACAACCTCGCCCCCTGCCCGCCAGCAATGCTCGCCGGGGAGCAGTCGTTCGTACCGGAGGGTCTCACACTCACCTGGGCGCCAAACATTGAGATCGACCTCGACGGGTACGCGATCTACCGCGGGGTGGGACCCGGCTTCACACCCGGACCAGGGAACCTTCTCACCGAACCGTGCGACACCTTCTATTTCGATGGCGACTGGCGATGGGATATCGACTACTGCTACAAGGTGGCGGCGGTCGATATTCACGGAAACGAGAGCGAGTACACGTTACTATGTTCGGATGATGTCACAGGCGATGAAACGTCGGTACCGAGCGCGAGCTTCCTCGCGCAGAACGTGCCGAATCCTTTTAATCCAACGACGACTATCCGGTTCGGTCTGCCGCGTGCGGTGCATGTAAAGCTGTCAGTATATAATGTAAAGGGTGAGCTCATCTCCACAATTTTTAATCAGCACATGACCGAGGGTCGCAAGGAAATTACATGGACTGCGAAGGATAGCAGAGGGCAGACAGTAAGTAGCGGCATCTACTTCTATCGCCTCGTTGCCGGCGACTTCGTGCAGACGAAGAAGATGGTGCTGCTCAGGTAAGTATTTATTATTAAGTGAGAGGGTGGCAGTTACACATAGTACAATTGGACTTGTATCAGTTGGCCTACCACCTCAAAGGCCTCGTAATCAGTAGGTTCTTGAGGTTCGATTCCCTGGCGGCGCATTTTTATTTATTTAGTGGTAATAAGTTAACGGCTTGGGCTTCATTTCTAAAATCCCAAAAATCGAAAGGTAGCGCATAGGTAGCAGCAAAATGCAGTAGTTGCTGTATCTCTTCTTATTACATCCAGGTTTATATCTCGTGTATTCGCTCGCTGGTATGATATAGTATGTGTACCGTATCGGGAGAGCTCTCATGATCGGCAAGACCATATCTCATTACAAGATCCTCGAGGAACTCGGCCGCGGCGGGATGGGTGTGGTGTACAAAGCCGAGGATACGAAACTTAAGCGCACCGTCGCGCTGAAGTTTCTCACTCCCCAGGCGCTCGGGACGGAAGACGAGAAAACACGCTTCATACATGAAGCGCAGGCAGCCGCCGCGCTCAATCATCCCAACATCTGCACGGTCTACGAGATCGATGAGTCTGAGGGCCGATCCTTTATTGCAATGGAATATATCGAGGGACGGAGTTTGAAGGATATCATCGCGTCGGGTCCGATGAAATTGGAAGAAGCACAGAGGATCGCAATACAGATTGCCGGAGGGTTGCACGCGGCTCACCAAAGTCAGGTCGTGCATCGAGACATAAAGCCCGCGAACATTATGATCACCGGCGAGAGAAGAGTCAAGATCATGGATTTCGGTCTTGCCAAGTCGCCGGGCCGAACGCAGCTCACGAGAGAGGGGACGACGCTCGGTACGGTGGCATACAT
>CP070795.1:739436-741243 GCA_020343455.1 Caldifarciminota bacterium
AGCTATGGGGAGAGATTATTGAAATACCTACATAAAAATTCCAAGCGCCAAATCCAAAATATCAAACAAATTCCAGAAATCAACAATCCAAATACCAAACACTGCAGGCCATTGGAATTTGGGGCCTGTTATTTGAGGTTTCCCGAACGTGGTGAGGTTGTGTGAATCACCGTGTGATCTCGCTGAAATACCGCCCTCAGGATTTTGATGAACTGACTGGTCAGAGCCACGTCGTCCTTTCATTGAAGGGAGCAATAAAGAGCGGCCGGATCGGCCATGCCTTCCTTTTCGCAGGCCCACGCGGTGTCGGTAAGACAACCGCGGCACGTATTTTCGCCAAGAGCCTAAACTGTATTGAGGGGCCGACCGTACACCCCTGCCAGAAATGCCAATCCTGCCGAGAGATTGCGTTCAGCCGCAGTATCGATGTTGTGGAAATCGATGGTGCTTCAAATCGCGGAATCGATGAGATACGCAATCTACGTGAGGCGGTGCAGTATTCACCACTGTATTGCAAGTACAAGGTCTATATAATAGACGAAGTCCACATGCTGACAAATGAAGCATTCAACGCTCTACTCAAGACGCTCGAAGAACCTCCACCATCGGTCGTCTTTGTCTTCGCCACGACCAACCCCGTAAAGATACCCCAGACCATATTGTCCCGATGTGAACGGTTCATTTTCAAGCGGCTTTCTGTGAAGGAAATCTCCGCACGTTTGAAATCGATCGCACAGAAGGAGGGTGTCAGCATCACTGAGAAGGCACTGCACTATACCGCGGTTCGGGCCGACGGTAGTGTGCGGGATGGTGAGAGCATTCTGGAACAACTTATATCCTTTGTCGAAGGAACGATCACCGAGGAAGATGTCTTCAAATTGATCGGTTTTCTGAGTGGATCCTTCTATTCTGACCTCCTGGAGAAGATAGTTCTCAAACGCGATGCGGATGTTTTGGTCGCGTTGAATCAGGGTATCGAAGACGGGGCGGATCCAGTCGAGATATACCGTGGCCTGGTCGATTACTTACGGGCGGCACTGCTCGTGCACAGCGGTATGCCCGGCGAGTTCCTGGATCTTGGTGATGAAGATATATGTAAGGTCAAGAAGATGTCGTTAGATCGGCATGAAATAATGAGAATGCTCGAAGTCCTATTGAATGCTGAGGATTCTATCAAGAGATCGATGAACACTCGCATCGCTCTTGAGTTGGTGTTTTTCCAGCTTCTTACTGTTCTTGAAGGTCCGCCTGCAAAACAGAACGGCGGTAACCCGGGAAACATTAAAGAGGCGATACTCAGGGTCTTACAGGTACAGATCCCCAAGCTTGCGGCTTTGATCCAGGGTTCTGCCGTCACAGCCGACGGGGCTTATGTCTGCATCAGCGTGAAAGATGATTTTGCGAAGAGCACGCTGATGTCGAATCAAGGGGTTCTCCAGACGATCCTTAAGAAATTGCTGAACCGCGATGTGAGTATTCGCGTGGTTGTGGCAAATGAGAAGAAAGCGAATAACCTTGAGGAGACGATCAGGGCGCTTTTCGACGGAGAGGAAGTTCGATGAAGAATTTCATGAAGGAAGCGCAGAAACTGCAGGCAAAGTTATTGGAGCAGCTACGTGCCATAAAGGTGGAGGGGAGCGCAGGCGGCGGAATGGTCAGAGTCGAAATGGACGGAGAACAAACCGTGCACGCGGTAAGAATCGAACCGCAGATTCTTGAAGAAAAGGATGTTACGATGCTTGAAGATCTTATCGTTGCAGCACTTGGTGATGCACGGCAGAAGGTGCTCGAGAAGACCCAAGAAAGT
>CP070795.1:741343-743087 GCA_020343455.1 Caldifarciminota bacterium
CATCGAAGAGAACAAGGATACGGTAACCGATGAGGATGTCGTCTCATTCTACCATAACCTGCGAGGCTGGATCCTCATCTCCGAGGGAAAGGATACCGAGGGTCTCGCCTCGCTTGAGGCGGCGGTAGAATCTTCGCCGAGAGAATTCATCTTCTTTGGAAAAGAACTTGTCCGGGGCTGCATGGTCGCCGGGAACAACGAGCAGGCGGTGCACGAAGCCCTGAATCTCATGAAATTCAATGAGCACGACGGTGAGTTGCTCTGCCTTCTGGGCCGCATTCACCACGAAGCGGATGCGCGTGAAGAGGCCGTGAACTTCTGGAATTCGGCCCAACGGGTGTGGCAGGAAGCCGATGAAGACTTCATGCCGCTCGTCGAGGTTAGAACTATATTAGAAGATAACGATTTATAATTAGTTTTAATTATTAGGCTTGTGAGTATGTTGCAATCGTCGTCAGGATTCGATCCTAGTAGGCTCGAGTCCACGGTATCTAAATGAAAGGAGGGGGTCATGCCTGATGAGGCCATGCCTTCGGAAGGAAAGTGGATCGGTATCAGTCAGTCGATCTGGCCACAAAAAGAAACGGGCTGGTTAATCTCGTTTGAATGGCTACTGACCCAGATCCTCAAGGGAATGGAAGATCCCGAGCAGAAAGGACTCTTCATCTGTATCAAGCGTACGAACGGCAAGGTCATCGATCCGAAAGACGAGAAGATCGAACTCTGCATCAGAGGGAAGGACGACAAGTCGGAAGTTAATATGCGCGAAGAGTTTCCCCCTATCAAATGGCCCTGATGAAACGTATCTTTTACACCCGTAATGCTCGCATTACAGCGATACAGGTAAAGAGCAGAATAATACTCGTCGAGCCGTATACGGTATAATCTGTAAGCAGATGGATTATATATAGATTCGGCCGTGCTATGTACGGGTACGCAACATAACGCACTCCCGCCCCGTATTGATACAATAAAACGTGCATTATGTAATGTCTTGCAGGAGTAATGAGTATGGACGACCACATCACAATTCTCGGAGCGCTCTACATAGCTTTCAATGTCCTGGGAATAGTCGCTGCGATCATCGTCTTCACCGTCATCGCGGGAGGCGGTCTCCTTTCCGGTGACCCTGATGCCATTGCGATCACATCGATCGTCGGTTCTTCGATCGCATTCTTTCTCATAATTATCTCGATCCCCGGTATCATCGGCGGTATCGGGCTCCTGAAACGTAAGTACTGGGCCAGGATCCTCGTTCTGATACTCGGCTTCCTCAATCTCATCAATATTCCGCTCGGAACGATACTAGGGATCTATACGATCTGGGTGCTCATGAAAGAAGAAACCGCCGCGATCTTCCAGGAAGGAAGCATAGAGCGAAAAGGGACCGAGGGCTCTTTCGCCTCTTCACAATAATTCCTTCCTGCTCTATAAAACCGTTGAATGAGGCCATACCAGCCTTTAGAATCCCATATTTATACTACCCGCCATGTTTGATTATAGATGAGGGATTGCAGTGTGCGCCGACTCTCGAGTCAATCACACAATACACGATGCGAATCGGGTGGCGATCATCGGCGGCACCTTCTCCGGCAACAAAGGTGCAGCAGCAATGCTCGAGAGCGCCATCGCCAACCTGCGCCACCGTTCACCTCGTCCTCTCGTCTTCGATGTCATAACAGTATATCCGAAGCGCGACAGACAGATCGAACTCCCTGAGGATGTTCGCATTGTACCTGCACCG
>CP070795.1:743187-744929 GCA_020343455.1 Caldifarciminota bacterium
GGCTGGCCAGCTCCTTGGCGCCGGGATACCGCCCCGGTCTGTACCACTGGTAGATCCAGTTCAGGGTACCGAACAAATACAGAGCGGCAAGCCTGCTCTCCGCCGACGAACCGCCGGATTTGTTACTGATCTTTTCGAAGATGGATTGGGTTAGATCGAAATATTTCTTCCTCTTCTCGGCAACCTTCCGATAGAAATCCCCCTTGAGGGATTCGATCTCACGGGAGCAGATTTTCAGCTCGTTCATATTTCGGATGAAGTATTCGAAATGCATATTGATCATACTATGAAGGCATGTTTGAGGATCCGTCTCGTTTTCGATTATCTCCTTGAGCTTTTCGCAGAGCGACTCAAATGTCGTGAACTGTATCAGGAAGAGGAGTTCTTCCTTGCTTCTGAAGTAATAGTACAATCCGGCTAGGCTCATCCCTGTCGCCTGAGAGACATCGCGAATCGTGGCCCTTTCAAAACCTTTCCGTGCGAAAAGCGCAGATGAGGCAGAGAGCACCTTTCTGAGTTTCTTATTGTAGCGGGGCGTTCGGTGCTGGCTGCCTCTGGTCTCAAATGTGACTGTTTTTTTGAGATTTCTTACCGGGGACCCCAAGATCACCCTCCATGGGCTCGTCCCAGTCTCTACAATGTTTGTACGGTTAACTGCCATCTTTATAAGCAATTACCAATATTCGTTCGAACGTCCGTTCGAACGTAATCAGAATACACTATTGCAAGAATAATGTCAAGAGGGATTGTCAATTCTCTGAAAAAGAAATGGCGACCTTCTATTAATAGAGAATTTCACTAAGTCTTTTTAATTGAATATACTCAGCCGGGATGATACAATGTGTCACTATCAATCAACGTAATAGTCAGCACTCATTGAACTTAATGGAGGTGGTAGCATGAAACGAATGTTTCTGATTTTGGTTGTTGGTCTGATCACGGCCAGTACCTCTTACGCGCTGGGCCCAAACGTATTACTTGTACCGGAAGAAGATCCGTGGACCTGGGATCGATGTGTTACCGGGCTGGTGCCCTATCAAGTCGAGATATGGTTCTATACCGTCCCCAGCTCCTGGTGGCCTAGTCAGCATATCTGTGTGGAATTCAGGATAGGATATCCTCCGAATGTGACACCTGGCGCTCTCACCATTAATCCATTGGTTTCTGTCTGGGATGGAGATCTCGAGACAGGAGTCATGGCTTGCTTTCCCGATTGCGTGAATTCAATTGTCTGGTATTTCCATCAGACCATATGGGTGAACGATCCAACACCTGCCTGGGTGGAGATCAGAAAGCATCTCGATCCTGGAATTCCTTGTATTCAGACCAGGCGGTGTGATCCAGGCAATACCCCGACATGTGCTATATACTACTGCAAAGTCGGCATTAACATGGAGCCCCCTCAGTGCTGGGGTGCGATTAGCACTGAAGAATCGAGTTGGGGAGCGATTAAAAGTATGTACAGTGATTAATGCACCTTCAAAGAAGGAACGCTCCCGAGTATACTATAGGTCCGGCCGTAGACAGATTCTTGATTCGATCCATGGGGTTGCGTCAATGGAGTGAACCGAAGATGGGATCATATGATCCTATTTCAAAAGAATAATCTTCGTGTTCCGTACCATCCTGCCGGTTTCCAGCCGCACGAAGTAGACACCCGACGCTCCACGTGGTCGGTATTCTAAACGGTACTCGTTCGGTTCCCGGTACTCGTTATACAGCAACGTTTCAACAAGTTTCCC
>CP070795.1:745029-746509 GCA_020343455.1 Caldifarciminota bacterium
GGCTGTGCAAAAGCGGATCCATACACAAGCAGAAGTGCAACAATAATTAGCACTTTCTTCATTACTTTCACCTCCTTCGTTCTTTGAGAATTTGAATAGATTGCCTTACTTATCTAAAATCATCATATCATAACTACGAACCGTATTCAATGAAATTAAGCTATTGAATTCCTTGGAGTTGGGTGGTAGAATGGACAGGCTGCCAGAGAATTAGAACCAGGTGTCTTCGTATCCGTTGTTGCATCAGCAATTGCCGGGGGTAAATAGGGAGTAAACAATGTTGAGAAATATATTATCAGCACATACACGATGCATGTTCGTACCATTTTATATTTGTATAGGCATGATGCTAACCTGCTGTGCATCTTCGAGGATTCCGACGCTATCGCAACAACTAATATCGTCGTCTGTGAACCAGAGTGAAACAGGGTATTAATGAGGTAAACGATTCACGTCTTTTTACAGGAGGTGAGCGTATGAAAACATTGGCATTAGTTGCTTTGCTTACTGTAATCGGTGTTGCTGGCTGGAGTGTCGATAGCTTAAGCCAGTACAGTGTCTGCCCCGAACGGTTCTGCTATCTAGCCTGTCCATCGGGTGATGCCTCGTTTTGCTTCTGTATAAAGTACAACGATGAACCACTCCAGTTACATACCTCACAGGTGTATATGAAGATTGAATGCCTGAATGGAAGCCTTCATGTATGCACGGGGGAGACACTGGACAAAGCTGCATACCTCAGACAGGATACTTGCATAGTCGATCCGGGCTGCGGGGGGGAATACTGCTGGTATTTCCAAATCGGTGGTTGTTGCTTGGAGGCTCTACTCTCTCTCCACCTGAAAGATGATCCGACTCCGTTCTATCAAGAATTGGTTGTGATCAAGACGCCCGATGTCAGCGGCGATGGATTGGTGGATCTGGTGGATATGACGTTGCTCCTTGATGAGATGGGCGGCTCGAGCACCTGTTACGATCTCAACTGCGATGGCATTGTCGACGAACTGGATCTAGAAATCGTCGATTTGCACTTCAACCATTACTGCGAGCAAATGGTGGATACAGAAGAATCGAGTTGGGGATTGATCAAATCGATCTACAGGAAGTAGCCAGGTTCTACCAACGATCCGTTTATCCGAGAAGTCAGCGTAGCTTTCAAGTGTGGTTAAATACGTAGGGATCTTACGCTCTATTTCAGAAGTACTGAATTAGATAGGTCATCATGACAGGCCCATCCTATCGAATGAGAAACGCATGAGCGGGGCAGGTGCGTTCATGATAAGAAAACGTTTTTTACGTATGCTCTCGATTTTCTCATTTGTGCTGATTCTGGCTTCCGGTATGCAGGCGCAGTGGGTGGAGGGGGGCATCGTCATCAGTTCGTATTACGGGCGCGAAGCGGAGCTGGCTCCGGATAATGCAGGTGGTGTTATCATCACCTGGTTTCACTCGGTGTCTTCGTACTTTGGGACTATCTATG
>CP070795.1:746609-748053 GCA_020343455.1 Caldifarciminota bacterium
CCTATCTGCCTGGCGCCAAACGGTTTCGCTCTGCGGCTGCACCCCGCCGACCGCGCAAAAGATGGCAATAAGACCATCGAGGACTTTCATCGACCGTTCGACCTCGACCGTGAAATCCACGTGCCCGGGCGTGTCGATTATGTTGATGCGATAATCCTTCCAGAACGAAGTTGTCGCCGCCGACGTGATCGTGATGCCGCGCTCACGCTCCTGGTCCATCCAGTCCATCGTTGCCGAGCCTTCATCGACCTCACCCATCTTTCGAATACGGCCTGAGTAAAAGAGCACCCGTTCAGTCGTCGTCGTCTTTCCCGCATCGATATGCGCTGCGAGACCGATGTTCCTGATTTTTGAAAGGTCAATCATTGGCACTAGTATAGCAAAAAATCGATGATAGTCAATTCTCGACTGGATTGTGGTAATGTACTACCGGGCCCTTCGATCGCGTCTTATCGTTGACTTGATCACGTTACCATTATATCTACCGACCCCCAGCGGCAGTCCCTTTAAACGTGCGATCAAGAAACCCTTCTCCACGTCGATCAGGTTGCCGGTCATTAAGACTTCGCCTCGGAGGAATCTCACCGCATGGTCACCTTCCATGTCGACTACATTCTTCGTAGCATTCACTCCAAAGATCTGTACCATGTCGTTATCGGGTTTCAGTTCCCCACCATATACTTTCCCGAATTCCAGCCCCCGCCGGATCACTCTCGCTCCCTCGAAGGCATATGCCTGCGGTGTCGCTATGAAATAGTCGAGTCCAATCTTGAACACGGCATAAGGTCTGAATTGTGCCGCACAAACACCGTATTTGCTCTCAAACATATCGATCAATGCCGCATGCGATCCGACACCGCTGACGCGGGATCTTTGCGGACCGCATGATTTTCCTTTCGTGATCTTGGCAATGAAGAAAGGGGCCGTATCATTGTCCTGTGGCAAGATCCGGGCGCACTGTCCCACGCGCGGATCGAATGTGACATCCTGCCATTGAGTAATACCCGGACGCATCTTAAGACCAGCCACTCGGACGGGCAGTATCTCGGCATCCGGGAATTTGTGCAGCAGATATGAGATGACCATCTCGTTCTCTTCAGGCGCGATCGTACAGGTTGAATAGACCATGACACCACCGGGGCGCAGCGACCTGAAACCGGAAACGGCAAGGCCGACTTGTATCCTGGACATGCGTTCGATGTTCCGGACTCCCCAATGATATAATACCGCCTTTGACTTGCGAACCGTACCCTCTGCGCTGCATGGTGCATCGACTAGCACGCGATCAAAATAACCCGGAAAGGTGCGATATAACTTCTGTCCCTTCAAGCTTATGATCACTTCATTCATTACGCCACACCGCTTGATATTGTGAATCAAACCACGCATCCTCTTTCGATTCACTTCATTGGCGACGATCAGGCCCTGGTTCGCCATGAACTCG
>CP070795.1:748153-749547 GCA_020343455.1 Caldifarciminota bacterium
GAAGTGTCGTAACACCGCTTTTGTTGAAGATCGTCCTGGGGTAGAACCCCAGGACGATCACTAATCAAAGGTTCAGTACACGTTGGAACTTGATTACATTATCTTTGTATAGAATCACCGAACAAACCACAAGATCTAATGTATCAATTAGGGGATTTGGCCGCGCCTCGGTAGTACTGTCACGGTTATCGACGGAGCGACCGACAGCGTGATTACCACCATTGCTGTCGGTGATTATCCAAGTTGCCCCCTTTTAATTTTGCCCAATTCCCGCGCGTGAAATAGCACATTGACAATGAAATTAGACAAATGGGTATAGAATACACGGAATTAGGTGGAATTCATTCAATATTTATCGACGGACTTACCACACGAAGAGCAGGATAATCACGCACCTCAGAAGTAGTGCATCAAACAGGTCTCTAGTGATGAGTGATGGCATAACCGCTGTGCCTGATTTATGCCGTGTCGATGTACCCTTGACATACCGTTGGGTGGTGTTACAATGATAAGGTAGCATAAAGTATATTTCTGAGATCTTATGTATAACACGAATTGTGCTTGATAAGGGGGAAGCATGAAGATCAATTATATGGTCATAACTAACGCATTGCTGTGTCTATTGAACACAACACATTTAACCGCAACCCATAGACCGAAAAGAATACTTAAAGCAATCTTGAGTTTGCTGATCGTGCTAGTATTCGGATCCATGGCAATCGCAGAAACCGCAGTTCAAACGGACTGGTCGGGTGGCGCTGGGATTTCGGGTCCGGTTATTGATTGGGCTAATACGTTTGACACGGAAAGCAATCTTAATTGGTATTCTGTAAGCGGAGAGTTGAGTCTTGATTACTCTGCGCCTATGGAACATTCAATCTCTGTCAGTTATGTCAATGTCAATCAGGCATTTCCAGTCGATGTTGATGGCGATGGCGATATGGACGTATTAGCAACAGCCGGCCGTTACAGCCCACCCTACTTTTTTTCTGGCAGGATAGAGTGGTGGGAGAACATTGATAGTGTGGGTACCAGTTGGACGTACCACACTGTGGATGATAACTTCACTTCTGCTCCATCGGTCAGTAGTGCCGATTTGGACGGTGATGGAGATATGGACTTAATAGGTGCAGCCCTAGGCACTATTAACTATCCAACATGGTGGGAGAATGTCGATGGCTCCGGTATTAATTTGGTTGAACACACCATTCCCACCTCAATTCAGGACGTCAGTTCGGTAGATACGGCAGATGTCGATGGCGATGGTGATTTAGACTTGCTGAGTGCAAGCGTGGGTTATAACGATATCGCATGGCATGAAAATGTTGACGGTTCAGGTACCAATTGGATCGATCATGTTATTGATGGTTCATTCGATACGCCCTATGATGTCT
>CP070795.1:749647-751033 GCA_020343455.1 Caldifarciminota bacterium
CGGACGGTTACGGTGGGGCCATCATAGGGTGGGAGAACGACGAGCACAACAACATGATCTATGCGCAGAAGCTCGATCAGGACGGTAACGTCCTGTGGGGAAGTAATGGAGTTCTTATCTGCATGACACCGGGAAAGGACAATCATCGCTGCCGCCTCGCACCGGATGGATCGGGGGGTGCCGTTATCACGTGGTTTGATGGGGGCAGAACCTGTGTCCATGTACAGAGGGTCGATGCTAATGGCGATACCCTCTGGCAGGGGAACGGGCTTGGATGCTCGAGCAGCAGTGACGAGGGCATCTATCCCGAGATCGTATCGGACGGCTCGGGCGGGGCGATCGTTACATGGCACGAATTGACTTCGAACGGCGGTGATATCTATGTACAGAGGATCAGTGCCGGTGGTGATACCTTGTGGGGCCAGAATGGAGTCGCCGTCTGTGCGCTGCCGGGCGACCAGCGATATCCGCAAATCATACCGTACGCCGGTTCGGGTGCGATAATCGTATGGGAGGACCGGCGAAATCCCGGCCACGGAATGTACGCGCAGCGGCTCGATGCTGATGGCAATGCGGTCTGGCAGCCGAACGGAGTGGTTCTGTGTACAGCGGTGAGCGCAAAGCAGAATATAGATATAACGCCGGACGGCTCTGGCGGCGCCATTGTCACATGGCTGGATAATCGGGACTACAACAAGGATGTCTACGCTCAGAGGATCGATGCCGCCGGAGATACCCTATGGCCGGCGAGCGCCGTCGCTCTCTGCACCGAGCCGACATATCAGAGCGATCCGCGTATCGCATCGGATGGCAGCGGCGGGGCCATAATTACATGGCTCGATATTCGAGGAACATCTGATGCCATCTACGCGCAGAGGGTCGATGCGAATGGCACCGTGAGATGGCAGGTAGATGGTGTGCGTATCTGCTCGGAGAATGGATACAACAGTTCGTATCCGAGGCTCATATCTGACAGCAGCTCGGGTGCGATCGTCTCATGGCAGGCCGCCAGCGGGACGGCGATCTATGGTGATATATATGCCCAGAGGATAAACTCGGATGGCGAGCCCGTGGCGACACTTTGTAAAGGCTACTCCGTATTCTTCGACGGATCCCGCGTTGCCATCACCTGGGAGCTGGCAGAATCCCTAGAGGGGATGCGGTATCATGTGATGAGAAGAGAGCTACCGGATGGTTCATACGAGGAACTGTTCACGGATAGTATCGAAGACAATAGACTCGACTATGTATACGAGGATGGGAGCGTATCGCCTGGCGGGATGTACCGGTACCGGGTGGAGATCGGCGTGCGGGGAATGCGAAAGGTGCTATTTGAAAGCGAACCGGTATCGACACCATCCGTCCGGCTCGCCTTGTATCAGAACC
>CP070795.1:751133-752468 GCA_020343455.1 Caldifarciminota bacterium
TGCAATTTCAGGAAATTCTCATTGGCCTTTAAATCGGGATAACCTTCTGCAACGGCAAACAGGGATTTCAAGGATCCGCTGAGACCATTCTCGGCTTCCGCCTGCTCTGTTATTGAGCCCGCCTCGATTGCTCTTGTCCGTGCTTCGGTCACTCGCTGGAAGGTTTCCTTTTCGTGGTTTGCGTATTCTCTCACCGTGCGTACCAGTTTTGGAACGAGTTCATAGCGCCGTTTTAGTTGAACATCTATTTGCGAGCGGCTGTTTGTGCAGCGGTTGCGAAACACGATCAAAACATTGTACGTGATGATCAACCAAAGAATCGCAACGACGCATATCGTTATGAATACAATACCAGGAAAACGTAGCATCGCTGTTCCACCTTGACTAACCAGCGCCAATGCGCCACTGCTGCTACCGCTGGATGCTCCAACGGTTGTCTCGCACCATTGCTAAATTTGCTGCTGAACCATCCACCTATTAACCCGCGCCGCTACTTCCGCCACCGCCACCGCCGCCTCCCCCTCCGCTGAATCCTCCACCACTGCTCGTCGACGTGGAAAGTGCGGAAGAAAGGTTCGCGAGATTCGAGAATGAACTGCTGAGTGATTCCATCGAAGCGTAGCCGCCACCCGGCCCGACGGCCATAGCGCTCCCTGCTCTCGGAACATACCATGCGGCCACGGGAACCGTTCGCTTGTATTCCTTGGCAACCATTTCCAGATTGGAGAGGAGCTTATCCGCCACACCGAGAGCGGTTGCATAGACGAGGTGTTTTTCCCATAGTGGCAGCAGTTCCGGACCGGCATCATTCATTGCAGAGAAGTCGCTTATAAACTTTTTATACGCCTTCCATCTCTTTTCTTCGAGGGCCGCTTCTGGTGTCCACCGGGAAAGTGATGCCGAAAGAGGAAAGGACGCGAGGACGACGAATCCGAGTATCAAGAACGCAGGATGCCGGTAGCCAAATGCAAAGACCAGGAGAAAGGCGGTAAAGACGACCGCCGAACCTCCTACGAACCAGAGTTTCGCCTTCTCGCTTCTCGGATCGTCCAGTTTGAAGTACTTGGATTCGAACCATTTTCTCATCTTTGTACCGAACGGTTTGATAAACATGAGAAAGTTGCTCTTGCTGCCTTTCATCTCCTTGCCCCATTCCTTTATGTCTTCGCCTGTCGCCGTTGAGCCGTCGCCCGCTTTCACGATGACCGTTTTGAGCACCCTGACTTCGAAGTCCTCCAGCGGGCGCTCGTTCCTGCCGAGCTCAACCGGCTGGTTCGATAGCAGCGCTTTTCCCTTGGGAGTGATCTTGTAGGTGAAATCAGTGGATTTGAATAT
>CP070795.1:752568-753885 GCA_020343455.1 Caldifarciminota bacterium
TGAAGTACGATCTGGCAAATTTGAAGACCGTCTTGCTGACCGGACGAAATGTCATGGGATTAGGGAACAAGGGAGATAAGCACCCGCGGGAGATTTCCGAGTATGCAAACAGATATCGCAAGTGCGTGACGATCCTGGTCTACGATATCAGAGGTTCTTCATACATGGGAATCAAGCTAAATGATGCGGTGAAGGAACAAAGGATAAAGCACAAATTCGCCAGGGAGATGGCACAGATCGTGAAGAGATACGATGGTTTTCTCCTCAAGGACACGGGAGACGGCGGGCTCGTATGGTTCTCGGAGAACTCTGGCTCACTCTACAACTATCTATATACGGAATCGGTAACCGGAAAAGGTACGAAACTTCGCTATTCCATCTGCTCGGGAGGTGAGTGTGATATCATACCGGCGACCGATGCTGCGAGACGGGCAATACTGTGTGCTCGCGACATCGTGTTAAGAGCAGAAGAGTTCATTAAGGCAAATTTCGTTCACTACCGCGAATGGTTTGCAGATGTTGCGGAGCGAACGCTGGAACTTGATGGGATAACATATGCTCTGCTGCCGCCGGAATTCAAAAGCCTCTTCCGCATCGGCGTCGGTATCGCCTCGGGCGTGCCTGACCGTGACGTGATCTTCGCGCCGAACTCGTACGGCGATCCCGACCTCGTGGGGCCGGTTCTTGCGGATGCAAATCTATATTCGAGAGAGAGACAGCCCGGAAGGTCGGTCATCATCTGTGATCTGCCGACCTTGGTGAATCTTGTTATCAACACCGATAATTTCGAATACCCGATCGAGGAGAAAAATTTTAACAAGTACTGCGCAATGCTTGAAGATCTGCGGCAGACCACGCACGGTTACGGGCTTGCTGATCTCAAAGTGTCAGTAATGCCAAAGGGCGTTCACCTTTTGGGCGAATTGAATAAGACCAAGGCGATTGCCGATGCACGCATCGATGAGGTGATTTTTGATGAGCATGGCAACATATATGATGATGATAGAAGAATTAAGATGCTATATGAAGTTTTGACTCTTTGATGCAGGCAATAGTATTCGATCCGGACCACCTTAGGCTTACGACCCTCACGAGAGATCTCCGCGAATTCGGGTTACATTGCACGACTACCGTCAGTATCGACGAATTGCGCAAGATCTATCGAAAAAAGAAGTTCGATATTCTCATCCTCGATGAATCGGCGCTGGCGATACTGGACCAGTTCAGGAAGCAGTACGAAGACATACCTGTCATACTGATAGCGGACCGGGTAACGGCGGTGAATTTCGAAAAGACGATCTATGCAGGGATCGCCGG
>CP070795.1:753985-755279 GCA_020343455.1 Caldifarciminota bacterium
CGCCAATTCTTTGCTGTCCTACGTCGTGAGTCGCGTGCCAGGAAACGAAGCGAAATAGGACATATTTCTGCCGGCGTCTCGATTGTGACCCCTTCATGTCTGTGTCCGGTTTGAAATAGGAAGGATGCAGATAGGCTAGTTCGTGATAACCCTTATACCTTATCTGTTTGACGCCGAGTTTCTTGTCAAAACAAGATGGTGTCAGTATTACCTTGGTAAACGGCCTGTACAGCATTATCTGCTCCATATTGCCCGTATCTTCCATAGAAATATGTGGCTTCAACAACATCGCAGAAACAAATGCAGCATAGACCGAACCATGGCTCACCACAATATCCGGCATGAATTCCTTACTTAATTTCAATAACTTGCGCTCAATCGTTGCCAACCCGTACGCCTTGCCGTATAAATGCTCATAATGTCTGCCCAGTGATTTGTACGGTATCCCGTAGTACTTCAACAGTTCAGTAGTCACATCCTTTTCTCTGGCACTAACCAGACATTCGTGACCATGCGCCGACAAACCAAAGAAGAGGTTCTTAAATAGATGTACGTGCGCAGGGTGTCCTACATCAAATAAGACTCTCATACAATACGGGCCATGTCAGAATAACTGCCGGACCTTCAGCCCGGCATTGGCCAACTTGTACTTAAAGGGCTGATGGATCTTCTCGAACCTGCCGTTACTCACTAAGTGCCCACCGAATTTCGATTTGAATTCTCTCACACCATATCCTACATTCGGTTTCCCTGCTCCCATGAAATCAAAGAATGTCATGCCGTTATTGGCACCCCACTCGATGGGAGCCCACGTAGATAGAACGCTGGGATATAGCCGGTCATGCGATCTAGAGCCGCAAATGTATAGTTCGTAGATCGTTCTCTTGAAAGCATTCTCAGATATGGGACAGATGATGCCGCCGATTATCCTGCTGCCATGTCTAACAAGAAAGACCCGTACCATTCCACGTTCAGCAAGCAATCTGATCAATACCAGGAAATAATCCAAGGGCGGTAGTGGTTTCTTAACGGACTTTGAGTAATAATCCGACAGGATGCCGTAAAGCTCTTCGATATCGCTTTCATCCGTGCTCATCACTATCTCGACACCTTCTTTTTCCATGCTTCTCCGGATCTGCCGTCTCTTGCTCGCACTGAGGTTCTTAAGCAAACGCTCCTCCCCTACCGAGAGATCTACGACGAAATTGAGATGCTCGGAGTAGCGATAACCAACTTCGCTAAAGACACACTTGCATGCCGAGTAATCCCATAGGTTTCTGAATTGCGACAGGAT
>CP070795.1:755379-756671 GCA_020343455.1 Caldifarciminota bacterium
GAATTGATCCGCTCTCCCATGTACATCAACGATGCAACCTTCAGTGAACTCGTCAATATCGACCGGATGACTCCGATCGATGCGGCCGCCATAATGCGACACCGGAAGCAGCGCACGATCACATCGGCCCGTGATCTGCGCCGCGTGAGAGATCTTTCCAACTACGCATACACATCGCTGCGTAAATACGTCCAGTACGAACCGGAGCCATTGATCACCAAACCATACGGCAGCGCTCGCCTCCGCGTCGAGCATACGAACCGTCTCGACGTCGGCGAGGATGACAATCTCGCTACGAGGATCTCATATTTACAGAATGCACTCACCGGGCTTGATACGATCGCCACAGACCTCATGAACGTCTACAATTGGTTCCCGTCTCACATAGCCCAATTGAGGGATAATCTTGAAAATGAGCTGGACACCCTGACAGACCTGCAGCCACATCCCCATTTCGATACCCGCGTGAGGATAAGCTATCAGCAAAAGCTGCGCGCCGGATTCCACTATAACGAGTACAACCAAGAAGCAAAGGGCTATGCCGGCGTCGTCAACATCGGACCGGTCCGACGTTTCTATGTGGGCAACTACCGGATTGTCTGGGGTGAAGGGTTGATGATCGACAACAGCGATGAGTACCGGGCAAGGATCTACGAACGTTCTTCCGGATTGTACGGCGACCTGACCGAAAACTACGGCTTCCGACTATTCGGCGCAGCAGGAGATTTTTCGATGCGGTGGCAGGACGTGATATTCATGCCGTCGTTTTTCTATTCGAATACCCTGCGCGACGCGATCATCAATCCGGACGGGACGATCTGGCGCACGTTCAGCAATCCATACCGTTTCGCGATCCGCCGCGATAACGTTGCCGAGCAGTCCTACGGCATCAACCTCGGGTTTTCGCCGCTCGACGAGCTGCTGCCGGGTGCACAGGTCTCGGTCGAGGCAATGGCTCTTTCATACGACCGGCCGCTGAACCCTGCGGTCCGGTGGATCGATATCCCGCTCGACAAGTACGATCCGTCATTTTATCCGGAGATCACCACGCTCTCAACGGATGACACCCGACAGTTCGTAGGCACAACGTTCACGCTACCGGTTTTCAATACCTTCATCTCAGGAGAGATAGTGCGGCAAAACGGCCTTGACACCGCTGCCTACGCCTACGTGGTAAAGGGACGGATACAATACGACTATCTATACTTGAATTTCCTGTACCGCCATTACGACGCAGCATACGATAACCCCTATAACCGGGGCTTCTCCGAATACCGCCGTTTTGAAGATAC
>CP070795.1:756771-758001 GCA_020343455.1 Caldifarciminota bacterium
AGGGCACAAACGCTCGGATCGGGTTTCCTCATCTCAAAAGATGGTTATCTGGTGACCAACTACCATTTAATAAGGGGTGCCTCCGATATCGTCGTGAAACTCATTAATAAGAAGGAATTCAAGGGCGACAAGGTCAAGGTGATTGGCACCGATCCCCGCACTGACATTGCGCTGCTCAAGATCGATAATGGCGAGGACCTGCCTTACCTTAGATTCGGTGACTCGGACAAAATCAGGGTCGGGGACTGGGCAATCGCCTTTGGCAATCCTTTCCATCTCGAGGGAACGGTAACGGTAGGTGTGATATCGGCAAAGGGCCGAGCCGGCGTCGCGCTGCCTGAAGGACCGGATTTCCAGAGCTTCCTGCAGACCGATGCGGCAATCAACCCTGGCAATTCCGGCGGACCCTTGGTCAATATACACGGCGAAGTCATAGGTATTAACACGGCAATCACGTCACCAAGTGGTGGCAATGTGGGTATTGGATTTGCCATCCCGGCCAGCCTTGCCGAATCCGTTATCGACGCGTTGAAATCAGAAGGCAAAGTGACCCGCGGCTACCTCGGCGTATATCTCCAGGAGATAACCGAAGATATCAAAGAAGCGATGAATCTGCCCTCACGTGAAGGCGTATTGATCAGCGACGTCGTCGACGACACACCGGCAAGCAGAGCGGGAATCAAAGCAGGTGATGTTATCACCGAATTCGACGGAAAGCCGGTTAAGGAGGTGGCTTCATTCAGAATCATGGTCGCCTCGACAAGCATTGGAAAAACGGTCAAAATGAAGGTGGTACGCGACGGTAAACCAAAAGATCTGAAAGTGAAGATCGGCGAAATGCCCGAAACAACTGCCAGGGAAGAGATTCCGGAGCAAGAGCATGAACTCGGATTGCGCGTCATCGAGCTTTCCGATCCCAATGCGGGCCGCTTCGAGCCAAAAGCGACAAAAGGCGTGCTCGTCATTGACATCACATCGGGCACGCCGGCTGACAAGGCAGGCTTCGCAGTCGGCGACGTGATCATGGCTATCGGCGGGGAGAATACCCCCAACCTCGCAGCATACCGTAAGGCCGTTTCAGAATTGAAGAAGGGTAAACCGGTGATATTCCACGTGCAGCGGGGTGAACGCAAACTCTATATCGCGGTCACACCATGAGCAGACCCGGCTGCGATGCCTCCGGCAGCCCGGGGGTAGCCGCATAACATTATGTTTCGAGTTGTCAGTGAT
>CP070795.1:758101-759290 GCA_020343455.1 Caldifarciminota bacterium
CTCATCGAGCGGAGTATGTAAGGAAATGTAATCTGCTTCACTCAGTAATCCTTCGAGAGTACGGTACTGCACGTTGCACTCCCTTTCAATGGTCACCGGTAGCTGCTCTGAATCAGTATATAGTATGGTCATGTTAAAACCCAGCGCGCGCCGGGCAACCGCTCTCCCTATGCGACCAAACCCAACGATGCCCAAGGTCTTACCGTACACATCGGATCCAAGCAGGAGCTCGGGTTCCCACCCTTTGAATTTGCCGGCACGCAGGAACTTGTCGGCTTCGACAATGCGGCGGGCAACTGATAATAGCAGCGCAAAAGTCAGATCGGCAGTCGTTTCCGTAAGCACGTCGGGCGTATTGGTAACCGGTATCTTCCTCGAAGTAGCTGCGGCCACATCGATGTTATTGTAACCTACGGCATAATTGGCAATGATCTTGAGCTTCGGTGCGTTTCCGATGATAGGGGCATCGATGCGGTCGGTCAATAAACAGGCCAAACCGTCTTTATCCAATATTCGCTCTCTAATCTTATCATGCGGCATGTCCTCATCGTTCGGATTGAACTCGAGATCAAAGTGCTGCCGGAGCATACTCATCCCCATAGAAGGCAGACGACGTGTAAGCAAGACCTTAGGTTTGTCTTCCATTCACGACCAGAGATCTCTTGCCTGAATTCGAAGGATCCTACGCGCGGCCTTGCTCAGGTCAACAGCATTGAGGCATATATCCAGGGCATCCGGTTTGATTTTGAATTCCTTCCTTGTCCTGCCCTTGTAGACATGTACGGTTATGGCTCGACCGCTCGATCTATGCACGGATAGATTGCCTTTACCCACCGTTGCAAGAGTAGAGCACTGGAGACCATCAAGCACGCAGGTATACGGTTTGGCGGTCTTCATCGTCACCAGTATCCTCAAATCCATGATGGAGGCAGGTTTCATCGTCCTGACCACGAACCTGCCCAAGCGATAACCAAGAGCTAGAAAAGGACCATCGTGTCCATGGAAACGAATTGTTTCTGCATAGGTGAGGCTCTGTGGTCTCTTGAATTTCATCCTATATCCCGAATCTTGCCATTATAGCCACACGCCTGTCTGTGTCAACGGTAAACGGCCTACCAACGGTCGATGCCCATTGATTTATTGGACGATTCATGTATAATTAACTGTGTATGAGAAAGGTTACCCCTGA
>CP070795.1:759390-760558 GCA_020343455.1 Caldifarciminota bacterium
TTCAGATGACCGGTCAACCCCAAAGGCGGGAATTGATCGGTTTCAGCCCTATATGACACCTTTCCCTAAGCTGGGCTGGCCACCCAGGGAGGCGTAGCCGCATTATTATGCAGCTAGAGCGTATCCGTTTTCAGGATGTTTTTCTTTCCGGTCGGATTTACGAGGTCACCAGAACCCTCGGTATGCCCTCAGTCATTTCAACTGCCTCGTCGAAACCGATCGCCCCCTAATGTTATTATAAAGTTTCTTCCACGATTGTCAATACTACGCAGAACACAATACAACGATCAGCCAAAAGTGGTGTCAGTTTTTCCACAATTTCGACAATTTACCACTGGATTCGTTTAGAGTCATTAACACCCTGCACTGCAAGCGTCCGAGTTATCAGGTAATGATATGCTTGTATCCTGATGGGCGCAACGGTCGTTCCCTCCTATCCTGCAATGTAAATAACCCGCAGCCCTTCATGACCCTACCTATCCTGAATACTTTCAGACCCCTAACCCTCGGCAATCTGCCTGCAGTGAACAGCAATTCAAAATCTTCGCCTGCAAACAGGATGAACCGCGTCGGGTCCTGGCCTCTCACCCTGCAAAATCTCCCGACTTCGGGATGGATCGGTATATGTTCAGCATCGATTACGATCTTCACTGCGCTTTCCTCGGCAAGATGGTAACCATCCACGGACAACCCATCTGAGGTGTCGATGCAGGATGTCGCATATTTCTTTATCGACAATGCTTCGTTTATTCTCGGCTGGGGGTATAGGTGCTTCTGGATCGCATCCGGATACTGACTCTCCGGAAGGTCTTCGTTCAATGCCAGACGCCCGGTTTCGGCCAGACCGAGAAAATTGGTCACGTAAAGAGAATCGCCGGGCTTGGCACCGGAACGTATCAACGGCATCTTTGTACGGCCGATCACCGTTATCGTCATACCGAACGTATCGCATTTGACGATATCCCCGCCCGAGATGTCGCATCGGTATTTCTTGGCCAATTCACTGAATCCGTCGTACAATTCACGTATTGTCTTCATGGAGATCTTCGCAGGAACACAGAGTGAAACGAGTGCGCATATCGGAGATGCACCCATGGCCGCGATATCAGAAAGGCTCGCAGCGATACTACGATAGCCAAGTGCAAAGTACGAAAAATGACGTAAGTCA
>CP070795.1:760658-768533 GCA_020343455.1 Caldifarciminota bacterium
TCTGGACAAAGGGAAGATAGTTGAGCAGGGTACGCACGAAGAACTGCTCAAGAACCAAGGACTCTACTGGAAACTCTACCAGCACCAGATCATGGAAGAAGAGCTGATGAAGGACTGAAACAACAAAGGTTAGGGGTCAGGGTAACAAAGTCCGTTTCGACTAAAAAGGTTCCGGCTACGTTTTGTGACAGAACGGAACTGGCTCCGGAGGACGCCGAACGCTATACGCCCTACGCTCAACGCTACATACCTTCTGCTCTGATCTCGTATCGTGAATCATAAATCCTGTCATGATTTCTCCGAATCTCCGCCACGAATTTCGTTCGAGTCATCGATTTGATTACGAAATTCAGTGTCCTGCTACTCGTAGGTTTCGAGCGCAGCGAGAAAAAGTCCCGACAATCCCGAACGCCAGAGAAGGGAATTATTTGAGGGGAAGCCCAACGGGCTGAGGGGATCTCCCTTTCTCCCTGTTTCAAAAAAGGTGCCTGTCCCATTGAACTCTCAACTGCCGTATTTCGCCAATTGGCGAATTGTTGAATTCGTGAGGACTCGATGACCTTGATTTTCCCTCTAACATGATTACCATCACTAGAGGAGGACTTATGAAAAGACCGATCCTTTTGTTATTTTGTCTTGTTTCTTTCCTGATAGCCAAGAGCGATAAGGCCTTCCGTTTTGCCGTGGTCGGCGACCGTACCGGCGGTGCAACCGGGCAGGTTTTTGAAGAAATACTCAAAGAAGTAGAGTTGCTCGATCCTGATTTCGTGATGTCGGTCGGTGATCTAATCGAAGGGTATCAGACAGACACCACTGTCATGTACGCCCAATGGGATACAATCCTGGCGACGATCCAGATACTCTCCTCTAAGTTCTACTTCACCCCGGGCAACCATGAGTTGCAGAATGAAATCGATCGCAGGATTTACGAACAAAGAACAGGTTTGAAACGATACTACTCATTCAATTATGAAAACAGCCATTTCATCATCCTCGACAATTCTATGACTTACTGGGCACAGCGCCAGGACATGGAACCAGAACAACTCTCGTGGCTGGCAAAGGACCTCGAAAAGCACAGGCAGATGGACAACATCTTCGTGTTCTACCATATTCCCACGTACATCTATGCGCTGCGCGAAGGCGAAACCGATACCCTCACGCAAATCTTTGAGAAATACGGAGTTGACGTCGTATTCACAGGGCACCACCACCAATATTCGCATTATGAACAGAACGGTATTGAGTACATCAACGTTGGAAGTTCGGGCGGCGACAAATCGACCAATGACCCGGCACGAGGACATTTCTTTCAGTATCTACTCGTCACGATAAGGGGAAAACAGCGGAACATCGCGGTCTTCAAGAAAGAAAGCGCACTGCCGCGAAACGTCGTGACCCTCAGAGACATTCAAACGATAGAACGGGCGGATAAAGAAGCCATCGCCGCGGATGACCTCATAGTCGACCAAGACGTGCAAAACGTCTCGCAGAATGTAATCATAACAGTAAGCAACTTCGGTCCTGACTCTTTGACGCAAACGCTAATGTGGCAGATCGACCCGGTACACTACTCGATCAGACCGAACGAAATGCCGCTAGCCATCGCACCCAAAGAGAGTAAGGAATGTAGCTTCGACGTGACCATTGTTGACGGCTCAAATCCATTCCCGATACCAAGATTCACGCTTGCTTACCCGTTCATGCACAATAAAGTATGCACCCTCTACCATCTACTTTCGGTCAAGCGGCACAAATATGTGGAGAAAGCCGCTTCAGCTCCAGAGATAGACGGACGCCTCGATGATCCTCTGTGGAGAAGTATAAAGCCGATGCTCCATTTCGCCAAATTCGACGGCTCAGCCTCATCGCCCATCGAAAAGACCGAAGTTTATTTTGCCCACGACGCCGATAATCTCTACTTCGCTGCCCGGTGCTACGAAAGTGACTTCTCGCAGCTGCACGCCGACGTATTCGAGCATGACGGCGAGACATACTACGACGACAACCTCTGGCTCTTCTTCGATACCAACGACGACCAGAAGACTTACTACCAGGCGATCATCAACTGCAACGGTGCGGTCTTCGACCGCAAATGCGCCACCGACGGCACGAGAGATATTACATGGAACGGTGCATGGCAGGTGGAGGCGGGCCGTGAAAAGGGAGCGTGGACCCTGGAACTGAAGATCGCCAAAGCAGAATTTACGCCGTTCAGCGAAGACAAATGGGGGTTCAATATGCGCCGGCTCCAGCCCCGCCTCAATGACGCGGGCTACTGGTCAGTCCCGTTTGCCCATGCCCCGCAGTACTTCGGGATACTGGAGTTCAGATGAGAACACTTAGTGTTCTCGAAGCTCTAAATTCGAAGCACTAAGCAAAATAAAATTCAAATTTCACAAGTTGAAAACGGGTGAATACAGCCGTTCCTACTGCCATAAACGTCATTGCGAGGAGTCCCGCCCTCACAGATATTTATGAATATGAAGCGGGACGACGCGGCAATCTCGCATTACGCCAAACGCTCTACGCCCGACGCAATAAGCATAATGGGGTCAGACCATCAGTGGATCGGTTCAAGGTTCTTCTGATATTCTACCTACTGATTCTCTGATCCGCCGGTATTCTGCTTTCTTGTTTCGAATGTTGGATCTAAAGTACCGTGTTGTCAATCAATCTGGTACGGCCGAAGAATACGGCCAGAGCAACCAAGGTTCCTTTCTTCAGTCTCTTGACCGGCTCGAGCGTATCCTTGTCCACGACGGCAATGTAGTCGATCCTGCCGCCTCGGCTTCTGATCATCCGCGCCATCCTTGCCCTGACTTCGTTTGTCCGACGCGCACCCTTCTTGTATGCCTGCCTCACCCACCCCAATGATTCGCTGAGAACGACTGCATTCTGTCTCTGCCCCCGGCTCAGATAGATATTCCTCGAACTCATTGCGAGGCCGTCTTTCTCCCGGACTACGGGACCGGTAATGACATTCACCTTCAGATTCAACTCTCTGACCATCTTCCTTATTATTGCCGCCTGCTGATAATCTTTGCGTCCGAAGACCGCAATATCCGGCTGCAGAATATTGAAGAGTTTGAGTACGACTGTGGTCACACCCCGGAAGTGTACGGGCCGCGAGGCACCGCAGAGTAATCTGCTCCAGTCACCGACCTCAACATACGTTTGATGGCCGGGCCCGTACATCTCTTTTACCGACGGGCTGAATACAAGATCGACGCCTTCCCTCCTCAAGATGGACAGGTCTTTTTTCAGATCACGCGGATACTGTCTGAAATCCTCTTTTGGCCCGAACTGGGCCGGGTTCACGAATATCGATACAATGAGATAGGCGCATTTCTTGCGGGCAATACGGACGAGTGAAAGGTGCCCTCCGTGCAGATAACCCATGGTCGGCACAAGTCCGATAACCTTTCCTCTCTTTCGCACACGCTCAACGATCCGGTTTGCTACGTCGACTTTCTTGATCAACCGCACCGACAATTATATCCCTTTTCTTGAGCAATGCAATGAATTTGCGGTGGACATAGTTGACAGGAAACAACCGGCCGTATATAGTAATTCATGATCGCATTCTTTCTGTTCATTCTGTACGACGGTGAATTGACTCCCAACGACATTCTCGAACTCGAGCGCAATCGCATGCAGTACCCCACCCTTGCCGAGATTCACGATTCGATGCACGACATTGCCCTCAATCATCCCCTCATCGCCAGAGTGGATTCTATCGGTCTGAGCTACCAAGCAAGGCAGATCCTCTATCTGGAGATCTCAGACAACCCTGGAATCGACGAAGGTGAACCAGGTCTATTCTTCGTCGGGCTCCACCACGGGGCTGAATGGACGTCGGTCGTAGTACCTCTATTCTTTGCCGACTCCCTGGCAAGCGCGTATGGGCAGGATCCTTCGATCACCTGGATCGTCGACAACTGCAGGATCTGGATAATGCCGTGCTTCAATGTGGACGGGTACCATTATTCGCACGATCTTGGCAACACCAGCTGGCGTAAGAACCGCCGCCCCTATGGAGGCTCGATCGGCACCGACCCCAACCGAAATTACTACGGCGGTTGCAGCGGCAGCGCGTATGACACATGGGGCGGCCAACCCCATCAAAACACATCGCATCTGCCCTCATCCGCTTTCTTTTGCGGCCAAGCCGCCTTCTCTGAATATGAGAATCGGGCGCTGCTTTCGTTCTTGAACAACCAGCGCATCAACGCCGGCATCTCCTACCACTGTTATGGAGAATCGGTCAGCCGACCCTGGTCCTGGTCCTTCGATCCGGCACCGGATAGCATCTTGCTCACAATGTTGTGCGACACGATGGCGAGCATGATAACCTGCCAGAGTGGGTCGGGTCACTATTCATCCTTTCAACAGAGCACCTGGTACCCGATCTGCGGGTCATGGGGTGATTTCATGTACGGATACAACCGCTATGTCAGGGGTATACCGTGTCTTCCATTCACGGTCGAGCTCGGTACATCGGCGGCACCGGATACGCTCTACCTGCCGCAGATCTGTCGGGAAAATTTCAAAGCAGTGCCATATCTTACCCAACGCATCGATTCGGTCGTCAATGCCACACCGCGGATCGTGATTGCTCCTGATATCGGCTACTCGCAATCAGGCAATGACTATACGGTCTACTGGATCCCACAAAACAACGCCGGTCCCTGCTTGTGGCGCCTCCGCGAAATGGCGAATATCGATGTGACCGCCGACACGTTCGGTACTTCCAATGATCGGTGGGTCATGTCCGGATTCTCTCCGAGCTCGCAGCAAGCGCACTCGGGACTCTATAGCATTTCTGCCAATTATTTAGACGGCACCACTGCCCATGCCACGACGCAATATCCTTACCTTGTCGAACAGGGCGATACTGCAACATTCTGGACATACTATGACCTTGAATTGAACGGAGACGTGGCCTTCTTTGAAATTTCAACCGACGGCCTCATTTGGGATCAGATCTTCCGGTTGACCGGCCACCAGTCATTTTGGCACACCCGCGCCTATCCATTGGATGACTACGTCGGCAAGTCGGTCTATTTCCGGTTCCGTCTCTCCACGGACGGTTCTGACCGGTATGAAGGCATTTATTTCGATGATTTCTACCCGGCCGCCACCTATTACCTCATTGCAGATCTCCCGCACGGAACAGATACCTTCCATACCTTTACCAATGTACCCACGGGTACTTATTTTTACAGTGTTCAGGGACAGAACAATCAGGGACTCGGCATCCGAAGCCAGTTGATAAGGATAGATGTATTGACCGCCATTGCGGAGAATGACGCAAGCGGTATGAAGCAGAACCCTTTCCCGACAATAACCAGACAATTCAATCATGAGGGCATGGCCGGTGTAAAACTGTACAATATTCTCGGCCAGGAGATCAAGAACGTCGACAAAACGGGCATCTATTTTGTAAGGCAAGGCCAAACACTGACGAAAATCGTCATAGTAAAATAACGAGTACCTTCTCTCCTCACTGAGCCATCTCCTTGACTCAAAGGCCATTTTGGCTATAATTGGAAAATGGCAATCTAAACTGGTGCCGTGGTATCTCAACGGCACACAGAACGCGGACGATTATTTTTCTCATTTAGACACCTTTTGTCGGAAAAGAAAGGAGTTTTGAGATGGCATTACTTGAAATACGGTGGCACGGCAGGGGTGGACAGGGCGCAAAAACCGCCGCCCTGCTTTTCGCCGATGCCGCAGTTGAAACCGGAAAGTACATCCAGGCATTTCCGGAATACGGGCCAGAACGCATGGGAGCACCGGTCTTTGCATTTAACCGGATTTCCGATCAACCGATACTCCAGCATTGTGGTATCAAGGAGCCCAATATCGTCGTCGTACTCGACCCGACACTCATGGAAACGGTCGACGTCACCGACGGCCTGCCCCCGGATGGTGTGATTCTCGTCAATACCCAGAAATCTGCCGGCGAGATCAAGAAACAGCTGAAACTCACTTCCCAGAACGTTTATGTTGTGGATGCTAGCAAGATAGCAAATGAAATACTGAAACGCGACCTGCCCAACACGCCAATGCTCGGCGCTCTGATCAAGGTATCGAAATTGCTCGACTTCAGCGCAATGCTCAGTTCGGTAAAACTCAGACTCGAACACAAATTTCCCAACCGCCCGGAAGTCGTCGAAGGCAACATTAAGGCGATCAAACGCGCTTACGAGGAGGCCAAAGCATGAAGAAAGAGAAAGAAGGCTGGAAAGAATTGCCGATCGGCCTCGTACTGGAAGGCGGTTCGAGTGAAAGATTTGAAACCGGCGACTGGCGCAGCGAGAAGCCGATCTGGGATGAGAAGAAATGCACCAACTGCTTCATATGCTGGATCTACTGCCCTGACTCAGCGATCATCGTAAAAGACGGAAGGGTTCAGGGAATCGATTATCGCTACTGCAAGGGCTGCGGGATCTGCGCCGAGGAATGTCCTCCGAAAGTACAGGCGATCAAAATGGTCAGGGAGGAAAAATGATAGTCGCGAGAACAGGAAACGAAGCAATGGCTGAAGCTATGCGCCAGATAAACCCTGACGTAGTCGCTGCATACCCGATCACGCCGGCCACCGAAGTCGTCCAGTTATTTTCCACATTCGTACACGACGGCGCGGTAAGTACCCAATTCGTGCCGGCAGAAAGTGAGCACTCGGCGATCAGTGCCTGTGTTGGCGCTTCCTCTGCAGGTGCCAGGGTCATGACCTCGACCGCATCTCAAGGACTCGCGCTTATGCACGAGATCCTCTTCATTGCAGCTGGCTTGCGGCTGCCCATCGTCATCTGTCTGGTAAACCGTTCCCTATCGAGCCCGATAAACATCCACTGCGACCACTCAGATTCGCTCGCCTCGAGAGATGCGGGATGGATACAGATCTTCACCGAGAACACACAGGAAGCATATGACACGACACTCATGGCAGTGAAGATCGCGGAAAAAGCACTGCTCCCGGCAATGGTCACGACCGACGGTTTCATCATCAGCCACGGCATGGAGAGGGTCGAGCTAGTCGACGACGCCGAGGTTCCGAAATTCCTCGGCGAGAGAAAAGCAAAAACCTCGCTGCTCGATGTAGACAACCCGATCACGCTCGGCGCTCTCGATCTCCAAGACTATTTCTTCGAACACAAGCGGTCTGAAATCGACGCCATGAACCATGTCCTTCCGATCATCGAAGAGGTCCAGAAGGAGTTCGGGAAGAAATTCGGACGTAACTACAATACCGTTGACGAATACAAGATGGACGACGCCGAAGTAGCGATCCTTGCCATGGGTTCAACCGGAGGCACTGGGAAAGTTGCCGTCGACCGGCTGCGCGAGCAGGGTAAGAAGGTCGGCCTGATAAGGTGCCGCGTTTACCGCCCCTTCCCCAAAGCAGCAATGCTGGAGGCCGTGAGCAAGCTCAAGGTTCTGGGCATCATGGACCGGGCGGATACGATGTCCACGCTCGGCGGCCACCTCTACAACGAATGCCGCTCGATCCTGTACGATTCAGAGCAGCGGCCGATCATGAAGAACTACATCTACGGACTCGGCGGACGTGACATCAGCATCGAGGAGATCGAAGACATCTACGCAGATCTGTTCAACATCCAGAATTCAGGCAAGGTCGACAAGGAAATAGCCTACCACGGAGTGAGGGGGGAATAATGGCATCACTTAAGCAATTAGCGACTCAGAAAGAGAAATTCAAGGGCGGCCACCGCGCCTGTGCAGGATGCGCCGCGACCATTGCCGCGCGTATGGTCTTGATGGCGGCAGAACAACCGGTCGTCGTCGGCGCGGCAACCGGATGCCTCGAGGTCGTCAGCACGATATACCCGTATTCGGCTTGGA
>CP070795.1:768633-793320 GCA_020343455.1 Caldifarciminota bacterium
CCGACTATCTCGTTAACGAACTCGAAGCCGACACCGCGTTCCAGGGGTTCGACCCTCAACCAGCAGTCGCCGTATTGTCCATGGCCGCCGGTCTGTTTCTTATACTTTCCCTGGCCGCTCGTCTTCTTGGTAAAAGTTTCGCGGTATTTTACCCGGGGTTTGACCAGGTCGACACTCACACCGTATTTTCTTTTGAGCCGGGCTAGAATGATATCGAGATGTAATTCTCCAATGCCCGAGATTATCAATTGCTTGATCTCGGGGTCGAAGGCGAATGAAAAGGTTGGATCCTCATCGCGAAGACGGGCGAGTCCGTTCGAAATCTTCTCTTCATCGCCTTTCTCCTTGGGAACGATCGCCATGGATATGGACGGCGTCGGAAACGCAATGGCAGCAAGAGAACCCCCTATTCCCTTAGTTAGAGTATCACCCGTGTTCGTTTTCTTCAGTTTTACGAGGCCGACTATCATACCGCTGGTCAACTTTTCGATCTCAGTCTTTTCTTTACCCTTGATCAAGAACATCTGGTTGATTTTCTCTTCGGTCGACTTCGTAGTGTTCTGCACTACGTCACCGCTTTTTGCTGAACCACTGAAGGTTCGCACGTAGCATACCTCACCGAGGTGGGGTTCGACTACTGTCTTGAACACGTAACCGAGAAAAGGCGAGGCATCATCGCGCTTGACCTTCTTGCCGCCCACCTCAATCTCCGGCATCATCTCGGATGAAGGGACGAATTCGGCGATCGCGTCGAGCAAATTCTTGATACCGATCAATTCAAGTGCATCGCCAGCGAGACAGGGCGCGACTTTCCCGGCGGTGATGCCTTTCTTGACCGGCTCTATGCATTCGCTCAGCTCCACTTTCTCGCCCTCGATGTACTTGTTCATCAAAGCCTCTTCAAGGTCGGCTGCAGCCTCAATGAATTTCTCCTGGTGTTTCTTTATGGCTTCATGCATACCATCGGGAACCGGACTGTCATTACCCTTGGCATCATAGCCTTTGCCGGTCAGGACATCGGCGACACCTTTGACCTTGTTTCCCTCGACCACGGGAATGGTGAGAGCGACGAGGTTATTCTTGTATATTTCTCTTATTGCGGCCATCGTTTTTTCAAAGTCGGTATTCTCTTTGGCCAGTTTGTTGATGAAGAATAAAACTGGTATGTTCCGATTTGTGATTTCACCCAACAGCCGTTCGGTACCGACTTCGATGCCACTGAAGGCGTCGACGACGATGAGCGCGCAGTCGATCGCCTCGATGCCACTTATTGCCTCACCGATGAAATCGGCGTAACCAGGAGTGTCGACGAGATTGATCGTGACATCACCATGCTTGAATGAAGCTAGCCCGAGATTCAGACTACATAGTTTGTCGTGTTCTTCGGGTTCAGTATCGAAAACCGACGTTTGCTCGCTGACTTTACCGAATCTCGTATTCGCACCAGCAAGATAGAGAAGGCCATCTGCGATAGTGGTCTTGCCGCTTCCGGCGTGACCGAATAGCCCTATATTCCTGTTACCCTTATGACCCATGCAAGCCTCCTAAGAAGAAGGTTCGACAGGGGCGATTAAAGGCTGGTATTTTGCCATAACGGACAACTGAAAAAGCCTCTCGTTGCCTTGTATGAACCTTCCTATACAATTCTGTACTTTTTTCATGTCTAGCTCAGTTTTTTTGAAATCGCAATTGCGAGTTCATCGCTGAGCAATTCCAGAATGATGTCCAATGAACCGATGTAGTTTGCAGTGCCGCGTTTTATTATCACTCCTGCCGTTATATCGGAATCTTGATTTACCTTCAGATTGATCTTTTCACTACGCAGGAATTTTTCCAGATCGCTGCGGTAGCGGCTGAAGTCGTGTTTGCTGAGCAATAACTCTCCTTCTCTTTCGCCGCTTTTCTTGATCAAATTCTTCAGAAACGTCAGGTATTCAGTGTGCTCAGGTAGTTTTGCGACAGCCTCGTCGATGATCTTCCTGATCAAGTTCCACCTGTGTTCAGTCTGTTTCATATTGAGCGTGAGTCTTCGCTGTGAGATCGTTCGCATTATGTGCGTTTCTCGCCGTTCCTCGATTTCCTTCTTGATCCGCTGCTGCTTCTGCGCTATTTGCTCATCGAATTCCCCGGCAATACTCGATGCTTCTTTCTTGTATTTAAGAGTGATTTCTTCAGCATCCTTCTTCGCATCCTCGAGTATTTTGTCAATGACTTTCTGCGTAGACATATTACAGTTTCATTTGCACGACCGCCAGGATGGTGACGATCAAACCAAGCACCGCGTAGAATTCAACGAGTATTCCGTAGATCATTGCCTTTGCCGCTTCAGTTGGTCTCTTAGCGACCATCTCCACACCGGCGGTGCAGACCTTCCCCTGCCAAATTGCCGACGCGATCGCGGCAATGGCTACTGGCATGGCGGCAAAAAATATCTGAAGCCCTTGCTGCAGGGAAAGCGCGGCGAGTTCGCCTCCGAAGATGCCGATCTTCTGCAGCACCATGAAGGCACCGATGAAGCCGTATACACCCTGGGTGCCGGGAAGAGCGACAAGGATCAGGAGACTGCCGAATTTTTCAGGATCCTCACTCAACACACCATTGGCGGCCTGAGCTGCATAGCCAATACCGATTGCCGAACCGATGCCGCCCAGTATTGCTGCGAGTGCGCCGCCTGCGATTGCTATCGCTATACCATAAGATTCGATCATTTTGCCTCCTACCTTAAATAAACACCTAAATAACTAAAGAGAACTCAAATACCTAATCCGCCCGAGGCGGACAAAATGCCAAAATACCTGAACCGGAACTATTGTTTGATATCGACATAATTGGTTTCCAGCCGGAAGGGCTTGAAAGGTTTGCTTCCGCCACTGTAGAATCTGCCGAAGAATTCGATATACTGAAGCCGCATGGTATGGATGAATCCGCCGAGGGTATTTATGATCAGATTGAAGAGGTGGCTCGGAATTAGAATGATGACGACCAGGACGACGCCAATGACCGGGATTCCGGTAATCATCCAGGCTATCTTATTGATGGCGATGGCAATGACGCCGGTCACCATGCCAAGTGCCATCAACCGGACATAGGAGAGGAGTACACCGAGATAGTTGGAAATGCCGTAAAGATTATAGAACCCCCACGCTATCTTGCCCAGGACCTTTTTCATCTCTTTGGGACGTGTGAATTCAAAGACCATTAAGGGGATGGCTACCAAGTACAGATACACCGGGACCTGAATTACATATCGTATGTTCAAGAAACCGAAGGCGAAGCTCGAAATTCCATACCATATGAAGAAGACGACCGGAGCCCAGGCGAGCTGATCAACTGCTTTGGGCTTGCCCTCGGGATGTGAAGCAATGATGACACCGACAATGCAGATCCATAAGATTAACTCAAAGATGGCTTTGCCAACAAGCGATTTGCTGAAGACGACCGCATATAGCAGGATACTGGGTATGATTATAAACCACGTCAGGTTGGCGAAAACAGCCTGGCCATACTCGCCGTTCTTGAAGTTATCCACAACTTCAATGGCAATGCCCAGCATCATGTGGACAAAACCCAGACCCAGTGCGAGGGCGATGAAGATCATTGGCTCCTTGACCGGGTCGAATAACATCACCGAATTCTTGAACCGAATGAGTGGCTCGAAACCTATGTATTCGAAGATGTCGCCGGCCCAGCCGCCCACCATAGCGCCTGCGAATATTGTTAATATTCCGCCGACCAGAAGGATCTTGAACAGGCTCTTGTCGCCGGTGACGCGTTTCATCAGGTAAAGGGAGATGATTATGAGTAGAACACCGTACAGGGCATCGGTGATGCAGAGTCCGAACATGACCGGGAAGAAGAATGCGAGAAAAGGCGTCGGGTCGTATTCTCGCGGGTCAGGCATGCTGTATAGTTTAACGAGCATTTCATATGGTTTGCTCAACGTGGCATTCTGTAGCGCGACCGGAGGACGTTCATCCGGGTCTCTTTCAACCTTATCGTAGAAAGCATACCCGAACTCATTGATGAGTTTGTCAAGCCGCTTCAGGTTGCGTTTCAAGATCCAGCCGGTGATATTTGTGGTACGCACCGTTTCCGGCAGAGAGTTAGTTATGTCCTCCTTCTTCTGAAGAACAGAAAGCAGGTCAGAAGCTGCCTCAAGGTTGATGACCTCCTCTGCCAGCTCCTCTTCGTGTTCGTTCAACTCATCTAACCTGGTGCGGGTGCGGTGCAATTCCTGCTCGAGCCGGTCGACCAACGTCGCCGGTTTGCCGGCATGAGAACGAAAATCAACTATTTCGCAGCCTGCCTCGGTCAACTTTGTACGAAGGGCAGTACTCTGCTCTTTCTTAACAAAGAAGAGGCAATAAAGTAGGGTACCGGCAGAATTAACCTGTTCGAAGGAATGTGGAATCTCTGAGGTTGTGCCGATGAGTTGATGAATGTCCGGACCCGGGATGATGACCGGAAGAACTTCGGTTTGCCGGAATTCTCGAAGAGATTCCAGATCTGCATCAAGGGGCTGCCAGGGTGATAGGAGAGCAATATCGTCTTCGAGTTGTCGGGCTCGCGCCGCCAGTGCTTCGCGGTCGGCCTTGATGTCTTCGAGCGTTGCCGCGGTTCTAGTGTGATCATAAGAGTCGGCCAAATCGACAAAACTATCGTAAGACATCGAACGCTTCATATTGAAGAACATTGAAAGTGGATGGCGTTTCTTGTAAGGGGCTATTTGATTCAGGGCATCGGCGATACGGTTGAGTTCTTCGGATGTCTGGAGTGTCGTCTCCTGGAGTTCGCTAATGTGGACGATTCCCTCCCGCTGCAATTCTTTGACGAACTCTTCCTTTATGCTCTTATGAACGACGATCTGGATCTTTTCTACCGGGAGGACGGCCATTTGAGAATGATATCCTGGATCTTTTTAATGATTTTTTCTCTATTCTTCTTATATGATTCGTCCATCTTCTCCACACTCTGCTTATATCGGGTTGTCAGAGTGGCGAGCTCCTTGTCGATAGTTTTCTTCGCGATTTCGAGCTCTTTTTCCAGCTCTCTGTCTCTCACCGCGTCAAGTGTCCCAAGTTTTTCTTCATGTTCTGCGCGCGTCTTCTGGATCAGTTGCTGGCCGTTCGATTCGGCATTTTTCTTCAAGATTTCGCCCTGTTCTTCGGCTTTCTTGATTTCCTCGATCAATTTCATACCCTATTGTAGCTAATAATAGGACAAAGTCAAGACAGACTGAATTTTAAGGGCAATCGTGGTTCTCGGAGCGTCAAACAAAGAGAAGGGCCGATATGGTCGCGACACCTATTGATTAGCGAGGGCGCGTTTCTTCATACGGTCGGTTATAAAGAGTATTACCAATCCAACCACGACCAGTGATGCCGAAACAACGAATGAGACCCGGTAGGCGAAGACCTCGGAGGTGCCGTTTCTTATCAGGAGATCGATGATCGGACCTGAGATGAAGGTCGCTGCCATGCCCCAGCTGAGAAAGAAGGTGGCGTTGAACCAGGCAAACTGCTTGCCTCGACGTTCTGGAGGGATCAATTGCGAAGCGTAGGAATACGAGGAAGATAGAATGACGACCATAGATACTCCAAAGAAGAAGTTGCACAGGTAGATCAGAGGTAGTACAGAGGCGAGCGCAAAACCGATAAGGCTGAGTATTGCGATCAACGCCCCTGTATACAAAAGCGTAACGTCCTTGTACAATTTCGACAAACGCGATATGAATAATCCGACAATGAAGATAGCGATGGACTGCATATTGACGATATAGCTGAGGGTCTGGCTCGATACATTGAATCCGGTGTCGAGTGAAAGGAATTGTGTCTTCACCGTGGCGATTGAATTGCGTCCGAAATTGATGAAGATCATTGCCAGCATGAAAACGGTAAAGACCCGCGAGAGTGTAGCGGCATGATTGCTCCTGCGTACGGTCTTGGTCTGTGCAATGGTGACGCCGCCCTCGGGTATGAAGAACATGGGGATCGTTGACGCGAGCATTATCCCGGATGCAACGAAGAACAGGAATCCATTATCAAACCCCCAGCCCTCGTAATATCGGGCAAGGCCATCATACGCCAGTCCGCCTATGAGTACGCCTACTATTCTTCCGAGAGCACCGAGACTGGAGAGTTTGCCCTGGATACCGGTGCGCTCTTCTTCCGGATAGAGGTCAGAGATGATCGCGCTCCATCCGATATTGGACATAGACCAGAATATCTCGACGACTGAAAGGCCGATGATGATGATATAACCTGCCGTGGCCTTGGATGTCGGTATCTTGTGGAGATACCAGACAAGGAGGGTGCCGACTGCGGCCAAGGCTTCACCCAGTATGATGTAGGTTCTTCTCTTCTGGTACTTGTCGGAAAGCGCTCCCCAGACGAATCTCTGGAAGACCACATTTAACACCATGGGGAGGGTGGCAAAGAGCGTCGTTTCGGTTACGCTCAGGCCAAGAAAGAAACGGAGATAGATGGAGAGGTAGCTGTAGAAGAGACCCCTTCTGAACATTGTGAGGATCTCGAATGATGAAAGATTGACGAGAGTCCTCTTCGCTGGTTGAGGTGTCATCATGTCTTAATGTCGGACAGGTGTGTGTGTCGGCCTAAGATGATAGCAGTACTATTCGATATCGAACCACGGACCCGTTTCGAGGTCTGAGAAGAACAATTTGCGGTCTTCTTCCCGTTTGATCGACTCTCCGGCTTTTCGTGCGAGATCGAGGTACTTCTTCGCTTCGGTAGTACTGTGTGCTGCGGCATGGGCGCGAGCCATTGCTTCATAAGCATAAGCAAGATCAAAGTCTATAAACTTGTGTTCCTCAGTCAATGTCAGGCATCTGACGGCATGGTGAACTGCCTGTTCACTCCGCTCGAGAACTGCGTAGACGTGAGAGATCAGCCATTCGCCACGTTGAAGATTCACCGGTTCGCCGATTTTGCTCCAGTGATAATAAGAAGCATGGGCTGCGTGTACCATTTCTTCGCTCTCTTCGTCGGAGCGAGTTTCTTTGGCTAAGAGATTCCACACCCGATTGTTGCATTCGACTGCGAATCTCTTGTGCCATTCGAGAGTTGCTTTATCTGCATCCTTCATTGCGTTCTCCTCGGCTCGTACAAAGGATTGGACCATGATCATAGATGCGAGGAAGAGTACAATAAATTTGGTGATTTTACTCGTCCGCATTTTCTCTCCTTTCTTCATACATCGAAAATTATTTTGGCATGGAATTCATGCTTTTCTTTTGCAATGGAAAAATCGTGGTAAGTCGGATTCTTTATCTCAAGTTTCACCCGGTGGCGGGTCGGGTCAAACGTGTCGCCCCTGAGCACTGCCCGCAGCGATGTACCTCGTACCGATATTGCATATTCGGATGGTATGAAACCGTGGACCGAAAAATTGTATAGCAATTCGCGGCACCAGTCGATGAAGAGATCTTCGAGCGAATCGCTGCGCAAGGCGATAGATTTCTCCTTTTCGGCATTGACCGTGCCTGTCAGCTGTGTTTCGAAGATTGCCCGTCCGATATTGGCAAACAGCTCATCGAGCGACCTGCCCCATGTTTCAATGCCAAGGTCCGCCGTATGATCTGTGTACCGGTAGAGTACTGTCATCGGTAGCCCCCATATCAGTTTAGTCAGGATTGCTCAGAGGTCAACAAAGGCATCTGGCACGTGGATCGAGCATTTTGGATGAGGACTAAAGATTCGCCGTGATTCTTTGCACCAGCGATTCGGCATCCAAGCCGTAGTTCTTGTAGAGGACCTGTGGGTCATCCGATTTTCCATACTGTTCTATGCCCGTTGGGACTAAAGGTGTCTTAAGTTTTTCGCGGATCAGCATCTGCGCAACGGTACTACCCAGCCCCGTATCGACTACGTGGTCTTCATAAGTGAATATGCACTTTGTTCTTGCTGCCTCGTGTATTGTTCGCGTGTCGATGCTCAACGGAGAGGAGACATTATAGACGCGGGGGTGTATCCCGGTCGCTTTCAGTTTCTCATGAACCTCGATCGCCATTGGAAGCATTGCACCGAACGTCAATATCGCGCAGTCATCTCCTTTGCGCACAAGATCCGTCCTGCCGTACTCGTAATTATAATCGCCATCGAAGAATATTTTTCCCTCAGTGCTTCTGACCACCGGGAGTTTCGTACGGCCGAGGCCGATCACGTAGTTGCCTTTCTGCTGCAAGACATGGCGGACCGCGTGATCGGTCTGGTTCGGATCGCCGGGGACGATGAGCTTGAAGCCAAAGAGATTTCTCAAGAGACCGATGTAATCGATGCAGTGATGTGTTTTGCCATCCGGGCCTACGTTGTAGCCGAGGTGAGTCGCACAGATCTTTACGTTAGTGCAATTGATATCGTTCAGCCGCAGTTGGTTATAGACTTCATCGATCGCAAAGACTCCGAAATCCGCCCATACCGTGACGATGCCGTTTATCGAAAGAGCACCGGCAATGGTGGCCGTCGTGTGCTCACTCACACCGGCCTCAAAGAAGCCGTCCGGGCGGACCTTCGCGAATTCGGTCGATTTCACCGATTCAGCCAGGTCACAGTCGAGTACGGCAATGGGCAACTTCGGGTTGCGTTCGGCGATCTCGGCGAGTACGCTGCCAAAGACTGCCCTGGGATGGGTATCCTTGTCGTATGTCTTTGGGCTGCCGGTGTCAATTGACGGGAATACGACATCGGCATTCCTGGGTCGCGCAGGCCGGCAAGCGGCACGCGCCCGGGTGATCGTATTGATGCCGCCGGAAATCCCGAGTTCACCGAGGGCTTTGATGCATTCCTCTTCGGTCAATGCACGGCCGTGGTATTCACGTCGATTCTCCATGAATGAGACACCCTTGCCGATGATGGTCTCCGCGATGATGGCATAGGGGTGGTCCCTGTCGGCGAGAGCCTGCCGTATTACGTTGTAGAGTTCCTTAAAATGGTGGCCAGAGGTTTCCAGGACGCGCCAGCCATCGGCCAGGTAATTTTCCTTAATGTTCACCGGCATGACATCTTCGGTCCGCCCCGAGATCTGGATGTGGTTATGGTCGATGATAACGGTCAAGTCATTCAGGTCATATTTGCGGGCGAATCGGCGCGCCTCGGCAACCTGTCCTTTGGCCTGCTCGCCATCACTCATGGCAACGAAGGTGTTGTACCTTAGCCCATTGAGCCGGCCGGCGAGGGCGAAGCCGCATCCGGCTGATAATCCCTGCCCCAGATTGCCCGAGGTCCATTCAACGCCCGGTACGTCCCGTTCGATGTGCCCTTCATACGGGCTGTTCGCATTACGAAAACAAGCGAGCAGGCCTTCCCGGTCTATGAACCCAAGATGAGCGAGGCATGCATAGAGACCGGGCGCCGTGTGTCCGTGGCTGACGATGATACGGTCGCGATCGCGCTCGGAAGATGTTTTGACTGAGATTCGGGCATGGCTGAACAATGTCAGAAAGATGTCGATCGATGACATCGATCCGCCCGGATGACCAGAACCGGCTACAGTCGTCATCTTGATAATGTCCCCGCGGCAAAGGCGCGCCATCTCCTGCAATTGGACAATCCGGTCCTCGGTGATATCGTCAGTGAATCCTGTCATGTGTCGATAGCTCCTCTGTCCCTCACATTACTACAACTTTATAATCACCTTCATTGAACGCGTAATCGGCTTTGATTCGCAGGATGAGGTTGTAAGTCTTGGCGATTTTGGCGATCGTATCTGCATGTCGAAGGCTCAGGTAATCAGCAAGACGCGGGGATGCTTGCAGTTCAACCATCCTGCCTTTAATGTTTGCCCCATTTGCCACGAACCATCGTTCGATATACCCGACCGCACTCAAGCGGGAGATCGTTCTACCCCGGCCTTTACATATCGGGCATGTTTCACTTAGACTCGAAGTAATACTCGTCCTCGATCTTTCGCGTGTGAATTCCAGAAGGCCGAACTCACTGATCCCACCGATCCGGTAACGGGCTTTGTCTTCGCGGATCATCGATTTGAATTCTCTCAACATGCGGTCGGTGTTCTCCCTCTTTGTGAGATCGATGAGATCGACGATGACCAGTCCTCCGATATCCCGCAGGCGCAATTGCCGAACGATTTCTCTGAGCGCCTCGAGGTTGGTCGACAAGGCAAGCTTCTCTGCCTGTTTTTCTTTGGACGATTTACCTGTATTGACGTCGATTGTTACGAGCGCTTCTGTCTGATCGATGACGATATATCCACCGCTCGGCAGCCAAATCTTTCTTTCGAGGATGCTCTTTAGCTTCTCCTCGACGCCGTAGCGTTCGAAGATCGGTTGTGAATCCCTGTAGAGCTTCACACGCGAACGCATGCGTGGTGACACTTTGCCGAGGTAGGCGATGATCTTGCTGTATACTGGTGGCGAATCAACGACCAGATTTCTCACTTCATTGTTGAAGATATCGCGCACGGTCTGGATGAGTGCATCCGGCTCCTGGTAGACGAGGACCGGTGCGGGGTTCTTCGTCTTCTCGAGGTTCCTGTTCCATTCACGCTTGAGGACCTCGACCTCCCTTCTGATCTCTTCGGGTTTTGCACGGGCGGCAGCTGTTCTGATGATCAACCCCATGCCGACCGGCTTGGCGTGTTTGGCGGTTCTGAACAGCATTTCGCGGACGCGTCGCTGTCGGACCTTACGGGAGATCCCGATGTTCTTGGCATTAATGAGCAGTACCACATAGCGTCCAGGAATAGATATGTATGAAGTGATGCGTGGCCCTTTGATACCGTATGAATCCTTGGTTACCTGGACGATTATTTCCTGGTTCTCTTTGAGCTTTATCTCTTCAGGGCGGTATTCGTGCTCCATTTCAATTTCGCTTTCGAAGAGTTCGGAGAATTCCTCGAAGGGTATTTCGTTGAGGGGAAGGAATCCATTTTTCTCAATGCCGATGTTCACAAACGCGGCCTTCAGGCCTGAAATAAGGTTAAGGACCTTGCCTTTATAGATGTTGCCGACGAGGCTTGTCTGTTCGGCCCGTTCGAGGAAGAACTCGACGAAGTTGCCGTTGTCCATCACTGCGATTCTGGTCTCATTATCTGAAACGTTTACGATGATATCTTTTCTTCTCACTTGACCTCCATTGGAGAAAGTAATTGACCTTCTTTCTCTATGAACATTGTTTTTCTCGTTACTTTGAATCTTTTTGCCTGCGCCATCGGCAGGTCAGTCAGGTAGGCAAGGAGATCATAGATGCCGATCTGCCCCTTGCCGTAGTAGAGCCCGCAGGTAAAGTTGCCATTGTACGCTATTGATTGGATTCCGTTCACGATATTCTTCTTTCCGGTCCGGGTGTCGACATAGATCGGATCCGGGGACGTCGGGTCGATCTCTTGTCGTATGTCGCCGCTCTGGACGTCGGCCTCGTAATATATCAGGTTTATCGACACCGACAGTGACGGCGTCTTAGGGTCGATGGCGCGTATGTCGAGTACCCTTATGCCGGATGGCAGGCGGGCGTTCAACTCTCTTGAGATATTTCCGAAATACTCGGTTCTCAGGTAGAGATCGAAGAAATCACCCTTTGATATCTGCCCGACACTCTTCGGCGGGCAGAAAGAGACTTTGGGTATCGGTGAGAATCCCTGGGAGTATTTGATCGGCAGGTCTGATCGGCGTAAGGCACGGTAGATGGTCCTGGTTATATCCAGGTGTGATGCATAGCGGAAGGTTTCGCCGACCGAATATTTCACGCGGTATGCCACGTGCTTGTCGCGTACTGTCCAATCGACTGCGTTATTCTGATATTTCTCCGGGCTCTCTTCATGAATCGGCCGGTTTCCATCACATGCCCCGCACTTCACACACTTCTTGTAATAGCAGTTCTCCGTCGTCACAGCGAGACGTGCTCTCTGGAATTCTTTATCCAGGAAGGTCTTATCGACTCCTACCCGTACAATGTCCCATGGGTACTTCTCGCTGGGTGACAAATATCCCTGCGGGTCTATCCCGTGTTCGCTGAAGGCTTCTTGCCAGCGCGCAAAGTTGAACCCCTCGCGCCATTCCTCGAATTTACCGCCGGATCTGTAAACGGTTTCTACGACGTCGAATATTCTTTCATCTGCTCTCGAAAGGATCGCTTCAATGCGCGAAGCCTCAGGAGACTGGTACTTTATTTCACGGCGGCGCGTTTTTGCATTTTTGATCTTTTTGATCTTGGCATGCAGTTCTGCGAGGGGCGCGAACTCGACCGATTCAAATGGAGTGTGGGGTTTTGGCACAAAAGCATTAAGTGACAATTTGATGCTTCCCTTAGGACATGCTTTCAATATCGCATCGCTCAGCCGGTTTATTTCGTCGATGTCGCTGTCGGTTTCGAATGGCAAGCCGATCATGAAATATAACTTCACCTGCCTCCAGCCTAAACGATATGCCGTGCTGATTGACGAAATGAGGCGTTCGTTTGAGAAAGATTTGTTCAACCTACGCCGGAGCTCATCATTCGCTGTCTCGGGAGCAAAAGTCAAACCACTCTTCTTTATCTCCTTCATTAATAATGCGAGGTCTTCAGTGAAGAGTTCGCCACGCATTGCCGGAAGTGATATGCTGACGACCTTCTTTCTGAGCATGTCGTTGAGCTTGCGGATAAGATTGAGCAGGTCAGGGTAGTCAAGAATCGAGAAGGACAGAAGCGAGACTTCCTCCCACCCGGTCTGTCTTATGCCCTTTTCCACAGCCTTTAAGATCTCCGATTCATGCCTTATACGCAGCGGGCGATTAACGTACCCAGCTTGGCAGAAACGACAACCCCAGGTGCAACCGCGCATCGCCTCGATCACGTAGCGGTCATGTGTAATGTCGCATATCGGCAGAATGGGCGGGAGCGGTACGGAATCTTCGTCGAGTTCGCTTGCTGTTAGCCTCTGTATTCTTGTATCATAACCATGGATCTGCGGTACCCAGACGCCACGTACCTTCGACATGGCGCGGAGGCGATCATCCTTTCTGTCGATCGGTATGTCTTTGAGGATCCTGGTGAGTTCCCCGACAACGGGTTCGCCATCACCTATGACAAATGCATCGAAGACCAGAGACATCGGTCGGGGATTCACTGTTGCGGGTCCGCCGGCAATGACAATCGGATGGTGAGATGTGCGATCGGCGGCACGGAAAGGTATTCTTGCCAGATCGAGAACGTACAATACCGTAGTGTAGCATAATTCGTTCTGCAGAGAGAATCCCAGTATGTCAAAATCATTCAGCGATCGTTTTGTCTCGAGGCCATAGGGGGCGATGTCGTATTCTCTCAGTCTATCTCCATAGTCTGTCCAGGGAGCGAAGATCCTTTCGCACTGCACGTCTCGTTCGCGGTTGAACAGGTGGTATATGATTTTGAGCCCGAGGTTGGACATTCCCAGTTCATAGATCTCCGGGAATATGAGGCCGACGTGTATCTTAGGATTCTTCTTGAGTGTGATATTATATTCGCCGCCGGTATAGCGAACGGGTTTCCTTACCAGCGGCAGGATGTCATCGAGAATTGCTGGAGCGTTCAAGGAAAGTCACCCGGATCAGCTGATCGATCCCTAATCCCCTAAAACAATCCGTAACCACGGTCCAGTGCTCTATCATTGAGCGAAAGTTGCTCGTCGCTCGCCCTGCTGAACCTCTTGCGCTGTGCCCTCTTAAGGGTTTCGAGTTTGAGGATGGTCGTCTTCTTAATCATGGCGCCGAGCATGACCATATTGGCAATACGTCCCCGACCGAGTTCTTCAGCGATTGCGTTGGCCTCGACGGGGATGATGGTGATGTCTTCTCTTTTCGGGACCGATTTGATCAGTGTTTTGTTATAAAACAAAAGGCCTTTCGGTTTCAAGGCAGGTTCGAAGCGCGTGAGAGATGGTTCATTCATGACGATTACGATGTCAGGGGTCGCAACGATCGGTGATGCTACGGGTTCGGTCGATATCACCACAGAGCAATTTGCCGTACCGCCGCGCATTTCTGCTCCGTACGAAGGGAAAAAAGTGACGTTTTTGCTCTCATATAATCCGGCATGGCTCAGGATAATCCCCGAGGAAACGATTCCCTGCCCGCCGAACCCGGAAATGATTATTTCCGTGGTCATTTCTCCTCCTTTGCGCGATTCCGGTATTCGCCGAGCGGATAGTACTTGACCATGGTATTCTCGATCCATTTTTTCGACTGTACTGGCGTCATCCCCCAGTTGGTGGGACACATAGACAGTATTTCAACCAAGGAGAAACCTTTCTCTTCGATCTGGTACGTAAACGCAGTCTTCAAGGCTTTCTCTGTGTTGATGATATTCTTAGGTGTGTCTACCGCGGTCCGGGCAAGGTAGTATGGTCCGTCGAGTCCAGAAAGGAGTTCGCACACCTTGATCGGGTATCCTTGTTTCTTTATGTCTCGGCCCTGGACCGACGTCGTTGATTTCATTCCAGGAAGGGTCGTCGGTGCCAGTTGGCCGCCGGTCATGCCGAAAATGGCGTTGTTGATGAAGATGATGGTGATGTTCTCGTTGCGTGCCGCTGCGTGGACGATCTCGGCAGTGCCGATCGCAGCGAGATCGCCGTCACCCTGGTAACTGAATACGATACAATCCGGTCGCGAACGCTTTATCCCGGTAGAAACTGCCGGACCGCGTCCGTGGGGAGGTTGAATCATATCGCAGTTGAAATATTCGTCGGCGAATACGGAACAACCGACAGGTGCGATGCCGATCGTTCGTTCCCGGATATTGAGTTTTACCAGGAGTTCACCGATTATCCGGTGGACAATGCCGTGGCCGCATCCGGGGCAGTATCTCTGCGAGATGTCAGTTAGCCCTGCGGGTCTGCCGAAAAGCTGTTTCATCGCGCACCTCCGAGAATAGTCTCGATCTTGCCATATACCTCCGGAGGAGTAGGCACACCACCGCCTGGTCTTCCATGGAAGAATATTTTCTTGCTGCACTCAGTGGCCAGCTTCACATCATCGACCATTTGACCCATATTCATTTCGACGACGAGGAAATGATCGGTTTTCTCTGCAAGAGCAGAGAGTATATTGCTTGGAAACGGCCAGAGCGTGATGGGCCGCAACAACCCGACTCTGTATCCCTTGGCGCGTGCCATCCTGGCTGCAGCATCGCAGACGCGTGCGCATGTGCCGTAGGCGACGATGATCAATTCCGCATCATCGCATGCAGTGGCTTGGAATCTCTGCTCGTTGGCGACGATCTGCTCGTATTTCTTCTGGCGTTGCCAATTCCAAGCCTCGAGTTTGCCAGGTTTCAGATCGTATGAGCGTACGATTCGCCTTTCTCTATTCTTGCATCCGGATAGAGCGTATGGCGGTTCAGGCAGTGTTTCAGGATCGAAGGGTTTGTATGAGAATTCGACGGGCTCCATCATCTGTCCGAGCAGACCGTCGGCAAGGATCAATGCGGGGTTCCGGTATTTCTCGGCCAGTTCGAACGCAATTTTGGGGAATTCATACAATTCTTGTGCCGAATTCGGTGCAAGGGTGATAGTGAAGTAATCACCATGTCCGCCACCCCTTGTTGCTTGGAAGTAATCAGACTGCGCCGGAGCGATATTGCCCAGTCCAGGGCCTCCCCTGACAACATTCACGACGAGGACCGGGATGTCGGCGCCGGCAATGTAAGAAATACCTTCCTGCATCAAACTGATCCCGGGCGACGAAGAAGAGGTCATTGCTCGTTTCCCGGCCGCGGCGGCGCCAAAGAGCATGTTTATCGCGGCTATTTCGCTCTCGGTCTGTATGAAAACGCCGCCGATTTCATTCATCCGGATCGACATGAATTCTGGTATCTCGTTCTGCGGCGTGATTGGATAGCCGGCAAAAAAGCGGCAGCCGGCCGCCAGTACGCCCTCCACTATTGCATGATTACCATACATCAACTTCTTCTCTGCCATCGCATCTCCTCTACTTGTATATCTCGATTGCTGGTTCGGGGCAAATCTTGAAGCAGTAGCCACAACCAATGCATTTGCTGTTATCCGTTACCTCGGCAGGGTGGTAACCACTGGAATTGATCCTGTCCGGTGAAAGGACTAAGATATTCACCGGACATACTTCGTCGCAACACAACCCACAACCCTTACAAACTTCCTCTAAAATCTTGACTTGAGGCATCAAGTCCTCCTTTCTGGCATTTGATTTGCTACAATTGACTGCTCATGAAAAGAGATAGCTAATCTATGGTAATTATAGTCAATAAATGCAATAAGTCAAGGAAAGGGCTCGAAAAATGGTGTCTATCCCTATTTTCGGCAACAGTTCGAACTTAAGTGTCGATTGAGTATTGACAACTATTGAATCTCCCCTATAATTCACCAATGCTGGGGGTCATCCTAATCCTTGTATGTCAATTCAACGCACAATATCAAGATTTTCTAGAATCAGAAAGGAGCGAGGAACTTTTCATTGGCCTCACTCAGGGGCGTTACAAAATAACGGAATTCGCCGGTGACCCGATCGTGCTATGGTTCTGGCGCAACGCTGCGAATGATCCGCAGGCCGACTCATTACTCGCGCGCGCCACCATGAGGCGGAATTTCCATCTCTCAGCGGTCTTGAGATGGGAGGCGAGAGATTCTGGGGACTATGATGTCGCAATGAACAAACTCCATCTCGCGAGCCATTTCGATACATCGGCGATAGAAAATTACGTGTCATTCATTGCCCTTGCGGTAAAGGAACGGAGGATCGATCCCTTGATTGTGGCTCTATCGCTCCCCGTTTTCAACGATCTCAGAGGACAGCTCTTTCTCATTGCGAACGCTATAGTATTGATCTTCCTCGCGATGTTCATGTGCACTCTCGTGTATGTTATAGCCAAGACCGTATACTATCTGCCGCTGTTCAGCCATCGCATCGATCCCCAGGGACACGGTAAGCTCAAGGGGATCATCGGCCTTGCGATAATGATATTGCCGGTACTTGTTTTCCGTAATCTCTTCCCGATTTTAGTCAGCTATGGAGTGCTGCTCATGTTCGTTCTGAGTACGCGGGAGCGTAACTGGCTAAGGGTTCTGTTTGCGCTATTAATTCTCGGGTACGTTTTCTCTCTGCCGCTCCATAACCTGGTCAATTTCCTTACCAAGGACTCGAGGATTCACCAACTCTACGAGATGGTGTACTACGACAACGACGTAACCATCGAGGCCGAGAATGACAGCGAGAAAATACTATCTGCGTATGCGCTCAAACAGAAGGGTGAACTCGACGAGGCAATGTCGTTGTATGAGGAAATGTATTACAAAGGGCACCGGGAGATTGCGGTCGTCAACAACCTCGCCAACATCTACATGTTGTATGGCGAAGAGGCGAGAGCAGAGACACTCTACCACTACGTAATGCGGGCCGCTGACCGTGGTGAACCGTTTTTCAACATGGGGCTTCTTAAACTGAAGAATCTCGAATATAGCGAATCATCGAGATATATGGCTGAAGCGCGCCGGAAGGGGTTGTCGTCTCCGTCGAATGTGCCTTTGGACATTATGCCGTCCATTCGCGAATACTATGAAATATTGCTATCTGAACGGATAGACGTGTTCGACAGTGTTAACCCCGTATTTTTCTTCACCTTTGCATTGATGTTTGCACTCACGTTTCTGCCATTCCGGTTCTCTTCACCTTACTATTGTGGGGCTTGCGGCCGAGCGATTTGTCAAAAATGCAAGGAAGAAAATGATGGTGAAACTGTATGCAAGGATTGCTTTGGTAGATTGAAGTCGACTGAAAATGTGGAAATGGAGGCAATACTTAAGCACTCAGTGACTAAGCGCCGTCACCGCATGCGTTCAGCCATTGCGTATGTAATTAATATACTCGTGCCTGGGTCCGGGTTGATCTACACCAATAGGAACCTTGTCGGGCTTCTGATAGTTTGCGTCGTAATGCTCGCCTACATTCCGCTGTTGATGTCGGAATTCTTTGTCAAGCCAGCAGGTTGGGTTAGCCTTCCGATGACGCCGATCTTTGTAGCGCTCGCTGTCATTGTTGCAGGGGTTGCGTATATTTATACCTTCTTATCACTCAGGGGTTATCATGGCAATTGAAGGCGATCTTAAGAGCCTGAATATATCGAGCGTTTTGCAGCTCATTTCGAGCGAACACCTCACCGGCGTACTGAAGATCAGGAAGCATCCAGAGGTTGCCGATGTCGGCTTTGTGGATGGAGATGTCGCCGGTGCCTTCTTTGAGGTCGGGGAGAGGGTAGAAAGCCTGGAAACATACTTGGTTAAGTCGGGGATGATCGGCAAGAACCTGTTTGATATGATCGTGGACATTCATCATGAAACGAAAAGACCGGTCATCAGTATCATCATTGAAGATAAATATCTGACGATCGAAGAGATTGAAAGAACGATAAAATTCAAAATACAGGAAGTGATGGATGAACTGTTCACATGGAAAGAGGGTGATTTCAAGTTCAATGAGGGTGCACTGATCTACCCCAAGAGTGTTATTAAGGTCAGAATGCATACTGAAGGCCTGATACTAGAATCGGCACGACGGTTAGATGAATGGCCGAGGATATCCAAGGCGATCTCATCGGGAGATATCGTGTTTAAACGAATCGATCGGCCCGAATTGAAGCTTCAGCTAAAAGAGGATGAGGCCCGTGTTCTTTCGCTGATCGACGAAAGGCGAAGCGTCGACGATCTCCTGCAGATATCAGGACTCGGTAAATTCCACACATACGCTTGTCTCTACCACCTGCAGTCAGCGGGACAGATCGAGGTTGCATACGCTAAACCTTCGGTAAAGAAAGAACAAAAGACGGTCGTATCGATAAAGTCGTTCAGCACGGGCATCACCGGTGCCTTGGCCATGGGTATTCTGGTCGCCGGATTCGTGGCCGGGATGTTAATATCAAGGTTTCGTGTGTTTTCCGTGGACTGGTGTTGCATAGAGGAACATGAAGAAAATGGCGATCACAGTAAGATCTTCTTCTACAAACATCAACGCCAGCCTTCTTCCCAGGAACTTAATGATTTGTTCTGAAGATTAGCCTAAATAATACGCGTTATTACGTAGTCGGTTTGTGTTTTGGCTTGCCAAGGTCGTAGGTGAACTGACTGAGTGTATACAATTGCATCAATTCTTCGTAGGAGAAAGTGGTTTTACATTTAGGGCAAATATAGAATTCCTCATCGGTAACGATGAGGTTTATGTAATTCGAAGTGAATAGACATACTGGACACAACACGTTGTCGATAGTCGCCATTGGGTATTATATATAATGAATTCTGCTTGTCAACTGTCCCTCAGAAGGAACGCATTGCGCCATTTTTTATGTAACACCAGGACATTGCCTGTGTGTTGCTTAGATACAATATCTCTGAATCCTTCTTTATCCCGATCAAGCCGCACCGGCATCCTGACTTTGTCGCATGGGCTATAACCTTCCTGCCGGCCTGCTTGGCCGACATCCTGCTCATCAATGCAACGGCGCGAAAAGCCAGGATTTGGCGCATGATCTCTTCACCGTGTCCGGTTGTACTCACACCGGCAGTGGAGTTGACATATGTGCCTGCACCGATGATCGGCGTATCGCCCACGCGGCCAGGCAGCCGCAGGTTTATGCCCCCGCTCGATGTCGCGACTGAAATCATTCCGGATTTGTCGATCGCAACGACGCCGATCGTGCCGTAATGATTGGTGAAATCGAATATCTTCTCGAAGTAGTTGCTTTGTATCTTCTTCTTTTTACGTTTCCAGATGATTTCCTTCTCTTTCGTCTTAGGGTTGTGATATCCTGCACCCATCATGCGCGCAAAGCGTATAGCATTCTCACCGCAAAGCAGGAGGTGGTCCGTTCTTTCCATCACCATGCGCGCGATGCTGATCGGGTTCTTAACGTCTCTGATCACCCCGACCGCACCGAACCCCAATTCGCTGGTCATAATTGAAGCATCCATCTCCACCGCGCCGGCCAGGTTGAGGTAAGAACCTGTACCGGCATTGAAGATACTGGTGTCCTCGAGGATAATGGCTGCTTGCTCGACCGCGTCGAGGCTCGAGCCATCCTGGCGGAGGACTTCATATCCGACGCGTACTGCTCTTTGCAACCCGGTACGGCGCCGGTGAGGGTAGTTTATGCCACCTGCTCCACCGTGCGCAATCAAGGCGATCTTCGTTCTCATCTCTGCCTGGCTATCTTGCCGACCCTCGTGAATCCTTCATCCTTCAGCACGATAAAATACACGCCTGAACCGACTTCCCGTCCGGCGGCATCTCTGCCATCCCAGTATAACTTCCCGTCGACAATCTGATCGTGGCTGAATTCCCTCAGTCGTGTGCCGCGCAGCGAGTAGATTTGGACGACCGGCATCAGGGTGTCAGGATAATCCAAAACAATGAAACATGATGTCTGGAAAGGGTTGGGAAGTGAGTAGGGCACTGCGTAGTCTGTGATCGATATTGTGACCACATTGCTGAGGTTGCTCTTGTTCGAGTAGATATCTTCGGCATACGTGCCAAAAAGATAATCCCCGAGAGATTTGTTGAAGACATACAGCATTGTATCCTGGAGAAGGTGCTGGATAGAGCGTCCTCCGGTCAGTTCATATATATTCACATCGTCGATATAACAGCCACCCTCGTTGATGACGGTATTCGTACGGTATGAAATACGTATCGGATAGGTGCCAGAAGGAAGAATCAACGTACGCTCGATCCAGCCGCCGGAATACCCGTAGTGTACGTCCCGAAACGTTCCGTATTCGATGATCAATGAATCGGTCATGTCTTCGGTGCTATAGCGGAGGTAGATGCTCATCAGTCCAAGATCGTCGATAACAACGTTGTCTTTCGTCTCGATATAATTACTAAGATTGCCTGCGTTGCCTGAAAAAAAGGAATGGCTACCGGCATGGGGATCAACTGCGCTGATGTCGAATCCTGAAAAATTCCATGAACTAGAATCTTCGCATGGGTCGGTGAAGATCGCGTTCATTTCGGTCGCCTGGATAACGTTGTACGTGACCGGAGCCAGGTCGTAAGATTCCGTCCATATGAGACGGAAGTCATTATTACTGCCTGGATCGGTTGCCACCATTGCAGGATCGGTCGGTCTGATATCGTCGCTGTCATAGTACCAGTTCAGAAAACTCAGCCACCTCGACTGGACCCAATCGAGGTTCTCGTAGTCGCTCAGGAGTTGTTTGAACTGTCGATACACATCCGGAAACCAGACGGTCAAACCAGTGGTACTTCCGAACGCGTCGCCCCAATAATCATGGTGGAGAATGGTTTGAGCATAGGCATTGCTCAGGGCGTCGAAATCGATGTGCGCGTATGCATCTGCCAATCCTTCGATGAAGTCTCCAAGGTCTATGAGATCATCTGTCGTGTCCGGAGTACATCCGATCGCCGGGATCGACTGGACATTATGTCGTGCGGCGTAGAGAATTGGGTTGGGTGATTCCATCATCATTCGACTTTCGATATTGGAGAGAACCTGCACCAGATCATTGAGTTTTGAGAGGTCGACTGTTGAGAGCGTAACCGGCTGGAGTCCTTCATAATTGCCGACGGTAGTCTGAACGATATGGTGTGCGAGGGTCGAACCATTCATGTCAGGATCGGCATGTAGCCGTTCGAGTATTGCGTCGTACCTGAATCCTGCAAGGGGCATGATAGACTGGGCAGCAAGGAATAGCAGGGCATAGTTCCTTGTCTCGAACGCAACCTCGATCTGCTGCATCAAGCAGGCGTCAAAAGCGAAGAGATCTATACGCCTTCCCGTGTATTCGTATGCTGCACTCAATGCCTTCTGGAAATCTCCGCTTGCGATGCTCAAAACATTGCCGCTCGACCAGTCGGCGCCAAAGGATCGGCTTGGCACCATAGTCCAACCGCTGCCGTGATCCCAGAGAATTACGCAATAGCGGCGAGCAGGGAAATTTGCTATACCCCAGTAGATGAAATCGGCAAGGGTTTGCCACGAGCACATGTCGATGATTCCCAGATCCTGGATGACAAGAGATGACCCCTGCCCGACCAATAGACGCCTTGCGCCTATGCTCGGCTTGTCGACTTGAACGACAATCGAGATATTCTGATCGGATCCGAAGCGTTCCATCTCGACTAGATCTGAATCGGCCCATTGAGCGAGATCGTTGTCTGCCGCCACATATACGAGCATGGTCCATTCCTGGGCAACAACGATGGCGGGAAGCAGTAAGAGTAGGCCCAGATATCTCATGGGGCGGTATTATCCTTCAGGACGGCGGGAGGAATCATTGCCCGTACTGCCTGAGATGAAAGCATAATTTCTTTTCCCGTCGCCGAGCCGGTGGGAAAAAAAGGATTCGGGGTGGCACTTTGTGCAAAGGTCGAGTGCTCCGATCAGCGACCCGGAACCAAGGTCGTGCATGACGGCTGCCTTGAGGTCAAGGAAGTAGCCGCCGTCGTATTGCTTCACGGCGTGAGGGTAATCGTGGGTGAAGAGGTCGGCAACATCCTGTTGGACCTCATAGCAGCATGTGCCGATCGAAGCGCCCATGACATAGGTAAAATTCTTGAGTAGCCTCTTCGCTTCCTTGGCGATACCTGCGATAATACCACGCCAACCGCAGTGGATGACGCATATTTTACCCGGCGCGAACAGATAAACGGGAAGACAGTCCGCGACCTTTACGCCGATGCACCGGTCCAAGGAGCTCACGAGCCCATCGCCGACGAACTCAACTGCTGCGTCGATGTCAACTATAACCTTCGAGTGGATCTGTTTCAGAAATAGCGGATTGGCATCACTGATGAGATCATCCTGCCCGTGCTTTGTCGTGTAGAAGGCAGAATGACCGCCTTTCTTGAACTCGTAATACCTGCTCTTGCCCGTGTCGACCAATCGCCACTTCATCAGTTGACCTTCGTCATCTCCTTGATCTTGAGCGTCGTCTTCCTTTTGCCCAGAAATGAGTCCTCAGCCACAGAATAGAGACAGTTGACACGAGTCTTGCCTACTTCTATGTCGAGGATATCGTCTGCCCTATCGTAGGCAATTGCCGGGAATACCCTGCCTTGCTGCCTCAAGGAGATCATCAAATGGTTTTGATTGGCGCCGACGACCCGCGGCACGCCGACAACCTCGAGGTTTTCACCAAGAAATGTTGGTTGAGGGTTGGCGATGCCGGTTGGCTCGAAGAATCTCAGGAAATGAATTACATCACTGGTCAGATGGGGAAGATCAAGTTGCATATCATAGAAACTGCATTTCTCAAATAGCGAGCCCTCGAATCTCTGGGCATACTCATTCACGCAGTCTTTGAATCGCTCGAGTTTGTCAAGGTGGAGTTCGACTCCGGCAGCTTGGGCGTGGCCACCATATTTCGTCAGGATTTCCCCGCACGTCCCGATCGCTGCAGTGATGTCAAATCCGGGTATGGAGCGAGCCGAGCCTTTGACCGTATCGTGTCTGATCGTCATTATGACAACCGGCCGGAAATAATCAGAGGCGATGCGCGAAGCAACGATCCCGAGCACACCTTCATGCCAGCCCGTGTGGGCTACTACAATGACACGGTTTTGTACAAGCTCTGCTGCTTGTATCATTGATACTGCGGCGCGATATGTCTCGTCCTGTACCTCCTTCCTCGTTTCGTTGTCCACGGAAAGACTCCGTGCGATTTGGAGGGCGCGGGACATGTCTTGCGTTAGAAATAGTTCGAGCGCATTCTGCGCATCGTGCATTCGTCCGCAAGCATTTATGCGCGGACCGACGATGAAGCCAAGATGATGCGTGTTGATCTCGCCGGACAGACCTGTTTCATTCAGCAGCGCCTTAATGCCTTTCTTGCTGCTCTTCTGCATGCGATTCATACCGTACTTGATGAGAGTGCGGTTCTCGTCGATGAGCGGCACGATATCGACCACACTTCCGAGAGCAACGAGGTCCAGATCCTTATGGAGTTCTTCACCCGGTAGATCTAACTTTTTGTAGAGGGCGCTGAGTAGTTTGAACGCGACGCCGACGCCGGCAAGTTCCTTGAATGGATAATTGCTGCCAGGTAGTTTCGGGTTTATGAGAGCCAGCGCTCGAGGAAGGTCTTCTTTGGGTTCGTGATGGTCGCAGACGATGACATCTACGTTACGTTCATTTGCCAGCGCGATCTCAGTAAGTGCGCTGCTTCCGCAGTCGACTGTAATGACGAGCGTTCGTCGATCTGCGACTGCTTTCTCTATTCCATTGATTGACAGCCCATAACCCTCTTCGAGCCGGTGCGGAATGTAGCAGTCAACGTCGAGACCGAGGCGCCTCAGGTTTGTCGTCAATAGGGCCGTTCCGGTGATTCCGTCTGCATCATAGTCGCCGTGGATCATGACCTTTTCTTTCTTCTTTATGGCGTCGATGATGCGTGCGACGGCTTTGTCCATGTCTTGCAGGAGGAATGGATCATGTAGATCAGATAGTGACGGTGCAAAGAACGTCTCTATTGACCGGGGTGTGTCATAACCCCGGTTCTTAAGGATCTGAACTATGGGTGGCGGTATCCGCTTGCCTCTGATCATGATGGCGGAAGCCGTGCCCTGACTATTTTTAGATTCCCATCTGGTCATGAGTGGATGCGATTATGATAGCTAAGCGCAGCAATACTGTCAATGAATCAGATGCGGGGTAATCTGTAAGCCGGGTTCTGTAGTTGATAGCCATTTCTCTTGTTCCGGCATCACTGCCGGATTCT
>CP070795.1:793420-816290 GCA_020343455.1 Caldifarciminota bacterium
CGTTATACGGCTCTATATTGTTCCTTAGGGATTATATGTCGAATCATGGGAATGTCAAGGAGTACACGACTGGCAGGCACAAGACAATCCTTGACATTTCCGCTTAATTTATTATTATTGATAGAAATTCAATATATGGTTTTTCAGATCGATTTAGATGATAGAATTAGCGGTGAATAAGCAAATGCATCTCCAACAGGAGGATATTATGAGAAGCAATGTATGGACGAGGAGGCTTTGCACCTTTGCCATGATAATGCTCATCGCGCCACATGCGCTCGTGGCCCAAAGGAGCACCTACCTTGAAAAAGACTACTACTTCCGTGAACCCGGATACGTTGCGTCTCCGGTCATCGGCAGCGACCTCTCAAGAATAACGCCTCAGGAATTCAAGAATATGGTCACCGAGAATCGCAAAGCATTCGAGAATGACCCCAATGCCACGATAGTAAGTCCGGATCGTGACGGGCGCGGCATAAACATCGTCTTCAACTGCACCAATGTGCCGCCTGAAGCAATGGCTGCCTTGGAATCGGTTGCAGTATATATTGAAACACTCTTTGACGATGACGTAACGGTCAGCATCAGTGTGAGTTACGCCTCCCTGCCCGCAGGAGTAATAGGCTGGGCGATAAGCTACCTGGCGCCAATGACGCCGTGGACAACAGTTCAATCAAGCCTGGTCAGTGACATGGATGCCGATGATTCTGTCGAAGCATGGTTGCCGACAACGAACACGATCCCGGTACGGTATACCTATAGCAGCTCAACGGTCACTAACGAGAACCAGGTCGAGTTTCGGATCGCACCCTATAACGCCGCGATCGGTCCTTACTCGGGTTTGTGTGCACAGGTACAATTCAGCACTAATTTCACATTTGACTACGACCCGAGCGATGGCGTCACCGGCATGTGTTTCCAGTCTGTCGCAGTGCATGAAGTCGGCCACGTTCTGGGGTTCGGATCGAATGCCGATGGCACTGGCATGGATATAGAAGTCATGGACATCTACCGTTTCCAGAATTCGGATGGAACGGGTGATTTCAACCCAGATACCTGGAGTGAGTTCCAGACCACCGCACGTATGGTCGATCTGTCACCCGGAGTCGACGATGTCAATTCCGATTTGATCGAGGTCGAATACCGTATGTCGGACGGCGACCCATACCAGGCTTCGCATTTCAGCCAGGGCTACGTCAATGCAATAATGCAGCCGACATTCAGCACCGGACAGACCTACTATCCATATTATTACAGAGTGCCGGATCGGGTGATGTTCGACGCGATCGGCTGGGATTACTTGATGGAGTATTTTCTCAACATCAACATTGCCGGCGGCGGATCGGTGAACATAAATCCACCTGGACCTTCGTATTCGCCGGGAACGAGTGTCGAAGTGACTGCAATACCCGACGCAGGATGGGAATTCGTGGTGTGGACCGGTGATCTCACGGGCAATGCTAACCCCGATACGATCCTCATCGACTACGATAAAGTAGTTACCGCAAACTTCCAGACCCTCAACTGCACCTTGAACATCAACATCGTCGGCAATGGTGAAGTCCTCAGGGAACCTGAACTGCCCTACTACCCCAGAGGCGACACCGTTTGGCTCACCGCAGTACCCGATACAGGGTGGGCATTCAACAACTGGGGCGGTAATCTGTGGGGCACCACAAATCCTAATTTCATCGTCATGAACGGCGACAAGACAGTGATCGCGTACTTTACGTTTGTCGGTATCGAAGAAAATGTTTCGACGATGACCGGCGGCAATTACTTCAACGTCAGTCCGAACCCGGCCGGTGGACGCGTATTAATGCGGTACAGGATCAGTGATGCAGAATACGTAACGGGCGGTGTTTCGTTAGATATCTACAACGCGACGGGCCAGTTGGTGAAGTCTTTCGATCCCGGATCATTCACTTTGAGTAACGAATCGACGCTCATGTGGGACGGAACGGACGAGGCTAATCGTCAAGTAGGTACGGGCGTCTATTTCATCAGATTCAAAGCGGCTGAATTTGCCCAAACGACGAAACTGCTGCTCATACGATAGAGCAATCATCACATTGACCGGGGAGCGGTGCATAACACCGCTCCCTTTTTTTTCACCTCAGGGATTCGAATGACGATCTGCAACTACTTTATCTATATCCACTTCAGTATTCCCGATAGTGATTTTTCATCCAGAAAATGGTGGCGATTGAACCGCAGTCTAATCATCCTTTCTTCCGCTACTGCCTTTCTGATCTCGGTCGTCACCACCCTCATGCGGTCAAATGTCATTAGATCAAAATTGCTCTGTCTTTCTCTATACTTTTTCCCGTACCGAGGCGGCACCGGAATGTCAACCGCATCCATCTCCCTCAGGTACAACACCTGACCGCTGTCAAATACTGCCAGGAATTTTTGCGACAGCTCTCCCCTGCGTTCCTCCCAACAGAGTGAAGACTCGCACAGGAGCACAAACCAGCGTGCTCTACGAACTTCGTAAGCACCTCTTGCTAGATTCGATTCTATATGATGGCATACAGACTCTGCGGTCCACGCCGGCACCCGCACACTTTCCAATTGGAAATCTTCAGGTTCACCGTTTGCCATCTCCTTCTCTCTCTGCCTCTGGAGCCACAGCTGCTTGCCTATTTCGATCAACCCGTGTTCTGCGGAACCCTTCTCCAGAATCCGTCGGTACCGCCTGCAAAACAACGCCAACCCCGATGCAATGATTCTGCCCTCAGGAAGGTACTCATCAGGAATGCCCGTGCTTGTATTGAGGAGTTCATCATCTGCGGAATACGCATCCTCCATTCTTACCAATTGGCTGATCGTTGCTAGTCGCGAAACGCATTCACGGCAAACAACTGGTCCAATTCTGCAACTTCGCGTCGGCACTGCCTCGAATTCAAGGAAATCAGACGAACAAAACCAGACCTTCCGGTCGTTCCGGCACAAGGCCCTATTGTATGGCGGAGATGAACGTTTTATTTCATCAGATTCTAGAATCGCCGCCTGGAGCGCAGACCGAGCAACGGTCACATCAAGCTTCCTAGCCTGCGACAGCATCTCGAGGATGTGTTCAGGATGGCGGCTGCCTTTCCTGAAGTAGCTGCTGACACGTTGCCTGAGCGAACTCGCCTTGCCAACGTACAGAACGTCACCGTTCGATCGGAGCATTCGATAGACGCCCGGCTCATCCGGAAGATTGCTGCGCGTACTCGCCGACATGGGGTAGACAGTCTGGGCCGAGGTAATGATCCCGAAATCCTGGAGCCACTGCAGTAATCTACTGAGCGTATCGACTCCATACCGTTCACCGAGCACCTTGACCATCGCGCGCCAGATCCATGCCGTTGCTTCAATATGTCCCCTACAACGCCTAAACCTCGGGAGAGAATAGCCAAAATACCCGGCCATTGCCCTTATACTCCTGCGCGGAAGAGATGGAAAGAGCCGCCGAGCGATCTCATGAGTGCATAACGTCAAGAAAGGAAAATCCCTGCATAGACCATGGTTAACGTGCAGCCCTTGCAGGAATGGCAGCTCGAATTTTGCGAAATGAATGACAAGGGGACACTTTTCCATGCCGTTCAAGCCTTTAATAATCTCGGCAGTGGATTGAATCTGTAACCATACTTCTCCCGGATCAAATCCCACGCTGAGTTCGTCGTCTGTTATGCCCGTTATCTTCTGCACCCGTGGCGGTAACATACGACCAGAAGGCAATCGGACCAGCCGGGTGTCCGCGCGAACCATTTCACCATCTTCACAATAATCATCGGAGCGTGCCCAACCTATTTCGATAATATCTGCCTGTTCGGGCTTCGGACCGGTTGTCTGACAATCCATGAAAAGAACGACGAGTTTCTCAAGCGGCACAATACCTCCATCATTCACGGCTTAGGACCCCCTGCCGACCCCAGAATTCCTGGAGCAACGTAGCGGCTCTCTCGACGTTAGCCACAAATGCCGGACGCCACTCTTTGGGTAACATCTGTCTGTAAGGCGAGTCAGAATAACGCGTATCAATGAGTAAGACCACACCCCGGTCGCTTTCAGAACGTATTACTCTACCTGCTGCCTGCAACACTTTTATCATACCAGGGACCTGATAGGCAAAGGCATATCCGGAGCCATCGATCTTGTCGAAGTGAGCCCTGATGAGCTCACGCTCGATCGAGATCTGGGGGAATCCGACTCCCACGACAGCAGCACCGGTAAGGCGTTCGCCCACGAGATCGATCGATTCTGCGAAAAACCCTCCCATAACCACAAAACCGACCAAGAAACCGTCGGTCTGACCACTGAAATGCGCCAGAAAAGCATCGCGCTCGGTTTCGGACATCCCGGGTGATTGGATAATCACCTTCATCCTGGCGTACCGTTTCTGAAAGATCTCGTGCACGATCCTCATGTATTCGTACGATGGAAAGAATATCAAATAGCTACCCCTTTTCTGACCGATCATAGCACCAATCATCTTGGCCACTTCATCTTTGGTGAATTCACGATATCTATAGAGGGCAGATATCTTCCCGGCTATCAGGACACAGATATTCGAACGCGGAAACGGTGAGGGTACAGATAACGTCCGAGTACTGCCGCTGCATCCGAATAATTCTGAGAAATAGTCAAAGGGAGTCAGGGTCGCCGAGAAGAAGATAGCCGACGAACAACGCTGAAGCACACCCTCGAGATGCTCTGATGGGTCAAGACAGAAAAGTCTCACACTAATGTCCCTTCCGTTAGATGCGTAGTATGTCGCATAATTGTCATCGTATCTTTCCGCCGTGTTCAGGAACCTGCGCGCATCAAAATAGATATCCAGTATTTCCTGGCGAAAGGATGCCTGTTCGTTCTTAGACAGCCATTGTTCGGCTTCCGATGTGAATTTCCGCAGGAGCTGACAAAGGTCAAGCGGGCACTCATCAACTGCCAGAATATCGTTATTCTCCGGTATCTTCTTCTTTGCTTTCATCATCCAGGAACCTACCTTACCCATGCTGCGGTAAAGACCAGGCAGGATAGGCCTCAATTGCTTCCGCAGTTCCATGAACGACCGTCTATTGAGCGTTGCCGAGTACATCTCCCGCGATCTATCAACGAGATTGTGTGCTTCATCGACCAGGAGGACATAGCCATTTTCGCCGTCACTGAAGAACCGCCTCAGGAATACCCTTGGGTCAAATACATAATTATAATCGCAAATGATACAATCTACCCAAAGAGACACTTCGAGAGAGAATTCAAATGGGCATATTCTGTACTTCTGGGCGAAGCCGAGGATGGTATCGCGTGTGAAGCTATCGTTTCTGAATGCATCTGCCAATGCGTCGTTGACCCGATCGTAATAGCCGCGTGCATAGAGGCAATCATCGCCATCACAGGTCTTATCTGGATTGAAACATATTTTCTCCTTCGCGGTCAGACTGACATGCTTCAAACGCGCGCCGCGGCTCCTCAGAATGTCGAGCGCATACTCTGCTGCTATCTTGCCGGTCGTCCGCGCCGTAAGGTAAAAGAACTTGCTCTCCAGTCCACGGCCCATGGCCTGCACTGCGGAGAAGATGACGGCAATCGTCTTGCCGACACCGGTTGGCGCCTGTATCAGAAGCTTCTGCCGTTCGTCGATCGCCGACGCCGCCTCACTGACCATTTGTTCTTGACCTGGCCGGTAGGCCTCAAAAGGAAACTGTATGTTCTGCGTGGATCGGTTCCGGACTTCTATCCAATCCATATAGGTTTGTGCCCACGAAACATACTTTGACAACAACGAACGAAAGAAATGGGCAAGCTCAGATGTGGAATATGTCCGACGTATCTCCTTTGTTTTTTCCTCTTCTAATTGATAGTATGTTAGTTGGACGCCGATCCTCTCCAGGCCATTCTGCAATGCGTAAAGATATGCATAGCATTTAGCCTGCCCCCAATGGAGACTGTTATCCTGCTCACTGACGGTCTCCAGCGGTTTGCGGGTCGTCTTTATTTCATCGATGATCGCATGATCGCCGTATTCGTAAATGCCGTCGATACGGCCATTTATGGTCAGACGGTATTCTTCTGTCTCGACAACGTGCCGAAGAGGTACTTCGGCCCTATATTCCTTGGGCCGCATCGCCTGTACTGTCTGATGGCCAAAAACTCCTTGTATTGGCCGGTCAGTACTAAAAAAGACCAAACTCAAGTCACCGGATCGCATCGTGTATTCAACGAGTTCGCATACGGAAAGGCTGATCGTGCGTTTACGAGCCTGAGTATTATTCTCAATCACAGGCATCTATTCACCGACAGTTTTACTTCTGCTGAAGCAATGACCTCCGGAACGACCTTATGAAGACAATCCTCTTTCATGAGCTCCCGATCATATGATCCGTGTTCGCATTAGTATATTGTATGACCCGTCCGAGTCAAGCACATTCAGTGCAAAAATCGCATCGCGAATATTTTTGAGCACGTCTGTGAGCAACGCGTGACAATCCCCGATAGAATAAAACAACCTGTGAGTAGGCCCAGGGTTGATTAAAAAAGTATTATATGTACAATAATACCTCAAGGAGGCATAATGATCCATATATTACTGTTACTGGCTTCATCCATCCTGTGGCAGGAGAATTTCACCGAATCCACACCACCCATAGCGCAGCTGTATGACTACCATGTCGATATCGAACATCGAGACGGCACTGTCAGACTGGCTGCAAATCCACAGTTCGAAGGTTTTGCGTCGGCATGGCTCCATGTGGACGCTGACATCACTTTGCGCGAAGATGACGCACTTGCAATGCGAATCAGGGGCAATGATGTCGCAGTGCGTATCAGGTACTTCTTTCGAAAGGGGAAATGTTCAAGTTACTACGCAGGCGAAAAGATCGTTGTGGCAGGCGCCAAATGGCAGGATATGGTCATTCCCCTGGAACGTGCGATGTTCTTCTCCGGAACAGAATTCCCGGCTGCACTAACACCCGGCAAGAGCCCCGTATTCTATCTGTTCATCGAGAACGGAGAATCCGGCAACTTCGATATCGAAATCGACCACATAGCAATCGTTCGTCACGGCACACAAACGGAGGAATGATGAAATCATTGATCTGTCTTTTGCTGCTTTCCTTCTTCTTCGTGCACGCCGACGATCCATGGTGTGCCAATGTCAGAGTCAGCACGGACGTACCGTGGGATACGCTCAATCAGGGTGAATCGTGCTTTGCCGTGTCGGGAGATTCGATCGTCTCTGTCTGCAACACCGCAGAACGTGGTTCCGTACCCATCGCACCCTATTCATATTCGTTCAACTCGGGTCAAACGTTCACTCAAATACCTTTTACCGACCTGACGTCGGGCATCATCTGGCATACTGACCCGGTAATCGGAGTTGACGATTCCGGGCATGTCCATATGCTTATCCAATATTCCGCAACACTCATGAAGCATTATCTTTCGAGAGATGGCGGGCAGACGTGGGAGGATACGACTCAGGTCAACCCCTTCAACGGCGTCGACAAACCGTGGATGATAGTGAATGCGAACGAGATCTACATAGCATGGCAACAGACCGTTGGCACAACAGGCATATGGTTTGCGAAATCAACCGACTACGGGCAGACCTTTACGGCAAATCAGATCTGGGACCGTAGATATATAAACGCCCTCGGCATGGATGAGAACGAAAATCTCCATCTCTTACTCGTGTCGGGAACAGGAGGTGTTTATTACCGCAAATCCACGGACAAGGGTGACAACTGGCTTCCGGAGATCTATCTTGCGAACTGGTCATACAGCTCGAGTTATGGCGACCGCGCTCCCATAAATTCGATCACTGCACGAGGTAACGTCGTTTTTGGAACATGGGTAAACAACGCTTCTGGCGGCTGGGATATCTTGGGCGTAAGATCAACTGATGGTGGCGATACCTGGAGTGTCCCATTCACCGTGAATGACATAACTGTAGGCGGACAATGCAAAGGATGGGCTCATTTCGATGTATATGGTGGCCTGCACGTGATCTACTACCATACACCTGACTGGCCCACAAACGTTTCAAGTATCTTCGAGCTGCGTTACCAGTATTCCGCAGACAGCGGGGCTACGTTCAACCCCAGCATCCGCGTCTCAGATACGTCATTCACCAGCCTCGCCGACTTCATGGGCGAATACCACATCTGTGTCAGTGACAGTCAATATTTGTACGCGATCTGGACCGACGGCCGCAACGGTGATGACAACGATCTCTATTTCAGCAAGGCACTGCTCTCAGAACTGCGGATTGATGAAAGTACGGATCTGTCTGCGAACGTGCAAAATATGCTGCAGCTACCCACGATCTGGCGCGGCGCCGTCGATCTCCATATTGCAGGACAACCCTATCCAATTGACATTGATGCATATGATGTGACGGGCAGGTTGATAACGAACATTTGGAGCGGTGAACCCGCGAACGGTCAGAGCCTCAGACTGCGCAGCGCCGATTTCCCCAGGGGGGTCATCTTCGTGCGGGCGTCTTCTCGTAACACGAATGAGGTCATCAAGGTAGTCAATCTGGGAGTAGATTAGAAAGAGAAGATCCCGGATAGAAATTATAGAGACAGCGTACAAATGCTTGCTTGGGAGTGTTTGTGAGTACCTTGTAAGGATGTTCCATATACTAATCAATGCAGGATCGGATGGAAGAAAGGGTTCCCGTAAGATGACATGGAAATCGATCTGCCTCCTTGCTGTCCTTGTATTGAACGCTTGCGCACAATCAGACGGAAAGCCACGAGATATCGAAGGATTATTCAGGAATTTCGTTGCAGAGTACATAACCCTGAAACCAGAGACAGGTGCCAGTTTGGGATTGCCCGACGAATGGGGCATTAGAGTGAACAATGCGCTGCTGGATGACGAATCAGACAGCACGCTCCATAAGATCTACGAAATGTACCGTAAGTACAGGGAATGGATCGCGCGGTTCGAACGGACTGGATTAACCCCGTCTCAGCAAATCGCGGCAGAAGTCCTGGCCTGGTTCCTTGACCACGAGATCGAAGGCGAAAGGTTCCGCTATCACAGATATCTCATAAGTCCCCTTTTCAGCTTTCATAATTCATTTGTGACTCTAATGACCGAACACCACAGGATAGAAACATTGAAGGATGCCGAGGATTACGTTGCACGTCTTTCAAACATAGAACAGAAAACCGAAGGCATTTTAGAGCAACTTCACATCAGGGAGTCCAAGGGGTTGATCCCTCCCATATACATAGTTGAGAATTTTCAACGTGCACTCAAGGACTTTGTACAAATACCGTGCACGGACAATCTTCTCTTCACTTCCTTCAAAAATAGGGTCGGTACGCTGACGATGATGAACGAAAGTCAAAAGCAGACCCTGTATGGTAATGTGATCACTGTCCTCAAGGAGAATGTCTACCCCTCGTACGAACGGATCATTCTATACCTGGATTCAATCAAAGATACAGCAGATGGGTACGATGGCGTATGTAGACTTCCACTCGGTGCTGAATATTACCAGTATTGCCTGCGCGAACATACTACGACGGAAATGACTGTTGAGGAGATCCACAATCTGGGTCTTGAAGAGGTCACAAGAATCCAGAGAGAGTTAACACTCCAGTTCCGTAAACTAGGAATAACGGGTCAGGGCGATTTTGCAAACCTACTTGCTGCATATCAAGAAACCGCTGGCGATAGGACGAACGAAACGTACTTCTTCCCTCCGACAGAAGACGGACGAGAACAGACAATACTTACGTACCAGGCGATCATCGACACAATGCAGCTGGCACTTCATGAGATGTTTTCCGTGCTACCACGTGCAGCCGTACGAGTCGTTCGTGTGCCAGAATACAAAGAACAGAACGTCGGCACATACTATCAAGCTCCGAAACTCGACGGCTCAGAAGGAGGCATATTCTACGCAAATCTCTCCTACCAGCATAACAAGTCAGAATTGAAAACCCTGGCCTATCACGAAGCCATTCCAGGTCACCACCTGCAGATGGCCCTCGAACAGGAGCAGTCAGAGGCGCGATTATTCAAAGCACTCTTCTTCTTCACCGGCTATGTTGAGGGATGGGCGTTATACGCAGAAAAACTAGCCGGTGAATACGATTTCTATGGTGATACACTGAGTCTCATCGGCTATCTACGATCTGAGCTGTTCCGTGCTCTACGCCTGGTCATTGACACCGGAATCCACTACAAGAAATGGACGCGGCAGCAGGCATACGACTATCTCATGCGTAATCTGGGGTGGAGTTCATATTCTGAGGTGGACCGTTATATCGTGTGGCCCGGACAGGCTTGCGCCTACAAGGTAGGCCAACTGAAAATATTGGAGTTACGTGACCGGGCAAAGCAAGAACTGGGCGACAGATTCGATATCAAAGAGTTCCATCACACGATACTGCGGTTTGGTTCATTACCGCTTGCCGTACTTGAACGGCTCGTGAATGATTACATACAATCATCGAACAGGGCGCGATAAGAAAGCGGATTCCGAAATACTATTGGAAAATACGAACGCGAGATCAACGTACCACGCTCTGCCGGATACTCAACTTGCCAGTTGGCAAATTGTGTGGTAGCAGTCTTTCCCTCCGATGTTGATACGCGAGATATGGAGGATCGCTTCGTAGACCGTGCCGTCTTTGCGCCGGAGGCGGAGAGGATAGTTCAAGACACGACCATCGCGGTCGAGGGTTTCCAGCAGCCGCTTCCGGTCCGTGATGTCTACATATGTTTCGGCAATGTTGATCTTCCGGAATTCGTCCAGATCATAACCCGTAATATCCAGCATCGATCTATTGGCGGCGATCACTTTGCCGTCGAGCGTTGAAAGACCAATGCCGATCGGGCTATTCTCATATAAATGCCGATACCGCTCTTCGCTTTCGAGCAGAGCCTCCTCGATCTGCTTCTGCTCGGTGAAATCCGTGAAAGTAACGAGCACCTCGTCGAGTTTGTTTGTAACTGAATCTAATATCGGCTGAGTGCTAAGCAAAAGCCATCGTTTTCTATACGGATCTTGATGGGCTATACCGACTATGATATTGCGGACCGGAATCGCCGAACTCAGGGTTGTAAACAGAGGATTCTCCTCTCCAGGGATTACCGTACCCTTCTCGTCAATGATCTCGACCATTAGCTCACTAATCTTCTTGTCCAGCACTTCGTCTTCATCCATATCGAGAATTTCGCACGCTGTGGCATTTGCCAGGAGGACTACACCGTCGGCATCATGGAAGATAATTCCGGCAGGTATCGACTCGTATATCGATCGCAGGCGTTCTTCACTCTCAGTCAGTCTCTTTGCCGTCTTTTTCTGTTCGGTGATGTCCTGGACAATCATACCGATATCGCGTCCGACCCTGAAAGCGACCACGGTCAGATGCCTTTCATCGTCGTTCAACGGCACAATGACATCCTCAAAGATCTGCGGCTTGCCGGTTTCTAACACCTTCAGGTATTTTTCGTATCTACCCGATTCCCATAAATCCCCCGAAAAATCGAGTATGTTTACGCTGCGGGCAGCTTCTATCGTCCAGCCATACGTATCCTGGATATGCTTGTTCACGTGCAGGATGTTGAATTCTGAATCCATGAGAACAAAACCCTCGGTCGCCGATTCCATGAACTCCAGTATTCGCCCGGTCCGCTTCTGAACCTCTTCCTCCATTCTTCTCCGCTTTGTAACGTCCTTCCAGTAACCGACAATTTCCAGAGGTTTGCCTTTCTTATCACAGACGAGCCTCATCTCATCGTGTACCCAAATGTACGTCCCGTCTTTACGCTTGAATCGATACTCGTACTCATGGTACCCGGATTCAAACACATGCCGGATCTCCTTCAGTGCGTTTCTTCGATCATCCGGATGGATGCGATCGAACCAGAAACTTGATTCTCTCAGGAATGACCGCGGGCTATAGCCCGTCACTCTTCGGATATTGTCACTGACAAAAGTGGCGCCATAGTCACCCTTTGCCCGAGCGGCATATATGACAACAGATGTCTCTGTCAGCAGGTGCGCCAACCTCTCGCAAATTTCCATCCCGTCGATCTTTTTGGCGCCACTCAACGCCCGTCTTCCAGCGTCACCGCCCTTTTTTTGCGGCATCCGCCGCCTGCGCTTTGCGCGGGATTTCGATGGTTTAGTCGCCTCCCTCTTCCTCGTCATACCTCCTCGTTTCATATGAATTTCAATAAGTAAGTATATCTACTTACCGACACCGTGTCAAGTGTACACGATTGAGCAAACGCATATATATGGTTGACAAACAGGATTAATAATCTATAATCTGGCTGAAATGATAATACTCGTTGAACCGGATAAGGATGTGCGTAAGAACCTGGCCGACCTCATAAGCCGCGAGCGGATCGTCGGCGTTGACTCAATACAGGAGGCACTACAGATGCTCTTGAAATACAAGAATGACCTGGACCTCATCATCGCCAACGTAAAATTACTATCCGAAATGCTCACGAAGCAATTGATCGAACGTGTCTGCCTTAAGCTATCGATCGCCATCCCCCCGGTCGTCGCCATATATAAAGAAACTGAAGAAGAAACAAAAGACATCTTTGCGAAGACGTACAAGAACTACAGAGTGATAAAATATACCGACAAGGATCTTGGTTTTCCCAACCGCTATCTGGAAGTCATTCAGAAAGCTTGCCCCGGGCTTGTGATTGACTATGAAAAGGCTCGTGATGCATGGTTGAAGAAGCAACACCCCAGTGACTTCGTAGATCCACGAACCTGGCTGGCAGAAGAGGGATTCATTGAGGCTTTGGGTAGCCCTGGATCAGAAGAACCTGACAAACCCGATGAAAGCGATATCGTCTCGTCGATCAAGACAATACTCGATGAGGCAGGCACAGAAAACGTCGTTGCCGAGCACAAGGAGTCGAAAGAGGATTACAAAAAGATGTATGTTGAGCTCAAGAGGAAGTACGATGCGCTCCTCGAGAATGTCAGAGCATTCATGGAGTCTGTGAAGAAGACCAACTCATAAATCATCTAGCAACTGACAGAAGATACGTGAAAATACCAATCGTCCAACAGAACAAAGGTGCCCACCTTGTGTTATCCAGGTGAACACCTTCATTACCCAATCTCCTATTACATGCTAATCACTAAACGCAAGAATGCCGGGGATGATTAGGTTGATGAATGGTATTATCATTAGAATACCGAGCCACCCTGGTTTCTTCCTGGCTTCGCATATCTTTATCCAGACAATTATGCCGATAACGATGTTGATAAGCGGAATAAAGAATAGTATGAGCCACCAACCCGGTTTCCCTGCAATCTTACACATTAAATATATATTCACAATTGGAATCCATGCCAGCCATGAGTTTGGCGTGCCCGTCTTGTGTGCGATTAGCATAAGGCAGATAGATGTGTAAACGTATATTATTAACCACCAAATCCAGTAGGCGGCAAAGTATGATTGTTGTCCTCCATATTCCATTTCTCTCACCCCCTTTCCGTAAGTGTGTCTCTTAACAGCGCAGGTAGTTTGATGTCTTTGACGGATTATACTACACTTGCTGCATTTGTCAAGAACCAGTAGTCCGTTATTGCAGTGTCTGAGAGTGATGTAACCACACCAAGAAGAATGCACCGCACAAAATAATAGCTCCACCCGCTAATTCCAGGCCGGCCGGAATCGCGCCGAACGCGAGATATGCCATGGGCAGAACGATCAAAGGCTGGGCCGTCAGCAAAATGGTCGAACGAGAAAGTGGCCAGTACCGATAAGAGCGAAAGGTCAGCAGAAAACTGGCACAGGGACCCAAGAACGCACCAAGCAGTGCTACTGCCAGGTGCGACGTACTGATCTGTAGCGCCAATTTGCCCCTCGCTACCGTCCAAAGCCCAATGACAATTGAAGCAAGGAAAACACGGTAGAAGACGAGGACATTTGGATGGATCTTGCCGACATTCATCTTCACGACAAGCATTTGAACGGCCACGGCCACGCATCCCGACAGCGTCAAAATGACGCCGGTACCAACAATGTGCCACCGACCAAGGGTCGTTAGGGCACCCCCCAAGACCATCACCGCTATCGCCAAAATCTCGACCACCCGCAACCGCTCACCGAGTACGCAAACACTCAGCAGTATTATGAGCACAGGAGAAAACCGCCAGAGGAACGAAGCGAATGCGGGATCGATCAAAGACAAACCACTCCATGCCAGAATCATTCCGGCCCCGGTCGCGAGACCTAATGTCATGATCCCCAGTACTGTACCGCGAGGTATGACTATTTCCCTGACCCTCCCGGACACGATCAGAATGATGAATGCGTAGACCCCGGCGGCAGATGTCCAGATCAGACTGAATGTTTCGGGGTTGAATCCTTTCAGAGCATACTTGGCAGTTATGTAATTTGTTGACACCAGCAGTGTACCCCCGAGAGCATAGAGAAAACCCTTCGTGTTATCTCGTGCACTCTTGTCGTTTTGAGCTACTCCGTTTCGCAGTGGCATAATGATTGATGGTTTGGATCTATATTATATCGATGAATGCCTCCCAGTCAACGAAGAACGATATATCGAAAGGTTGACACGCCTCTGCCCGTTGTTATACTAACTCAATACACACCGAAAGGAGAACAATGCATATTATTGCGTTCTGTCTATTGCTGACCATTCCCTACCCCAACCAGCCAGATTGGGAATCCATTGATGATGACTTTTCGACCGGCGGAGCACTCGTCGACATCGACCTTGACGGAGATCTTGACCTCGTCACCGGTAACGGAAACGACATGGACGAGGATCCAAATCGCGTCTACTACAATACGGATGACTCTCTGGAAGTGATCGCCTCATGGAGCTCTAATGATGTCGGCTACAATGCTCATATCAGCGTGGGTGATATCGACGAAGACGGTTACCCGGACCTGGCTGTTGCAAACTACGGTGACCCGGCAGCGCCTCAATACGATAAAATATACTATAACCAGTCGGGAACGTTCGAACAGAACCCAACGTGGCAGCCGGCAGACCTCGATAATTCCTTTGCCTGCGCTTTTGGCGATGTCGATGGAGATGGAGATCTTGATCTTGCCGTTGCCTGCGGCGAAGAGTACTTCGACAGCCTGCAGTACGCGAAGGTCTATATGAACAATGACGGAATGATCGATACGACGCCTGCGTGGCAGACTAACATTCTATCTTATTTCTACGATGTCGCATGGGTAGACATCGATATGGACGGCGATCTGGACCTTGCTCTTGCCGGCCACCACAAGAAGAACATCATGTATCTGAACACCGATGGGGTATTAGGCAGCACGCCCTATTGGCAATCGGCAGACAGCCTCGGCACCCTGAAGATAGCCTTTGGTGATATGGATGGTGACGGCGACCTTGACTTGGTCTGTGCGAATAATGCACAGACCGGCGGCATCAGCAACTGCGAACTATACCTGAACGACGGATCCACCCTTGATACGCTTCCGGCCTGGACGAGCCAGACCACGAATAATTACTCGTGCGTCTCGCTCGGCGATGTGGACCGGGATGGCGACCTGGATCTCGCAGCTGGAGGATGGTGGGAATCTATAAAGGTATTCGAGAACATATCTGGCGTACTGCCTCAAATACCTTCATGGCAATGGAGCCCGACTAATCCTTCCCATCTGGTTTGTGAAAACATATGCTTTGGCGACATCGATAACACCCTTTCGACGACGGTGACCGACGAAATACACATTGTCGATTCAATGACCCGCGTATTTTACCTTGACAACCGCTGGCTAAAAAACGTAACCCAGGTAAGGAGAAATGGCGGACCATTGTCCCTCGACCAGTACTGTTTCTCTTACGCCGACGGCTGGATATCCGTAGCCGATATCTTCACCCAGGCCGAAACACTCTGGGTAGATTACACCTACTCAATTGATCTCGACCTGGTCGTCACCAACTGGTACCCCACAAGGGGTAATTTTGCATTCCTCAACACTTACAGCACTGGCATATCCGATCTGCCGAAAACGACGACAGCCACTATAGCGGGCCTGCTCAATCCCAATCGCGGTAAATTCACGTTAGGGGTGGAAATCGACGATGTACGTATCAAGATCTATGACACCGCGGGGCGGCTCGTCGTGGACCAGAAGAGCAATCACGTAAACATAGCTACGCCAGGTGTCTACTTCATGTACATTTACGATGATGAACAATTGATTACCCAGGGCAAATTCGTTGTTGTGCACTGAAATCTGTAGAGTTTCGGAGCAGCCATCGGTTGTATAAAACAATAAGGCGGCAGCCGGATTTGCACCGGCGAATAGCGGTTTTGCAGACCGCCGCCTTGCTACTTGGCTATGCCGCCTTGAATACTTGATGGCAGCAATTTACTCTCATGGCCGCAAATCGCTACCATAAAAAGATCAATAGAGCATTCCCTTCGGCTCTCAGACGAAGAGCGGGAGACGGGATTTGAACCCGCGACCCTCACCTTGGCAAGGTGATGCTCCACCACTGAGCTACTCCCGCAATGTTAACAGAGTATATCCGTCAATAGACAAAAGTCAACAAGACAGATGAGCACGCTACGCGCGAGGATGGTATGCCCGGTGTACTTCTTTGAGGTATTCGCGGTCGATATTGGTGTAGATCTGCGTCGTAGATATATCAGCGTGTCCAAGAAGTTCCTGTACGACCCTGAGGTCTGCACCACCTTCAAGGAGATGTGTCGCAAACGAATGGCGGAATGTGTGGGGGGTTACTTTCTTCTTGATCCCGGATTTGAGCAAGTACCCGCGCAGGATCTTCAAGAAACCCATTCGCGACAATCTTCTGCCACGAGCGCTGAGAATGAGGTTGGAAGATGATCTTCCCTTGAGAAGTAATGGCCTCCCGGCATCGAGATAACCTTCAACCGCCTGCTCCGCCCTTCTCCCGAAAGGTACCAATCTCTGCTTGTTGCCCTTACCGATCACACTAAGCAATTTCTCCTTCAAATTTAGATCGTTGACCCTCATATTCAACAATTCTGAAATCCTCAAACCCGATGAGTAAAGCAACTCAAGACATGCCCGGTCACGCAACCCCAGCGGAGTCTTCGCGTCTGCCGCTTCAACGATCGCTTCCACTTCGTCAACGCTCAGAACGACCGGCAGCCTTCTCTGTACTTTGAGCAGTTCGAGGTCGACCGACGGATTGTCGGACAGAACTTTTGTTTGAACCAAGAAACGATAGAATGTCTTGAGTGTCGATATCTTCCGGTTGATCGAAACAGCACTCAGCTGCATATCGAATAAAGAATGCACAAACGCACGAAGATCCTTTATCGTCGCCGACGTGAATTGAATGCCATGCTGATCCAAGAATGAGCCGAATTGCTCCATATCGTAACCATATGCCTGGATCGTCGCCAGTTCGTCACCTTGGGCAAGGAGATGATTCCTAAAGTGGATCAATATACCTTTGTCTTTCAAATTGGAATGACCAGTTTGCTGGGATACTTCGTCAGATTTACGACCTTTCCCTTCCTATTCACATAGATCACATCTTCTATCCTGACGCCGTAGCCTTTGTCCGGATAGTAGAGTCCGGGTTCGATCGTGAACACCATGCTCGGTTCAATGCGGTATCTATTCGTTGTGTAGAGGTTGAAAAATGGGGCTTCGTGGACGTCCAGTCCGATACCGTGCCCGAGTGAATGGCAATATCCAACCTGGGTCTTTGGATCACTCAAGAACGTTTTGTGCCCTTTTGCCTCGAAATATCTACAGATCTTCACCTCAATGTCCCGGGTCCTGGCGCCAATGCGTAGCTGCCTGAGCGCATAATCACGAGCACAGCAGACCGTTTTATGAAGGGCCTTCACATGTCTCGGTGCAAAACCGAAGCATATTGTGCGTGTGAAATCGAAAAAATATCCACCGCCGACCTCCTGAGGAAAGACATCGATCACAATAGGCTCACCCACACGCACAGGCTGCCGGTCCCGGCCGCTATTGTGCGGAACACCGGCATCTCTACCCTGTGCGACGATCATGCCGCCTGAATCGACGATCCCACGATTGAAGAGTTCAGACCGAAGCATCTTCCTGAGATCACCGAGCAGAACTCTGCGGCGATCCCGCCTGACGAGAAAATCTCCCTTGGCTTTATAGGTACGCGCAGCCCTTAGCATAGCATTGAAAGCATGAACCACACCATCCCGAACCCTTCTAATGCGTGCTATTTCGTCATCATCCTTCGTCATACGAGCACGCGTTATCAATCCTCCTTTATTTCCTTCGTATAGTTTCACGCCGCGATTGAATCTCAAAATTTGCTTGATATACCGATACGCAGCACCCATTTGTAGCTGGCCATAGAATATCATTCTACCTTTAACACCTAGGTCCTCGAGAATCGTCGACACAAAAGCGGCGTTAACTTTGTGTAAGTCCTGGTACTTCTTCAGAAATTTCTCACGATCATACTTATTGAGATTGATCAAACGGTGACCGGTTTGTTCGGCAACCTCCCTCTCAATGGGTGTATGCAGTACGTATGCGCGCTTACCCCTCTTTTTGATATAGTGAGCGAATATATTCGCCCCATTCAGGAGATAATACATATCTGAGTCGCGGCTTGCATGACCTTCTGCATAAATAGCGTCAACCTTCATTTTCTTCATCAACCGATCTAAATCTCTCTTCATCTCCTCTCCCTTGTTACTTGATGTACCAGGTCGCTAACTTAAAGAAATTCTCTAATATCGTCCTGCCAACCGGATGCTCTTCATCGAAACGCTCGGGATGGCACTGCACACCATAGATTGGCAACATTGAGTGCTTTATTATCTCAACGGGGCAATTAGGAGAACTGGCCAATAACTCAAAATCGAACGGCACCTCTACGACCATCTCCTGATGCGACTCGCGGACCAAAAACTTTTCGGGTAATCCCTCAAAAATCTCATTGTCGTTCAGCCGTTGAATCATATAATATCCTTCAACCTTCGAACCCATGTCGATGACCTCGGAGCCAAAAGCCATCGCGAGCAGCTGATGTCCAAAACAAATACCGAGCACGGGTTTCTGTGTACTCTTAACGAATTCTGCTTCATGAACATACGACTCGGTGATCCCGGATTCAGCCAGCAGGCGTTGCGACCCCGAAAGAATGATTACATCGTGGAGTTTGAATTCCTCTCCCGGATGGATTGTCGAATACTCTTTGATCTCCACGGTATGCACCGTTATATCTTTGATGACGTTGTACAGATGTTCCATCTGCGGTGCGTTGGGCAGATAATTGTCAATGATCAAGGTTCTCATCGATCACCTCAAACAACGTATCTACGAGATCTCGTTCCTTCACCCTTCTTATTTCCGTACCCCGCGCAAAAACCGCCCCAACGTTCTTGCCACACGCGATGCCAAAATCGGCATCACGTGCCTCTCCAGGACCGTTCACGACGCACCCCATGACAGCCACTTTCATATCAGATCCATATTTCTTCAAGCGCCTACCGACCTTCACGGCGATCTGCTCCAGATTGACATCGCAACGGCCGCATGTCGGACAACTTATCAGAAGTGGTCCGTGCTTCCGCAAACCAAGTGCTCTCAAGATCGCGTATGCGGCGACGATTTCGTGCGTCGGGTCTGCAGTTAGCGAAACGCGTATCGTGTCACCGATGCCGAGATTGAGCAGGATACCTATTCCGACCGCACTCTTCACGGCACCCTCAAACGCCAATCCCGCTTCAGTAATACCGACGTGGAGAGGAAAATCATACTGTTCACTCAGTGTCCGATACACCTCGATCGTATCCCGAACATCGACTCCTTTTGCCGAAATCACCAGATTCGTGAAATCATTGGCCTCAAAGACGGAAAGCGCCCTCTTTGCTGTCTGCACTATCGCCTTCACTGTGGGGCGGGCGTATCTTGCTAGCACATCATCTGGCAGAGAACCGGAGTTGATACCAACCCTTATCGGAATATTCCTATCCTTGGCACTCTCTATGATCTCAGTAACCTTCCATCGTTCGCCGATATTACCGGGATTGATACGTATCTTATCGACCCCGGCCTTGATCGCGCCGAGAGCCAGACGGTAATCGAAATGCACATCGGCAATGAGCGGCATCGTAATCGCTGCTCGTATCTTGGGTAACGCTGCTACATCGTCTCTGTTAACGACCGCACAACGGATGAGCTCGCAACCAGCCCTTTGCACTCGACGAATCTGCCTCAGCGTATTCTCAATGTCAAAGGTCTTCGTCTTTGTCATAGACTGCACGGCAATTGGATGCTCACCGCCGATCATAACGTCACCGATACGCACCACCCGCTTGCGCTGTCTCACTACCTCCCCCGCTTGATCCTGGCCCCAAGACGGCGTAGTTTGACCTCGAATCTCTCATATCCGCGATCCAAATGGTATATCCTGCTCACAACGGTCTTACCCCTGGCGGCGAGGCCTGCAAGAACCAAGGCCGAAGATGCCCGTAGGTCAGATGCCATGAGATGCGTACCCGACAATGTGGGCGTTCCATTGATGACCGCAGTATCTCCTTCTATCGTTATATCGGCACCCATACGCATGAGCTCGACCGCCTGCATGAAACGATTCTCAAATATGGATTCCTTGATGGTGCTTGTGCCGGGAACCGTTGCCAGTAATGCCATGAACTGCGCTTGCATATCCGTCGGGAAACCGGGGTACGGAGCCACGAAAATATTCGTCGTTCGCTTTGACCCTCGCCCGTTAATTAGGATGCCTTCATCCTTGAGTGTGACCTTGACCCCGATCTCAATCAACTTTTCGAGGACGCTCGTCAAGTGCTCGGCGAGCGCGGCCTTTATCAGGACTTTGCCGCGAGTTATTGCCGCAGCAACGGCAAACGTGCCTGCTTCAATGCGGTCCGGGATAATCTTATAGGAGGAACCCTCTCTGAACACGTTGCCACCCCTAATAGTAATTCGATGACTTCCGTCACCGGACACCTCTACGCCCAATGTCTTCAGGAAATCAGCAACATCTAAAACCTCCGGCTCGACGGCCGCCGGGCTAATGACCGTTGTTCCGGCCGCTCCGCTGGCAGCGAGCATGACGTTGATCGTGGCACCCACAGAAGTTCCTTTGGGCCCCTGTAAATCGACTTTGCTCCCGACGAGATTGCGTCCGTCTGCGTTGATACAACCGCTGCTGATTTCGATCTTCGCGCCTAAAGCGCTGAGCCCTCTTATATGCATATCGACCGGTCTAGGTCCAATCGCGCAACCCCCGGGCATGGCAACCACAGCCTTCTTCGCACGGGCAAGCAAGGCACCGAGCACATAATAGGATGCACGCATTCTGCTGACGATATCATAGGGAGCCTCCAGGCGCTTCAAACGAGGCGCCTCAATGATTAACACGTTTCGATTGAAATGGGTCGACGCGCCAAGATATTCCACCAACTGTATCATGGTTCGGACATCATATACATCGGGGATGTTCTTCAACACAACCTTCTTGTCCGTGAGCAGGGCAGCCGCGATAATAGGCAAAGCCGAGTTCTTTGCACCCGAAATTCTGACCTCACCTGAGAGCCGCGTCCCACCCTCGATGAAAAACCCTGCCATCGTCTGATTATATCAAAATTGTAGCTACTGTCAATGCAGGCTACTCATGTTCGCCCAAACTTGTGCGCCAATTCGTCGATCGTCCAACGCAGTACAATAGGACGCCCATGGGGGCATGTGTAGGGGTTTGCGGTTGCGAACAAGCGGTCGATCAATGTCTGCATCTCCATATGCGATAGGCGTTGACCGGCCTTGATCGCTCCCCGACAGGCAATCACGCGCGCAACTTCACTCTTTTCCTTGGCAAGATCACCCAGAGCATTGAGTTCACTGAACAACCCGGCAATCTCTTCGCGATTTGAACGGGCATCCGCGGGCAGACTATCGATGACCACGGTACGTGAAGAAAATTCCTTGAATTCAATGCCCATCTCGACGAGCATATTCTTCGTTCTCTCATATACCCGGTGTTCTTCAGGTGTCAATTCTACGGTGATCGGGAAAAGAAGACGCTGTGAGTGGACCCGTCCGTGCATAATAGACTCGTAGATAATCCTTTCATGAGCAACGTGCTGGTCTACGATTATCAAACCCGACTTTGTCTGGGCAAGGATGTACGTGCCGTGGAGCTGCCAGAATTCATCAGTACTCCGACCCGCCTCAACCCCTTCGTATTCTCCGTAGGGTATTATGACATCTTGGACAAAGTCGGTAGGCATCTTGCCCTTGTCTTCTGCCTTCGGCAGGACGCCGTGTTCGATTCTTACTGGCGTTGTCCGTATTGCCCGCTTTATTACCTGTAGCATAAGATCCAGAATATACCGCTCATCTTTCAATCTCACTTCGTTCTTCATCGGGTGGATGTTGGCATCGACGAACTGGGGGTCAACATTGATATTAATCAAGAAAGCGGGAGGGAAACGGGGATTCTGGTAACCCTCTATAAGTGCACGGTAAATACGCGGATACTTAACCGGTCGGTTGTTAACGTATATGTAGTTCAGATGGTGTCTGACTGTTAAACCAGGGCGGGATACAAGTCCGGTGATGCGCGTTGAACCCAGCTGGAAATCTACCTCAACGAGATGATCGACCACCGCTTTAGGAAGAAGCATTCCTACCCGGTGGTAAGATGACTCTACTGGAGGAAGGCTTAACAACTCACGATCGGCATCGGTCACATAGAATGCAACTTTCGGGCATATCAAACCATAGGTCTTTATCAACCGGACGATCAATCGTCGTTCCCAGTCCGCAGATTTCATGAATTTCAGCCGTGCCGGCATATTGAAGAAAATATCGGAGACCCTTATCCTCGTGCCGCGAGGACGCTCTGAATC
>CP070795.1:816390-821631 GCA_020343455.1 Caldifarciminota bacterium
CACCGGCAGAGTGCACCACTTTGAAAAAACGTGCATTCCGGCCCTGGCGTACGAATTCCTCGAATCCCTGGCGGTAAAGGATATCTTCACTATGGGCGACGTAGGCGGAATCTGTGATCTGCACACTCGGGATAGAAAATTCCGAATTCGTTGGTCCAAGGCAGAAGAAGCGGACGTATGCTTCACGTCCTTTCATGATGTCTTTCATGATGTCGTGCACTTCCCTGAGGCACTCATCACGATCCCCTGTCTTGATCGTTGCGCCCAGATCAGTACCTTTAGGCACAAGAATGAGCGTATGTTCTTTGTCGCGGGCCTGGTCTTTGGCATTGTCGAAATGAATCGTATGTCCCTCCATCGCAAGTGGTGTTTCCTCACCGCGCTTGATCGCGACCTCCCTTATGTATTTAAGGTCGGCAGGATCATCTGTACACACAAATACTTTGTCAGGATTGCAATGTTCGACATACTTTGCCACAAACGCATGCAGTTCAGGATTGTCGATTCTCGAAAGTTTTTCGTAGCTTGCGTCACCAAGCTTCTGCTTGAGAAAATCGTTGACTTTCGCATCCATCTTGCTAACCTCCTTAATAACCTTGCCGTCTTTATAGTACAATTTCTCTGAAAAGTTTTCTGAATCAGATGCAGGCTACTGATTCAACAAAGCTATTATAAACATTTCCCATGCCATTGCAAGAGGATTGTGCTGCCGCGGTATTATGTCCTTTCCCTTTGCCTGGAGACGATCCCGGGTCATTCTTTAGCGACTTTTGTGCCCGTGTGAAAGAATGCTTGCCTGTGCATCTTTATCGAGTTACCTTCATCAGTGCCGATAACATTGCCGCACCTGCATAGTACCTTCGTTCCTCGATGGAGGCTGTTATCTCTGAGAATACGGGCCTTATGGCAGCGAAGTACCCGACCCTTACCGACCTTCAGATATCGGAATATCTTGTTCTTGCATTTCGTGCATCTGATGGTCAGCATGTCTTTGCGTGATCTCGATTTGCTAACGGATGACGACGAACTTGTATGGTCGGCAAGGATGGTTCTCTAGGATTAGGAAATATACGCCACGCTCCAAGGCTCTCAGATCAACCCTTGCGTGTTCTTTATGGAGCGTGACTTTCATCGATAAGCGCCCGGAGACATCATATATCGCACCCCTTGCAGGGAATCTTGCGGTTGCGATCCTGGCGAAATTGCTGACCGGGTTTGGCTGGATTGAAATCGCAGAGAGACGTCGGGCGTGCAGCTCCTCAACGCCGGTGTACACACCGATATGCACTGACCCGGGATCACCTGGTGAGCTTGCCGGCAGCTGTGGATCACCCTGGCCTCCGTTTCCCCCTGCGACGGACAATGCGATACCCGTGGTGTCGATCACAATGGCGTAGAAAATCTTTATGCGGCCCCCACTTCCTCCACCACCACCGCCGAACGACGCATCACCGCCTGTTCCACCGTATGCAGAGATCGATGCATGATGGATGGATACGGTGTCGGCCAATATCCGGACACCACCGCCGGCACCTCCGCCGCTGGCTTCCAGGCCAGCAAGACCAGTCTCTCCAAACTGCCCGTTGGACTCGATCGATGATGAGTCGACCATGATGGAGGTTCCAGCCATTGAAATGGATGCTCCACCGCTCCCACCGTTGCTGATTACGACGCTCAAGCGGCCGGCGCCGCCGCCAGAACCCATTTCGATGGCAGTGTCAGAAGCATTGCCGTATGCAATTCCGCCCGAACCTCCGGAAATATCACCTCCTGTACCACCATTGCCGCCATAGGCACCGCCTCCACCGCCGCCGCCGCTTGTGCCGCCGGCGCTACCGCCTCCGGGTCCGTAGCCCCAGGGGTGGCTGTTCAGGTACCCGCCCTTATGACCTCTTTGTGAACCGATTATTGACGATGAGTCACGGATCACGATCAATGGTGCTTGGAGTGAGAGCCATCCAGTTGTGTCCGGTGCGCCGCTTGCGCTACGCACGAAGAGTCTGGCATTGTCGGTGAGGTGGACTTTGAGCGCGTACTGATGGACACCGCATCTTGTTAAGGTGTCATTTATGATCAAGAGACTGTCGTTATCTTCATATATATATCCGAATACTAGGGCGATGCAAATGAGTACAGCCATTCATCCTCCGTTCCATTATAATCTCGCGTGATGTGTATGTCAATGATGATTCATGTCTGTATATGTGCTGGCATGAGTCTTTTTTAGTCACTGTGTTGACAATAATAGGTTATTCACTATAATTTGGGCATGCTCAAAGCATTGAGTGAATTGAATGGCGTAAGCGGCGACGAGAGCAAGGTCAGGGAGTTCATTAGGAACAAGATCGGCAAGTATGCCACGGATCTGATGGAGGATGCCTACGGCAACCTGATCGTAAGGCTCGGCAAGTCCAAGAAGACGAGCGTGATGCTTGCTGCGCATATGGATGAGGTTGGTTTGATGATAACCGGCATCGAGAAGACGGGTCTACTGCGGTTTCGGGCGATTGGCATGATGACGAACGTCTTGATGGCAAAGCGCGTATTGATCGGTGAAGATGGCGTGCTCGGTGTCATCGGTCACAAGCCGATCCATCTTGCCGAGGACGATGACCTGAAGAAGATGCCGAAGATGAAGGATCTTTTCATCGATATTGGAGCATCCTCAAAAGAGGAGGCCAGTGAGATAGTACAGATTGGCGATTATGCCACTTTCGATACGAAATTTGGAGAGAATGGCGAAATCATCAGAGGAAAGGCGTTCGATAACCGTATCGGCTGTTTCATAATGCTGCAGTTGATCGAGCAGTCCAAATTGCCTATGTACTGTGTTTTTACGGTGCAGGAAGAGGTCGGATTGAGGGGAGCGCGGATCGCAGCGCATCGACTGAAGCCAAGTGTCGCGCTGGCGATCGACACGACGTCATCAGGAGAATGGCCGGAAGAGAGGGATCTTCCTCAGTATCCGGCGATAGGATCCGGGCCAGCCATAACCATTGCCGACCGATCCGTTATCTGCGATGCGAAGGTCGTAAAAGTGTTGCGTGAGACTGCGGAGCGAGAGAAGATTCCGTACCAGATGAAGAAGCCAATGGTCGGAGGAACCGATGCGGGCACGATGCATCTGGCTGAGGCGGGCGTCAGGGCAGGTGTGGTGAGTATTCCTGCGCGCTACATCCATTCGCCCCTTGCCTTTGCATCGAAAAAAGACATATCGGCAGCGACCGACCTCGTTAGATGCTGCGTTGAGGATATTTGCAGAAAGGAAAAGGAATGGGATTGATCGAAGAGTTATGCAATGCTTACGGTCCTGCCGGACGTGAGCATCGAGTCCGTGCGATGATCGAAAAGGAACTCAAGGGCCATTGTGCTGATATGGAAACGGACCGTTTGGGTAATCTTATCGCGCATAAGCCTGCTGTCGCAAAGGGAGCTGAGAAGATCATGCTCTGTGCACACATGGATGAAATAGGATTGATCGTGACCCACATAGATAAAAAGGGTTTCATCAGATTTGCCGGCCTCGGGGGCATTTTTACGGAGAGAATACTCGGACAGAGAGTGATCTTCGAGAACGGGACGATCGGCGTCATCGGCATGGAGCCGGATAAGGATCCAGCAAAGCCGTCACCGAAGCCGAGAATGGAAAAGATGTATATAGATGTCGGGACTCGCGACCTCGAGGGTACGAAAAAGATCGTCGGCATAGGTGATATCGCGTCCTTTCACCAGAATGCGATTCGTCTTGGCAAGAGACGGATATCTGCAAAGGCACTCGATGACCGGATCGGGTGCTACTGTTTGATCGAGGCGGCAAGACGTGTTAAGAAGCCCAAATGCGATATCTATTTCGTCTTCACGGTACAGGAGGAAGTCGGATTGCGCGGGGCGCGTACTGGTGCATACAGCATCGATCCGACGTATGCAATTGCCGTTGACGTTACCGATACTGGAGATACGCCCGAAGCCCACAAGATGCAGGTTGCAATAGGGGGCGGCGTGGCGGTCAAAGTAAAAGACAGCGGGTTCATCGCCAGCCCGGTCGTCAAAGAAAAACTCGTGGAGTACGCCGAAGCCCTATCCCTGCCTTACCAGATGGAAATCTTGGAGCACGGCAGTACGGACGCCGCGGTCATACAATTGGTGAGGGCGGGCGTTATGAGCGGTGTCCTTTCTATCCCCACGAGGTACATACATACAACAAGTGAGGTATGTGATCTGGGGGATGTCGACGCCGCGGTGAAGTTGCTCGTGCGTGTCTGTGAAAAGGGATTGGGTTAAGCCATGAAAAAGGGTTACTCGGTCCTTATCGTATCGGATGATTCGAAAAGGTCAAAGCATTACTTCATCTCGAAGAAGAACCTGCGCATACTGGGCCTTGTCAGTATTGCCCTGCTGCTGGTTATCGTAATTGCTGGTTTGAACTACTCGTTGGTCTATGTCCGTGCGCTGGAAGTCGGCATGCTCCGGAGACGCAATGCCGAATTAGAGGAGGAATTTTCCAAGATCGAGGAGATCCGGGAGAATCTACGCCTCGCCGAAGCCAACAATCAGAGGATCAAAGTCATGTTGGGAATCGAGAAGACTCCTGAATTGGTCGAGCCTGTAGTTACGGAGACAAGACCACATTATACTGACATTGAAGTTCTTAAAGAAATACCGGAGAATATTCCTTCGCTCCTGCCCACGATGGGTCAGATATCGAGAGATTTCGGCCCGGGACATTTCGGGATTGATATCGCTGCAGCACAATTCTCCCCCGTGATATCTGCTGCGTCAGGCATTGTTGAAGGAACGGGATGGGACTCCCTCTACGGCAATTATGTTGTGATCGAACACAACAGGAACTATTCGACATTCTACGGTCACCTGAATTCGATCGACGTACTCGATGGTGTCAGGGTGACTGCAGGGCAGGTCATCGGCACCGTCGGATCTACGGGGAGGTCCACATCTTCGCATCTGCACTATGAAGTGCGGTTTCGTTATGAACCTGTCGACCCCATGGGTTATATTCCCTTTTTCGTAAAACTATAAGGAGTCGAGATGAGAATATTGATAACGGGCATCTCTGGTTTCACCGGAAGCCATCTTGCCGATTACTACCTTGCCAGAGGTGAACACGAGATCTTCGGTACGATAAAGTGGCGTTCAAATCGAGAAAATATCCGTCATATCGAGAGCAAAATTAGTCTGGTCGACTGCGATATTAGAGATGCGTTTGCCATGAAGACCGTTCTC
>CP070795.1:821731-829601 GCA_020343455.1 Caldifarciminota bacterium
CTTATCTTACCCAATGCCAAGATCGCGTCATAATGGTCAAACGTCGTCGCCACTATCTTCGAATACAAAGCCTTTGCTTCGGTGAATTTTCCTTTCTTGAAAAGTGCATTTGCTTCATTCACCATATCATCCTGTCCTGATGAGTCGTCAGCATAGTTCATGCTGACTACTATGAGCAATGAAAAAAGCATTGTGAGAAGTCTATACATCGATGCTCTCCTTTGCTGTCGGTTGTTTCCTTCGCTAACTTGTATTAATTTGTCCAATAGGATTTTATATAGAATTTTGACAACTGAATGAGTTAAAAGGTTTGGTGCAAAATGCGCTTTACAGGCAATGGATTTGCGCACAGGCAAATGTCCCACGCATTAGAAGGCATCAAATAGTCGTCTCGCCTGTTCGGGCAGAAAGACCTTATCTGCCTTTAATGAATACACGGTCAAACCCTCGAGCGAAACCGTATCGTTTTCGATAATCATGATATTCTTGAAAAATGGAAAAATTGCTCTCTTCCCATCTCGCTCCACGATGAGCTGGCCTGTGCTGTTATGAACACCGGAAGTATCGAACGTGACCGCTGCATCGTCGAAGAGATATCTTGCATCAACGAAAAGCCTATCAGTGACTTCATCGAGTTCAAAACCGAGTTTTTCTGCACAAAGACGTGCTATTTGCGTGTTATCGATAACCTTCGGCGAGCGCTCAAGTCCGTAACTGAACATCGGCACATCGTTACCCGTATGACCGAATGTCGTCCAGCCGATACCTGCACGCTTGCTCAATATGGGGCCGATGACTTCATTGAGACCGCCGTTCGCGGTATCCCTGAGCGTACCCTCGATCGATTTCAGCTCCTCGGAGGTCAGGTCACTGATACCGCAGTGACGTTTTATAATTTCCTTAATTCTCTCAGTGTCGATACCGCCGCTCTCAGTTCTCATCTTCCTGGCAACGCCCTCGGCAGTCAGATCGGCTCTCTTGATCACGTCCACCATTCTTTCCGGTCTGAACGTGTAGTAATCGATACCGCGATCGCCCATTGCCAGACCACCGCAATCATGGTCGGGAAAGACCAGCACGAGTGTCCGACCTTCCGGCTGTGATTTCGCAAAGTCCACCGCGACCTTGACCGCATTGTCGAAAGCGAGGTAATCGGTCACCATCCCCACCAGGTCATTGTCGTGTGATGCCCAATCGACCTGGCTGGCCTCGACTAGCAGGAAGAAGCCATCCGGGTCTTTACCGAGGATTTCAATGGCTCTTCTCGTCATCTCGGCAAGTGAGGGCTGCGTTGGACCAAAAAGCCGACGGTCGATATCATGAACCATGTGGCGATCGGCAAACATGCCCCACACTTTCTCTGCATCGGAAGTCAAGCGGAGTAATTCATCCTCTGTCATGATCACTTCATATCCGCGTGACATCAAGACTTTATAGAGATCCTCGCCATCGCGGCGTGCCCCTTTTTCACCACTGCCCGGAATCAGTGAATCGGACTCGATAAGGTACGAAAGACCACCGCCAAAGACAACGTCGACGCCCTGATATACCATCTGCTCCATGATAATTCCGGTGTCATCGCGTGAATGCCAGTGGCTAGCAAAGGCTGCCGGAGTCGCATGGCTCATGTAGCAGGTTGCCACCAACCCGACCGCTTTTCCGGCGAGGCGCGCGCCCTCCAGTACCGTTGCAGCCGGACGCCATTGATTTCCAACAGAGACCTGCTGCGCTTTTGGTAGAAGAAGTGTATCGGGCAGTATGGAAAGACACTTTGCCTTGTCTGAATCCTCCCATGTTTTATGACCGGTCGCGAACGCGGTCGCCGCGGCAGCCGATCCGGTTATCGCTGAGTTAGCAGAAAAGGTACGCACCAAACTCACCTCCATTGAACCCTGTATGAGCGGTGCGCCCTTATACCAGTGCGCCACGGTCATGTGTGCAAAGCCGCACCCATCCGGCACGAGTACTATTACATTATGAAAGGTTTCCGACTTGTCCCGAGTAATATATTGCCTTGTGCAGGATATCAACATAGTGACTGATAACAGCACTACGAGGGGTAAGTTCACGTATTACTCCTTCATTTTTGGACCATCGTCCTTATTACTTTAACAACAATCCCTGATGCTGTTGGATCGATGCACCGCACAAATTCGGTAGTAACACCATCAGGGTCTATCATTTTTTCGTATGGCGTATCCTTATAATCCCAGTTCAACGTTTCCCCGGCGATCAGCCTTGCCAGAACCTTCCGCATGCTGTCAAGCAACCAAGGGCAGATCCTGTCTTTATCCTCCGGGTAGGAGAATTTATGACCTTTCTGATAACTCTTTTCGCCATCTCCCCGGTACATCCAGGCGCATATTCCTTCTTTGATGAGGTCGGGGTAGATGATCTCGTCGCCATCCTTGTGAAGCTGACCGCCCTTACCTTCGAATATCTCTATCTCGATCTTATATTGCTTCCCGGGGACAGGCATAAACTTTTAAACTTTTGCAGTAGTGTTAATCTATCTTATTATCTCCATTTTCCGTGATATGTTTTCACCCTGCGATTCCATTCGGATGAAGTAATTTCCCGATGGCAAGTTCACCGTCTTGATCAATGCCCGCCGGCCCGCAGTGACGTGCTCGTCCATCAACCGCTGAACCCTACGACCGGCAGCATCATAGACCGAAATACGCACTGTGCCGGATGTTTCCACGCTGTAGAGCAATCGAATGACATTGCGGCTCGGGCTCATAACCTGCAGGTCAATACCCTTTGTCTTAAATCCGACAGTTGTTTCGTCCCCTTTGATGCCGATCTGGTCCAGATCGAACTCGAAGAATGACCTACCGTGGGTTGCCGCCCTCAATACCCTTGTCCCGTTGTGCAATACGAGATCATCTACCGCGCTGAATGGAAGCCCCGTGCCGAGCGGCTGCCAGGTCGAACCCGCATCGTTCGTATAATAAACACCATAGTCCGTGCCAATGTACAGCACCGAGGTGTTCTGCGGATCGATAACGATCACATTGATCGGGACCTCAGGCAGATTCGATGAGATATCGGTCCAATCTGCACCGTAATTCGTTGTCCGGAACACGTGCGGCTGGTAAGAATCATAGCGGTATCCTGAGAAAGTCACGTAGGCAACGGCCCCGTCCGTCGGATCGACCGCGACGCGCGTGACCCAGCGGTCGGGCAATCCTGAATTGGTGCTCGTCCAGTCTGTGCCGCCGTTCGTCGTCACCCAGACATTGGCATCATCCGTCCCTACGTATATTACATCACCATCGGTTTTGGATACGGCGATCGTCGTTATCGTTCCGTACGTCAGGTTGCCCGAACCCGGCCCGTTGGTGAGGTCGCCGCTGATTGCATTCCAGAATCCGGCACCGTCAATCGTTTTGTACAATCGATTGGCGCCGTAATAGAGAACGAGATGGTTGTTAGGATCCATGATCACCGGGGTTGACCAGTTCGTACGGTCACCAGGGTTGATGCCATTTGTTGCCGGAGTGAAATTGTTTCCGCCGTTCGTGGACTTCGCGAGGTTCCCCCACTGGTACTCAGCATAGATGATATTCGCATTCGTGTAATCAACGATACAATAAAACCCATCACCGCCGTAGATCATCTCCCAGTCGTTCAGATTTCCCGTCATCGTCCGCAAGGTTCCGTTGTCCTGGGTTCCGCCGTACGTACGTTGAGGATTGAGCTCGTCTATGGTCGCGGCATAGAATTGGGTAATCGGCAGATTGTATGACTTTGTCCATACCGAACCTCCGTTGTTTGAGTAATACACTCCACCATCATTGCCATCAACGACATGATTCATGTTGGTCATGTCGAATTCGAGTGCGTGATGGTCTACATGCTGTATGCCTGACACATCGGACCACGAACTGCCCCCGTTCGTCGTGCGGTAGAGCGGCACTCCCAGGACGAAGACGATATCGGGATTTGCCGGATGGACGCGGATCTGGCCGAAATACCATCCGAAGCTCGAGTACAAGTATGATGAAGGCTGGCCGCTCGTCTGAGCCCACGAGTTGCCGCCATCGGTCGTTTTGAAGACTGCTTCGAAATAGCCTATGGAATCAGCATAAATGGCGTAAAGAATGTTGGGCGCGCTCGGACAAATCGCAATACCTATTCGGCCCACATTGACGCCGGACGGTAACCCGTTTGTCAACTCGCTCCAGGTCGTTCCCATATCCGTGCTGCGATAGATACCGGATGTTATGCCACCGGCTTTTCTACGTGTCGGCGAACGCAATCGCTCCCACATCGCAGCGTAGACCGTGTCCGGATGACTCGGATTTATCCGCAGGTCGATCGCCGATGTCGTATCTGAAATATGGAGTACTTTTTCCCAGGTCACGCCTCCGTCGGTCGTACGGTAGACGCCGCGCGCGCTGTCTGCACTGAATTGAGCGCCGGCCCCGGCAACGAAAATTATGTCGGGGTCGGCAGGATGCACGGCGACGCGACCGATCCGTCTTGTCTGCGCCAGTCCGATATTGGTCCATGTGGCACCGCCATCGGTCGTTCTATAAACTCCATCGCCGTCGTAATTATCGCCAGCAAGATTCGCTTCACCCAGTCCCACATAGACCGTATTCGGATTGTTCGGGTCGATCGTGACATCACCCACAGAAAGTGTGATGAAATGATCAGTGAGCATTGTCCAGTTCACCCCGCCGTCGGTCGATTTGAGGACGCCGCCGTCGGCCGCACCGGCGTAAATGACACTACCGTCTGTCGGATCCAGCGCAATGCCGGTGACGCGACCGCCGATGTTTGTCGGACCCTTCGGTATCCACACACCCTCGCTGCGGTCTGCGTATTCTTGCGCCATGAAGAGTGCCTGACGGTAGGCTGTTTTATGCGCCTCTTCGTTTATGAGGAACCGCGGGTACGCCCGTTGCATGTAGAACCAGTCGTGCGGCTTCTCACCTCTGTCTTCTTCCTCGTATTCAGCGAATTTCTCCTCCACGCTGGCTGAGCGCGGTCTCCACCCGGCAACGACCAGGACAATAACTACTAATAGCAATAGAAGCATAATGACCAAACTTTTTTTCATAATCTCCTCCTATTGGCGAATATAATGTTCATGGAAACAAAGACATAGAACGCAATACACAAAGGCTCATAATCACCTCATCATGTGAAATATGATAGAGCAAAAGAGCCCGCTGTCAATATCTACTCATCCCCTCAGCTCTTCAATGAGGACTCTCATGAACTCTTCTCTTGCCTGGCGTTCGATCCAGGGTATGTGCCCGCATTTGCTGAGCAGTATGAATCGGAAATCCTCGAGCACCGTAGATAGGGGCTTCTGAACGCCCTCAGCCGGATGGGGGTCGTATGAACCATGTACCGCAACCACAGGGCATTTAATATCACTCCCCAGCTGAAGTAGTTCGCCACTACTTCTCAATCTATCAGCATCCTGCCATACTCTATTGAAGATCCGATACTTTGTTTCAAATACCTCATCATCGTAGGGCAGTGGATCGTATGAATCTGCAATGGAGATCAGTTCGCCAAGACGCGCCAGCTGTTGATCTCCACGTTTGTCCTGTGCTTCACCCAGCGAATCGATCAAAGAGAGAAGCTCAATTCTTTCTCGGTCGCCAAGCCTTTCGAGCCGGGTCTTCATGATGTCCTTTGCATACTTCTCCTCAAAAGGCCCACTGCTCACGAGTATCAACTTCCGCACGATGTTCGGAGAACGGGCCGCAACAATGAAACTCAACCATGCACCCCAAGAATGACCGATGAGCACGACCGGAAGCTCGCCATGTGCGAGCAGAACGCTTTGTAGTTCTCTGACCTGTGCCTCAAGTGTGTCCGTGGTCTGTAAAGGCTCAAGCACGCCGTAATACGTGGCGAGCTCGCGTGCAACCGGTGCAATTTCTCCAGGAGCACCCGGTCCACCATGGATCACTGCAACTCTGAAAGGTGCAATACCATACTTTCTCAGATTTTTCACGATAAGAAAACGCTGTCCGCGCGAAACGTTAATTCAACAGAACACACCTGCGTATCTGCTCGTGTATTCCGATACTGAGTCGGTAGTAATATACGCCGCTCGGGAGCTCGGACACGGTCCAGACGATATTATGTGCACCTTGCTCCAGTTCACCATCTACCAAAGTAATCAACTCCTGTCCAAGTACATTGTAAATCTTCAGTGTGACATCTTCTTTATTTCTCAGCACAAAAGAAATCTTCGTCGATCCCCGGAAAGGATTCGGGATATTCTGATTAAGGACGGCACTTGCCGGCAGCAGAGACTCTCTCGATTCAGCGACGCCATACTGTCCTGCATAATTCAACAAGGCCATCGTGATATCGGTGACACTCGTTATGTCCTCGCCGTTGGTCAAAACGACCGCACCGGTATTGTTATTCCAGTCAAAAGCGATTCTCGCGCGGATACCCGAAGACCACCCTTGATGACCCCAGATCCATCGCCCGTCGAGGAACTTCTTGTACCAAAAAAGACCCTGTTCGGGATTGAGCACTGGATACTGAGACGTGGTCATGGAATCAACGGATGTGCTTTCCAAAATACGTACGGTATCGTCGATCACGCCGTGCTGCATGAAAGCGATAAGTAATCGCGACAGCTGCAACGAACTCGTCCTGAGCGTGCCACATGGATAATAAGGTTTGCCGATATGCCCATATGGTATGTACGCTGCGCCATCCCAATGGTAGGGCATTGCGATATTGTTCGTATCCAATTCGGCAATGAACCACGCCGTTTCGTTCATATCCAATGGGTCAAATAACGAATCCCGGCACATCATCGGAAAACTGTCAGCGAGTTGTTCGATGATGTATCCACAAATGGCAGCGCCGATGTTGCAGTAGTCATCCTCTGTTGCCGGCGGCCATGGGTTGTAGTTGTCAATACTGTAGTATAGGCCACCGGGAACGAGGTAATCCTCGAGGAACTCACCGAGAGGAATGGGTGAATCCCCTTGTATGTTGAGTGGATCGAGAACGTTCCAATTGTCATTGATGCTCGACATATGCGTCATGCACATACGGATGCTGATCACCGAATCCGGGTAGTAGGGATTACGGACGGGAAAACCCAGATGCCCGCCGACGTCATCGTCGAGGTCGAGTAGATTCTGCTCCCACAGTTGCATCAGCACGATAGCAACACTCGTCTTGGAGATCGATGCGAGATAGAAGAGGGTCGAATCGGCTACCGGAATGCTGTCTTCGAGCACGGCATAGCCGAATGACCGATTCCAGATGATCTGCCCATCCTTGATCGCTATTGTTGCCACTCCGGGGATATGATTTTCCAGCATTCTGTAATCGATCAACGAATCAAGACTGGCTGAGTCGCTTCGTATAGAAGAAATGCCTGGGTCATAATGCTCGCTACGGACATCAAAATTCGCGCATTCCATGCTCCGACTATTGGCACTTGCTTGTACACAGAACAAACCGACCCCAAAAAGTAGAATAATGGCATTCTTTGACATAGCGGACATAACATTAACATAAATCGCCCTCTAAGTCAAGCAGCTTCTGGGGCCGCCACGGTTGACTTCTGCATTCTGCATCGTATACTTACGAAAATTGGTCTGAAAAAGGAGAAAAACATGCAAAAGATTCTTATCTCAGTGGCATCAATTTTGACGATATTACCCTTCAGCGGCTGTACCGAGCAGACAAATGAATTAACTGGTGATGGAATTGTGACAATAGGCATCTATGTCGACGAACAAGCATCCGGAATCTGTTACATCGCCGCGGAGAACATGTTCAAGTGGATGGGTTTTGAAACTCGACGGATATACGCTTCGACCCTCAACGAAGGGAACATAGATCATATCGACATATTCTATTTCCC
>CP070795.1:829701-860117 GCA_020343455.1 Caldifarciminota bacterium
ACCTTTGAATGCTGCCTTGCAGGCGGCCTCGCAGGACCGACACCCGCAACACAGATCAAGGTCCAATACTATTCTTCTCTGCATATTTTCACCTCGGTTGGAATGAAATTAACTGAACGGAGATCTGCATCGATATCGTACTCGAAAAGCTTCCTTGCACCGGGCGTCTCTGCTGGCACCGCAACGACACCAGGGCTGACATCTTCGGTCAAGCTCACCGGCATGTGCTCGACACCCTGCTTCGAAGTGACCTTAATGACATCATTGGATGCTATGTTCAATTCCGCCGCGTCTGCAGGGTTCATCTTGAGCGATGCCTCCTCGAAGAAACCAAGGAAGTTAAAAGCTATCTTCTCACCCATTAACCTCAGACCTTTCTTCTTGGCCAGGGTCATTTCTGACAATCGCCGTGCCCGTTCCTTAACATCCAGCTTGTGGTCGGGTACACTCAGCTGCTTGCCCTTGCCAGAACCACCAGACAAATGCCCAAATATCTCTTCGATCGATCTCGCACCGCTTGGCGGTTCAATACCGCCGAGTAACTTCTTTTTCCCGAACGAGGTATACACAGTACCCTCTTTCTCAAGGGCGAGCGGCACGGGAACCATCGTGTAACCACTGTGCTTCAAAGTAGACGTTGCGTATATTTCCAAGTTCTTCAAATCCGGAGCCACCTGGGGATAGTAAAAAGGAAAGAGTTCGCCAAAATTAACCAGGTATTTGATCTTCTTCTTCTTCGCCATCTCCATGATCGATCCAAAACCCCTGTTGCCTTGATATCCCGCAAACTCCACCAACGGCACGATCTTCATGCGGCCGTAGCCTACCAATTCGCTGATGCCTTCGGCACAAAGCGCCGGATCGTATGTATGACCGAATGACAGACAAGCGAAAACAATACCGTTCTTAGAATCTTTGATCCTGCGGGATACGTCTTTTATGGTCGCTCGGTCGATCCCCGTCACCTTGGCTGTATCTATACCTTCGAACTCTTTCTGCGCGAGTGCGAATAATAGCAGAGGTTCGGTACCGACATTCACCCTCAGGAATTGATCGGCAAACCCGGCAGTATGAGTGGACAGCGAATCGATCACGATCAACACGTTCTTTCGGTCTTTCAATTTCCAATCGATTATCGCCTGCGATACCATCGGGGTCTGATTGAACGGATCACCGAGGATGACTACGAGCTGCGTTCTCTGAAGATCGGACACAGCGAAGGGTTCGTCGAGAAAAGGCTCAAGATGACTCTCCGGCTCAAAGTATGTCGAAGCTATATTTTCGATACCGGCCTTTTCGCAGAAGCCGACTATTGCCGCATACTCCTCGGGTGTAACATTACGATCGAAAGTGACTGCAGTGCTCTTCGGGCTGCCGAACACCTTTGCCAGATCCTTCTTCATCTTGGCCCAAGCGACGGGCTTGCCGCCTTTCATCGGCACGGCCAACCGGCGTGGGTGATTGAGATACATTGCGGCTGCGCTACCCCTAGGGCATAACCTGCCACCGCTGCTCCCGTCTTTCGCGTATTCCACACCCTTGATTCCGAAATCATCGTAGACAACGCCGAATTCGCAGCCGTAACTGCAGAATGGACACAGTGCCTTCTTGATAGTGATCGCCTTGGGATTGATATTCTTCATAGAAACGGCTCCTCGATATCCTTTACGTCCCGCCATGTAAGGACCGGACCATCCTTACACACGTAGAATTTGCCAACGCGGCAGTGGTTGCACTTACCCAGACCGCACGACATGTTCTTCTCCATTGAGAGATATATGTTCTCGTGCCTGAACCCGGCTTCGATCAGTTTCTGTGTCGAGAATTTCATCATGAGCGGTGGACCGCAAACGACGGTGGGCGAAGTCTTCACGTCGACCGGAATCTTATCCAGAATCACCGTGACCACGCCGACCCGGCCACGCCAGGATTCATCGCCGACGTCCACGGTCAACAGTAGGTCAACACGATCGATCTTCTGCCACTCAGGAATCAGGTGTTTGTATACAATATCCTGCGGCGTTCTAGCTCCATACCTGATGTAGATCTTCCTGTAGCTCTTCAAGTCGTGCAGCAAAGCTAGAAACAGGGATCGCAGAGGAGCAAATCCGACGCCACCGCCAACGATGAACACCTCTTTACCTTTGAAGTGCTGCAGTGGATATGGTTTTCCGAAAGGTCCCCTCACTCCAACAAGGTCACCTTCCTTCAGCTTGAATAGACCATCGGTCACGCGTCCCACCTTCATGATGGTGAATTCAAGATCTTTGTCATAAGGAGAAGAAGACGGAGTGAACGGCGCCTCGCCGATACCAGGAATAGTCAATTCGGCGAATTGACCGGCCTCGAATTCTATCGGCATACCTTCCAGGACGAAGGTGGTGATATTCGGTGTCTCAGGCGTTATCTTCTTGATCTTGACCGGGATTGGATAATAGGGATTCATACGTTCCATAGGATCTCCCTTATGTCGATCTTTGACGAACAGCCTAATAGGCATCTGCCACAGCCTGAACAAGCGTAGACCTTCTCATATTTAGAGAAAAAGTCGAATTTGCATTGAAAGCGGTTCCAAAAACGCTCATCGATGCGGCTGCGCGGATTCGCGCCACCGCCAACGCGAGCGTACGCCGCATAGTAGCATGCATCCCACAATCTTACTCGTTCGATATCCTTCCCTCTCTTATAGTCTCCAAGCAGAAAACAGTAGCATGTCGGACAACCATGAAGGCATGCATGGCACTCAACACACTCGTCCCGCGCATCACGTACACGTTCTCTATCCGCGGCCGCGACGCGGTCGGGCAAATCTTTCTTGAAAGGTTTACTATTAATACTACTCAGTTTCTTGGCAGCCTTTTCACGAACCGCCTTGCGGTCCTTCTCATCTCCCTCCTTCGCTTCAACGAAAAGGCTTTTGCATGCATTTATTATCTCCTCGCCTCTTTTCGTGAATGCCTCAAACATCAATCCGTTGCCGACTTTGGTGAAGTTCAGATCACTGACCGCATCGCCATACGGGTTTAGTCCCAGTAGATTGCAGAAACACGAATCTTCGGGCTCTGGGCAATCGGCTGAAATTATGATCGTCTTATCCCTGCGCGCTTTGTATAATGGGTCAACTGGATCCCAGCCCATGAAAACGCGGTCATATATGTCGATTCCCTTCAAATCACAATTCTTGACACCAAGAAGGTATCTTTTTTCAACCGGAATTGTCTCATCCTTGGGAAACCTCGCAACGGTACCGCGAACCGGAAAGAAGAATTGCTTCATGTTCTCCGCGGTTCTGATCCTGTCAAAATCTGGCTGGAACGGACTATTCTCGTCAAACCTGACGAGATGCGTCTTCCCTTCCTCGAACGTTGGGAAAAAAAGTGACCCATCTCTTGATAGCTCCTTTACAAATGTCAATAGTTTATCTGGGGATAGTAGATAGGATTTCATAGAAATGTATTATACCAATTTTACATACCCTGTCAACACTCTCCGCCAACGAGCGCATTGACCAATATGATCGAATGGCAACTTTGAAGTGTCACGCGAATGAATACGACATTCCATGTAGGGGTTCAGTGTCAGTTTGCGGTTTGATTCTAAGAGATTATCTGAGTTGTTCAGATAATACCTCATACATTCTCATTATATCAAGTCCGTGCATGTTGTCAACATTGTTCAAAGCCGAGATCAAGCGGTCAGCCACTGCTCTGACCCCCGGTGAGATCCGCGAATAGGATCGCACCGGCACACCCAGAAAAAGAACGTCCTTCACGCCGCTTTCTTTCAAGAATTCATACATCGCAGTAAGGGAAAGGCAATGGCCCGAAACCGAAAGGGGGGCATTACTGACGATCTCGTCATTCCTCAACAGCACACTCTCCTTTTCACCTTGTCTGATACTATCTAAGAACAGAACGATATCGGGTGAGAGCGCAACTATCACGTTCAGGTAGTTTTCCGGATGGATGCCGCAGTCAATCTTGCTTAGCGTGTCCCCTTCATGCAACCCCTCTATGATCAAGGGCCCAAATGCATCGTCTCCACGTTCGATGTTACCGATCCCGCATGCTACAACTCGCATCTTTTATTATAGCCAAGGACCTTGCACTGTCAATTGAGGGAGCGAATATTCCCGACAGATATTGACAGAGCACACTGAATAGCTATATTTGATTTGTGTTGGTCAAGAAGTTGGAAGAATGCAGGTCTTTCATCGCGGGCGACGGTTCACTCCTGAAAGAAATTCTGAATCCCCAAAAACAGACGCTTGCCATCCGTTACAGCCTGGCACATGCGGTCATAAGCCCGGGGCAAAAAACCGTACCTCACGTCCTCAAACACGCCGAAGTATATTATATCCTTTCCGGACAGGGAACGATGCATATCGACAAGAAGATGAGGGAAGTCCGGACGAACGACACTATATACATCCCACCCAATCACGTCCAGTTCATGGAGAATACGGCCGACCAGAACCTTAAATTCCTTTGCATCGTAGACCCGGCATGGCAACCAGACATCGAAACTATCGTCGCTGGTGATTAGGCGGCAGTAGAAGAGGCACCGAGGTTTCCCGATGATTTCATTGATATTCATGATCCTGGTGTCCGCAGACGAAGCGGTCATACTGACGGGCAAATTCGATCGGATGGAGTGTCACCAAGGTACGCTCTACCTTGCACCGGCCATTGGAACGAGCCTTTACCGCTACCAGGGGCCGAACGACTTGAACTCGTTCATCTTCACAGATGATGTGAATTACCGGATACGCAGCTTCAAAATCACGCCGTTTGCATTCTACATCAACCGTGGCACCGCTCTTGAGAAGTTCTATCCTGTGTCGGGAAAGAAAGAAACCGTCTTTACAGCATGGGATATTGCATCATTTGCCCTGACGGTCGCCGAGGAAGTGATCGTCGCTGACCGTCAAACCCGAGAACTGGTCTTCCTCGATCGTGACCACAGAATCAGATTCAAGATCGAGAATGTATCTGCTGATGATATCCAGTGGTACGACAGCCTTCTCTACGTGTTGGCGCGAAATGGCATTTACGTATATGATGAACATGGAACCCAAGTCGAAAGAAGACCCATACCACAGCGGTGCGATCGCATCATCGTTTCCGACCGGCACGTATTGATATTCGCAGCAAATGCGGACCATCTATTCAAGGCTGATTCAATATGGGTTAAGGAGGAACTTCCCTGTGCAGTTGCGGATATTTGTGTGAAAGATGACTCAATCGTGATACTCGATGGAACTGGGACTACTCTATATTTCCTTGATCGTAACGATCTCTGAATCGGCCGCGTTCGATCTCGACTCTGCATATTACACGTACGAACCGCTGCCGTTCGATACGGTTGCGCCAGTGACGGAGGAACCGAGAGCACTGGATACGATCGGCAGCGAACCCGGGAAATTAAGGATAAGCGGTGCAAAGGATTTCTCATTTGACGTCAAGCAAGGTTTTGACCAGGGATTGAATGTCGATATAACGGGTGAGGTTGAAGGAGTCGGGATCGAAGGGAATCTTTCTGACAAAGCGACACCATCGTCGACGGTCAGGATCTCTGAAGTCGAGAGAGTCAGCCTGAGAGCGTTCACGAAGAATTTCTCAGGAGGAATCGGTAACCTCACGCTCGATCTGCCCTTCGGAATAAGGGACGAGATCCAGGGCGGAGAGATCGGCATCCATACCGCAGACCGGAAGAGCGGCGTCAATGCGGCTTATGCAACCAACCGTGGCACCTACACACGCACACAGTTCCCTGGTGAAGAAGGCAAGCAAAGCCCCTATTTCCTTGAAGGCCCGGTCATTGCGGGCAGCGAGCGCGTCTATTTAACGCAAGGTATTGCGCGACCAGTGGTACTCAACCGCGAAACCGATTACAACATCGACTATGAAAGTGGGATAATATCCTTCACCAACAACAATATCATTACCACCCGCACGCGCATCGAGGTCGAATACCAGCGAGCGATCGAAGACTATCTAAATACCTACCGGCAAGCCAACGGCATACTCAATGCAGGTCCGATCAAGATCCGTGGTTTGTACAGGATCAGTTCGGACGAGAGGAACAACCCCCTCACCTTCACACTCAACCCTGCAGAAAGAGAGAGCCTATCGATGGCCGGGGACAGCGCAAGCGTTTTACATACATATGCCGACACCTCATCGGAGGGAAACTATGTCCTGGAGGACGATCACTTCGTTTACGTCGGACAGGGAAATGGTACTCACAACGTGAATTTCTTCTATGTCGGCGAGGGAAACGGCGATTACATATATGACCCGATGTTGAGCGCCTTCTCCTACCAGGGGGCTGGATTCGGTAACTACACGCCGACGAAAACGATCCCCCTTCCTCGCCGAGAAGAATTCTACGGTTTGAGCACCGAATTCTACAAGACGCTCACATTATTCGTCTACGGTTCGCGTGTCGACAGAAATACTTTCTCGTCGATCGACGATCAGGACAACAGTGGATTAGGCTACCGCGCACTACTCGACAGGAGCATCGGCTTTGCCTCCATAAAATGCGATTACATCAAATACGAGGATGAATTCATATCGCCGAGCGGCCGTGAGGAAGTTGATTATCGACACATATGGAACACCACCGAACCGATGGATGAGCTGGCCGATTTCTCCATCGGCCTCGCGCCGACGGATTATTTCAGATTGAACGTCGGATACGGCTTTCTCAACCGCCAATACCGACGCCGGTCCCTCACGATAGAACCATTCTTCTTTCTGCTGGGTTTTGAAGGAATCGACAGCCTGACCAGGTACTTTGCCGGCTTTACGAAGAACTGGACACGTTTGACACTTGCCGGCAGGTACGAAAAATACGGCGAAGTACACATGGTGAACTACCGGACCCAATACATGTTCGGCAAAACAACGAGCATCGGACTCAATGGAAGCTATGACAAGGACAGCCTTTCGACAGGGGTCATGAACACTCTGAGGTTCAGTACGACACCCCTCACTCTAACCATCGGACATAGATCTGTCAACGATACAAATTTCTATTTCGGCAATGCCGCCATCAGGTATACGCGTAAGGGACTTTCTCTTTTCGGGGATCTGCAGCAAACCCAGCGATACTCGCAACGCCGGGATGATGCCTACATCAAAGTCGATGAGGGGCAAGGAGACTACGTATATGACCCCGTCACCGGTACATACATAAGGAAAGAGAATGGAGATTACATCCGAAAAATATTCCTGCTGCCGGACTTTATCCGCGTCATTACGAGGAACTACGGCTTTGAGATCGGATACGCAACTACATCTTTTGACGCGAACGGACGCTTCTATTATGTAGACGAAAGGGATTTCCGTAGCCACACCGAAGATTTCTCCCTCAATGTAAACTCCGCTGGTTACGACGTCACAATGAACCTCCGCCAGAATATTCAAGATGATGCCCGGTATGCGCTTGGCATGAACTCGATAGTCGAACGGTCTGCCGCACTCGTCCCTTCCATCGACGCCTTCGCCGGGCGCATCGAGATCCGTAATGCGACCGAAACGGTCGGCGAGTATGAAAAAGAAAGAAGGAGCACGTACCGAGCCGAGATATCCTATGACGTTCTGAGACAACCTATCGTACGCCCAAAAGCAGGATACGCCTACAGCATGATGCGATCGCAGTACTTTGCCGAACTCGATGTCAGACAGCATGCACCGAAGACCGGTATTCTTGTCAGTGTACCTTTCAAGCGTATACGTGGAAAGATCGAAGCGACCGCTGACTTCACGTATCGTATATATAATATAGAAGAAATACCCTTCTTTTTCACGGCGAACGAAGCACGGGGACTGACGACGATCTTAGGTGCAAACACCAGCTTCGGCGTCGGCGCGAACACAGTATTCAACTTGATCTACCGGGTCGAATTCAGAAAGAACGAAAGACCTAACCAAAACTTCAGACTGCAATCCAGGATCAGATTTTAATGCAGAACAATTTTCGATATTTCTACGAATCGCTGGGGAGTAGGTACCCAGAGGACAGCATTGTTTACAACACTCTCAGCGGAAGGATAAGGAAGGACTGGATCACCCGTAGATTGCAGGAAATGCCGCCGGGCAGCCTCATTGACTGTGGCTGCAACATCGGAACCTTGTCCAGAAAATGGAACAGGGGAATAGTATATGGTGTCGACATTGCACACTCAGTCCTGGAAAGAGGCAGAAGACATTCACCGCGTACGAATTTCTTTCAGGCCGATGTCCTCAACCTCGCCATGATCAAGAGTGATTCCATAACCAATGCCATTGCCTGCGAGGTCATCGAACATCTCCAACGACCAGAGGCATTCTTTGCACAGATACACCGAGTAATGAAGAAGGACGGAGTGCTCCTCGTGACATCGCCGAATTTCACCGGTCAACGACCGCGCAAAGTATCATTGGGCATCCTGCAAAGTTATGGAGTCACTGAGGGTACAGACGGAATCGAATACTTGCACACGGCATACAAACCCCACGAGTTGGCAGCGATGGCACAAGATGCAGGGTACACAATCGCTCTCCAGGGCAGTTTCGAATTCGAACTACGCGGCTGGCTGAAGATTCTGACCCTGGCCGAGAGAGTGATGGCTGAACTCGTCATGCACCTCGCTCCTGCGTCCCGTATGAACTGCATGCTGGCGGCCTCTTTCAGGCGATTGGAGATCACCCTCTTCGGCATGCTCGACGTTTTCGGTTTCGGCCGATTACTGAGGTATCTATTCAAGGAAGGTCGCAGGTCCTACATCGTAGCACGCAAATGAAGCTGGAAGACTACCGATACGAATTGCCTACCAGCCTTATCGCCCAGTATCCGCTTCGAGACCGTGCCGACTCACGACTGATGGTCGTCGACCGCAAGACAGGCAGAATCTCACACACAATATTCCGCAGGATCGAAGACTATCTCCACGGCTGCGACATACTCGTCATAAACAACACCCGTGTCTTCAAAGCACGCATGTTCGCCCGGAAGGAAACCGGCGGCAAGGTGGAGGTCCTACTCGTCAGACCAACATCCGGCAGAAAGTGGGAAGCAATGATCTCGCATGCAGCACGTGTGAAAAAGGGACAACGATTGTTTCTTGACCAGGATACCTATGCCACAGTAGAAGAAAAACTCGAAGGCGCAAGGGTCCTTATGACACTCAATGATGAAGCGGACAAGATCATCGACAGATTCGGCCTGGTCCCGCTCCCTCAATATATCAAGCGCCTGCCAGTGCCGGCAGACGAAGCGGCCTATCAAACGACCTTCGCGAAGAACGCGGGTTCGATTGCAGCACCGACAGCGGGTCTTCATTTCACCGAAAGTATTTTGGCTTCAATTCGCGGTAAGGGCGTTGCCGTCTCTGAAATAACCCTTCATATCGGACCCGGCACATTCAAGCCAATACGGACTGCGCATGTCGAGGAACACACCATGGATGCTGAATTCTACGAAATCACGGATGATGCAGTGCACCGTATCGAGGCATCTGATAGAATCGTTGCCGTCGGTACATCTGTCTGCAGGGCGCTCGAAACATATATCAGAACCGGTGAGAGGAATGCCTGGTCACGTCTTTTCATCTATCCGGGGATCAAATTCCGGCTTGTCGATAGCATGCTCACAAACTTTCATCTACCGTGCTCGACTCCCCTTCTGATGGTTTGCGCCTTTGCCGGAAGAGACCTGATCTTCAAAGCCTACGAAGAGGCAATCGGAGAGAAATATCGTTTCCTCTCCTACGGTGACCCGATGCTAATTGTGTGAGCCGTCAAACGGCATCGGCAATTGACAATAAAACATCGCTATATATAATATACCATATGCAGAAGGGGCTGGTTATTATCCCGACCTATAACGAATCGGCAAACATCGAAAGGATCATCAATATAATCCTCGCAGTCTCTCAGAAATTGGAAGTCCTCGTCATCGATGACAATTCACCGGACAGAACCGCAGAAATCGTCAGAGGTATGATGGCAAAAGACAGGAGAATCCATCTGAAGACGAGACCGAGGAAGATGGGTTTGGGTACCGCATATGTGCTCGGATTCGATTATGCGCTCAAGAACGGTTACGATTTTGCATTCGAAATGGACGCCGATTTCTCTCACGATCCCATCGAACTGCCGAATTTCATAAACTTGCTGCACCGATATGATCTCATTATCGGATCCCGCTATGTCCAGGGCATAAGCGTCGTCAACTGGCCCATGAAGCGGTTGCTCCTCTCCTATGCTGCTTGCGTCTTTGCGCGGATCGTTACCGGCGTCCCGGTTCGCGATCTGACAAGTGGGTTCAAGTGTTACTCGAAAAACGCACTGGCGCGTGTCGACTGGCAGAAATTCGATGTCGATGGATACGGTTTCCAGATCCAGAGTGTCTTCTCCGTCTACAAGGCCGGACTGCGCTTGAAAGAGATCCCGATAATATTCGTGGAGCGCAGGGCCGGAGAGTCAAAAATGTCAAAGAGAATAATATGGGAAGCATTCTGGCTCGTTTGGAAACTCCGTATGCTTTCGATTTTCAATGGCAAGAAATATATAAAAAAATAAGCTGGAGGTTTTTCCTTGGCACAACTTCTCCTCGTCGTATTGGCAGTCAGTTTCAGAGCAGAATACTATACCAATACGAACTATATATATGATATGACCGGTCTCGGCGACATGGTATACTGCGCAACGAATGGGGGGTTCATGTCCTTCAATACCCTTACGGACGACTTTGCGGTGCTCACCAATACCGACGGGCTACAGAAGAACACCCAGAACTGCGTCGCGCTCGATAGTTCGGGGCATATATGGACTGGCAATGACCTGGGGTTGGTTTTGATCGAGAACGATCTCGATACAATCCACGTCTACCCGGTAGAATGTCTTACCTGTACCAGGACGACAGAAATCTTCTGTTTGAGGGATACTGTCTATGTCGGGTCTTCGAACGGCTTCCTCTTCATCGACACGCGTGGAACACCCACCGATTTCAGTGACGACCGCCAAATAAAGATCGTCGAACTACCATGCTACAGCATCACGTCCATTGCGGTCGACGACACCTCAATATGGATAGGAACGGCTACCGGCGGTGTCGTACAACTCTCCAAGGATATGACCCCGATAGGCAACTACACTGTCGCCCATGGGCTCCTGAGCAATGAAATAAATGACCTTATGTTCATCGGCTCACAACTGTATGCCGCCACCAATTCTGGTCTGAATAGGTTCACAGACGATCATTTCGACACGCTGCTCACCAACTACGCAATCAGCAGGATATCGCACTTGCACGATTCCGTGGTGCTTGCCCTTGATCCATCCAGGCAAATCGGTCTGTTCGAAGGTGACAGCGTAGCGATCATCCGCCAAGGGCTGCCATGGGGCAGCAAGGTACTCTGCCTGCTCAATCTCGGAGGCGAACTTCTGTGCGGCATGGGCAACCCCTACGTTCGGACCTATTATGGAGACGGCATCGGACGGTATGATGAACAGAGCAACTCGTGGTCCACCGTGAAGAATCAATGCATACCATCGAACCATATCGACGAGATAACCGCAAATGAACATGGCGTTTTCGTGGCTTGCGGCAACCGGGCAGCCGAATCGAGAGGACTCGGCTGGTTGAACAACGAAAACCGGTGGACTAATTTCTCAATGGATTCGATATTACCATGGAATTTCGTGCACCGATGCGCTACTGATCCCGATGGAAGGGTCTGGCTCGGTTACAATGCATTTCCCGATGTAAGCGGATCGGTAATGTTATCGTGCTTCGATCCCCGCGATAGCACATGGTTCTCTCTGTACAATCGGTACAACGGAATGGAAGGCACCGAAGCGATCTGGGATCTGGAATTCGACAGCCAGAAGAACATGTACCTCGCCCTTGGTCGGCCGACGGATAAAATGTGGATCATCGATTCTTCGCTCAACACTGTCTACTACCTTGCCCCGCAGACAATTGAATTCAGGATCGAAGTGGCATTGGATTCTTCGGGCAGGATATGGCAGACACATCCTGCTGCAGGGTTATCCTTCACCGATACAAGGAATACGCTATTCGACCGCAATGATGATACCTACAGCAACTTCACCACTGCCGATGGCCTCATCTCAAACTACATGGGCGGATGTGTGGTCGACCGATATAACACTCTCTACGCCACTGCGGACGAAGGGCTCGTCGTACACGACGGCACCGGCTTCATCAACCGCACGGACATAACCGAATCGGCCTTGCTCGATGTCGAGATCGATTCACAAGACAGAATCTGGATCCTTGCACGCGACGGTGTACACTACCTCGATCCACGATTGGCCGCCGTATTCCACTGGCGGTTTTCGGATCATAACATCAACATCGACTTCCTCGAATCGATCGGCGAAATAACCCAAGTACAGGGTTTTGAATTCGATCCGATCAGACACTGTTTTTGGATCGGCGGCGAAACCGGTCTGTTGCAACTCTCCATCCCCTTTGATTCCATGCCCCAAATCGGCGGCGCGACCGTCTATCCAAATCCCGCACGCCAGAATGTCATTAAAATCAAGGACATACCATTTGATGCATTGGTCGACATCTATGCTATATCGGGCCGGCGCGTAGCCCACGATCTCACTATCGACGGCGTATTCGGTGAGGTCGTATGGCAGATACCGGACGATATTGGCAGCGGTCTATATATCGCTCTTGTGAAGTCGTCACAAGGCAATAACGCATACAAATTCGCTATCGTCAGATAGACATCACTATCATTACGGATGAAAGATCCAGAGAGGTTCGGCAATGCATGAATTCAGCGTAACAAAGTCTCTGGTCGATCTGTGCAACGAAGAAGCGGGCAGAAACAACATCGAGGATGTCAAGAAGATACACCTCAAGGTGGGAAAATTCACAGGATTCTCCCCTGATTCGATCAGGTTCTACTTTGAACATCTGAAGGTCAATACGAGATGCCGCCACGCCTCCATCGTCTTTGAAGAGATCGCGATCAGAATCAAATGCAGTAATTGCTGCAAAGACCACACAATCGAAGACCCGGTGTTGCTGTGTCCGGCCTGCGGTAGCGATCGGATCGAACTCATGTCCGGGCGTGAATTCTATGTTGCATCCATTGAGGGCGAATGAGACCAAAAGGAGACCGATAATGAAAAGAATCAAAATCCTTAAACCGGTACTCGTTTCGAATCAACAGCGGGCAAGAGAAAACCGGACCTTCTTCGACCGTATGGGCAGCCTGGTGATCAACATAATAGCCTCTCCTGGCGCAGGCAAGACATCCTTTATCACGAACCTTGTCAAGCGAATGAAAAACATACACAGAATACTGGTCGTGGAAGGCGACATCAAAGGTCAAATCGACAGCGAGATAATCTCAAAGCTGGGTATCGATGTCATCCAGATAAACACAGCCACCGAGTGCCACCTCGACGCGTTCATGACCGCCCAGATACTGCCTAAAATAAGGAAAAGGTATGACCTCATCCTGGTCGAAAACGTGGGTAACCTCGTATGCCCCGCCGAATTTGAAATTGGAGAAGATTACAAACTGGCGATACTCTCTACGCCCGAGGGTCATGACAAACCACTGAAATATCCGTTGCTCTTCCACCTTTCCAGGGTAGTGGTGATCAATAAGTGCGATCTACTGCCGTATGTTGATTTCAGTATCGATAGTGCCAAAAAGAACATCAGGAAGGAAAATCCAAAAGCACTGATTTTCGAAGTATCGGCAAAGACTGGAGAAGGTTTTGGAGAAGTCATCGCACAAGTAGAAAAAGAAATAAATGCGGGGAAGAAAAAAAGTCAGCATTAAAGGAATCGTCCAGGGCGTCGGTTTCCGGCCTTTCGTCTACCGTCTGGCAAGAAGTCTTAACCTCAAAGGATTCGTACGGAACACCACAGACGGCGTCGAGATCGAGATCGAAGGCGAAGATGGTAATATCTCAGAATTCATCCGGGCACTGCCCGAAAAGAGACCTCCGGCCGCGCGGATCGACAGCATAGCTACCAAAGACCTGCAGAATATTCGGCGCTATGATGAGTTTTCCATCGTCGAGAGTAAGGTCTCCGAAGGCTTCACCCAGATAAGTCCCGACATCGCGACATGCTCCGACTGCCTCGGTGAGATGGCGGATCCCCAAGACCGCCGCTACGCTTTCCCCTTTATCAACTGCACTAATTGCGGCCCGCGCTTTTCGATAATCACAGAGACACCATATGACCGCGCACGCACTTCGATGCGTACGTTCAAGATGTGCGCGGCCTGTAATGGAGAATTCCACGAAGTTTCGGACCGCAGGTTCCACGCACAGCCTGATTGTTGCGAGAGATGCGGTCCAGAGTACCGCCTGTTCTCCATCGCCGGCAGAGAAATCAAGACCGATGATCCGATAGGAAAGGCTGCAGGATTGATCAAAGAGGGTGAGATCGTGGCGATAAAAGGGATCGGAGGCTTCCACATCGCCTGCGACGCACAGAACTGCAAGACCGTAGCACGGTTGAGAGAACTGAAGAACAGACCTACAAAACCCTTGGCGGTGATGGCACGGTCCGATTTTGCAGATACGATCGCCCAGGTAAGTGACTGCGAAAGGACTATCCTCGAATCCCCGGTCGCGCCCATCATGCTGCTCAAGAAAAGAAAGGGCGGGTTATGCGAAAACATCGCGCCAAAGAACCCGTACCTCGGTATCATGTTCCCCTATTCACCTGTCCACCACCTACTCTTGAAAGAGATGCCGTGCCTCGTAATGACAAGCGGGAATATCCAAGATGAACCCATCGTCAAGCACCGAACCAGTGTCACCGAAAAATTGCGTTCAATCGTCTCTTTTTACCTCGACCATGACCGCAACATCGAAAATCGAAACGACGATTCAATCGGATATTGCACACCACAGCGCGGCTTCTCGATCATCCGAAGATCCCGGGGATATGTGCCCATACCGATCCGTATGCCGGTCAGCGCAAAACCGACCTTGGCCGTAGGACCCTTTTTGAAAAATACGTTCACCCTCGCACGGGGACGAGATGCATATGTATCTCCCCACATCGGTGATCTCAACAACCTCGATACGATGGAATTCTTCGAGGAAATGGTCGAGAAATACAGACGCTGGTTTAGAATCGATCCGCATCTCATCGTCCATGACCTACATCCGGATTACCTTTCGACAAAGATCGCCAAGAACATGACTGGCAAGAAGAAAGGCGTGCAGCACCACGTCGCCCATTTTGTTTCGTGCCTGGCAGAGAATAATGTGCTCGAGAAAAGCATAGGCATCATCTTCGACGGAACGGGGTATGGGTCGGACGGCAAGGTCTGGGGGGGAGAATTCTTTATTGGCGACATCTATCAACAACAGAGAGCAGCGCATCTACAATATCTGCCCTTGCCCGGCGGCGAATCGAGTATCAATAAGCCGTATCGAATTGCGGTTGCATATGCACACACCCTACTGCAGGAAAGATTACGCATCGCCCCCGAGAGTGAAATTGAAACCATACAAAGGATGATCGATACAAAGCGCAGTGTGATCTACACATCGAGCATGGGCAGGCTATTTGATTGTGTCTCTGCAATGCTCGGGATAACGACTGAGATAACGTATGAGGCAGAAGCAGCGATAAATCTGGAATACGCTGCGGATCCGACTGTCATGGATCACTATCCGTACTCGCTACGCGAAACAGAACCGATGATCATCGAGATAGAGAAAACTTTAAGGTCCATAAGAGAACATATCGAGTCCGGAATCTCCCCAGCGGCCATCTCTGCCAGATTTCATCGCACGATCGGAGAATTCTCTTATCAGGTGGCGGACATACTGAGGAACAGACACGATCTCCATTCTGTTTGTCTGTCAGGTGGCGTATTCCAGAACCGCCATCTTCTAAGTTTGATGATCGAGCGGTTCGAGAAGGGCGGGTTCAAGATCTACACGCACCGTAACCTTCCGACCAACGACGGTTGCATATCTTATGGCCAGGTGATCGCCGCAAACGCACAAAAGAGAGCGCGATAATATGCCCACCCGGACATTGAAAGACTTCCTGCGTCTCGATTGGACGACGATGCCAAACCTGCCCTGGTTCATTCTGCTATTCCTTTGCTCGCACCTTCCGATGCTCTTTCTCGGATTCGGACTCGATCCGGATGCCTGGCGCATTGCCAATACGGCTTTTGACTTGAGACACCATCTCGTCTACCATGCATCACGGTTTCCCGGTTATCCCGTACCTGAATTCTTGAATGCACTGATTATCGACTTCGGATATCATGCAACAAACAGTCTGACAATGCTGTTGTCACTTCTCTCCGCCCTTGCCTTCGGCAGGATCCTCAGAGAGGCTGACAACGCAGAAAAAGGGCTCCTTGTGCTCACCTATGCATTCATGCCTCTGGTCTGGATTAACAGCACCAACACCATGGACTACATGTGGTCGCTGAGCTTCATCATCCTCACCTGGTTGTTCATCACTAAGGAAAGGTACGTCGTTGCCGGACTCTTACTGGCCATGGCCGCCGGCTCGCGAGCGGCATCGGCGGCCTTCGTCATCCCTTTTCTTTATCTCATCCACAGCCGGGGTTCCGCAAGAGGCCCAATCGCAAGATTCGTGCTCACATTCCTCGCAACCTCAGTGTTCATCTATATCCCTTTGCTGGTGACATACGGTTTGTCTTTCATCCACCGCTACCCTTCCCATACAGGGATACTGCAGATCGGCTACCAGGCACTGAAGTATTGCGGCCTGCCCTCCCTCATACTGCTGGCGATCATTCTACTGGCCGTGGTACGCAACCTCAACAAAGTAGGCGCGGCGCTCGACAAAGTTGGCATCTTCTCCTTGCTGTCAATCACAATCGTGCTCGTCACATTCTTCCTTGCACCCTATCAGATCGAATACCTGGTCCCGCTTGTTCCGTTCGGTCTCCTGCTGGCCCAGCGTTTGGGAAGAAGGTTCCTATTCATCATCCTTTGTTGCGCACTGATGCTCCATTCATTCGTTAACATCGGCAGCATCGAGTATACCGATGTTGGACGCGTTGCAATCAGAGCCCTTGACGCGGGTGCGGTGATCAAGAATTTCGCGGCACGAAGAAAACAGATGGCATATGCTCGCCGGCTTGCGAAGGTTGAGCTGCCAAAGAACAGTGTAGCAATCGTCGGAACCTGGTTGCCCATCGTAGCGCATCTCGACGAAAGGGTCTCCTCTTCCGCGAAAGCAAAGCAAATGTTCGACAGCAACCTGCCGCGTGCAGATCTTTGGAACTTTGCGGATACCATTCACTACAGATACCTGATCGACCACGATGAGTTGAGACAACTGCAGCAGAACGGGCGCCTCATATTTTATATAGAAGGTATTCGCGGATTCACACGGGACATATATGGCTATGACATTAATGAATATGGAGCGATACTCCTCGACATATAGCAGTATCGACGCCTGCCTTGATCGAGATGGGGAGAGAATGAACGCTCTGCTTGAATTGTGGCCACCCATGTATATAATAAATGGAAGAAAGGACGGTTATTGATATATGTGTTTGGGTGTTGTTGGACGGATCGATGAAATCCATGGTGAAACCGCAACCGCCGAGATCCTCGGGGTTAGACGTCACATTTCCATTGTGCTAGTCCCTGAGGCCAAGATCAATGACTACGTCATGATACATGCAGGCTTCGCCATTAACATCATGGATGCCAAAGACGCACGCGAAACCGAAGAACTGATCAGCGAGGTACTGAAATACTCGGGTTAGCATAGTCGGCTCTACGCAGGGCCGCAGGAGGTATCTCATTCTTATTTTCTTGGCCGTAATCCTGGGCATTGACTTCCCAATTTCTGTCAATATCGAATCGCAACACAATTCGGTCGTACAGTATGCCACTGACCAGTTCTACGTATTCTGGCAAGACCTTCGTTTCTATCCATCCGACCGCTCGACATTTGCTGCGAGGGTCAGCCAGGAAGGGCAGGTAATCGACCCCGATGGCGTCGTACTGATGCGTGATCGAACTGTGAGTGCCGACGCCGCCTATGACGGCATCAATTTCCTGGTCGTCGTCCAGGACAGTTGCTGAAGTATGGCAGACATCTTCGGCGTGCGTGCCACGGCCGATTTGCAGATTCTCGATACGTTTATCATCATCTGCAACGACCCAGGCGCTCAGACCCATCCCGCCGTCGTTTTCGACGGACAGAACTATATCGTGGTATACCTTGACGGCGTCATCGATTCACGCAGTGGTTCTGTCAGGGTTCAACGTGTCAGCCCCCTTGGTATTGTCATGGACAACGGCATCAATATCGGAGTCGGCGACGACCAGCCGGATATCGCTTTTGACGGAAATCGATGCCTCGTTGTCTGGTCACGAGAATACGTAGGGCTCCAGGGACGTTTCGTCAACGGTTCTGGTCAGCCTGAAGGCCCGGTCATTGATATATGCACCACGCAAGCCATTTCGACCCTGCCGACCTTAGACTTCGGATCTCAGTACTACCTCGTTGTATGGTCTGATTTCTGCGATGCCGGCACAGATCTCGACGTATACGGCCAACTCGTATCCCCGACCGGTAATCTCGTCGGGGTCCGAATTGAAATTGCCGATGGTATGCAGATCCAGCATTCCCCGTACGTGATCTGGGCCAATGGCAGTTATCTGGTGGTTTGGATAGAGGCTTCAAACACGATATACGGACGCTTCATTACTGCCCAAGGCGTGCCTCAGGGTCTCCCATTCCCTATTTCAAATGCCACACAATATGAGCGGCAGCATCCGGCAGTCGCCGCCGGTTCCCAAAATTACCTGGTAGTTTGGAATGAATTCCACGATGACTTTGATCTCTACGGTAACCTCGATACGAACGTCGGGATAGAGGAAGGCAATTTCGATACACCTCTGATCACGCGGCAAGTCGGAAGGTACCTCCGGCGCGGCACGAGGATGTATGACATAAGTGGAAGGGCCGTCTCAAGGGTCGATGTCGGCCCTGGAGTCTATTTCATTGAAGATGAAGATAAGACGATCAGGAAGATCGTCGTCGTTAGATGACGGTACCCCGATATGACACTAGTGGGATAGGAAACGGAGAATCTCGGGCAGAGCAGTGCCGGCCTTTGCCCGCACTGAGACATGGACGATTTCGCTGATCGGAGTAGGTTCCGGGTTAATCTCGATTGTCTTTAACCCCTGCCTTATTGCGATTTCGGGGACACCTGCAGCCGGCCAGACCACACCCGAGGTTCCGCAGAACAGTGCCACCCCCGCCGTTACGAGGAAGGTCAATGCCTCATTCCATACGTCGGAAGGAATGATTTCACCGAACCAAATGACATCGGGTCTCAATAAACCTCCGCATGTACACCTGGGCAGACTGTCCCTGACCGAGCGTACGTCTGCGGAGTCCTGCTTCGCTCCACATCTGGAGCACTTCGTACGGAAGATATTGCCGTGGATTTCGCGCAAGTTTCGAGTCCCGGCACGACGATGCAGATCGTCGACATTCTGCGTGAGCAGTAGGAAATTTCCGATTCGTCGCTCCAATCGGACGAGAGCATGATGTGCGGCGTTCGGCTTCGCTCTCAGAATAATATCCTGACGCCACCGATACCACTCCCACACCAGTGTCGGATCGCGGGCAAAAGCATCGGGAGTTGCCAGGTCTTGTACGGAATATTTTCTCCAGAGACCGTTGGCTCCGCGGAATGTCGGAATCCCGCTTTCTGCCGAGATCCCCGCACCGGTCATGACGAACAGGGAATCCGTGTCTTGCAAAAACTCCGCTGCCCGACGATAAATGTTATCGTTCGGATCGGATGCCATTTACTGCGTCAGCGGTACTGATCCGATGCGGGCAGGATCAGAATTTGTAGTAGAGGCCTATCTTGCCCTCACTCGTATCGAAACCGAACCTGTCGGTCTGGGCAAAGATAAGCACATCAACGACCGAAATGATACGATTTATGATTGCAAATCCGGGCATGAAGGAGGCGCGACGCCGGTGCTCGCGTGATTGCCTCCTCTTGTCCCAGTAGGAACTGCGGCTCGTAAGACTATCCCACGCCCACTCGTCGTCTCCGACGTAGGAGTTCATCTCTATGTATTCTTGCTGCAGCTCTGGATTGTCAGGGTAATAGAGGCTGGCGTACCGTTCCACATAAAGATTGTAATCAGCAGAGGTCAGGTAATCCTCGACGGCATCGAAATACTCATCGTCGCTACGCCCAGGATTTGCACCGGCATGTTCTACGGCAAATGCTCGTGCCGAGGCGTCAAGACGATCACCCCAGTAGTTGAACCCGATATACGACAACCAGATCGCTCCTTCAACGACGAAAAAGGTCTGGGCCTTTGCCCGCTCTCCATTGATCATTTGACCTAGACCGGGAACGAAGATCGACGCCATCACAGGGTTCAGCCCTTGCACAATTATGAGTGATATACCTAACAGCACAAAACCTCCTATCTTAGAACGGCGAATTTCTTGAATTTGACTTCACTCTTGTTCCCATTCTGTGCTTTCACGCGAAGGATGTACATACCATTTGTCTGCCTCGTGAAATCGAATTCCACCTCATTGTATTCATTTCCGGTCACGCTCGATAACCTTGCCTCACCGATCGTACGACCCGTAATATCGAGTATTTCGACGGTCACGTCGGCAGCTTCACTGACAAAGAACCGTGCATAGGCAAAGTTCCTGACGGGCGAAGGATACATGTAGAGATTCCCCAGCAGCGTACTTGCAACCTGGACTTCTGAGGGCACGCCGGCGTAGAATCCCGCGTTATTCGGCGCGTTCATGTAGCCACCCCACGAATAACCGGTACCAGGGAAATCCCAAACGTAGAGTTTACCAAGGTTGCTGCCACATGCAAGCTCGACATCACCATCGCCGTCGAGGTCAAAGATCACCCCGGGACTGGAAAAACCACCCGTACCGAACAGCGGTGAGAAGCTGAATTCGCGGTTACGGTCATTTATTATCTTCAAACAGCCGCTGCCCAAGGAATCTGTCGTTCCCATTCCGAAGGCGATCTCCTCGCTGCCGTTACCATCAAGGTCGGCGACCAACAAGGGATACAGCAAAACATCGTCATAGTGCACAGGAAAATTGTTGACCAACGTACCGTTTCTGTTGGTCGCATAGAGTGTCCTGCTGCTATTCGGCATTATGATCTCGAGGTATCCGTCCCCGTCGATATCTGCGAGGGCAGGGGTGTAGTAGAAGATGGTATCGATCAAGATATCGAATTTCGCCTCGAGTGTATCCTGATCATATACATATATTGTGCCGTAGCCGTTGATGATGACCGCCTCATTGTCACCGTCACGGTCGATATCACCAACCACCGGCGACGCATAGGTGAGCATATTATGGCTCGCCTCGGTAAACTCACGGATGATCCCCTGTCCATCGATAGACCAGAATCGGCCGTCAGAACCCAGCACACCGATCCGGCGGTCCGCCTCACTGAATACACATGGTGTAGAGAGCAGCTCAGTATTCAAATAGATGGGGTAGTCACCGAAATTGTTGCCGCTACCTGTGATACAATAAAGATACCGATCCTTGCTTCCGAAGATGATCTCACCTACCTCATCACCATTGATGTCGAAGATCAGGGGTGCACCGACGATGGCATCGCCAGTGCTACATGGAAAGCCGGTCAATGTGGTGAGGTCATGACCATCCAGGCAAAACAGATCAAAACCCGATCCGAATGCGATGTCATCGGCACCATCGCCATTGACATCGCCGACGGCAAGGAACGTCGATATCGGTCCGACGAGACGGCTGGCGTATGGTGTCCCGTCGTCATTGAATACATATACGCGGTTAGCCGCGGTTGCAACCACGAGCTCCGGATCACCATTCCCGTCCAGATCACCGTAGGTTACTTGGCGTATTGCAACGGCGTTCTGCACCGTAAGAGGAAACCCGACCTGATATGCATTGAAACCCAGCGTAATGTCCATCAACGTATCGAGCATCGAAAGAACGTTGATGTCGATCATTGATTTGCCGTAGTATGAATCGGAATTGGGTTCTGTAAAAGGACCGAAGTGATGATTGGAACGGTTGCTGTCGTCGACAAAGAATAGATCATATCTGGAACCGTAGTACTCAAGTGAATCGCCGAAAAAATACGCATCAAAATGCTGAATCCCGTCGGCTTCTTCGAGATCGACCCCTTTGTGGAAAGGATCGACCTGTATCTCATTCGTTGCATAGTATTCATTTACGATGTTGTCGTCGATGTGCCAGATCGCGATACCACTTGCGGGGAGGAAGAAATCGTACTCTCCGTTGTCAACATAGATGGGTACACCGTCTTCTGCGTCGATAATGATCGTGTCGGGATGCAGTATGTCCTGCTGGCGGTTTTCTATGAGATAGAACTCGGTTTCCGAAATCGGCACCTTGATCATCGTCTGGCCGGCCAGCCCATATTGGGTGGTGTCAATTGAAGATGCACGTATCGACAGAGCGGCTGCGGGTTCGGTCACCACCTGCGGACTGACCCAACCCATCGTATACCTGGTCCATGCACCCATGTTCGCCGGTATGGAACCTTCGGGGGCTCCTGCAGCAGGACTGCCGACCCATCCGCCTGTGCCCATCAAATCAAAAGCACCGACTCCATTTGACCATCCAGTGATGTCGTAAAGGTCTGGCAAATTGAGGATGTGGCCGAACTCGTGGACAACGGTCCCGACCGCGCCAACCATATATTGGTCCACGCGTGCCATCTCGGAATTCACGCTGACCGGAGAGTTGATCGTATCCGTGCCGGCATTCGCGAGGATATATGGAACGCCCAGATAGAATTCGAGTGCGCCGGGCGGGATTGTCGCCGAGGGGATATCACAAAACCGCATGAAATTGATACTGGTCTGCCATTGTGTCCCGGCATGGAAGATGATGATCGCATCGTAATCCGAGAAATCGATGGACTCATCCTGGTCAGCTGCAGCAACGGCATCGGAGAGTATTCTAACTAATCCCATCTCCATCGCGTAGGTATTGTAGTAGATTAGACCGTTGTCCGCATCATACTCGACGAAGCCACTGTAATAACGCATCCTGTGCGGTAATTGATAACTTTGCAGGTTGTGGTCCGGTTTCACCGTATACGTTACGTTGCACTGACCGAACGAGTTGACCCTGTAGTAATTGCTCAGGAATTCCATCTGGCGGGAGAAATATACACCGCTGTGCGGTGGATCGTAGTAAAGTCCGTCATCCGGTGTGCCGTATCCGGTCATATCCATTTTGCCGTCGCCGGTCGTACACACCTCGTCATCCTCGACAAATTCGACCTTGAGCACGAGTATGTTCAGGTCCTGCCTTCCTTTGACAGGAGGTAGTTTTGGAAAACCGCCGAACAACTTAGGTCTGGTGAACCGCCGGACGGGCATCGTGTAGGTCTCCATTTCGGAAGAGAATTGCAGTGTCAAATTGGCGGCCGGCGGCGGTGCCTGTGTAACACCGCCCGGCGCGTTCCTGACGATCTTGACCTGGATTGGAAATCCCAAGTTCACAAGGAACAATAATATCAACATCCTATTCAAAATAACCTCCATAATTTCTCTCTGTAGACTATCAAAAAAACTCTGAACGGGCTTCATCTTACATATAATTGTGCATTCTCTTCGTCATCTGCCTGAAAGCGAAGCATTCCCATCGGCCTAATTATAGTAACATACCATATGCTGTCAAGATGCAGACCGCACGCGAAGATATCCCGCTGGCAAAACACCCACTGCCGGACTATCAGAATCTTAACCGGTATTGATACTGCAGGCTGAATTCGCCCGTATCATCACGTTCGACGTGTATCTTATTCTTATCATCAATGAAATATTCAACATTGAATTCATTTGAAAATGTCGTTATGTCATAAGTGTAAGTCACGAAGAGGTTACGCGATATGTATTTACCGACTGTCAGTTTCGTCCGCTCATCTGCTTCGAAGAAAGGAGCTTCAATGCGAAAATAATCGAGTCCCGTATACTCTCTGATCGCCCTCGAAACATCACCCTCAAGCCAGGAGAGCAGGCTGCGCGGTATTATCTTGCTCATGTATTCACCACGCTTTATCTGCTCCAGTTCCTGCCACGTAATATTGAGATTCAGGTACGTGAGGATATCCTGTTCAGTATACTGGCCTGGAGGATCCGTGAAGAATTCAAAGATGGGTTCGGAAATAGGTCCGAACATATGGAGAATTACTTTCACTCCTTCCCTCGTATCCATCTCCGCCCAGAAGTCTACGTCAGGATCTATTTCATCTTCTGGTACAAAAGTCACCTTTCCCTGGGTGATCGAAAGGATATGATTGAGCCAGTAATAATTTCCCCGCTCGGTTTCAAGTACGCCGGACAGGTGCACCGGACCGGTCTCTTTCGTGATGTTGAGTTCGCCGCCGAACCCGATATCCGCATCACGGTTTCTTAGCCATATGTCCCGTTCTCCCCTCAGGGTAAGGTTCATACGCCAGTTGTCATCACGTGCCGCCTGTTCTTCTTCGATCTTCATTCCAAATTCAATGGGCACAATGGCTTCCTTGACCCTTATGTTTCCATTGTAGTGCATGACGCGATCGCGCATATTCAGCGAGAAATTGCCGCTGCCGATGCCATACGCGAAGGGGGGAAACTGAATGGGTGCATCAATGAAACTAAAATCGAAATTGAGGTTATTGACGCCGAACCGTCTCTCAAGCTTCACTACACCTCCGCCGCTTATCCACTGGCCAGTAAGTTTTCGTCCGTTCATGGGCGACATGATCCCCTTGCCGGAGGTGAACAGGATCCGGTCTCCTTCGAACCTGACGTCCGTTATGACCGAATCGAACCTCGAAGCAATGATTCCGACCGAGAATGATGCATCATGGATCCTGCCGCCGCCGCCGAATTCAAACCTTTCGATGTTACCCCTGAAGGTCACGTCGCCTGTCATCAAACCGGAAGGCTCACCGAGAAACTTCTCAAGAAATGCCAGCACCCATACGCCGACATCCTTGAACCGCGCGCGGAGATCCGAGTGCTCGAGAGAAACTATTCCTTGCGCGTCGAGGATCTGATCCCTATCATCGTGAATATGCAGCGAGTCGACGGTGATACCCTTGTCCGCGTATCGACCCATGAACTCTAGATACCCATTTTCAAGGCCCATGAACGTTATATCGCGGCCGTACATGGTGATGCTGTCTCGGACGAAAACGACGTCAAGTGAACCGCTTACATCCGTTCTGAGCCCAAGAAGTTTTCCCAATTTATGTAGATCGATGCCATTCAGCCGGAAAGTCAAAGGGACCTTTGAGAATTCAAGCGTACCGTCGGCAAACGCAAGTTGCACATCGCCTACCATACCGGTCACGATGTCAAAATCGATCGGCTTCGTATTCCTGGTGAGAACACGGTTACAATTCACGATCAACGAGTGAATGGTACCGCCCAGGTCATCCCGCAATACTCCATCAATCAGGACGGTGTCAACATTCTCGAATGCGGCGAAATTGAACGTGCTGTCACTTATCCAGAAATGGCTGCGCTCGAAGGCATAGTTCCTGTATCGAATACCCTCCATTGCGACCGAAAGATCGCGCTCTTTTCGGTGCCGCTGGAAATCCTTCGTCTTCAGAGTGACCGTATCGGCGCTGAAACCGTGAATGTATAGGTCCCTCACGGTCAAATCCGAGGTCAGACTCAGACCCAGCAGGTCGCGCGGTTCACCGACGATCTCGGCAGTACCGCTCAAGCTGCCGCGCAATCCGAAAAACTCTTCAAAGCGAGTGAAATCAAAATCGGCAAAAGCCAGGTGCAGATCGATCTTCGGTGTAACCGCACCGCGGGCGCGCAGAGTCCTTTTTTCTTCAATGACAAAGAGCGAATCCAGATACAATCCGGACCCGGAATACGTTCCATAGTACACGATCGAATCGAGACCGAAACCGCGTTCGGATTGCGCACTGATGAAACCGCGAAATCTCTCTTGCGAATAGGCAAGGTATCCATCGGTTATGACCGGATCAGCAGTACCGAGGAACCTGCTCATATCCAAACCCCGGAAGTTCGCAGCGAGTTCAATGTCGCGCATCCGCACAACCTTCAATTGTGCAAACAATAATCCTTCGAGTAACTCAGCATCGAACACGTTGACCCATATCGTATCCGCAGCCGCGTTCGTCTCGAAACCAAATCTGTCCAAAGGCAGAACACCATCTGCATTGCCCCGGATTTGCGGCATCAGGTTACCCCTGGAGTAGGTAACGTTGCCTACGAATTCAACGACCCCGTCATGCAGATCCAGCTTTTTCAATTCAACGCGTGCTTCCTTAATATCCAATGAAAGACTCTCCGGGTCGAAGACGTAGACACCGCTGCCCCTCAGCATAAATCCATCACCGTTCATTTTCAACGACTTCACTCTTACCATTTCATTATCTACGTCGGCATCGAGGTTCAATGACCTTACGGCTAACGAGTACTCTGGTGACTGGAGCGAAAGATTCCGCGTCAAGAGATGGATCCGTGATCCGACGAAATCCGCAAAGACGATACCGGATATCCTTTCCGCTTCGTACACTCTCTCGTTCTTGTATCTCACCTTTCCGTTCTTCAGATTGACCCTCAAACCGAGTCTGATATTCGGCAGACCTCCAACACGTCTCTCCCTTCCTTCCTTCTTCGCCTCGATCTCAATCGTCGGTTCCGTCAGATTAACCTCGAAGAGATTTGGTAACTGTAGCATGAAGAGGTTGAAGCGATAGTATATGCCCGCCCTCTTACCATAGACACTGTCTGTCTCGGATAGCTTTACGCTGTAGTCATCGATACGGAATCCCTGAAGGATGTTGCCTTCGATATTTCGGTATTCGACGCTGAACCCGCTCACCCACTCCACAATGTCGATCGTCAGCTTACCGAAACGCGTACTGGTAACGAAATACACCGTAGCGCCCATTATCATCAAGAAAGCGATCGGACCGACAATGTGCCTGAAGTATCTTCTCATACGGATCAGAAAGTGTGATATATTCCGAAATAGAGTTCGCTGCCCTCTTCCTGCAGCGGAAAACCGAGATCGAGTCTCAGCGGTCCGATAGGAGTGAAATAGCGAACACCAAAACCTGCTGTCGTCTTGAGGTAATCGCTGTCGCTGAAATCGATTTCATTGTCAAGGTACCCGGCGTCGAAGAACGCGACGAGACCAAAATTAAGCGGCAAACGGATACGATATTCAAGATTGAAATTGAAGAGTATTCTACCGTATCTTTCGTCACCGATCGAATCAGGCCCCAGCGACCGCTCAGGGTACCCACGCAGTGTATATTGGCCGCCAAGGTAAAATTCCTCGTACACAGCCGCACCATCGGTCGGAATGAACCTTCCCAGCTTAAATCGCTGTGCAACCGTGCTGTTCAGAATGGTGAAGAAGACTCGCTCTTCTGCCTCCAGACGTATGAAGTGATTTTCACCGCCGAATACACCCCCGGCGTACTGGATCGACGGCACGAAATAGACACCACGCCTCGGGTCGAAAAATTCATCGCGGAGGTCAAGGAGAAATTGCGTCTTCACGCTATTGGTCACCCCCCGGATCGTATCCGGCAGCAGGATCTTTGGATCGATGCGGACGTACTTGTACTGATGGGAAACGTTGAGCGCTGCTTCTTCTGTGAAAACTTTGGTGATTCTGAATTCATTACCCCTCGTGCGCCGCGAAAAGTCGTTCTTTTCCTCGAACCATACAAACGGCAGTACAGAGAATTGGAGGCCCAGTGAAGTCACATAGGGAAGCGTATATCTGGCCTCAACCTTTACTTCCCATTCTCTGTCGATATTGACCTTGAACATGGGGGTTATATTGGCACGATGGCCGAGATTTGCGAAATTCAATTCCTCGAGGCCGAATGACATCAATAAACTTAGCGGCAGAGAAATACCGACACCAAAATTGAGGATGCGCGATCTCAACTCTTTGACACTGAAAATAAGATCGAGGCTGTCCGGCGCGACCTGAGGTGTTTCGACGTTCAGTGTGCTGAAAAACCCGAGTGCGTATATCCTGCGCTGGCTGTTATATACCTTCTCTTTGCTGTAAAGATCACCCGCCTTCAACTCCACTTCTCGGGAGACCACGCGGGGTCGCGTTTTTGTCAAACCCCGCACCTCTATTTTCCTTATATAGCACAGATCACCTTTTTCTATCTGCAGCAAGAGAATACCGGAATCTGGCAAAGCAGAGTGCTCGACCTCGGCAAAAGGATAACCTCTATCCTTGAAGTAATCCTCCATGCTGCGCTCGGTTTCGTTCAACTTTGGCAGAATGAAGAATCCACCCTCCCGTACATGCATATATCGCCTCGCTTTTGGCAAGCTGTCACCGTGTATCACGATCCTCTCAATGCGCGGCCTTTTGCCTTCCTCGATTTGAAATAATATCGTAACCTCATCCCTGCATATCGAGACTTCGGGCGTGACCCTGGTATCGAAGAAACCCAGGCTGGTGTAGAACCGCCCGATGCGTTCGACATCATAATTGATGTTAAGATCACCGTATTCATCACCTACTTTTGAGATGATCTCTGCACGCAAATGGCGTGCCGCAACCGAGACATTACCCGTGAATCCGACTTCAGTGATTGGGAAACTAATGAGGACAAATGAAAAAAATATACCGACCAAGCGTCAAGAGTACAGGAACTTACCTTTTCTTATGATCAATCTGTCGTCGAGCCAAACACTGGGTTTCCGTATCACCGCATCGAGGTGAATATCAGCTCTATTCCGGCCCCCGAATGCCAGATTGTTGCCGAAAGCAACGTGTATCGTCCCGAGCACCTTTTCATCTTCAAGGACGTTGCCGGTGATCCGCGCCTTGTAATTCGTACCGATGCCAAACTCGCAGAGCGTTCTCTCACCTCTGCCGTAACTCTTGAAGATGGAGTTCATACGCTGGTTGCCTCTTAGATTTGTGATCCGGCCGGCCTCGACCTCAATGGTCAAAGGTTTGTTGATCTCTCCTATCGGTGCAAATGAACCGTCGACAACCACCACGCCCCTGCTCTTCGTTTCAACTGGTGCAACATAGGCTTCGCCCGCAGGTAGATTGGAGAAATTACCCTTGTGCCTCACCATCCCGGTGTCGAGACAGCATATCCTGCCCTTGAGATCCATTTTCAATTTTGTGCCCGTCTCTGACTCTACATAGGCTCGTCGCGCATTGGTCAGCATCCGGCCGACCTTCCTGGTGAGCCGGTTGATTTTCGAATAGTCGGCATTGAGCGCCCGAAACATCATATCCACGGTTATCCCAGGCATCGTTGCGCCCCTGGCTCCATTTCTGTTGGCGACTATCCTTGCCTGCGTATGAGTGAGGGAACGGCTCGCCGGCACGATGAAGACATCGCAATTCTTAAGTGCCTGTGCCACGATTTCCGGCGGTTCTTCACCATGAATCTTACGTGGCATCATCTCGATTAACAGGGGGTCGGTCTTCCTTTGTAGCGAGGTCCATATCGCAACACCGACCGTGCGGCACGGCTCGTCCGTTATCACCACTGCCCTTTCACCAGTCCTCACTGCCAGGCATTCATCGATCACGATGTTGGCCGCTCGGGTCAGTCCTCGCTCCAGGTTCTTCATAGGATTTTACTGCGGGGTTTTGTTACCAACGGAAATGTGCGAAGGCGCGATTTGCCTCGGCCATCTTGTGAACTTCTTCCCGTTTCTTGATCGCACCGCCTTCGTTGCGGCTGGCGGCAATGATCTCTTGCGCGAGTCTGTCCTCCATCCGGTATTCCGACCTACCACGCGCAACCTTGATCAGCCATTTTATGGCAAGACTCTCTTTTCTCGCTGGCCGGACCTCCATCGGGATCTGATACGTCGCTCCCCCGACTCGACGTGGTCTCACTTCGAGCACCGGTTTTACATTGCCCAATGCTTTTTCGAAAACGGCAAGGCCATCTTCCTTCGTGGTCTTTTCGATTCTTTCGAGTGCACCGTAGAAGATCTTTTGGGCAACGCTTCTCTTACCGTCCCACATCAGGTTACTGATGAACTTGCTGACCACGATACTGTTGAATTTCGGATCAGGCTGAACCTTCCGCATCTGAGCTCTTCTTCTTCTTCCCATATTGCCACCTCTATGATGTTACGGGTGTTTCTTTCGGTCTCTTAACACCGTAGAGAGAACGACTCTTTTTCCTGCCTTCCACACCGGCAGTGTCATATTTGCCACGTACAATATGGTACCGCACACCGGGCAAATCCTTCACCCTGCCACCGCGGACGAGCACGATCGAATGCTCCTGCAAGTTATGGCCCTCTCCAGGTATATACGAAGTCACTTCATAACCGTTGGTGAGCCTCACTTTA
>CP070795.1:860217-896653 GCA_020343455.1 Caldifarciminota bacterium
CAAGCCGGACGCGGACCTCGTGCCGAAAATGGCAAGGGCCGGCGCCGGTCTCAATCTCTACATTTCCGGACTCGTCCACGATGAAAGAGGTCACCCGCTCAAAGGCAAGGACTACAAATCGACACATGTCCGGCGCCTCGTTGACAAGATCCGGCTCAACAAGGACAAGATAATAGAATTGAGAGAAGAGGGTACTGATGGCGCGGACGTCATCGTCGTTTCCTACGGGATATCTTCACGGGTTGCAGTGAAAGGTGTCGAGATCGCCCGGCAAAAAGGCATCAAAGTCGGCACGCTCAGGCTCGTGACGGTCTGGCCCTTTCCTGACGAGCGCATAGTTGAACTTGCGAAAACAACAAAGGCTTTCGTCGTTCCGGAAATAAATTATGGACAGGTCGTCTTTGATGTGGCCCGGTGCACTCACGGAAACGCCAACGTGGTCCTTGTGCCACATGGCGGTGCCGGTGTGCACAATCCTGCCGACGTCGCCGATGCAATCGAATTCGCAGCCAAAAACGAATCCCCGCTCGAGGGCGTCCACGAGTTCAAAACCAGACTTGAGAAGTCCGTATTCGAGGGAGGTCTCAAATTAAAGGAATGAACCCGATCATCAATATTCTCGACAAAGGCATAGAGCAGTCCGGCGTCGACCGGAAGACGATCAGTATTCCCTCTGACATTCCTTTCCCGCCAGAGGCCGTCAAAACACTGGGCATCGATTATTTTCAGACACCACGCGGCCGCGCCATTGCATTTGGTACAGGATTGAAACTAGGAAACCCTGCACTCAAAGTAATACCGGTCGTCGGCGACCTCATGACGCTTGGCGGCAACCATTTCGTGCACGGAGCGCGGAGAAATATGGAGATTCTCGTTCTCTGTATAAATAATTTCGTCTATAAACGGATAGCAGGCAAACCATCACCATCTGTAAAGCCTGAGTTTTCAGCATACTCGACTTTTGAGGAGCCTTTCAATTTCCCCCATCTTGGAAATTCCTGCGGTGCCGTGTACACGGCACGATGGACAGCCCTGCACACGAAGGAACTGGCGACGTCAATTGCTGAAGCGCTCAACAAGCGCGGGTTGTCAATTATTGAGATCCTCGCACCCGGACCCAATTACTACCGAACGATCGATGGAGTCAATCTCGATATTCTGCAATTCTACCTCGACAATTCGATCATCAAGAACAACGAAGACCCGAGAAATGCCGCCATAACACCCGAAGAGAAGATTGTCGTGGGCACCTTCACCAACACGGAAAGACCTACGTTCATCGACTCATATAACCTCCAACACAAGAAGATACTGGGCGACAAATTCACACCCCATGGTGCGGCTCCGGCGGAACGAGGAGGAAAAGATGGCTGAGATACGCTTTGCTGGTTACGGTGGGCAGGGCATAATCAGGTCCGGGATAATCGCGGGTAAAGCAGCGTCGATCCACGACAATAAGCACGCAACGATGAGCCAATCATTCGGACCCGAAGCGCGTGGTGGCGCCTGTAGCTCGCAACTGGTCATATCAGACAGTAAAGTTCTCTACCCTTACATAACGAACTCCGACGTATTGGTTGCAATGTCGCAAGCAGGATACGACAAATTTGAGCCAGAAATCAGCATTGAGGGAATATTGCTTTATGATGAGGATCTGGTGAAACCAAAACCGTCGCGCGGTAAAATCCAGGCACACGCCATTCCGGCAACACGATTCGCCGAAGAACTTGGCTACAAGATAGTTGCAAATGTCGTAATGCTCGGATTTTTTACTGCCATCACCAGTCTGGTTACCTACGAGAGCATGAAGAAAGCACTACCCGGATTGGTTCCCGAGAAAGCCCTGCAATTGAATCTAAAGGCCTTCGAACGAGGCTATACGTATGGAAAAGAGCTCTTAGAAAAGAAACAATCAACCAAAGGACTTGAATAGCTATGCCAAAAGGAGCACTCGTCGTCGGTGGAGGTGTGGCTGGGGTCCAGTCCGCTTTAGACTTGGCCAATGCTGGCTTCAAGGTTTTCCTTGTTGAACGCGGCCCGTGTCTGGGCGGTCGTACATCCCAGATTCACAAAATCTTCACGTCGATGGACTGTACGGGCTGAATCCTCGGTCCAAAACTGATGGATGTCGGTCGGCATCCGAACATTGAAATCTTCGCCAACAGCGAAGTCGTTGGGGTTGAGGGTGAAGCGCCTGATTTCAAAGTGAAGGTAAGACGCAAATCTACATTTGTCGACTGGGACAAATGCACTGGATGCGGTGAGTGTCCAACGGTCTGCCCGGTCCATGTCAACGATGAGTTCCAGTTGGACCTTTCAAAACGAGAGGCGATCTACCGCCGGTATCCCCAGGCAGTGCCGAACAAATTCCTCATCGACAAAAAGGGCTCGCCGCCCTGCCGGTATTCCTGTCCTGCAGGGGTCAATGCCCAGGGATACATTGCGCTCATTTCACAGGGCAAGTATAAGGAAGCGCTGGAGCTTGAACGCAGAGACAATCCATTCCCGGCTGTCTGCGGCCGTGTATGTACCCATCCCTGTGAATCAGACTGCAAACGAAAAGACGTTGATGAACCCCTGGCCATTGCCCAGCTCAAACGTTTCATCTCCGACCGCGAACCCCAATTGTCACCGGCAAATCCTGCCTTAGACAAAGAAAAAGTTGCCGTAGTTGGGGCAGGCCCTGCAGGCCTATCTGCTGCCTACTTCCTCGCCAAGAGAGGGTACCGCCCGACCGTCTTTGAGGCCACCGACCATCCGGGCGGCTTACTGTATTGGGCAATACCACGATTCAGATTACCTGAGGCCGCGCTCATGCGGGATTTGGATCACATAAAGAGTTGGGGTGTCGAGGTGAGAACGGGTGCCGCCCTGGGAAAGGATTTTGGGATCAAGGATCTCTTCAAACAGGATTACAAGGCAATCTTCCTTGGATTGGGTGCGGCCAAAGAGAAATCGATGGGCATAGACGGCGAAGATCTGCAGGGTGTCGTTCTGTGTGTCCAATTTCTCAATAAGGCCGTTCACGATCCACAGACACCGGTCGGCAAAAGGGTAGCCGTCGTCGGCGGCGGCAACTCGGCAGTAGATGCCGTTCGTACAGCGGTGCGACTCGGCGCCGAGGAAGCATTCATTGTCTACCGCCGTTCACGGCAGGAAATGCCGGCAAATGAAGAGGAGATCGTCGAAGCGGAAAAAGAGGGTGTCAAGATCCATTACCTGACCAATCCGACAAAGATATTCGGGAAAGACGGTAAAGTCACGGGAATGGAGTGCATAAAGATGAAGCTCGGCGAACCTGACTCTTCGGGCCGGAGAAAACCGATTCCGATCGAGGGTTCTGAATTCACCATGAACATCGATATGGTGATAATGGCGATCGGCCAAGCAGCCGACGTTTCATTCCTGACCAAAGAAGAAAATTTCGAATTGACTCGGTGGGGGACCTTCGCCGTAGACCCTGACACCCTGCAAACAAGTATTCCCGGCATCTTTGCCGGCGGTGACGCGGTCACCGGGCCGGCAACGGTCATCGAAGCGATCGCTGCGGGTAAGGAAGCTGCAGAATCGATCGACCGGTATATCAGGGGCGTGGATCCCAAAGAGAACAGGAAGAAGAAAGACGATCGCGTAAGGGATGAGGATATCGAGATCCCGGATGATATACAGATTCAAAAAAGAACGGCCATGCCCATGCTCGATCCGGAAAAAGCAAAGAAGAATTTCGAAGAAGTCGGCCAGGGCTTCTCGGACGAACAGGCAAGAAAAGAATCGAATCGATGCCTCAGCTGCGCCGGCTGCTCAGAATGTCTCGAATGCGTCAAGGTGTGCGAACCAAATGCAATAGTACACGAAATGGTTGATGAATACGTTGATTTGGACGTGGGCTCGATCATCGTTACGACAGGCGTCGATTACCTCGATCCCACCGAAGCAAGTGAATACGGATATAAGCGCTTCAAAAATGTCTACACGTCTTTTGAGATCGAAAGAATCATGAGCGAAGACGGACCGACCGCCGGCAAACTTCCTCTTGGCAAAGAACTGACAGAACCTCTCAGTTTTGCGTTCATCCAATGCGTTGGCTCGCGCAACATGCGCCATGATATCAACTACTGCAGCCGCATCTGTTGCATGAACACCATCAAGGATAGCCTGGTCTTAAAAGAACACTATCCTGACGCAAATATTGTCGTATTCTATATCGACATAAGAGCTTTTGGAAAAGGATTCGAAGAATTCTATAATAGATCCCTGGAAAAGGGTGTAAAATACATCAAGGGTAAGCCGTCGAAGATCATTGAGGATGATCAGGGTAGCTTGGTCATACATTATGAAGATGAAGACGGGCACTCCAACAAGATGCTCTTCGATGCCGTGTGTCTCTCCTCCGCCTTGATTCCATCAAAGGGCTGTAAAGATTTGGCCGAAGTACTCGGCGTCGATACGGACGAAGACGGTTTCTTCAAGAACACAGAGCCTGCAATCATGCCTCTTGAATCAACAAAGAAAGGTATTTTGGTATGTGGGTGCGCCACAGGGCCCAAGGACATTACCGATTCGATCGCTGAGGCGAGCGGTGCCGCAGTGAAGGCAGCATGTTTTCTGGAAGGCCATGAACTTCCAATCGAGAAAAAGGAGATCGAACAGGTCGATGTTTCCGGTCCGCCAAGAGTCGGTGTCTTTGTGTGCCACTGCGGTCCAAATATATCAAAGGTCGTCGATGTAAAGGCCGTCGTTGAATACGCGAAAACATTGCCGGATGTTGTTTTCGCCGAAGACTATGCTTTTGCCTGTTCTGAAACGGCCCAGCACCAGATTCAAGAACGGATAGCTGAGTACAAATTGAACAGGGTCGTCGTCGCCGCATGCACGCCCAAGACGCATGAAATAAGCTTCCAGGATTCACTGACGGCAGTCGGTCTCAACCCTTACCTCTTCGACATAGCCAATATCAGGAACCAGTGTTCCTGGGTACACCAGAAGGAACCAGAAAAGGCAACCGAGAAGGCAAGAGAATTGGTCAGGATGTCGGTGGCGCGAGTCCGAAAACTCGGCCCCCTATTCATGAAAGAACTCTCGGTTAATCGTGACGTCGCCATCATCGGTGCCGGGATCACCGGCCTCAGATGCGGGATCGATCTGCTGCAGCGCGGTTACAAGGTCAAAATTATCGAAAAGAAAGAAGTATCAGGCGGCCTGGTCCGACATCTCTCAAGTATTTATCCCAGTTTCCGCGCAGGAAAAGACATCATCGAAAAACTCATCAAAGAATTCACCGGCGCGGGAGGTGAACTTCTGACCTCGACCGAACTTGTCGACGTCACCGGTTATGTAGGCAACTTCGGGGTCAAGGTGAAGCGGGACGCAAAAGAGAGCGAATTCACAGTGGGCGCCATCGTCCTGGCCACCGGTTCAGAACTATACGATCCAGCCGGGCGCCTTGGCCGCGACAGGTTCCCGAATGTGATAACCAACATGGAGCTGGAAGAGAAAATACTATCGGGCGGGATCGAGGACGTAAAATCCGTTGCCTTTCTCCAGTGTATCGGTTCGAGAGGCGACGGCAATAATCCCGGCTGTTCTCGCTACTGCTGTCAGGCAGCAATAAAAGAAGCAATATATTTGAAAGAACGAGGGATCGACGTAGCAATTCTGAACCGCGGTGTCAGGGTCTATTCCAAAGGTGCTGAGCGGATGTACCGTAAGGCACGGGAACTCGGCGTTCTCTTCTTGCCATACGAGGGAGAACCGGAGATATCTGGAACCGATAAGGCGCAAGCAGTTACTGTTCCGTCGTCAGACATCGACGCCGATATTACGATCCCGGTCGACCTCGTCGTCCTATCGGTGGGTATGGTCCCTGCTGCCGATTCAGGCCATCTTTCAGAAGTATTCAAAGTACCGCGCGGGCCGGATAAATTCTTCCTGGAACGTCACTCCAAATTCGGACCAGTGGAAACGACGGTTGAAGGCGTTTTCTTGTGTGGTTGTTGTCAGTTCCCGCAGGATATCGGAGATTCCATCTCCCAGGCGTCGGCCGTAGCATCCAAAGTTGCTGCGCTGCTCAGCCGAGACAAGATCACCCTTGCACCTATTACATCCACAGTCATCGAAGAATATTGCCGTGGTTGCGGCAGGTGTGCTGAAGTATGTGAATTCCATGCGATAGAATTGGTTGAAAAGGAGAAAGGAGTCTTCACGGCCAAGGTCAACGAAGCACTCTGCAAAGGTTGCGGAACATGTGTGGCCGCGTGTCCGACCGGCGCCATCGACCTCAGGCATTTCAGGAGCGAGCAGATCGAAGCCCAGTTGGAGGCGCTGTTTGGCTAGTCGTTCCCAAGGCACGATGCTCATGTCATCAGATAAAGGACGATGCGACAGGGAGACAAGAAGAGCGGAGACAGTACGATAATGCCGAATTCTAAGAATACGGTGACGCAGCAATCACGCGACAAGACGACCGGCTTCGAGCCGAAGATCGTGGCTTTCTGCTGTAACTGGTGTTCATACCCGGCAGCTGATGGTGCCGGCGTCGCAAGGCTTCAATATCCGACGAACATCAAGATCGTCAGGGTAATGTGCGGCGGTCGCGTAACGCCGTCCTTCGTATTGAAGGCATTCGAGCTGGGTGCGGATGGCGTTCTCGTTGCCACGTGCCATTTCGAAGACTGCCACTATATGTTCGGAGCACGCAAGGCTGCGGATGTCCACAAGATAACCGAAAGGCTCACTGCGATGCTCGGCATCGAAAAAGAACGCCTCAAACTAGATTGGATATCCTCAGCCGAAGCCTCCAAATTCGCAAGGGTCGCCAAGGAATTCACCGAAACGATAAGAAAACTCGGACCATCCGCGATAAAGAAAAGTCCCTATGCCACCGATGAGATCATCGAAAATGAATAGCAAGATCGCCAAAGCCATCAGGGATTCGAAGGCATACCTATGCATGGAGTGTGGTAAATGCACAGGAACATGTCCGGTCTCGAGATACAACCACGGATACTCTCCTCGAATTCTCGTCAACAAAGCAATAAGGAGCGGTAACCACGATCTGTTGAAGGACAAGAATATCTGGGCTTGTCTGACCTGCAAGTTATGTGATGAAAGGTGTCCTGCCGCCATCGAATACATCGATCTCACGCTCACCACGCGTCTCGAAGCAAAAAAAATCGGAGAAGGAGCACTCTGTTCTCATGGCGGAGCGGCTCAATCGCTCATGCGCATTATGACAACACCCGAGCTGGAACAGAAGCGCCTCGATTGGATCGACAATGATCTGAAAACAACGCAGCAGGGCGATGTGCTATATTTTGTTGGATGCATGCCCTATTTCGACATCCTCTTCAGCGATATAAAAGTCAATACGTTGCAGGCAGCCAGGGCAAGTGTGAAGATTCTCAATAAGCTGGGCATTACGCCGGTTGTATTACCCCAGGAAAGATGTTGTGGCCACGATCTTCTCTGGAGCGGCGACATGGAGAATTTCGAGAAACTGGCGCGCCACAATATTGAAGAAATAACGAAGTCCGGCGCCAAGAGGATCGTCTTTTCGTGCCCCGAAGGTTATCGAACATTCAAGATCGATTATCCGAGATACTTCGGTACTCATTTTCGAGTCGAGCATATCACTGAAACGATAGCCCGGGCAATATCGAACGGTGAACTCAAAATGAAAAACCTCGAAAAGGTTGTCACCTTTCAGGATCCGTGCCGGCTCGGCAGACACCTCCGAATCTATGACGAACCGAGAAAAGCCATCACCTCTGTACCCGGCCTGCAATTGAACGAAATGGCGAGGAGTCGCCAACGCGCGATATGCTGCGGCGTAAGTGCATGGATGAGCTGCTCGACTTATTCAAAGAGCATACAGCGCGCACGCCTTACCGAGGCAAAAGAAACAGGGGCCGATCTGTTCGTTCTCTCCTGCCCAAAATGTGAAATCCATTTCCAGTGTGCCATGAGTGACGAAAAAGCAGGAAATGACACGAGGATCGAAACGATCCAATTGGTCACTCTAATCGCAGATGCACTGGAGGACGGGTAATGGCCAAAGAAAAAATAACAGTCGATTTCCGATTTCGCGACAAACTCAATAAAGTCCAGGGCGGCAAACATCACAATTACTGCTACCAATGCAGTGCCTGCGTTGCCGTCTGCCCTGCGGCACGATTCACCGAAGATTTCAATCCGCGGGTGATCTTGTTGAAGGCTCTTCTCGGTATGGAAGAAGCGCTGACCGGCGAAGACTCGCCAATATGGCTCTGTACGAACTGTTATTCATGTTACGAGCGTTGCCCGCAAGATGTACGCCCCATTGAAGTGATCATCGCTTTGAAGAACATGGCCGTGGAGCGACAGAAGGCACCGGCAAGTCTTGCGAAACTCTCGGAAAACATTGCGCAAACCGGCGTCAGCGTCACAATAACCTCTGCGGTCAACAGACGAAGGCAGGAATTGGGTCTTCCTCCCCTCAGAACGATACCTATCGCCGACTTAAAAAAGATCTTAGAGGATCCGCAAGGTACACCAGAGGATAGTGAATAGAAGATGAAAGTCATACCATTTTGGGGTTGTATGATGCCTCTCAAGTATCCACAGATGGAACTGGCAATCAGAAAGACCCTTCCCAATCTCGGTGTCGAACTCGTTGACATCGACGGCTTCACCTGTTGCCCGGACCCCATATACTTCAAAGCCCGGGATAAGATCAAATGGCTCACCATCGCCGCCCGTAATCTGGCAATAGCCGAAGAAACGGGTCTCGAAGTGATCACCATGTGTTCGGGTTGCATATCAACTCTGAAGGAAGCGAAATACACCCTCGACGAAGACCCCCAAACGAAGGAAGAAGTCAACCGGCGGTTGAAGAGAGTGAACAAGGAATACAAAGGAACCGCGAAGATCAGTCACGCGGTGGTGTTGATCAGAGATACCCTGGGACTGGATGTTGTCAAGAAGTCCATAAAGCAGCCGCTCGATGGAGTCACAGTCGCTATCCACTATGGCTGTCATATACTGAAGCCGAGCCAGATCATGCATGTCGATGATGCCGACTATCCTAGCATTCTCGATGATTTCGTCGCCGCAATAGGCGCCACACCGCTCGATCACCGAGAGAAATTACTATGCTGTGGCAAGGGATGTATGGACGAAGACCTTCCACTGGAAATGACCGAGACCATCTTTGCCTCGATCGAGGCGAGCGGCGCAGATTGCATGGGGCTTGTGTGTCCGACCTGTTTTTCTTCATTTGACCTTGGACAGATAATGATTTCCCGTAAAAAAGGGAAGACCTATAATATTCCCGTCATTTATCTATTCCAACTCCTCGGCCTTGCGCAAGGGCTGGAGCCAGAAGAAGTGGGCCTCCATACACATCGGATAAAAGCCGACCGGGTGCTGGAAAAAATAAAAGAAAGCGCAAGAAAATGAACATTTTTGCCGAAAACAGCAAATCCGAAATCCGGAATCCCAAACAAATCCTAATTCCCAAAACTCACAACACATTCATTGCTCTGCAAATCCGTGCGAGACAGATCTCGCCACGCCTTGTTTTGAACATTCGAATTTTGGATTTGCGTATTGTTTGGAATTTCGATATTGGAGATTAGAGTTTGAGCAATAAGGGGGTGATCAAGATGCCGAAGGACGATTTGAAGATCGGAGTATTTGTTTGCGAATGTGGTACAAACATCGCCGGCTCAGTCGACGTCGACAGTGTCGTTGAGGAAGCAAAGAAGATAGGCGGCGTCGTATACAGCAGCAAGAACCGCTACATGTGTTCCGAACCAGGTCAAGCAGAGATAAAGAAAGCAATAGCAGAAGAAAAACTCGACCGGGTCATTATCGCCGCGTGCTCGCCACGTATGCACGAACCGACGTTCAGGGAATGTGTGGCCTCGGTCGGACTGAATCCTTACCTCGTTGACATGGCAAATATCCGGGAACAATGCTCGTGGGTTCATATGGGCAACCGTGAAGCCGCTACGACGAAAGCCAAAGATATCATGAAAGCGTACATTGCCAGAGCGCGATACCTGCAACCGCAGGAGGAAAGGGAAATACCGGTTGAAAAAGCAACGCTGGTCATCGGTGGCGGGATAGCAGGGATGCAGTCGGCGCTCGATTTGGCCGATGCAGGTTATCAGGTATACCTCGTCGAGAAGGAGCCCTCGCTCGGCGGCTTGATGTCTAAACTGGCAAAGACCTATCCGACAATGGACTGCGCGATATGAATACTCGGCCCGAAGATGATGGATGTCGGTCGACATCCCAACATCAAACTCCTGACATATAGCAAAGTTGAATCGATAAAAGGATATGTCGGTAACTTCGACGTTAAGGTTCTGAAGAAGGCACGTTATGTAGATGAAACTCAGTGTACCGCGTGCGGTGATTGCGCCAAAGTATGCCCCGTTGTCGTACCGGATGAATACCAGCAGGGACTGTCATCGAGAAAAGCAATCTATATACCATTCCCGCAGGCTGTACCATCGGCATCTCTGATCGATATGAACAGCTGTCTCGGCACAAACCCCATTGCATGCGGCAAGTGCGCCGAAAAATGTGACAAGAAATGCATAGACTACGATGCAAAGGACGAAACGATCGAGTTCAGGGTCGGTACCGTTATCGTAGCAACAGGAATGGATGTATTCGACCCGGTAATTCTGGAAGAATACGGCTACACAAAATACGAGAATGTTGTTACGAGTATGGAGTTTGAAAGACTGCTGTCTGCCGGAGGGCCCTCTGACGGACACTTCATCCGTCCGACCGACAGGAAAAGACCGAAGACGGTCGGCTTTGTACAATGCGTCGGCTCACGTTGCGAAAGAATCGGTAAACCCTACTGCAGCAATATCTGTTGTATGAACACGATCAAGGACACGCTATTATTGAAAGACCACTACCCCGACATACAGGCAAAGGTTTTCTACATTGATATCAGAGCGTTCGGCAAGGGCTTCGAAGATCTATTCGCCAGGAGCAAAGAAGCAGGCGTCCAGTACATCAGGGGCATTCCCGGAGAGATCGCCGAGGACCCCAAATCCCGCAACCTGAAGGTCCTGGTCGAAGATACTACTTCCAATAAGATCGAAGAACATGAATTCGACATGATGGTTCTTTCTGTCGGAGTGACGCCGAGATTCGATATGCCCGAGGTCCAGCAACTACTTACACTATCAAAGACGCCCGACGGCTTCTTCATGGAAGCACACCCGAAACTCAAACCAGTCGATGCACCATCGACCGGAATATATTTTGCAGGTTGTGCAGAGGCGCCGAAGGACGTCAAGGACTCGGTAACCCAAGCAAGCGCAGCAGCAGCCAGAGCTGAAACACTGTTATCCGCAGGCAAGGTGAAACTCGAAGCGATCACTTCCACTCTGAATACCGATCTTTGCAGGTATTGTGCAACTTGTTCCAGAGTCTGTCCGTACGGAGCATTCACCGTCGATCCCAAGAAGAAAACCATATCCTACATCGAGGCGCTTTGCAAGGGATGCGGTACGTGCGCCGCAGAGTGCCGGTTTGGCGCTCTGACAATGAAGCATTTTACCGATGAACAGATCATTACTCAAATCGACGCCCATCTTGCCAAAGATCCCCAGGAGAAGGTAGTCGTCTTTGCCTGCAATTGGTGCTCTTATGCGGGCGCCGATACATGCGGCGGAGCGCGGCTGCAGTACCCGCCTAATCAACGCCTGATCCGAACGATGTGCAGTGGCAGGGTAGACGAAAAATTCGTCCTCCACGCGTTCAAAAAAGGCGCGCCCATGGTAGTTGTATCCGGTTGCCACTACGTCGATTGCCACTATATCGATGCAAACCGCTGGACCCAGAAGAGGGTGGAGAAACTCTGGGACAAACTCGAAAGATGGGGGATCCGGCCCGAGAGATTGCTCCTCGAATGGATAAGCGCTGCGGAAGGGCAAAGGTTCCAGAAGACCATGCAGGATATCGAAGAACTGAGAAAGAAAGTGACACAGGAAGAGATCGAACACACGATCAAGGTCCTGACCGAGGAAGAAGAAAAAACCAAGGCAAAAGCGAAGCAGACAGGCGGTAAAGCTCAGAAGAAATCCTAGCAGGGTCACAACCCGGAGGTTTTGATGGCCGAAGTTGAAGAAAAAGATTTCAGATGTTTAAGATGCGGCGCTGAATTCAAGTTGCCGTATACAAAGGGCGTTATGCAGGAAAGGACATGCCCAAAATGCGGATCAAACAGTGTCCGGCTCGATAGAAAGAAGGAGCAAGCCGCTTCGACAGAAACGGAAAAATAACTCAGTCATGGGAACGCGACGCAAAAGAACGTCGCAACCGGTGACCCGATACGACGATGAATGACCGCATCCGCCTCAAACAGATAGCAAAAGAAGACACGCGCTATCATATAGAAGCATACATATTCGTGCTCGAAGCGCTGAATTATACGCGCCAGAACCTGAACATTGAAGGCCATGTCACGGGCCGCCAACTCCTCGGAGGGATAAGAAACCTCGGCCTCGAACGCTACGGCGCCATGTGCAAGATGGTCTTAGAACATTGGGGTATCACAAAGACGATAGATTTCGGCAATATCGTAATCAACATGGTGAACACGGGAATATTGAGCAAGACGCCCGAAGACAGCATCGATGATTTCGCCGATGTCTATGACTTCGACGATGCGTTTGTCAAGGGATACCGCGTGGATATCACAAAGGACAAGAACGAACCCCGCCGGAAAAAGTAAGAAATCGTGTTATTCTGCGCCACAGCACTGGTAAAATGAAAATAATACTTGACAAATTTGAAATATTGAATAAAATTTACAGAATGCAAAAGGAGGAATGATGAAGAAGTTCATGATACTTATTCTGTTGGCGATGATTTTTGTAGCATGCGACTATGCAAGTGATTCACTGGCATTGCAACCTGATATCGAAATCACCTGGATCAATCCATTGGCATGGCCTACCTTTGCAGGTGACTCGACAACTGCGGCAATGATCGATGAGATACACTTTGTGGCCGAGAACTCTCTCGACAGCTACCTGAAGGATTACACCATCGAGTACTACATTAACGATTCGCTCGTTCATGGGCCAACATCACCCCTCGCCATCTACGGCAAGATCAGCGGTATTGTCGAACAGGGCGTCGTCGACACGTTCAAACTCCTGAACGTCCCCGTACCTCTTGCCCCGGCGCGCGATCGCCTGAGCCCAGGAGGAACTGCCAGGGCTGTATTGCGTTTCGTCGCCATCGATGAGTATTTCGAGAACACCGACACGGCCGACGTTTGGTTCGGTATCTTGATGTTCTAAGGTAGAGAATTGTCCGAAAAAAGGCCGCTCAAAGCGGCCTTTTTTTTCTAATCTAACGTATTCCGAACACTTTTCTCAACGCTCTCTCGAATATCTCCAGCCCCATGTGAAGTTCGTTCTCGGTTATGACGAGCGGCGGTATGAAACGCACCGTCGACTCCCCCGCTCCGAGGAGCAGCAGGCCGTTCTTGAATGCCTCGTAGATGACCGCATTACGCCGGTCTTTCACCGGGACCTTCGATATCGCATCGCCAACGAGTTCCACGCCGATCATCAGACCCTTGCCACGCACGTCGCCGATGAATTCATAGCGTTCCTTCAAATCCGACAACCGCGCGAGCGCCACGTCTCCGCAACGTGCCGCGTTATCCAGTAACCCGTTCTCCAATAGATCGATCGTTTTGAGGGCTGCGGCGCAACTCACGGGATTGCCAGCAAATGTCGACGCGTGAGAGCCCGGTTCCCAATCCATTATCCCAGACCTTGATATGCATGCTCCGAGGGGCAACCCCGAAGCGACTCCCTTTGCCACACAGTAGATGTCTGCTTTCGTACTGAAATGTTCGATCGCGAACATCTTGCCGGTCCGTCCCATGCCAGACTGGACCTCATCATCGACGAGCAGAATTTCATACTTATCACACAGCGCACGCAGCGCGGGCATGAACCCCGGCGGCGGAACGATGTATCCGCCCTCACCCTGGATAGGTTCGATGAACATCGCCGCAACCTCTTCTGGCGGCACGACTTTCTTGAAAAGTACATCATCTATGTATTTCACGCAGGTCATGTCGCACGAAGGATACTGCAGATTGAAGGGGCAGCGGTAACAGTAGGCATAGGAAACGTGCGTGACGCCGGAAAGAAGCGGAGCAAAGTATTTGCGCTGCGTCGCTTTTGACGCGGTGAGCGACAACGCGCCGAATGTACGGCCGTGAAACGCTCCAGTGAACGCGATGTATCGTGTCCTCCGTTTGTGATACCGAGCCAATTTCATTGCGGATTCCACCGCTTCGGCACCCGAATTGCAGAAGAATACCTTCTTGTTCCTTGCACCGGGGACGATTTCCGCCAGTTTCTCGGCTAGATTTGCCTGATTGGGATAGTAGAAGTCCGTGCCCGACATGTGGAGCAGTTTCGTTGCCTGATCCCTTATTGCCTTGACGACCTCGGGATGGCAGTGACCGGTTGAGACAACCCCGATACCTGATGAAAAATCCAGGAAGACGTTGCCGTCGACGTCCGTCACCCACACCCCTTTGCCCTGTTCGATGACTGCAGGGTAAAAACGCGTATATGACGGAGAGACATATCTCCGGTCCTTATTCAGAATGAGTCTCGCCTTCGGACCGGGCAGCACGGTTCCGATGTTCGGCCTCTTCTTCGCTATCGCTGCCCGTGAACGGCCGTGCCTCTTCGATACTGTGCGCTTCTTGGAAACAGCCCTTGCCATAGATTCCTTTGCCCTTACTACTGCCAGGTATCGATCTGAGCCTTCTGCAATGCTCCGGAATAGTCGATGTAGACGGTCTTTATCTCAGTGAATATCTCATAGGCAGTCCAGCCACCCTCACGATGGCCGTTGCCGGTATGCTTCATGCCGCCGAAGGGCAGGTGGCACTCTGCACCTATCGTAGGTGCGTTTATATATACGATACCGGTCTCTGCCAGTTCGATCGCCTTGTGCGCTCGGTTGAGGTCGTTCGTATAGATGCTCGACGAGAGACCATACACGGTGCCGTTGAGAATTTCCATTGCCTGTTCGAAATTCCTCGCTCTGAGAACTGAAAGAACCGGGCCGAAGATCTCTTCCTGGGCGATCCTCATCGTGGGAAGCACATCGATAAATATCGTCGGTTTGTAGAACCATCCTTTGGCACAATCGCCCTCGGTATGGAACTCACCGCCGGTGATCATTTTGGCGCCCTCTTTCTTCCCTATGTCGACGTAACCGTGGATCGATTCGCGTTGCGATTTGCTCACCGTCGGACCGACTTCAGCCTCCTCATTCAAACCATTCCCGATTTTTAACCTTTCGGTCCTGGCCTTGAGCATATCGACGAATTTCTCGTAGACCGGTTCTTCGACGATGAGCCGCGAAGTTGCGGTACAGCGTTGCCCGGTCGTTCCAAAAGCACCCCAGAGCACACCCTCGAGCGCGAGTTCGAGATCGGCATCCTTGAGCACGACCTGTCCGTTCTTTCCGCCGAGTTCAAGAGAACATCTCTTCAGCGTCTTGCCACACACTTCACCGATACGCATCCCAATTTCGGATGAACCGGTGAAGGAGATACCGGCAATATCGCTATGATTTAGCAATCCCTCACCGATCTCTCCGCCACCTCCATATACGACATTGAGCACACCTTCGGGCAACCCCGCCTCGTGCAGAATCTCGGCAAGTTCACCAACGCAGGCCGGCGTATCCGTTGCCGGCTTCACAACGGCCGTATTACCACTCAACAGGCACGGAAAGATCTTCCACGAGGGAATGGCGATCGGAAAATTCCAGGGGGTGATCAGACCCCATACACCCATCGGCTCGCGCCGTGTCATACATGATTTATTGGGCAGCTCGGATGGAAGGGTGTATCCAAAATACTTCCTTCCCTCGATACCGGCATAAAGTGCAGTGTCGATACCTTCCTGCATATCGCCCCTTGTTTCCTTTATCACCTTGCCCATTTCACGGGTCATGATCTGCGCCACGTGCTCTTTTTTCTCAACCATTATATCCGCAGCACGCCGCATGATCTCTGAACGCTTAGGCCATGGAACTACCCGCCACTTCTTATATGCTTTCTTCGCCGCGGCGATCGCCAAATTCAGATCCTCGACATTTGATTTCGGAAAGACACCAACGACTTCATCCCAGTTTGCAGGATTCCGGTTCTCGAATGTCCGGCCCGACTTTGAATCCATCAATTTGCCGTTAATAAGGTTCTGATATTTCTTCATGAATCCTCCTGTCCCTTGTATCTATTCTGTGGTCAGATAACCTGAAATTGTTCAAAAAGCCAAAAAAAAAATCCGCCTTCCCTATATTATAGCGATTATATAGACAAAGTCAACATCATTGACTATCTTCCACCTCTGTGCTATAGTAGTGCGCTCACCAAAGGGAGGAATTGCCATGAAAATAGTTTTGCTATTCATACCAGCCATGCTGTTTTTCATCAACTGCCGCACTGAGCACGCCCAGGATTATCATCCGCTGGCGGTCGGCCTTCAATGGGAATATTCCGTGACCCAGACCGATACGGTAACGATCGCCGGCATCCAGGTTTCTACGATCACCGCTGCAGTTTCATCACCCTATGGCACGTTATTTGAACAGGTCACATCCACTGACTGGGAGGATACATCCACGGCTGCCTGGCTCGACACGTCATACCTTCAGGAGAATGATGGCAATGTTCTCTTCTATAATGACCTCAACGACTCTGAACCTGACACCCTGCTCGTACTGCCCCTTGTCCTCGGAAATACCTGGACCGTGCGTACCGAGCCGTGGGGAGACATGACCGGCGAGGTGCTTGGTCTCGAGGAGGTATCTGTTCCGGCCGGTACATTCACCGAATCTTGGCGTATCCGGTATACTGGATTAGATGATACCGGCTACAGCTGGTTTGGGCCTGATGTCGGTCTTGTCAAACACGAAGCGGCTAGTCCCGCGTCCGCCTTCTTAAAGGAGTTGACAGACTTCAGCACTCCGTAGGCTGCCCTCCCAAGGGAAACTGCGGAATAATACATATCAACACATATGTGATAGCCACCTTACAGCAGCGCATGCTGGCGAAACCCTTGAACGGTGTTACCGCACCACGAACATGCGTCTAATGCTCTTCAGATCCTGCACCGAGAAGCCGCGGAACAGGTAGAGTAGAATCACATAAATACAGGCACCAACCACGATCAGCGCAATTGAGTGCCACTGCCTGAGTAGGTATAGAACAACGATCATCAAAAGCGAAGCCGCGACCGGTTTCGGCACATATCGGAGACTCCGAAATCTGATCACCCTCTGCAATTCCCAGCGCATCAGGGAGATGCTGATGGCTTCACTAACGAGCAGCGCAGCGGCGGCGCCGTACACACCGAACCTAAGAGCCAACAGGATTATGAGCAGGGTGCTGACAGCGGCAGTCATTGCGATTATCCTGAAAAAGCGCTTCTCCCTATCCATCGCAATCAGACCGTACCCATAGATCGTGTTGACCGGAACGATCATGAAATACAGAAGGAGAATACGCAACACGGCCGCTGCCTCAGAGAACACCGGTCCGTATACAATATTGATGATACCGGGAGCGAGCATCAATCCCCCAAGGGCAAGAGGGATTGTAAGTGCAAATAGAAACCTGGTCAAAAAACTGAAATTGCTCTTCATTTTTGCCGGATGCTCAGCGTAATCTCTGGAGAGAACCGGAAAGAATACATAATAGAAAACCCTTTCGATTATCAATAGCGTAAAGATGATCTTGTATCCGGCGCTGAATATGCCAACCTCATAATTCGTCCTGAACAGGCCGAGTACAATGGGCGGCAGGCTGATCGTCACCTGATTGAAAATGATCGCCAGCCCCACGGGAATTGCCGCCGCCAGGATCGCGCGCCATCGCACCATCGAAAAACGGGGTCTGAATATCCGATATTTTCTAATGTATACCAATAACAAAAATACCGCAGAGACTGCATACCCAAGAACGAACGAAAAAGGTACGGCCAGCAAGTCAAGGCTACTCCTCACCAAAAGCAAGAGGAGCAACAGGTATACGACATATTGCAGGATGCGGCCCGCACCTATATACTCCATCTCTTCCCTGCCTTGGAAGACGAATTCCAGGAGAATGGCAAAAGGGAAGAGCGTAGCCGAATAGATCAAGATGATCTGTTTGGTCATGCCTTCACCGGGAAGCAGGCATATGCCGATAGCGAAGACGACAAAAATGATCACTGCCAGGAACAAGCGAAGGCCGAGGGTTTGTTCTATAAAAGCACGGTCTTTCGGATCCTTCGCTACTTCACGTGCACCGATGATCGTCAGACCCGGATTGGCAAAGAGAAGTGCATAACTGATGAAAGCCATACCGTAGTTAATCAAGCCGAATCCTTCGACCGCAAGCACCCTGGCAATGTAAACGGTTGCCGCAAAACCGATGATGCGTGTTATACCGTCACTGAAAAATAGGGACAAGAAATTCTTTGATATGGTCTTCATGGAAGTACGGACTCAGTATACTCTGAATTCAGCCATAATCAATGGGCACGTACTTCGTACAATCGATCCGGGAGATGTGACTATGAGATTACAGTGATCAATACGAAGATGGCAGCCACACCATCACCGCAGAAGATGAACGTTGCCTAGGTGCGTAGTCTTGATCTCGTAGTCCGCCGCGATGGACAACGCCATCTCGGCCTGCTTACGTGAAGTACAGGTCATATCCTCGAAACGAAAATGTGGATAGAATGCCAGAAATGACCATGGTATTTTTTTGTCGATCGAGCTGTTGAACTTAGCCATCGACTCCAGTTCCTGCTCATCGACATAAGCCGGTATGAGCAGTGTGCTCACAATGAGAACCGGTGGTTTTTCCCTCTGCTCAATGCATTCAGCGATCTGCCGTATGTTCTCTTTGGTGTTTCTGTTTGAGGCACCGCATAAGGCGATATTCAGATTCTCATTGAATGTCTTGAAATCGATCTTGATGCAGCCGTCACTCGCCAGCGCAAAGTCAAGCCATTTTTTCATATATGCCGGAGCCACTGATCCATTCGTCTCCCAACAAATACGCGGCTTTCTCCTTCTCTCGCTCATCAGTTTCGATGCGTCGAGGCTATGTAGTGCAAAGGGAGTTGGATCTCCACCAAAATAGCATACGCAACCGGTCAGTGCATCGACCGCCCTTACCAGATCATCTGCACTTGCCTTGTTCTTCCTCTCACGGAAATGCCAGTTCTGACAAAAAAGGCAATCGAACGTGCAAGCGCCGTAGAATACCGCAAGGTTCTTGTAGCCATGATCTTTGCTGCCCTTACAAACCCAATCCGCCACACAATTCGTCGGTAACGGATCATAGTACCAGTCGACATATGCCCATTCGCTATCCGGACCGACTATCCTCCCGCCGATATTCTTACGAACACCGCAGTAGCCAGAATCACCTTCACCAATGCTGCACCCATTGACACATAGTGAGCATTTCACGCCGTCGGCTTCTGCCGGGATTCTTGCCGGCACGGAGAAGGAACCCCTCGCTCGCTCATGTGCTTCATCAATTGCGGGCCGCAGTTCCTCGAACCGCTCGCGAATGCAAGTCGGGCAATAGGGCATCGCTTTCGAAATGGTTGCCTCGCTGCCGCATGATTGACACTGCATGGAAAAGTATAATAGCAAGAGAAATGTGCGTCAAGCTTCACCGTGTCATACCCTGCCTACCATAAATTGCTTACCACCATCTTTCACTCCGTCATTCTGGTAATTATCGGATTGACGGAGACGGAGTATGAAAAGTGAAACCCCGCCACCGTTGACTTTTGGTGGTATTTGGTTAGTATTGTCCATTCTTTGAGGAGAATCATAGTCTTCCATCGATTTGTGTCATGGAAATGAAAAGGAGAATCTATGGCAATTGTGTTGGATGGTGAGCATCTAACGATCGAAAAACTTGTTGCTATCGCGCGGCACGACGAAAAGGTCGAAATCGCACCTGCGTCGGTCGAGAAGATAAAAGAATGTCGCGCCATGCTTGAGGACAAGATCAAGGCGCGAGAGATAATGTACGGGATAAACACCGGAATTGGAGAACTCTCCGAGGTTGTACTCGACGACAAACAGGTGAAGGATTTCCAGAAGTACCTCATATACAACCACGCAGCCGGCATTGGCGAACCAGCACCCATTGAACACGTACGGGGCGCAATGGCGAGCCGCGTCAATGTCATGAGCAAAGGCAAATCCGGTTGCCGGCCCCAGATACCACTCACCTATGTCGAGATGCTGAACAAGGGTGTTACTCCGGTCGTTTGTGAGAAGGGGTCGGTCGGAGCATGCGGCGATCTGGCACCGATGTCGCAGATCGCTCTGTTGATGATGGGTGAGGGTGAAGCGTTCTATAAAGGCGAACGCCTCCCAGGAAAGGAAGCAATGGATCGGGCCGGTATCTGTATCCCGGACCTTGAAGCACGCGACGGTCTATCGTGCATCAACGGGTCCAACCTCATCACGGCGATAAGCGCACTGCAACTTTTCGATATCAATCGTTGGCTCAAACAGGCGGAGATCGCCTGTGCCATGACCCTGGAGGCACTCCTGGCCAATATGAAACCCTATGACGTACGCGTGCATGAGGCCCGAGGTTTCCCGGGCGCCGTCAGATCGGCGCGCGCCCTCATGAAATGCATTGATGGCAGTAATCTCCTGGAAGGAAAACACAAGATGAAAGTACAGGATGCGTATTCGATGCGCTCTTCGCCACAAGTGATCGGCGCCGCGCACGATGCCGTGGCATACGCCAGAAAACAGGTAGAGATCGAACTCAACGGCGTCGGCGATAATCCCATCTTCCTTCCCGAATACAAACTGACCCTGACCGGTGCGAACTTCCAGGGCAGTCCGGTATCCCTGCCAATGGATATGGTCGGTGCCGCGGTAACGATGGTTTGCGTACTCTCGGAGAGGCGGCTCAACCGTATGACCAATGCGAATCTGAGTGTCGGCCTGCCGGCGTTCCTGACCAAAGGCGCCGGAATGTTTTCCGGACTGATGTTGAGCCAGTATACTGCCGATACTCTTATTGTCGAACAGCGCATACTCTCTGCTCCGGCATCGACGATGTCGATACCGGCAGCTGCCGATCAAGAGGACTTCGTATCGATGGGCATGAACACGGCGCTCAAGAACGCGCAGATCATCGACAACGCTTACGGGATCCTCGGCATTGAACTGATGGCGGCAGCACAAGCCCTCGATTTCCGTGAATTCACCCCAGGTAAGGGCGTAGCAGCGGCCAAGAAAGTAATACGCAAGTACGTTGAGCATCTCGAAGAAGACCGACCGCTCTATGACGATCACAACAAGATGAAAGAGCTCGTCAGATCGGGCGAGATACTCGACGTCGTTGAGAAGACCGTCGGCAGTCTCGGCTGATCTCACGTTTCATTTCGCGCTCAGCCAATCATCCCTGAAAGACCATCGCAAACCGGCTCAGGACCAGTCGCAGATCAAAGAACGCATCATCAACGATCGTACCGTAAATGCAATGATTCACTGTGTGCTCACTCTCACCATCGGTCAAAACGTACGTTGCCAGTCCCCTGTCTGACCATCTCTCCAACTCGCCCCACGCGTATTCCCTCTCGAAATTACGGTAACGGATCCGAACCCGGTCCGTGATACGTATCTTCATATCTCCAATAGTCATTTCGGTGTATTGCATCTTCCCGGGTAATTCCACAAAAGCGCGCTGGACCGGATGACCCGTTGACCGCGAAATGAGGTAATCGAGTTCTGCAATCCCTTCCTTATCCAAGAACGCACGCTGCCCAGCAGAAACTTTGTCGGTGAGAAGAATATGTTCACCGCCAGGCGCCGTGATGAGAATCCCGCGTGCCGCGACGCAGACCATGACATCGTCGATTGATCGTGTAAGCGAGAAGAGGCTTACGAGAGTCAACGTCAACCAGATTGTGGCCTTTCTGATCCGCCGCCAGCACAAGCAGAAGAATGGAAAGATAAGGAGGGGAGAAATAGTCAGTCGAATCGCCGCAAGGGGCAACCGTGCCACACAGGTCGGTATTGCGATCAGTACGGAGATAAGGATACTGACCGGAAACGCAATTACTCTGGCCACGCCAAACCACATCCAGCCGATGGCAAAACATAGCAGTAGAAGGAAGATGATCATCGATGCTATCGGCACGATCATCAGATTGGTCAGAACGGCGTAAAGCGGGAGCCGATGAAAATAGTAGATGACAAACGGCGCAACGAAAACCTGCGCAGATAATGAAACCGCCATAGGCCGCAGCACGATCCGCACCAGACGTCGGCGTACTCTCTTTATCACTTTTTCTTCGATCCTCGGATAGAGAAACAGAATACCGTAAACTGCGCTGAAAGACAGCTGGACGCTCACGTCGAATAGTAGCAGCGGATCGTACAGAAGAAATATGATTCCAGTTACGTTAACAGTATGCATGCCGCTCACATCCCGCTGTGACACGAGCGCTGCGCCGAAGAGGAAGGCCATGAGTGTTGCACGAACGACGCTGGGTCTGAATCCGGTTAAACCCGCGTAAACGACGAGCCCGCAGACGATGATGGCGAATTTAATCTTACGATCCACCGGTATGAATAACAATATGACTCCAAGAAATGCCCCGACAAAACCAACATGCAGGCCGGAAACTGCCATAATATGGAGAACGCCGGCGCGGCCGAAGACCTCTTTCAATGCCTCGGGCAATCGTCCGCTTCCTCCCAGAACCAAGCCACTTGCAACCAGGTAATCATCGCCTCGGAATAGATCTCCAAGCAACCGGTCAACATAAACCCTCAAGCGATTGAATACCCTCCCCAAAGGGTGGTCTTGTGCGTTCGATCCGATGATCTTCCCGGTCAACTGCAAAGGCTGATGTCCATAACGCGGTTGTCTCAGCCGTCCCTTGATCATGAGGCGTTTGCCAAAGTAGACATCCTGCCGGAACGCGTAGTAATGCGCCTTGCAACGGTAGTCGATCGTATCCCCGGACAGAATGATCCGATCGATACGTACAGTCAATTTGCTTTATCGCTCATAATGGTTTTCACCATACACGACTCCCGAGAAGATCGCATCACGCTCGCCCAAAGCCACAACCCGGGGGCGGATCGCATGTACGTTCAGCGCCGAGAGTGCGAGAACGGCAATGTAAAGAAATCTTCTTTGCAGGAACGAAAGTAATACTGCAATTATAGCGGCGACGAGATAACAGAGTACGGATATCTCCAAAGTTGTTTGCAGGATAATGCCTGTAATGATCGAAGCCAATATACCGACAGCTATTTTTTTCGCTTCATCCTCCCACCCTTACGGACAGCTCTAATCCGCCTTTGCCGCGGCGAACTGTAAACCAACACAGACCGCCATCGATATCGTCGCGTTTGATGTACTTGGGGAAATGTGTATGACGCTACTCTGCGCGAGCGAACCGCGGTAGACTATGATTCTCCATAGATGATCCTATGAATCCTCTGCCTTGCCTTGTTGAGCACAATGCGTGCCGCGCCAGGATTAGAACCTGAGGCCTTGAGGCATGTATAGATGAAGTAATCCTCCCCGATTGGGCAGATAATGAAAAATGCGTCTTCGGTCAGCCAAATCAACTCACTCGTCCTGCTCAAGGCGAGATTGTCACGTACTTCTTTCGCGGTGAGCATGATCGAAGATATCTCGGCGTCATACGCATTGACATCATAATTAGTGTGTATCACATGTTGGGCAACTGAGATGCCGTCGTAACCAACCAAGCTTGCATACAGGCAACCGGGGATCTTTTCCGCAACCTTCTTTATCTCATCAAGCAGTTCATCAGCCACAAATCCTCCTTGAAGACTCAACGTATACTGACGCCATTACGCCTCGCTACACACGTTCCACGTACTCACCCGTTTCGGTGTTTATCTTGAGCACATCACCGACCACGACAAACGGCGGAACCTGGCACATGTGGCCGCCCTCGAGTTTGGCCGGCTTCGATTGCGCTTGAGCCGTAGCGTCTTTCATATAGGCTTGCGTTTCCAGAACTTTCAGGTTGACGTACTTGGGCAGGATAATGCCGAAAGGCTTACCTTCATAGAACTCAACACCGACGCGAATATTTGGTTTGAGGAATTTGACGCCATCACCCAAAAGGTCGGCACCGAGAGCGAGCTGTTCGTACGTCTCCAAATTCATGAAAAAATACCTGTCATCGGCAAAATAGATATACTCCATTTCCACCTGTTCAATCTCGGCCTCTTCGACACGGTCGCTTGACCTGAACCTTGTCTCAGTGGACAAGCCGGTCTGAAGATTTCTCAGGTTGCATATTATCATGCCGCGTTTGTTACCCGGAGTTATATGAGTCACGCTTAAAACGACATGGGGATCATGACCGATCTTCACCAACATCCCGCGCCTGATCTGAGTAGCCTGTATCATTTCGTATTCGATCGATATGTACTGACATCAATGCTCTGATCGTCGACGATTATATTTATCTTCAGCAGTCTCTTCCGGATGAAATCCGCAAGTTCGTATTTCTTCTCTCTTCTGAACCGGTTTCTGATCATCAGTAGCAGATCAATCAGGGCGGGGCGGAGTCCGCCCGCATCGCTCCGTTCCAACATATCAAGAAAATTACCAGCCATCTCGCCGACCAGGTCAGTCATGCCTTCTTTTTCCAACCGTTCGCGTACACTCGTCACTATCGCCATCACATCTTTGTACGGTTCACTGGACAGCGGTTTTTCGATGATAAAACCAAGCAGCGAAACGTAGTATTTCACGCTGGCGGCTATTTCTGGAGCGTCCTCTTCATTACCTTTCTTGATCAATTCATACACCACACCCAATGCCCTCGACGTATTGAGGTCGTCGTTCATTGCATCGGTGAATTCACCGAACATCGCCGGTTTTGAGATTTCACAAATCTCCCCGAATTTATTGGCAGCATTGCCCAAATACGTCTTGATCGTGGAAAGGGCTGCACGCGCCTCATCGAGCCGCTCGTCGTCGTAAGAAAGCTGCTTTCGGTAATGAGTCTTGAGCATAAACATGCGTATCACATTGGCTGAGTATTTCTCCAGCACCTCTTTTATTGGAGTGTAATGTCCCGTCGATTTCGACATCTTCTCGCCGGTCAGGGTTACCCAGCCATTGTGCAGCCAGTACCGGGCGAATGGTTTGCCGGTCGCAGCGAAAGACTGCGCGAGCTCGTTTTCATGATGGGGGAATATCAGGTCCTCACCCCCGGTATGAATGTCGAAGGTCTCGCCGAGATACCGCATCGACATCGCCGAGCATTCAATGTGCCACCCCGGTCTCCCATTACCCCACGGGCTGAACCAGTAGGGCTCACCCGGTTTCGCCGCCTTCCACAGGGCGAAATCCAGAGGGTCGTCCTTTGCATCGGTCGGTGCGATCCTTGCCCCGGCCATGAGATCGTCGATGCTCTTTTTCGACAGCTTGCCGTAATCCGGCAGCATGCGGACACTGAAATAAACATCACCCTTCTTTTCGTAGGCAAAACCCTTATCGATCAATTGCCGCACCAGATCGATGATCTCCTCCATGTGCTGCGACGCCCTCGGATAGAAACTGGCGCGCTTGACATTGAGTCGGTCGCTTGCCCACAGGTACGTATCGATATTATCCTGTGCGATCATTCGCCAGTCTCTTTTCTGTTCTTTCTGTTTTTCGATGATCTTGTCATCAACGTCAGTGAAATTCTCGAGGGCAAGCACCTTATAACCGAGTCGTCCAAGCCAGCGCATCAATATGTCGCGGACGATGGCGGCACGGATATGCCCGACGTGGGGCTCGCTCTGCACGGTCAGCCCGCATGTGTAAATCTTCACCGGATCGCCCAGGGGCTGAAAATCCTCGGTCTTACCGCTCAGCGTATTGTATAGTCTCAGTGCCACATCAACTCCTCAAGTATGCTGCTGCCGCAGCAACACGCAGCAACGCATTCTGCGCACCCATGATCTCAACAAAAAGTTCTCGATGATTGCCAGCATGATGTTCTGACAGTGCTTCTATTGCTTTAATCGCAACATTGATGTACTCATCCCGCGCAGCTGCAATCAAATAATCGTACAATTCCGGAATGTCATACTTCATCAGCACATCAACGGCGCGGATTCGTACAAACGGATCCCGCGATTGGATGGCCTTTGCGAGCGCACTCACCCCAGCTTCGTCATCCAATATCAGCAAAGCCTCGGCAACATCCACTCTCAGTTCACCCGTACTCTCTCGAAGTAATGCTTTCAATAGTGACCTCGCCGAGGTATCGCCGGCTTGGGCCAGCATTATGATGCCTGGACCTAGTGATTCAGGAGCCAATCTCTTCAACTCCTCCTTGATGTATTCGTACATGCCGACTCTACCCATCTCACTGAGCGCCTTTGCCACTGTAATGCGAACCAAGGGGTCGACATCCTGGAAGCCTGCCTGGAGCACGCCATCATCTCCATACTCCGCAAGCCCTGCATATGCGACCTGCCTTACGCGCGGGGATTCATCATTCACGCCCCGCTTTAGCAAGTCCTCCCTCACGGTATCGATCCCCGCCGCGACATTACGGTATGCGGCAACACGTACTGATGGATTCTCACTCGTGCACATGCGCACAATCACCGGTTGAAGGTGCGGTGAGGTACGTGTATACGGGATGAGTGCAAGGAGGGCAGCTGCCTTTACTTCGGGTTCACCATCCTCTACTGCTCCCAGTAATACATCTACACTCCTTTCCGGATCCAAGAGACGTAATCCTCGAGCAGCTTCGATGCGTACGGCCTTCACTTCATCTCTAAGACCTTCATCGATGATTCGCTTCGCTCTCTCTTGAGGTGAAAGAGCACAGCTGGCGAGCACGACTGTCACTATCCCGAGTAGATTTCTCATCGAGCGTATTATATATATTTTGCATGGTGAGTCAACACTGCCACAGAATAGTCACCGCCCTCAGCTTGACAAGACCCTCTTTCGGCGTAGAATAAACGAGGAGGTCTCATGAAGAAAACGAGAACGGTCAAAGAACTCGCCTACAGACCCGTAGCTGCACCACACGGTACGAAACTATCCTGTAAGAGCTGGCAACAGGAAGGTGCTCTCAGAATGCTCCAGAACAACCTCGATCCGGATGTTGCCGAGAAACCGAAAGAACTGGTCGTCTACGGTGGAAGCGGTAAAGCCGCGCGAAACTGGCAATGCTACAATGCGATCGTCGACGCACTCAAGAAACTAGAGAACGATGAGACACTCCTCGTCCAATCGGGCAAACCCGTCGGCGTGTTTCAGACTTTCAGGCACGCGCCGCGCGTGCTCATTGCCAACTCACTTCTGGTACCCAACTGGGCGAACTGGGACTATTTCCGCAAACTCGAAGCCCTCGGTCTGATTATGTACGGACAGATGACCGCGGGGTCGTGGATATATATAGGCACGCAGGGCATAATTCAAGGAACTTATGAAACCTTCTCCGCATGTGCGCGAAAGCACTTCGGCGGTTCATTGAAAGGTAAATGGATACTCACCGGCGGAATGGGCGGAATGAGCGGTGCACAGCCACTTGCCGTGACCATGAACGAAGGAGTCATTCTCGACATTGAAGTTGACGCCGCCCGCATCCAGAAAAGGATCGACCAGGGTTTCTGTGATGTAATGGTCGATAACCTCGACCGGGCCCTGGATCTTGTCTTCAGCGCAGTGAAAGACAAAAAACCGCTTTCTGTGGGCCTCATCGGTAACACCTCTGATATCGAACCCGAATTACTGAAGAGGGATATCATCCCCGACATCCTGACTGACCAGACATCTGCCCATGACGAATTGAACGGGTATGTCCCGGGCGGCATGAGCCTCGGTGACGCGAACGCGCTGCGCTCGAGAAAACCTGAAGAATACAAGGAACGGGCACTCGAATCGATCGCAAGGCAGATGGAGGCGATGCTCGCGATGCAGCAGAAAGGGGCGATCGCATTCGACTACGGCAATAACATACGCGGGCAGGCACACAGAGCAGGCATCGACGATCCGTTCAGGATTCCCGGTTTTGTGCCAGAGTACATCAGACCCCTGTTCTGCCGCGGCCGCGGTCCTTTTCGCTGGGCCGCCCTTTCCGGCGATGAGCGCGATATTCAATGCCTCGATGAGAAAGTCCTCGAACTGTTTGGAACTGACGATTCGGTGCGGCGCTGGATAGAGCTGGCGCAGAAGAAGATACCGTTCCAGGGATTGCCTGCAAGGATCATGTGGCTCGGTTACGGCGAACGGGACCGGTTCGGCACGGAAATCAACCGCATGGTAAAACATGGCACGATCAAAGCGCCGATCGTCATCGGCCGAGATCACCTCGATACGGGTTCGGTCGCCTCACCTTATCGCGAAACCGAGGGAATGCTCGATGGATCAGATGCAATTGCCGACTGGCCCATACTGAATGGTATGCTCAACATCGCATCAGGCGCCTCCTGGGTATCGGTCCACCACGGTGGCGGCGTAGGCATCGGCTACTCCCTGCACGCCGGGCAGGTGCTGGTCTGTGACGGATCTGACGAAATGGATGACCGGATCAAACGTGTACTCACGAACGATCCTGGTATCGGCATTGCCCGCCACTATGACGCCGGCTACGATGAAGCCGTGCGTTTCGCCAAAGAAAAGGGGATAAACATCCCGATGAACCGGGAGTGAACATCCTGCCCTTGACATATTTGAACGACTCGCTATAATACAACGGAGCGAGAAATTGGATATCATTCTAATATCGGGGAAAGGAAGGAAAACAGCCAATCTTCGTATCAAACCGACCTACCTCATACTGATCCTCATCATCTGCGTCTGTGTCATTGTCTCTTTCTTTTATAACCTCACAAGTTATGCGCGAAAGGAAGTCGACCGGAGCAGACTGTCCACCTTGGAGAACGAGAATCGCGTCGTGCGTCGGGAGATAACAAGGATCGAAAGAGAGCTCTTCAGCCTGCAAGGTATGATCGACAGCCTGGAAACGTATGACAAGAAACTGCGCTCCTATGCGCCCCTCAGACCGATCGATGAAGAAATGCGGAAGATGGGGATCGGTGGTTATACGCCGGAATTCGGCGAGGGGGATGTCACACCAGCTGTCCAAGAAGAATTGACCAGTCTTACCGAATCTCTCGATAACCTCCTTGGCCGTGCCCGGATCCAAAAATCGAGTTACGAAGAACTCGCAAAGCATCTCCATGAAAAAACCCATCTCAGGGATCATACACCGTCGATCATGCCCGTCCAGGGATGGATGATACGAGGCTATGGTTACCACATCGATCCATTTACCGGACAGGTGAAGATGCACGAGGGACTCGATATTGCCGCACCTACGGGTACACCGATCGTCGCTCCAGCCTCTGGCACGGTCCGCTATGCCGGCGAGAAGAAGAACTATGGTCTTTGTATCGAGATCGACCATGGCTACGGTTTCGTCACGATGTATGCGCACTGTCAGCGGATAAGAGTCAATTCTGGAATGCGCATACGGCGCGGCGACGTCGTTGCCTACGTGGGCAATACTGGACGTTCGACCGGGCCCCACCTCCACTATGAAATCCGTCTTTCCCGAGTCGCGGTCAACCCATTGAATTATATTCTGACCGCCGCCTCAATCATAGATTAGTGTTGGTCAAAGATATTCGGCAGCAGATAGAATCACTCAAACAGAAGAAGAACGCAATAATACTCGCTCATAACTACCAGGTGCCCGAAATTCAGGATATAGCCGACTACGTCGGCGATTCCCTGGAACTGGCGCGGATCTCGCAGGGCATAGAGCAAGATACGATCTTGCTGTGCGGTGTATATTTCATGGCCGAGATCACCAAGATACTCAATCCCGGCAAGACCGTCCTGATGCCCGACCAGCATGCCGGGTGTCCAATGGCAAATATGATCACACCCGCATTGCTTTCCTCCGCCAAGCAGGATCACCCCAAAGCCGCGGTCATGTGTTACGTGAATTCCAACGCCGACGTGAAAGCCCTGACCGATATATGCTGTACCTCGGCAAATGGGGTCAAGGTCGCTGAGTCGCTCCGTGAAGAGGAGATACTTTTCATTCCGGATCAGTACCTCGGTGCCTACGTTTCGAAGAGCCTCCGGCGGAAAACATTCCATCTTTGGCCTGGTTATTGTCCGACCCACATGGTGTTTTCCAGAGAAGGTTTGGAGAAGCTAAAAGAAGATTGTCCCGGGGCAAAGATCGTCGCCCATCCGGAATGCCGCCTCGATGTCCAGGAGATTGCCGATAGAATATGCTCGACATCGCAAATGATAACATATGCCAAAGAAAGTGAAGCAAAACACTTCATAATTTGCACTGAATTGGGCATGCTCCACCGGCTAAAAAAGGAGAATCCGGAGAAGGTGTTCATCGCGGGCAGTCCCAATGCGATCTGTCCCAACATGAAGCTCACGACCCTCGAGAAGATCCTATGGTCGTTGGAGCGTAACGAATTCGAGATAACGGTTGACGAACAGGTGCGGATGCAAGCCCTTGGCTCGATCGAGCGCATGCTGATGGTAAAATAACCTATTGACAAAGCTCTAAAAACAATTATAATCTCCTAGAGTTTAGTGATCCTGAATACATTATAGAAGGCTATCAATTTAAGTTGCCCATAGGTCATCAATAATGTAGGACCTCAGAAGATATTGTTATATCGACACTTAAATTGACCACAAATGAAAGGTGCATGATGGAAATAGATGAACTAAAAAAGAAAAAGGTGACTGAGTTACATGCCATTGCCAAGGACATGGGTCTATCGAGCTTCACGGACCTGAAGAAGCCCGACCTAATTCATGCGATAATAGAAGCGGAAACAAAACGCGCTGAACTCGTACCCGTCGAAGGGGTCCTGCAAATCCATTCGGAAGGTTACGGGTTTCTCCGGTCGCCTAACTACAATTACTTGCAGAGCCAGGACGACATCTACCTGTCAATCTCGCAGATCCGCAAGTTCAATCTGAAAGTCGGCGATCATATCAGGGGGCTCGCCAGGCCGCCACGTGAAGGCGAGCGTTATTTTGCGATGATAAAGATCGAGCACATCAATAATATCCCACTTTCGGAATTCCGTGAACGCGTCCTGTTCGATAACCTCACCCCCCTGTATCCCAACGAGCGCATTCATCTTGAGGTCGATGGGAAAAACGACCGTTCCATGCGAATCGTGGATCTCTTCACCCCGATCGGCAAGGGGCAACGCGGCTTGATCGTATCCCCGCCCCGTGCCGGCAAGACCGTATTGTTGCAGAAAATCGCAAATTCCATAACAACAAACCATCCTGAGATTTATCTCATCGTTCTCTTGATCGACGAGAGACCCGAGGAGGTGACCGATTTCGAACGCTCGGTAGACGCTGAAGTCGTTTCATCAACTTTTGACGAAACACCGGAACGCCATACCGAAGTCGGCGAGATCATTCTGGAGAGGGCGAAACGTATGGTCGAAACGAAGAAAGACGTCGTCATACTGCTGGACAGTCTCACTCGTTTGGCGCGCGCGCATAATGCGGTAGTCCCGCACTCGGGTAAGACATTATCCGGCGGTTTGGATTCGACCGCACTTCAAAAACCCAAGAAATTCTTTGGAGCCGCGAGAAACATCGAGGAAGGCGGCAGTCTTACAATAATATCGACCGCCCTGATCGACACCGGCTCCAGAATGGACGAAGTAATCTTCGAGGAATTCAAGGGTACGGGTAATCTTGAATTGATACTGGACCGGAGGCTTTCCGACCGAAGGATATTCCCGTCCCTCGATCTATACAAATCAGGTACAAGGAAGGAAGAACTGTTGCTTTCAGAATTCGAAATCAACCGGCTGTGGATCATGCGTAAACTACTGTCTGAAATGAACACCATCGAGCAGATGGAATTCCTGGGCGAAAAGATGGCCCGGTCAAAGACCAACAAAGAGTTCCTCGAGTCAATGAGTACTGACAGGTAAGGAGTGACTTTAATGAAAAAGAAGATCCACCCGAAGTACGTACCGTGCATCGTAACCTGCGCGTGCGGCAACCGTGTCGAGACTCGATCCACCGTCGAGAAGATAAGTGTCGATCTCTGCTCCAAGTGTCACCCCTTTTTCACGGGAAAGCAGAAGATCGTCGATTCGGCTGGTAGGGTAGAGAAATTCAAGAGACGGTACGCTTCGAAGAAAACAACAACAAAAGCCCGTAAATCGAAGGAGTAGACGGTGAAAAGACTTGTCGATGGCAGTGTTGTTACAGTCGATGAAATCAAAGAACTGAAGACGCGCTTCGATGGTCTGAAGGAGCATCTTTGACCTTCAGAAGATCGAACAGGAAGTAGAAAAACTACAAAAAAGAACCTCCCATCCTGATTTCTGGACGAACAAAGCCGAAGCCCAGAAAGTCATGTCGGAGATCAGCGAAAAACAGTTCTGGCTCGAAGCGATCAACGGTATAACCGCCGACCTTGAACTCCTCAACGATATCGTAGGATTACCCAAGGTCGATGAAAAGATGCTGGCTGAAGCGGCCGGTGAGGCAAGAAAATTGAGTAGCAGAATCCGCGACCTCGAGTTGAAATTGCTGCTCGGCAAAGAAGATGACATGAAAGACTGCATCCTCACGATCCATCCTGGTGCGGGCGGCACAGAATCATGTGACTGGGCCGAAATGCTTTTCAGGATGTACCTTCGCTGGCTGGAGATCAAGAATTTCACCTACCGGACGCTCAATCTGCTGCCCGGCGATGTTGCCGGCATAAAAGATGCCGCGATCGAGGTGATCGGCAAATACGCCTACGGCCTGCTCAAGGCAGAGGTTGGAATTCACCGGCTGGTACGAATATCGCCGTTCGATGCAAATGCCCGACGCCATACCTCCTTTGCATCGGTATTTGTATACCCCGAGGTGGAGGACATCAGTGTTAATATAAACGATGACGACCTGCGGATCGACACCTATCGCGCCGGCGGTCACGGTGGACAAAATGTCAACAAGGTTTCATCGGCGGTAAGAATAACACACCTTCCGACCGGTATCACGGTTCAATGCCAGAATGAGAGATCGCAGTTTCAGAATAAAACAAATGCCATGAAGATACTGACCTCCCGGCTGTATGATCATTACAAGAAACAGGAGGAGAAAAAGATCGAGAAACTCAACAAGCAAAAAACGAAGATTGCCTGGGGCCATCAGATCAGATCATACGTATTCCACCCCTATAAACTTGTTAAGGACCATCGGACTGACTATGAAACATCTCATGTTGACAATGTGATGGATGGTGAAATCGACGATTTTATCTACGCCTACCTCAACATGCAGGCGAAGATCTAACTCCTCAAAAACTTACCTCAAGAACAGAGAAACTACAAACAATCCCGCAATGACGGAGATGACAATGAGGATGATCATCATATACCGGTCACGTTTCTTCTCCTTGGACGCCTGAGCTATGATGTACTTGGACAGTTGATCACTCATTTTCCCCAGTTCCTGTTTCATTTCATTGGAACAAATCACAAGCTTGCTGTTAGCGTCCTTTGTATCGTCCAAGCGGCAACACATTTCCTCGGTCGCCCGCTTGTATTCCTCCTGGACCGACTTGATTGCTTTCGCCGATTGGTCGCCCAACGACCTCAGATGTACGCTGAGGTCCGTGAGGTTACTGCTGAGCTGCTGAGCAATACTCGCTTGATTCTTGCTGAGACTGGCCAACGCCCTGTTCAGCTTGTCGAGAGTCCCGTGCAATTCCTCCATGTTCTTGTCCGAACTCTGCCGAAGTTCTTTCAATGATCTACTGATGTCATCCATGTTGTCTTTCATTGACTGTTGCATATCGGCGATTGCCTTCCGCTGTTCTGCGGACAGGGTTGCCAGAGATTTCTCGAGAGAGAGCCCTACTTCATCGAAACGTACGGCCTCGCGCAGGCCGGCGAACGCCTCTTCGATATTCTTCACCGATGAACCGAGTTGACTGACATCTCTTTTCAGAGTCTCCGTATGGTCGATCACCTTTACCGGGATCTCTTTCCTCCCCATCTTGACACCGACCGCACTTGTTTCGGCTCGATGCGAATCCGGGATTTTCATCTCTGCGGGTTCTGGTTTTTTCGTGCTCTTTTCAATCTTGGGCGCTTTAGAAGTATCTCCTTTGGAAACATCATTATAGTAGTCCAAGATACGTTCTTCGATCTTGTCATCCTTGACGTCAAGACCTCTCAGATAGTCGATCGCATTCAACGCCTCTTTGGTCCGGTTCTGTTCTGTCTGTTTGTCTATATACTCAAACATATACTGAGCAGCGTCCTGCTTTTCACCCAGTTCGACGAGTATATCAGCTATTGTGAAATACATGTCGAATCCGTCAGGTTCATGTCTGAGAATCTTCTTACTCAGGGCAAGGGCATTGCGAAGAAAGTTGTCTCTTCGGAAAGCTTCGACTCCCTTTCGGAAGTTATCCATCGATTCATCCCTCTTTCCGATCTTAAGGTACAGGTCACCAAGCCGGTTGTATAGATTACCATCCTCGGGGTTCAAATCGATTGCTTTCCTCACTTCATCCATTGCCTCCGGGATCTTACCCTTGATTTCAAGGTCATTCGCGTTCTTGAGAAGCTGCCCTATTGCATATTCTTTGCGTGCAGAAATCATCTTACACTCCTTCCTATTGCACCCACGCCCCCCAACAGTCAGGTTTCGGTGCTTTTTCTCGCTTAGACTTAAGCCTCATCTATATTATAAACATAATGTCTATCTTGTCAACCCCCAATTAGAATGAAAATACACCCCGAATCAAGGCCCATTCTCTTCATCGTTCATCGCACTTTCTTTATCCGGGTTCCCCGATAATAATGGTATAATATCTGTCTGTAATTTCTACCCTGTACTGCCATCTCGAGTGCGCCGAACTGACACATACCAACACCATGGCCGAATCCTCTGCCTTCGATCATGACCTCATCACCCTTCGTCTTCACGAAGATACACGTTGATTTCAGCAACCCTCCCGGGTCATCTGGCTCGCCGAACAGTGTTCTTATCCGGTAATTGGCTATCTTGAGCTCCCGTTTGTTCGTAACGAGGATGAGTTCCTTCAATCTATGGCTCCTTTTACTCCTCATCATCCTGAACGAATGGATCAATTCACCTTCCTCGAGTTTAATATTGATCCTGCCAAGACGGCGACGCAGGTGAGCGAAGAATTCATCCCGCGTCATGACTTTTGTCCACCGGTAATGCGGGCTCTTTCTGCAGTAATCACAACGGACGCTTGCAAGGTAGGGCGGCGCCGCCCCGGCCCAGGCATCGTTAAAATCGGCGGTCCTGCCGCCGCATGTCGAGTGGTACTTGGCTTCTACCGCCGTACCTCGATAGTAGAGCGCCTCTCCGGCCGTACTCTCCACAACCCGGTTCGTCATCTCCCTTTCGCAAGCTATCCCCTTGTAGACTTGATCTTGAACCGTTGCATAGAGGTCGAACCCAAGATCTGAATACTGCCCGATATGTGCAAGTGCGTACGTTCGGGCCGCAACTGCTTGAGCCTTTGCCGCCTCCAATTCCTTCTCGTTAATACCTCCGATCTCGCAAGGCACCACACCTTTCAGATATGATTCTATATCCAGAACGTTTATGACCCACAGTCGGCCGTCGATCTTTCTCACCTCAAGGCCGCCGCGGTAGTTCCGCCCGTTTACGGCTACCCGACCGTCCTTCGGCCCCAAAATCAAAGGAAAACTCCCTTCTGGCGTGACACGGTAGTCGCTGTAGAATCCTTTGCCTAAGACACCGCTCACCACTGCTGCATCAACACCACATTCGACGGCCACCCGTACCAGATTCTCTCTGCGCACCCTCCCCACATACGGCATGCAATTCACCGTGATGAGCATTACAATGGCTAGAATACGGGCACGTGAATCAACCTTATTCTCTAACCTCACCCAGAACTTCCTTGACCTCACTCAGCATATTCTTATAGTGGCTGCCCTTCCAGTATATGCGCCCGCAATGAGGGCATTTAGCATATTCTTCGAAATTTCTGTATGTGAAGTATGGCACTTTTCCCTTGACCGCGTTTTTCTTTGCAGGTATCAGTTCTTCGTTGCACAATAAGCATCGCGTGAATGGTTTTATGTCTTTCCATAAGTCATAAGTCTCGACAAGATTGCGAAGCTGCTTCTCCGGTTCCGCCGTTTCAACAAAAAAAATACCTCCCCGGCCCCGCAGCTTCGTATTCCGCGTCACGATGATCCTTCCCTCCTTGCGTGCACTGAGGAGGATCGCCATCCCTTCATTGGAGTACGCTGAATCGATTCCGATTATTCTCAATAGCGTGGAGAGCCTGCCTAGCAT
>CP070795.1:896753-905034 GCA_020343455.1 Caldifarciminota bacterium
GAGCATATTACCTGCTCGAAAGAGTAGAGCAAGGAGGTATCACCGGATGCATCCGCGATTCTTCGACCCTCCGACCCCTGGCCGCAGAAGTCCTCGTTCAGGGATATTACGATCCTACGTTACCTCCTCGCAGAAGCAATGCCAACTATGGCCGTTTCTGCAGGATATTGAAACCGGGCACCTACACCGTCGAAATCTGTAAGCCCGGGTACGTGCCCTTGAGGTATGACAGCGTTACTGTAGCCAACGAGCATATGACCGAACTGAACGTTACTATGAGAAGAATGGGCGGCGAGACGATTGCACCCGCCGGACAAAAAAAAATAAGAGTAAGCCCAAACCCGACTAATGCCAATGTTTTGATTCAGATCGATCCTGAGTTAAACCTCAGTTCGCTGTCCATATATGACATTAGCGGAAGGTTGGTAAGAAATATACAAAACCCTGCCAGATCATTTTTGTGGTATGGAATCGACGAGAAGAACAGGGATGTCGCTACCGGTGTCTACTGGCTGCTTGGACAAGGAGAGAGCAGCACCGTGACGCAAAAGGTCGTCATTGTGAGGGAACCGGGTTTCTGGTAATTCAACTGGTCTGCCATTAGGCGAACGCAAGTATCATCACACAGGATACAATCCAGGCAACGAGACAGACCTGCAAGGGTCGATCACTGAACAAAACTCTCTCCGGTATGTCCGTTTGAACCTTCTGGTATGTTACGTAGAGGTACCGGAATAAACCATAAATGACGAACGGAACCGTATATATGAGATTCTTCGTGCCGAACTTAGCCAGGGTCTCAGGCGCCAAGGTATAAAGGCAGTAGGCCACAATGCAGGAAGCGGTGACGATACCGATCATTTGACTTAAGAGTGGTAGAGAATACTTCGCGAGTATCTTCCTATGTTTCGCTGCATCATCACCGAGCAGGACCATCTCTGTCCTGCGTTTTGACACCGCAAGGAAGAGTGCAATGAGCAGCGTACACAGGAGAAGCCAAGAAGAAATGTCCACCCCGATCACGACTGCGCCTGCAATAGCCCTTAACACATAGCCAAATGCAACCGCGAAAACGTCCAGGATGACAACCCTTTTGACCACGATCGAATAGAGGACCATCAAAACACTGTAAGTTAGACACACAAAGAAGAAATTATGATCAAGAGTCCATGCTGCAGCAAATGACAGCACCGCAAGCAACAATGCAAGTGCAGCCGCTGACCTCCTCCCTACTTTGCCCGCAGCAATCGGCCTCTTTGCTTTTAGGGGATGAGCAGCGTCCTCACGGTAATCGAGGATATCGTTGAATATGTATCCACTACTACTCAGAAAAGAAAATACAATGAAAGCGTAAATGCTGGCCTCGACGCTCTCGGGTTCGAAGAAATTCCTACTGAAGATCAGCCCGGCGAAGATGAAGACATTCTTCATCCACTGCCTGGGCCTCAATAATTGCAGGTATCCCTTCAACTGCACAATCACGTCGGGATTTGCGTACGGTCAGAATTCCGTAGCACTCGTGAAATTGAAATCACGCACCTTGATTGCTGGCACCACTATTCCCGTCGCGAAACGCGCACCATAGCCTGGATCGTTGGCAACACAAACTGATGTATCGGAGAGAGACTCGACCCTGTTCAGAACTTCGATGATATTCTCGGTAAATCTCAGGTTCTTAACGCCTCCCGTTATCTTTCCATTCTCGATCAGAAACGTACCGTCTCTTGTCATACCGGTAATGATCAGTTTATGAGGGTCGATGACATTCGTATAGTGAAAACGTGTCACCAGTATCCCCCTGTCGGTTCCTCTGATCATGTCATCGAGACTATCCTCACCAGACTTCATGACCGAGTTCAGCGGTACCGGGCCGAAGGGATTGGGAGCACGCAGGGCGTGACCGGTCGACATCTTCTTTTCCTTGAATGCAGTAAGCGAATCATGAGCAACATTCTTCGCGATACCTTTGTCGATGAGAACGAGCTTTCTCTTCGGCACGCCTTCAAAATCGAAAGGAAAAGCGAACCCATGAGGGGCAAATGGGTCGTCAATCACAGTGATCCGTTCATCAACGACTCTCGAACCCAACCTGTTCGACAGAAATGACCGGCCTTCCTGAAACATCTTACCATTAAATGCATAGTAGGACATGAAGTTAAGGAATTCGCTTGCCGCCAGGGGCTCGAATATCGTCGTGTACCTACCCGGACTGATATCTTTCGGATCTGCGCATATCTGCGCCTTTCGCGCGGCACGACCGGCCAGTTCACGGAAATCGATATCACGCACATCGCGGGATCCTGCCTGGGCATAGCCGGTCGAATTTCCGGTCGCCATAACGATATTGCAGAAGGCATCACCGCATATTGAATATGCTCGGATACCCAGCGAATTACCGATACAGATTTCTGCCGTACCGTTCGATACAGAGCCAAATGTGTTCATCCCGTTCTTCTTTGCCACCTGGATTATATCATCTACAGCCTCCGCCCGTTGCCGTTCGGAGAAATCCTCAGTAACTCTTACATGGATCTTTGGAGAACGGTAATCGCTCCGGGGTGCTCGGGGCAGAGATACGAAATCATTATTTTCCCGCTGGAGATGAGCTATGCTTTCAGCCCATTCGACGGTCTCCTTTATCTTCTTGATCTGAAGGGAATTCGTCGACGCAATGCCTATCTTCTTGCCAAAAACCACGCGAACCGCTATGCTGCTATTTGCCTCACTTACATTTTGGTGAATGTAATTATTGGCAAATCTTGTGAGTGCCTGTTTGTAATTAACGATTGACACTTCAACCTGGTCTGCTTTTGTCATCTTAATAACAGAAGTAACGATCTTCTTAGCCTCTCTCTTCCCAATCATACAACTCCTTTATCATGCTAATTCTATCTGGACAAAACATAAAGTCAATAAAGAAGATGCCGTTTACGTCAAGAACACGAGTGCAACATTCATTCAAGAAAGATGTTCGATGAGTATCTTCACACCAATGCCGATGAGGATCACGCCGCCCAGGAAACGAACCTTGTCTCTGAAAAAATTGCCCAGTTTGTCGCCTATATAGTATCCAATTGCCGAAAGGGTAAACGTCACCACCCCGATCGTGATTACGGTCTGGAAGATCGCAACGCGCATGAATGCAAAGCTGAACCCCGCGACGAGGGCATCGATGCTTGTAGCAACCGCAAGGATCGATAGGACGCGTATGCTGAGAGAGGAAACAGGGCGCTGCTTCCTTTCCGGCTTCGCCGCTTCAAAGATCATGTGAATTCCTATTGAACACAACAAGACAAATGCAAACCAGTGGTCGACACTTGCCACAAAAGGTTCGAAGAGAGAACCTATCATCCACCCGACCAATGGCATACCGAACTGGAACACGCCGAAGAAACCAGCGACCATGAGTGCTCCTGAGACTTTCGAATCCTTGGCCGCTATCCCGCAAGAAACAGAAACGGCAAAAGCGTCAAAAGCGAGGCTAAGGGCAAGCAGGAGAGATACTGTCAGATTCACGGACACAACCTTAGAGTTTCTTGTGCGCTTTCAGAACGCAGAAGATACTGGACCCATCGACCTCCTCGATATTCACTTCGGCTGGGATGCCAGTAACGAGATCACGAAATCGTTCAGCACTGACCGTGGTTGCCACAAAGCCATCCTTACAGACAATGATGCCCTGTCGTGTCTTTTCCGGGTCGATCTCACCAATCAGGCCGGCTTCAGCCTGGCGCTCGAACCATAGGAGCCGTTCATTCCATATCCGCGGAGAGTAACTCGAAAAGATAGCCAATCCGTCCCCCTCTGTAATACGGAGGCTTTCGTTTATCAGAGCCTTCTGGTCCACTGCAAATGCAGAAATGCCGTTTTGTATACAGACAACACAGTCAAAGGTACTGTCGCGGAATCCAGTCTGCACTGCATCCATTACAAGTAACCCGTAATTGGATACACAGGTTAATATGTCTTTCCCACACTCGATGTTTGAAGCCGAAGTGTCAATGCCGACAGCAAAACCTGCTCTCATAGCGAGAGGGCGCAGGACGCGACCGTAACCGCAACCGAGTTCCAGAATCCGATCACCCGGTCTTATCATTTCGAGTACATAGTCGATCTCTGCGGAAAGATACTGTCTGATGCGCGGTGGTGCCAGATCGTAGCACTGCATCAAGAGATTTCCGTGAAGCCTGTCGTCGTAGTATCCGCGCCTCATAGCAACGGAATTCGCAACCAGGCAATGTTATACGGCACGTGGATTCGGGCTACTCCATTTCGTCGAACCAACCGCTCGTTACATCCACCTTGCGCTTCAGAATTCTGCCGAGATTCTCTGGATTCTTTGCCTGATGGTATTTGAAGTACACATACCCGTCCGATACACCTAGGATCTCTATCTTGCCGCTTCGATGTGACATCACATATCTAAAACGTTTGGTGGGACCGTCAAGCATCCTCTTCGCATCTTCTACGATTTGCAGACCGAAGTAGAGCGGCAACTGAAAGTTATGCTTTACTCGTTTCACGGGACGGCATTGGAATACGTAGTATGGTTGAATCCCGATCTCGAACAGGCGCATCTGGAGTGCGGCGAGAGTCGCCGGATCGTCGTTGATGCCCTTCAGCAGAACGGTCTGGTTGCTAATAGGTATGGACGCGCGCCTGAGAGCGCGTATCGCGGCCACCGTCTTCGCTGTGATCTCACGGGGGTGATTAATATGCGTCACAACGTTGATCGGCTTCTTATGCAGCGAGTATTCTTGGAACAGACGAAGTAATCTTGTATCGCCCAAGATCCTTTCGGGCAAGGCCACCGTAACCTTCGTTCCGATCCTGATATAACGCAGGTGCTCTACGCCCGAGAGTCTATCCAGGAAGCGTTCTATCACATCCGTCGGCAGAACCATCGGATCCCCACCACTGATCAAGACGTTTGTAATTTCTTCGTGCTTTTCAATATACTTCACGGCATCGCTGAATCGGTGTAAGATTTCGTCGGTATCCAGACCGATCAACCTCTTCCTGAAACAATACCGGCAGTACGTTGCGCATCGGTTCGTCGCAAGTATCAATGCCGTCTGCGAGTATTTATGCTGAAGACCCGGCATTTTGGTATTGACGAGTTCGCCACTTGTATCATACTGACCGAGCAAATTGAATTCTTCAATTGACGGCACAACCATCTTCCTGATGGGATCAGCAGGGTCGTCGCCATCAATCAAGGAAAGATAGTGGTGGGTGATACGCATGGGATGCCTTTCAATAGCTTCCGAGATCCGCTTCTGTTCGCGAGTTGAAATACTGAGGTGCCTGGCAAGGTGCTCTGCGGTACGCACGCTATTTTTGAGCTCGCGTCTCCAATCATCGCTCATCGGAACCTCCTTCCTGAGCACTGATGGCTGATTCACTGAATGAGATTTCAAATGTAGTCCCCTTGTTTTTCTCACTGTCAATGGCGATGTTACCTCCGTGGTCTTTGACTATCTTCTGCGCAATGTATAAACCAAGCCCGGTCCCGCTCTTCTTAGTAGAGAAATAGGGGCTGAAAACGCGCTTTCTTTCTTCCTCATCCATACCGACACCATTATCCGCGATGATGATCTTTGCGGTCCCATCTCCCTTTTGCAGACGGACGGTAATTTCACGTTGGCGTCCTTCGACGTCACGTACCGCCTCTATTGCATTTAGCATTATGTTCAACAATGCTCGGCCGAAGTCACTCTTGTTCCCAGTCAGAGCCACGTCGTTTTGAACATCCCAATGCAGAACGATCTTGTATTCTTCAATCTGGTGTTCGATAGATGTCTTCATCTCGGCTAGCGATCCGGCCAAACCAAAACGAGCGGTTTCACGCATTCGCGGCCGAGCAAGCAACAGGAAATCGTTTACTATCTTGTTCAGCGCGTCAATCTCTTTCTTGAGACTGCCCGCGATCCGGAGATAATCCGGATCGGGATTCGGGAACTCACGGAGTAGCCTCTGCGTTCCTATTGACAAACCGTTCAAGGGATTCTTGATCTCATGTGCGAAGTTTGCGACAAGATTACCAAGAAACAAGAGCCTTTCCGCTTCTTCCCGCTCTTTTTCGAATTCCCTTATCCTGGTCACATCATGTATGATGATTACGACACCGGTGACGTTCTGTTTCTCGTCGATCAGTGGATAGGTGGCATATCTTAGATCCTTTCCGAACAATTTCTTCTCATCGGCAACCTTCTTTGCCTCAGCCATCGCCTTACTCGTTTCGAAAGGATCATCAGGGAAGATCTTGCTATAGTAATTGCCCACAAGCAGACTATCATCAAATGCCGACAGCTTGCAGAACATTTCATTGGCAGCGCTGATCCTTTTATTCCCGCTGACGAGTAGAACACCGTCTTCTATTGCGCCCAGTGTTTTCTGGAATAATTCTCTGATATTGGAGTACGATTGATAATTCATGAACAAAAGGAAGAGTATGAATCCTGCACCGAAAAGTATGACGAAAAGAACGATCAGCTGTCCTTCAGTCTTGCGGACATGTGTATGGTAACTGTCGAGGCTGATGCCGATCCTGAAAATCCCCACCAACTCGTCTTCTATGACGAAGGGGCGTGCCAGTTCCAGGACATCCTCACCGTCGAATTGCGCGATGCGATTTACCTCGGTCAACCTTTCGGCTACGGTCGCCAACGCCGGATCATCCTCGATCCTGCTGATCGCTTCTACATTCGGCGTCGCAAAAATTATACCCTCTTTATCCTGTAAAACCAGGTAACTGATCATTGGATTTGCTGCGATCTGAGTTATGACCCTGTTGATGCCGAATTCCGTTCGGAATCCACGTATCTCATCTGCCGGCAGTTCGATCTGGAAGACACGTTCGGCAACGACATAGACAAAACGCATGAGCGTCTTGTTGCCGAAATCGATGTACTCGAACGATATAGGATCACGCTGGGTGAAGATCTCTGTGCTCATCCCCACGGGAGTACCCGAAACAACGAGCCTCTTCTCTGTCTTCCTCGCAAATACTGCGATCGAGCTGAAACCAAATCCCTGTCTCACATTTTCAACATTGCTCCTTGTCAGATCAGCATCAAGCACATTACATGCACTGATGATCCTGTGGATAAACTCGTCCTCCAGGCGGGCTTCAGCAAAGATGAGATTCTCCTGAGTCAAGGCAACCACGGAAAGGAAAGCACGCGCCTGTTCCTTCATCAAATCCAACATGGTCCTTCGTCCACTGACCAACCCGACGGCAAGAAATGCACTCAATATAAGCAGCAAGATAACTGCGAGCGGAAAATAACGCCGTGTTTTCGTGCCCATATATGCATCATAATACACAAAAAGGCCCATGAAGTCAACAGAAGCACGCCACAAAATTCTGGAATACCATAACAAAGAAAGACCACACACGGACACCGAATACCTAACGGCGATTGGCAAGATCGCCAACGCTCACTCGTGCCAGGCCACACCGATATATGAAACATACATTGACTTCTTCCAGAAGATGGGTATATTAAAGCACGGAGGTCTGATGAAAAGAGATTTGCTTACGATGGATTGTCTGAAAAAGAATGAGATATTTGAAGTGTTCGAACTGGCAACCAAACTCAAGGAATCCCAAGAGAAGGGGATCGAACACCGTATACTCAAAGATAGAACCCTGGCAATGGTCTTCGAGAAACCATCATTGAGGACGAGAGTGACCTTCGAAACGGGCATGACTCAGTTGGGCGGACACGCGATATACCTCGCGCCAGCCGACATCCAACTCGGAAAGCGCGAAACCGTGCCCGATGCAGCCCAGAACCTATCGCGCTGGGTGGACATTATCATGGCGAGGGTCTTCGCGCACAAAACAGTTGAGGATCTGGCAAAAAATGCCACAATACCGGTAATAAACGGCCTTTCAGACCTGGAACATCCCTGTCAGATCATGGCAGATCTATTTACCATGCTCGAACACAAAGGATCTCTTGAGAGTATTACCCTTGCATTCGTCGGTGATGGAAACAATGTGTGCAATTCATTTGTAGCTGCTGCAACCATACTCGGTTTCCGGCTCCACATTGCAACGCCGGCTGGGTACGAACCGGAAAGAAGCTATACCGAAAGAGCTGAGAACGTCATGCTCACGAACGAACCACGCGAGGCGGTCAGGAACGCAGACATAATATATACGGACGTCTGGGCCTCTATGGGACAGGAGATCGAAGCCGAGAAGAGGAAGAAGATATTCTCTCGGTTCCAGATCAATTCAGATTTATTGAGAGATGCCAAAGAGGATCAC
>CP070795.1:905134-925077 GCA_020343455.1 Caldifarciminota bacterium
TATGTCTGCTGGGGGCGCATGAACCGGTCGGCCTTGATCCGGGTGCCGAAAATAAGCCGTGATAAGTTCACAAGCACACGAGTGGAGCTACGTTCCTGCGACCCGTCGGCTAATCCCTATCTCCTCTTTGCGGCCGTGTTGAGAGCAGGGTTGGAGGGCATGAATACGAAGCTCAAACCGCCGGCACCGGTCGAGGAGAACGTCTACGCTCTCGATACGACCATGCTCAAGGACAAGGGCATCGAACTACTTCCGCGCTCACTGTATGAGGCACTGGAATACTACAGGCAAAGCAAGATCGCACGAAGTGCGCTGGGCGATGCGCTTTTCCAGCGATACTATGACATTAAATTGAAGGAATGGGATGAGTACTCGATCCAGGTCTCCAAGTGGGAAGTCGATAAATATCTGGAACTTTATTAGTTCTTCGATATCAGAGATGAAAGAATAGTTTACCGCGAGATATATTCTTACAGAACGTGGCGGTCCAAAAACCGCCACGTTTCTTTTATTACACGTACTGAACTAATAACTCTCGCCGAATCTGTTGCGGGATACGATCTCCTTCAAATCCTTGCGCGGCCTCGGAGGGATGCCTCCGATTGATTCATCGGTCGACGGCTCGGCCGGATAACCGAGTACCAGCAGAGCCACTACCTTGTAGCGTCTTGGAACATTAAGCAGAGTGCGGAGCCGCGACTCGCCGAACCAGCCCACCCAGCATGTGCCTATGCCAAGTTCCGTCGCCGCCAGCGTCATCTGACACATGGCTATGGAGACATCGACGAGATGATTTTCGTGGCCACTGAGTTGTGCGATGTAATGAGTTAAAGCCTTAGTGTAGCATCCAACAATGACAAGCGGCGCATTCTTGATAAAATCGACGATACGCCGCGTGCCGACCGGAGCGGTGTCGGGTATCTGGGCAATGATCGGCTGATCATCGACCACTATGAAATGCCAAGCCTGACGGTTACTCGAAGACGGTGCCAGTCGCGCCGCCTCTAATATCTGCAGCACCTTTTCGCGCTCGATCTTCTTGGGCGAAAAACGTCTAACACTTCGACGCCAATTTATCGCTTTAAAAACATCCATGATTTAATCCTATTCCAATGGGTACGATCAAACAACCTTGCCCCGCAAAATCCGCACCAATGATCTTTCAAGGTTCAGCAAAAAAGCACAGATCATCAATCCCTCATTCCGGCAATTCTCGGAGTTTCGGATTACCATTTCTGCACCCGCATTCTATCAACGTATTTTTCTATCTGTCGTAAAACCTCAGGAAGTTGTCTGTCTTTCAGGAAATACACCTTGTTCCTATTTTGTGTCTCATATCGGACCAGATTGATCTGCCGCAAGTTACGAAGAGTGCTGGATATCGTTTTCAACGATACGTCCAACTTCTTCGATAATACTGTCGGTGTGCGCGCAGATTTCACGAGCAACTTATGAATCTGGTACGCAGTTGGATTGCCCAACACGCGGCAGAATCTGGAAGCACGGTAGTGCGTTTCCATCATCTTCATCTTCCTCTTCCTCATACTCCATTATACCACTACCAACTTTGATGTCAATCCATCATTCCGGTAATTCTCGGAGTGACGGAATGCGGAGTAACGCAGTCAGAAGCAGTAGTAAGACAGATGGATAGCTGATATGACATCAAACGTACCAGGGATTTTGGTTTGAATAAACTGAACTTCTCAGGTCAGGCCGAAGAGGCCGCTAAAACCGAGAAAGGCGAGCGCCATTAGGCCGGCCGCGATGAACGAAATCGGATAACCCTTCAGCGATGGATTGATAGGTGCCATATCAAGGCGTTCACGGATCGCAGCAAAGACGATGATGACCAACGTAAAGCCGAATCCAGTGCCGATCGCGAAGACCGTACTGTTGAGCAGGTTGAATTTGTTGTCGATATTCAAAAAGGTAATGCCCAGGATCGCACAGTTAGTCGTAATCAAGGGCAAGTATATGCCCAGCGCATTGTATAATGTTCGGTATGATTTCTTAAGGAACATCTCAACCAGTTGGACGAGCGAAGCGATCGTGAGGATGAAGACAGCGGTTCTCAAAAATACCAGATTGAGCGGCAGTAGAACCACGTTGAAGACGGTCCACGTGATCCATGCCGCGAGGGTCATGACGAATATGACTGCCATTCCCATGCCGGTCGCTGTTTCGACGGTGCTCGAGACACCGAAGAACGGACACAAACCCAGGAACCTCATCAAGATGATGTTATTGACGAGAAACGCACCGAGAAAGATGAGAGCCGGGTTCTTCATGCTGAAACCTTTTTCACATATTTGTTGATCAGTGCCTTCAGTATTCCGATGACGAGGAATGCTCCCGGTGACATGATCATGAAAATGACCGGCGCGTTCTTGAAACTCTCACCGAAAACGGTCATGCCCAGAAACGTACCGTTGCCGAGCACTTCACGGATAGTACCCATTATCGTCAGGGCGAGTGTGAAACCGAATCCGGTACCAAGACCATCGAGTATCGAGTCGATGACGGAACTCTTCGAAGCGAATGCCTCTGCCCTTCCCAGTATCATACAATTGACCACGATCAAGGGCACGAATACGCCGAGCGCCCGGTACAAGTCGGGTTGGAACGCCTGCATCATGTAATCGATGATTGTCACAAACGTCGAAATGATAAGAATGAATATAGGAATCCTGACCTCGTTCGGTATGTTCTTTCTCAAGAGTGAAATGATCAAGTTCGAAAGCACCAGGACAAAAGTGGCGGCCAGACCCATGCCGAAACCGTCGCGCACCGTGCTCGAAGTAGCAAGCGCAGGGCAGAGACCGATCATGAGCACGAAGACGGCATTGTCTTTGATCAGACCGCGCGTGAAGATACCTATCCTGCTCACTTTAGATATTCCTTGAAGCGCTCGATACCGCTCGTAACACCGCCGATGAGAGCCTTCGTAGAGACCGTCGCGCCGCTGATCGCCTCGGGAATGCCGGCTTTGAAACTATCGAGGAATTCCTTTTCACGTATCACCTCACCGATGCCTTCGGTCTCCTGCGAATAGAGGATCGTGACACCGGCTATGCGTTCTTCTCTGCTATATCCAACCATGAAACTGATGTCGTTCAAATAACCCTGGACCGTGCCGACAAAGACGATCCCCAAAGTGTCCGAATCGCGCATTGCCATCCAGAGCGTATCCCTAATCAATTCGCTGAACCTATCTGCCTCGGTGAATACGATCCCGGGATCGCATGCAGGCGGCAGGCACGAGCTGTACATTTCGATGCCTTTCCTGACCCCGACCACGACCGCGCGCGAAGAAATCGTTGCTGCCGTTATCGCCCTGATCGTACCGCCATCCTGTTCAAGATCGATCTCAGATACGGACTTTTCCTTGAACTGCTCGGTGAAATCACTTCCCGTTATCTTCGCACCCAAACCAGGGGTTTCGGAAAGACCCTCTGCTGCACTGGCGACCTTTATCCCCGTGATCCTCTGCTCTTCGTCGAGACCGACAGTTATCGGAATCGGACCTGCATAACCCTGCGGAAAGACGCGGAAGACGACGCCCAAGACGTTCCCCGATGAATCGAGAGCCCGCCACAGTGTATCCGGAACTACCGCGATGAATTCATGGGCATCGATCACTTCTTCCAAGCCATCCATCGTGAGTTTGGCCTGAGTCGCGGCAATCCGCGGTGCCGTGAATGCATAGACAAAAGAAAGAACCAACCCACACGTGACCGCAACAACGAATAGTGTAACTACCATCTGACGGGTACTCGTCATTTCTTGACCCCCTTCTTCGGCATCTGGCCGAATACACGTTCCCGCGTCACCCGGTCGATCAAAGGCGTGAACACGTTCATCAAGAGTATCGAGTAGGAGACGCCCTCAGGATAACCACCCCAGACCCTTATGATCATGGTGATAACACCGCAGCCGATCCCGAAGACCCACCTTCCCTTCGTCGTAACCGGCGAAGTGACCCAATCGGTTGCCATGAAAAATGCCCCGAGGATGAGCCCACCACTGAAGAGATGGAACAACACACTGCCCTTTGTCGGCAGTAACCAGGCAAGCAGCGCGAAACTGCCGAGATACCCGGCGATGATCCGGTAATCGACAATTTTCAGGAAGAGGAGGAAGAGACCACCTAGCAGCAGCAAGAGAACCGAGGTCTCGCCGATACAGCCGCCGATCTTTCCGAAGAATGCGTTACGTATTGCATCGATATCATTCAACTGGCTGATGATTATCTGAGGGTCACCGTAGTTTTCAGGATTTTTCAGAAGGCTCAAAGGTGTCGCCGCCGTGATACCATCGATGCCAGACAGGGTGCCGCCGACCGGTTCCAGCCAGGCTTTTGTCATCAGCGAGGGCCAGGAGGCCATCAGGAAAGCACGCCCGGCAAGAGCCGGGTTGATGAAATTATAACCGAGACCACCGAAGAGTTGTTTGGCGAAGACCACTGCAAAACCACTACCGGCAACAGGAATCCACCAGGGAACGCCCGGCGGTAGATTGAAAGCGAGCAGCAGGCCGGTCAGAACGGCACTACCGTCGGTGATCGTTATCTTACGGCCGAGCATCTTCTGCATCAATGCCTCAAACCCCACGGCGGAGAGAATACTGAGGCCGGTGATGATCAGTACGCGTGTCCCGAAGAGATATGTGGCATAGGCGAGCGCGGGTACCAACGCGCCGATCACGACACGCATCGCGACACTCGTATTCTTTTTCGCCCTGATATGCGGAGAGGCGGAAACGACCAGTAATTGTTTTACTTTTTCGACATTCTCCATACTTCGTTCTTCCCGTACTTGAAGTAGTGTACGAGCGGTATTGCAGACGGGCACACGTATGCGCAACAACCGCATTCGATGCAATCGAGAACTCCGTACTCCTTGGCCATATCGAATTTCTTATTGCTCACGAGACCGTATATCTCGGTCGGCATCAAACCCATCGGGCAGGCATCCACACAACTCGCACACCTCACGCATGGACCGGGTTCAACGGTCGTGATTTCGTTCCAAACGAGAATACCGGAGGTACCTTTGATCACCGGAACATCATCAGCGTACTGGGCAATACCCATCATTGGACCGCCCGATATTATCATCTTGGGTTTTCCCGTATACCCGCCGCAGAAATCAATGACATCCCTCACCGGCGTACCGATACGGACGAGAACGTTCTTATTCTCCCTTACGCCATCTCCGGCAACGGTAACGATGCGGTCGATGAGCGGCTTCCGGAACTTGACGGCCATGAATGCCGCCTGACATGTCCCGACGTTATGCACCACACAACCGACATCCATCGGCAATCCTCCCCGGGGGACTTCCCGTTTGAGAATTGCTTTGATCAACTGCTTCTCGGCACCCTGAGGGTACTTTGTCTTCAACGCTAAAACTCTAACTCCTCTATCCCTGAATATTCGGATTGCGTCGCTCTTGTTATCTTCGATGCCGAATACGAGACTCGCTGCCCCGAGTATCTTCTGAAAAATTTGTGCACCCTCGATGACCGCTTCGCTCTGCTCCATCATCAACCGATGATCCGCCGTCAAGATCGGTTCACACTCACAACCGTTGATTATCAGAGTATCAATATCCTTCCCCTTGGGAGGAGAAAGTTTCACATGACTTGGGAATGCCGCGCCGCCAAGGCCAACGATACCTGCTTGCGTAATTGCATCAAGAAGCTGGCCTTTGGACAGCCCTTCGATGTTCAGATCGGACTGCAGGTCGGAAACCCAGTCCTCCGTATCGTCGCCTTCAATCACGCAGCACAGCGACATGCCGGTGACCGGATGGGGATGGTCGACGATGTCCACAACCTTTCCCGAAATGCTGGCATGGACTGCGGCCGATATCAAACCGTCAGGCTCACCGATCTTCATGCCGATTCTCACTTCATCGCCTTTCTTGATTAACGGTTTGGCCGGTTTACCCGTATGCTGCGAAAATGGTACGTAAACTTTTTTTGGCGCCGCCATGACCTCAACAGAAGAGTCAGATGTATCTTTACGTTCAGGAGGATGGACACCACCGGCGAATCGCGAGAACATGGCATCAAGTATACCCAGAATTCAGTCACCGTCAAGAAAAACGTGGCTGGAACGTCCGTGAATTGCGATTATGGTGTTATGATATATCCGGTGAAAGTCTGTACCGCGCTACCGCCGATCTTCACGCGGTATATTTGACCGCGTGTGGTCTCGATGTGTACATACACCTTGCCTTGTTTCTGTTGAAGGTGTCCTTGCTCGATTATTATTCGCGAAAAATTTGCCGCCTCGATCAATTTATGTTTGATCAAGTAGCAACCTAACGTGCCCGCGGCCAGACCAGAGATCGGATTTTCGTTCACACCAACCGTGGGTGCAAAGTGGCGCATGAACGCGCTGCTGTCCAGGTCAAATGTCTGGCGGCAAAAGACGACGACACCGCTGATTCCCAGACGCACGCAGAAGCTGTCCATCAGCGTGAAATTGGGATTGATGTTCCTAAGATCTTTCAACGAACGTAACGGCACGACCAGGTCATAGAACCCGGTTGACATAACTTCCATTGGCAGTCCGGCAGCCGTCACATCGTCCAGGCCGAGCCCGAGGAATCTTGCAACCAGTGTGGGATTGATCTCGAGATCCAGATGTGTCGGCTTAGCCAACGTGATGGTTGCCCTTGTCACTTTGTCGCCGTCCACCCGTAGTTCCACTGCGTTGATACCCGTTTTTGTCCGCTGTTTGATGATCGTCTCTGGTTCCTTCAGCTGCACCACATTCTCACCGCTGAGCGCGAAATAGGTCGCTATCGCAGCGTGGCTTGAGAAGATGACCTCATTCTTACCATTGAAAAAGCGCAGGCATATATCGGCTTCGGCGGTGGCTTCGGGAAAGACGAAAGCGGTATCATATATGGGGTTCAGATCCGAGGCAAGGGTCAGAAGATCCTCGTCTGCCAACTCCTCGGATCCCAGAACGACCCATGCCGGATTACCCCCATAAGGCAATGCAGTGAATGTACTGAATCTCTTTGCCTTGATCCAGCTGGGCATAGGCAAATATTACATATATTCAAGACATTGTCAATATCACCCCTCAAAACGTAGCAGGCATCGGGTTGTTACAATGGACCACGCAAACCCTGCGCCGACGCGGACATCGCCCTTTCTTAGCGAATCATGGCAGAATCCAGTCAGGGGAGATTGACTGCATACAATCGACGGCTATAATATAATGAAGGAGGAGATGATGAAGTATCTTATGATGTTTGTGATGACAGTAACTGCTCTCTCTGCAGATGCTCTCGACGAGGATGGTTTACCAGGCGTAGATGTAGAAACGAACGGAACGGCAACACGATTCACCACCGAACCAGCAGGCAACACCGGCCCGAGCAGACTATCCACGGATTTCTACGGTAACCATCGAGCCGAAGTTCTGTGGGTCGACCGCAGCCATCAAAATGCCATAGCCCAACACACGGCAATCGCAGGCAACGGCATGTGGATACAGGCGGGCTGGTATCTGAACAATGAAAGGACGAGCCTGTACCGTACTTTGGGTACCTCAACACCCACCTGGTCATTTCCCATGCCTGGTGCAGACTGGTTCATTTCCACCGACGTATCCTTGAACGGCGGAGCCATTGGCGTGCTGGCTGACGGTGAAGCCTGCTACAGTTTCAGTTCGGCAAGTGGGGCACCCAACTGGTCATACAGCCTACCTCCTGGATTCGATTTCTCTTCGAGTGCTCAGGGGCCGACCATTAGCGTTACCGACGATGGTTCGGTATACGCTGCCCTTGCTCTCGGGGTAGGTGAAGGCAGACTATTCCTTTTCGACCAAGACGGAGATACAATAAGAACCATCCCTTTCAACCCGACGACTGGTATCTATGGTATCGATATGGCAAACGATGGATCGGTCTTCTGTGTCACGACTTACCACGCGATATATGTCTTCAATGCTGATGGTTCACGGCGTGATTCAATCGGTCAATACGGGCAAACGGCTGCCAAGATATCGGGTGACGGTACGTACCTGGTCAAAGGCGATTTCAATACGCGTGTCTACCTCTACCGGTGGAACGGCAGCACTTACGATTTTGTATGGCAGTGTTTCACAGGCCATCCCTGGGTGACCGCCGTTGCCATCTCCGACGACGCTTCGACGATCATGGCAGGAACATTTCAATACAGTCCGACCAACTCGGGCAAGGTGCTGTTATTCGATTCCTCTTCTGCCACGCCCCTCTGGCAGTATTCACAATACGGTGACTACGTTGCATCTTGTGCCCTGAGCGAAGACGGTTCTCTTGCCGTTGCCGGGTCTTGGGGGCAATACAATGGCACTTTCGGCGATGTCCTGACCGTATTCGACCGGAGTTCGGCAACGCCGGTCTTTCAGCTGCTTGACGACATCGATGAACCGGGCTCGATATTCTCGGTCGGCGTTGCCAAAGACGGTTCCTTCATCACTGCCGGCGGAAAGGCTGTACATGCCCGTGAATTCGGCAATGGCGGCGAAGTATATGCGATCCGTATGCTCGATGTTCTGGGCAACGACGTCGGCGTCGAACGCATAAACGCACCCGTCGCCTTGCTGCAGGTAGGCCAGAGCACTTCACCACAGGCGATCATCCGGAACTACGGCACGAAAACCGCTACTTTCCCGACGATCTGCAACATATACGATTCATTGTCGCAATTGCTGTATGCCGACACCGTCATGGTGACGAACCTGTCGCCGACCTCCACGACAACGGCGACGTTCTCGCCTTCGTGGTCAGTACCGGCCTACGGACGTTTTCAAACGAGCATCTTTACCGCTCTGTCAGGTGATGAATTCCTCGAGAACGATACATGCGAGCAAGGCAGCATATGCTACCACGACGGTGCGGTGGTCGGCATCATCTATCCGTTTTCCGAACTCACTGTCAATTACGCAAACGCGCCCAGGGTGACGGTCACGAACCGCGGTAGTTACTCTGAAAACATCCCCGTTACCTGCCAGATATATGACGATATCGGCACGCTCATATATACCGGAACCGGGCAAACCTACCTCAGCCCCTTCCAATCACAGACCATGACCCTCACACCAAACTGGAATCCTCCGGACACAGGCGCATACGACGTCTGCGTTTTCACCAGTGTCGCGAATGATTATGTCCCGGCAAATGACACAAACACAGCGGATGTCAGCGCATCATATGAAATCATATATGATGATGGTTTTCCAGATGTCTTCGGTATTGTCTCCAGCACATTTTGGGACAACAAATTCGCCACGAGAATGACACCCTGCCTCGCCGCGCCTTACTATATCACCAGCATACGCTTTTATGTGAACGGCAGTAACCCAATCGCCGTATCCCTTAACAACGACTCTCTGGGACTGCCCGGTTTGGGTCAATCATACTACATTGCACCGCCCGAGACGATTCCTGCGCCAGGTCTGGGTTGGTCGGTCAACGATTTCTCGCCGCCGATCCAGATGACGACAGGTGATCCGTTCTGGATGGTCTTACACTGGCTATCGACATCGCCGAATGCGCCGGGTATAGGCTGGGACAACACACCGCCCCTGGACAACGTCTCCTATTGGTACTATACCGACCCCCAAAACCCTGGCTGGCACGCGTGGACCACGCACGACTTTATGATGAGAACGATGACGGCAGCCGAAGTCGGTATCGAAACCCTGGAAAGCAACAACCAGTACGCGTTCACGTTCAGGCCACCGGCACCCAATCCTTCTGCAGCAAATGTCAATATTAGCTTTGCCGTTCCAAGTGATGGTAGGGTCTTGATAAGCGTCTTCGATGTCACTGGCCGGTTGGTCACAGATATTCTCGATGAAACGATCAGTTCGGGCGATCATGCGGTCAACTGGCTGTGTACTGACACCAGGGGACGCAGAGTGAGCGCCGGAATCTACTTCGTACGTGCGGGATACGAAAATGAAACGATCACCCGCAAGGTGGTCGTCGTTACGGAATAGGCCTACCTGAGTTCAACGAGCAGCCGCTGCGCAGCATCATCGAGCGCCTGCTGCGGACTGCGTTCAAGTCTCATTGCCTCTTCGATCGCATCGTTCAGGTAGATTCGTCCGGTGAACCATTCTTTGGTCTTTGGCTCGGTGTGTGCAAACTGGAGTTCGCGTACGATTTCTTCATAGGGAGGATTCTCGGCCGCAAATTGCCTGAAGGCTTCGGTTTCTGTAGCACTGCGCCGCGTCGGAAGGTAATAACTCGCTGTGGTCCAGCGCATCTGATTCTCGGGTCTCAGAAACCACTCGATGAACTGCCACGCAAGTTTGCGCTGGCTCGGTGTTGTTTTTCTGAACATACCGATATTGGTGCCTGCGATGACGGTTGCACGATTGGTGCCCCGGGGGAAGGGTGCGACACCGATCCGGAATGATGTTTTGCCCTTCATGAAAGCCCATGAGACGATCGACGCAGGGATCATCGCAACATTGCCCGAAAGAAATTCATCCTGCCGCTGAAAACCAGGACTCAGATAGAACAGACTGTCCCTGACAAGTAAAACAAGGTACTCTATGACGCCAATTCCTTCGGGCGAATTGAAACGAGGTTGATGCGTTGCTTCATCGAAGAGCACGCCGCCTTCCTGATAGAGCATTGTCGAAAAATACCACACGTCGAGCGGCCACGAAGTCGGCCAGACGCCAGCCCTTCTGGTCTCCATACAGACTCGCCGGAAGTCCGACCAGTCAACGGGAAAAGTATCGACACCGACGCTGCTCAAGATGTCTGCGTTGTAGTAGAATACCGGGATGCTTTTATTGAAAGGCAATGTCACTAAAAGCGTATCATATGTACAGTCGGCGATGAATACAGGGTAGAAATCATGCAGATCGAAGTCCGGCGCACGGCTGACGAATTCACCCAGCGGTACGAGTTCACCAGCTGCTAGAAACTGGTCGGTCCAGGATTCATACATCTGCGCAATGACCGGCGGATTACCGGATGAGATGGCGCCCATGAGCTTCTGGGCGAGCACGTCGTATGATCCCATGTGTACACCACGCACTTCGCCTTCCGGATGTAACCGATTGAAATCGCTGATCATCTCGGCTAGCCGCCGACCAAGCGGGCCACCCATTACGTGCCAATAATCGACGACGACCTTGTCGTCCGTCTTGCATCCGAAAACGGACAGCAAAAGAAACACGATCACCGCATAGGATCTTTGCATATTGAATTGGTCAGAATAATCGACGTATTGAGGCGATTACCAGTCAGGACTGAGGGTCAGGTAGAACTTCCATTCAGAAGGCGTGTTTTCCACGCGCGATACGTAGTCTTCATACCAGCCCTTCAGATTATGGGCACGCGCGACATCAAACCGGAATATCACATACATGAACGTAAAACGCAACCCTGCACCTACACCGAGTTTGAGATCTCTAAGGTAGAAACCATCATCCGTTTCCCAGAGTCTAACCGAATCCGTATGCACGGCACCCATGTCTGCAAAAAGACACGCCCGAACATTGCGGATCTCAAGCGGCAGCGGAAACGCAATGCTCAAGCGATCGATGAACGGAAACCTCAATTCCAGATTCAAGAAACCCAGCTTCGAACCGGTCAGTGCATAGTAGTCATAGCCGCGCAATGAATAGGCGCCTCCGATTGACCAATAGTCAAGGTCACTGCCAAAACTACCAGCTAAAACGAGACGCGTCGCGAAACTCGTCCTTGGAGAAAACCCGAAGTAGCGGCGGTAGTCCAGGATCGCACTTCTAAGCTCTCTATCGCTGAACATAGTCACGTAGCCGCCGATCCTGAAACGCCGGCCGTCGTGCGGACCGATCGGTCCCCACTTGATATTGTCGAAGACCAGCGAGACTTCAGGATAGAAGAAGTTGAAGTCATCCTCCAGCGACCAGCTTGAGCTGTATGACGGGAAGAAATCGAGCCATCTTTTCTCGTAGAGTTTGTATGCATATAGTCCGAACTCGATTCTGAAAAAGCGGTCAAGCGGATACTGGACGCCTCCACCTAAACCCAGGTAGCGCCATACCAACAGGTCATTACCATCGGCGAAGTAGTTGAGGTACTGGAAAAGAGCCGCTCCGAAATCGGTACGCCTTCTGAGATACCAGTAATTGATGAAGATATCTGAGCTCGTTAGGCTACCGTAGAAATTGGAAGCGAACTGAAAATGATGATTACCGAGAATATCGCTGATCCCGATCTGTCCTACGCCTGAGAAGCCGAGCGCCGAGAAATATTCGGCACTTGCAGAAAAGTAATCGAAAGTGAATTTCGGTTTGTACTTTCTTACATCCTCTTCCGCCAATTCTTCTTGAACGTAGTAATCCTCCTGTTCAATCTCAAGGCTGTCGGGCCGCGTGTAGGCGGTCATGTTGTCCAGGGGATCTTTGACGACACAGATGTCATATCCATAATCATTATAGTAAGAGAATGCGATCTTGCTGCCGTCCGTCGATATCGATGGGTAGTAGATTCCTGTAAAAATGTCTGTCTGTTTGGTTATCTTCAATTCATCGCTCGAATAATAGTAGAGATTGTAAGCGGAATCGTAATCGGCAACGAAATAAATACTTCCATCCGGGATGAAGATCGGAGATGTGACGTATTTCGTACGCGGCGTCAATCTCCTGACTTCTCCGTGATCATACATGAATACTGCATGATTGCCGTAGTAATAATCCTCGCCCGAGTCCGGTCGGTCTGAAACGAATACTATGAGATCATCTGAAAGCATATCCGGATAACTTTCCGAATAGATGTCGTCAGTCACCTTTTCGATGATACCGGTCTCGACATCACAGAGGTATACGTCCGAATAGGAATCCTTCAAACCAGTGAAGATGATTTTCTTCCCATCGGGACTGAACCTGGGAAAATAGATCCCGTTCAGTCCGAAAGTCATCCGCTTGTGAACGTGCCCGTCAGTGACGCGCATTATGTACAGTACATCATCGCCCCTCGATTTCGCGGCAAAGGTAATGTACTCGCCGTCGCGTGACCACGATAAACCACCCTGATACAAATGTAGCCCTTCATAGCCAGAGGAATATGCCGACCTCACAAGTTTCCTGATGACTCTACCGTCAATGCTAGATATGACGATGATCTCAGCTGTACCGGACCGGTCACTGATGAATGCTATTTTATCGCCGGCAGGAGAGATGGCCGTCGATACGTTATAAATCGAATTAGTCTTCTTGTGGTCGTATATGATCCGCGCATAGTTATCGAAATTCTCCATTTCACCGACATTCGGCCAGTACCTTGTCTGGTAGTAACGCAACCACCGTTTGTTGAATTCATCCGGGGTCACGCCAAATGCTGCCATGAAGACCGGTTCCATATTTCTCTTTGCCTTGACGAGATGAATGAATTCAGAGACCTTTTCCCTGCCGTACTTCTCTGCGACGTAATTGTAGAAAGCCTGGCCCTCTTTATACACCACCTTACCGCCATAACCCTCGAGGACAAATATCGGGATGAACTTGTTGTTCACCACCAGATCTCTGACGAATATATCTGAATCTACATCCCAGCCGAGCGACATGAATTCGCAATGGCCCTCAAAGACCCACAGGGGAATCGAGTAGAGTATATCCCCACTGAAGATCGCCTCCAGCCGCGAAGGAAAGAATATAGTGAATTGAAAAACGTGTGTCAATTCATGTACAAGGATATGTCGGAACTCCTCGTAATCACCCGTAAAAGGGACGACCATTCGGTTCTTCAATATTTCAGAGAAACCGCCGGTCGATTCTTCGATGAGTTCCAGCGTAATGTTAGTCTGGGAGAAATCGTTGGGTGAATTGTAGATGACGACGGGTATTTTGAAATCGACCGTGATACCCAGCTCGTCGCTGAGCATAGTGTAGGCGTCTTCAAGAACAACTTCGGCAAACGCGGCGAGGTCATCGCAACCCTCGTAGAAGTAGATATCGAAACGTTCTGTACCGAGGACACGGAAATCGAAATCTTTATACTGTATCTTGTTCTGTCCAAAATATTGCGCGACAATCATCAATCCTATCATTGTTATGGTATTCATGCGATAATTATACTCAGGCCCCAATGGGTGTCAACGGTCACTCCACCGGCATCACGGACGGGCGCCAACACGTAACGGATACTGCGTGATTGCCCACCACGCCCCACAAATAGCGCTCACACATTCCTGTGATCGCACATCGCACATCTAACCCGGTTGATAGAACGGAGACCGTAAAATCAACGCACAAACAAAGCTTTTGGACGCTTGCACACCGGCTGGGAGCGTGCCTATCTTCGCTTTGTTGACACGACCCCGAATCACAATATACTTGAAATAGATGGTACGACAGGGTTTAAGCCGCTGGTGGAGCTCATGCCCCCTGGCTCACCACTGACGAAGCGGCACGTGATCCGGGCGGCACAATGCACCTATTCATAAGCGACGCACACATCAGCAATGAGAAGAATCGGAGCAGCCGCATGCTGGTGCGGTTTCTCGAGGAGATGCGTCCCCATCTGACCGATCTCTATATTATCGGTGATCTGTTCGAGATCTGGTTCGATTATCATCTTGTCTTGCCCAAGGGTTATTTCCGTATTCTCGCTTCTCTGCGCAGCATCCTCAGTGACGGAAAAGAAATTCACTACATAATGGGCAATCATGAAATAGCGATCGGCGATTTCCTCCACGATGCGGGCATTATTGTCCACCGGGGGCCGGCCATCTTCGATGTAGACGGCTGGCGCGTGCTCCTTGCACACGGACACAAAGTAGACAGACGACCCTGGACCGCGATTTGGAACGTCCTGCTAACGTCGAAGGTCAACCATGGATTGTACCGAATGCTCCACCCGGACATCGGCATCGCACTGGCACAACGAATCGCCCTCCTATCCAGAAGACAACGGCCTAACAGTAAGCTCTTGCACATGCTGGAAGATTATGCCCGACGGCAACTGCATGACGTCGATATCGTAATCCTCGGCCACTCGCACCTTCCGGAATTGAATACATACGCCGGGAATAAATACTACATCAATGCCGGTGATTGGGTGAAGAATTTCTCGTATGTACTCATCGATAATGAGAGGGTATCGCTCGAATACTATGGTCGGCGCCCGACCGGCGCTCATTGATTCGTCAACGTCTGGGCGATTATGATACGGTCGCGCCCCATTTCTTTTGCCTGATACAGAGCACGATCCGCCTTTTCGATCAACTCGACCCGCGTTCTTGCATCATTCGGGTAATGGGCGATCCCGATACTCACCGTGAATTTGATCTTCGCATGGTCACAGGCGACCTCTGATTTCAGAAGCTGATCCTTCATGCGTACCGCCTTATCCATTGCCTTCTTCAATGAACATTTCGGCATGATTACGGCGAATTCCTCGCCGCCGTAACGTGCGGCTATTCCGACCTGAGATATCAATCTACCGAGGAACTTCAAAACCCTATCCCCTGCCTGGTGACCGTAAGTGTCATTTATCTTCTTGAAATGATCGATGTCGAGGAGCATCAGCACCAATTCATTCACCTCTGAGATCTGCGCTTCAAGGATCTCCTGGAAGTGCCGGTGATTGTAGAGATCGGTAAGGCCGTCACGAATCGACAGTTCCTTTACCTTGTCATAGAGTATCGCCCGCTGCCAGGCAAGCGACAATTGATACGAAAGGATATTCAATATCCGGACATCGTCGTCATTGAATTTCCTGCGTTGGTGATCCTCAAGCCAAACGACACCGAGCAGCTCGTCATCTTGCTGTATGGGCACGCCAACAAATGACGCATTCGCTGTTTTAGCATCTCTCTTGAACACGACAAGATTCCCTTTATTGAGATCATCTTTGACGATCGAATTCCGATGCCTGGCCACAAAACCAACGAGACCGTCATTTAGCGAGAACATAGTGTTCTCCGGCACATAGGTCGAAACGATCACCTTGCCGAAATTGTTCACTTCATCGACGCTGGCTATCGAAATGTCATCGCAGGGCATGAAATGTTTGAATGCATTGATCGTATCCGATAAGATCTCTTTGAGATCCAATCTTTTGTGGAGTTTCTCCGCCAGCTCGGCGATCGAGGAGAGATGTTGAACGTCATACCTCGCTTTTTCATAGAGCTTCAGCATCGCCAGCATAAAACCTGCCGTGTTCGCCGCTTCATCGAATAGTACTTTATCTCTTTCCTCGAACGAACTGGACTTGCGATCGATCGCCAGTACGCCAACGACGCTGTCAATCAGCACGATCGGTGCAATGATCACCGATTTGATCATCACTTCCCCGCGGTAATATCCCAATTCATCGGGATTCTGTATGTATTCCTTGATCAATAGCGATTTGCGGTCGGTAATGACCTGGTGGAAGAGTCCGGTCTGTGCTTGGATCACGCAATCGGGAGAGAACAGTTCCGAGTGCGAAAAGCCCTGCACCAGAACGAGGGTATTGTCGCTGCAAGCGAATATCGCAGTAGTGTGAGCATCGAACAGATGATGTAAGAACTTCACGAAATACAATAAGGGACGCTCAATACCCTTGTGACGGTCGATCTCGCCCACTGCCGTGCGGACACGATCAGACTCAAATGCCGACGGCGCGAAAAACTGTTCCATTGCTTCATACCGGGAAAGCGCTCGGGAAATTCGAAGCTCTTTTCCCCGCAACACTTCGAAGATATATCCGATGATGAAAGCCGTTAGAAGCATGAAGGCGAGCGGTAAGACATTCAAAGAACGCGTGACGATACCCGATGTAAGTTCAACGACGATCAAGGCCACCGAAACGATCCAATAATCACGGGGAACATCTTTGAAAGCAACAATGAAAAACAAAGGTAGGTATCCAAGGAATACAGGTGAGGTCATACCGCCTGACAATTGGATGACGAGATTTGCGGCGACGCCAACGGCAATCGTGTACAGCGGATCACTTTTCTTGATGAACAGATAGACCAGATAGATCGAAGCTAGAGCAAGAAGAAAGAAATACGTGTATGGTGCACCGAGGCCGCGGTTCAGTAAGCCGCTGCCACTGACAATACCATATAGCACGCCAGCGATATAGAAGATCATTCCCATTCTATGGTCGCCGGTGGCTTCGATGTGATATCGAAGACGACCCGGTTTATCCCTTTAACTTCATTGACGATTCTGCGCGAAACACGGTTCAAGAAATGATGGGGCAGCCGCACCCAATCCGCCGTCATACCGTCATCGCTCTTCACTGCCCTTATCGCGCAGACGGAATCGTAGGTACGCCTGTCTCCCATTACACCAACGCTGCCGAGCGGCAAGAGAACGGCAAATATCTGCCAGATACTTCCGTAGTTCCTGAGCTCGTGCGCCTCTTCTAACAGTATCTGATCGGCCTGGCGCAGGGTCTCCAGCCGACCCCGGTTCACTGCGCCGACAATGCGCACGGCAAGCCCCGGGCCAGGAAAAGGTTTCCTCTCAATGTAGTGTGCCGGTAGTCCGAGATAGCGTCCTATTGACCGCACCTCGTCTTTGAACAACATTCTCAGCGGTTCGATGATCTTGAGTTTCATTCTCTTTGGCAGACCTCCGACATTGTGATGGCTCTTTATCACATCGGCCGGACCGATCCCTTGACCCGACTCTATGACATCTGGATACAATGTTCCCTGCACCAGGTACTTCACATTTCCGATCCGATTGGCTTCTGCTTCGAAAATCTTGATGAATTCACGGCCGATCACCTTCCGCTTTCTTTCGGCGTCCTTGACATTGGCAAGGCTCGTGAGGAACCTGGCACGTGCGTCGATAACTCGCAAGTTCATTACTGGGCTGAGGCTTGCCCTAACTTCCTCTCTCTCGTTCATCCTCAAGACACCATTGTCGACGAAAACACCGATGAGATTTTTACCGAGGGCGCGAGTTGCAATCGTCGCGGCAACGGTCGAATCGACCCCTCCACTTATTCCACATAGCGCTTTGTCATTGCCAACCATCTCCCTAATCCGATTGACCTCATCTTCCACGAACCGGCGCGTCGACCATGTCCTGCGCGCGCGGCAAACCTTGATAACGAAGTTACCGATGATCCTCCGGCCGTATTGGGTATGACGTACCTCGGGGTGGAATTGCAGACCGTAGAACCTGCCGAGTCGAAAAGCCGCAACCGCTATGTTCTCGGTATGAGCAATCACACGCGCGCCTCTCGGCACACGGACCACGGTATCACCGTGGCTCATCCAGACATGCAACCGTTTCGGGATGCCGGCAAACAAAGGATCTTTAAGATGGTTAAGATGTGCCAATCCGTACTCGCGGCTCCTGCCCTTTCTGACCTTACCGCCGAACAGCTGAGCAGCAAGTTGCATGCCGTAGCAAATCCCCAATACAGGAACGCCCAGGGAGAAAAACCTGCGATAGTTCTCAATGTCGACTTCGTAGACGCTACCCGGGCCGCCGGAAAGCACAATACCCTCGACATCCTTGCCCGCAACCAACGAAGCGCTGCCATGGCAACTGACGATCTCCGAATACACTCTGCACTCCCGTATCCGGCGCGCGATCAACTGAGTATATTGTGAGCCAAAATCGATTACGGCAATCATACGAAAACACGCATCAGTTGAGCCTCTTCAGTGCACTCGACACCAGATCTGCCAGCACCTTGTCCTGAGAATTCTGCAGGTCCATCAGTATTATCTTTGCTTCGTTGCCGCCCATTCTAGCGAGGGCAGCCACGCCCAATTCCTTTATCTCGGTTGCTTGCTCATCACTGCGCCACTCGATGCGCCTGAGCAAGTCCGCAATCCAATGAATGGCTTCAAGGATCTTCTTCTCATCAATGATCTTCAGTAATTGTACATAAACCTCGTCGCCGCTTGCACCCAACCTGGGCAGCATGTCGATGAACTCCTCGGCATCGATCATCGTACGCAATCCGCGCAATGCTTCACCCTTGACCTGCAGAGAACCATCATTGAGGGAGTGCAAGAGTCCGGCTTTGCACTTCAATCTGCTGAAAGCACGTACGACCTCAAGGCGCACGCGATGGTCTTCGTCATCGAGCATATGCTCAATGCGCGGGCATACGCTGGGCTCACCGATCTCACCAAAGATCCGGACGATATTCCTGCGCAGAAACCATTCACGCGCACCGAGATTTTCCATCAGGACTTCGATGCTTTCTCCCCCCATGTTCTTCAAAACGTCGATCAACCTCATGCGTAGTGTGAATTCTTCAGCATAGCGGAGCAGCTGAACCGCTTCTTTCACGGCATGACTCTTGAAACCGATGATCGCAGACCGAACATCGGGGTACAGACCGCTTTCCCACAGTAGTGAGAATAATATCGGCAGGACAGATGGATTCTGAGTCGCGCTCAGAAATTCTATTATCCTCTTTCTTAGAGAGATCGGAAGCTCGGTACGCCCGAGAACTCTTCCGAAGGACTCGATCAGATTTTCACACAAATCCCTCTGCCCACACGCATCAGACATACCGTACAACTCACCAAAATCGTCCATGAATTCAGCTATGATTCCCTCGGTCTCTCCTTCGATCGTCGTCATGATCGTGGAAAGGACGCCGTTTGCCATCCCGTGTTTTGAATCCCGAGTGAGGCGGATCGCGAAATTGAGCAAGGACTTGTAAGCGTCATGACGCCGGGCATCATTGTCCGCCCTCAGCATGCCTTGATAAGGTCGGATCACCGTGTGCAGGTCATCTTCGGTCACCGTCGACGCGACCATATCCTCAACGAGCAGATTCACTCCGGCATGGAAGAGATATTGATATATCTTCGATTGCCTGTTTTTTAATGCCGGCACGACCGTTTTCAATTTCGCTTTTTCTATGGCGCCGAGCACCTTCACTATATGTTCAGCCTTCCGCTGCCTTTCCCAATTAACAATCAATTCAATGAGCGTCTCGCTCTCCAGACGGGATAGT
>CP070795.1:925177-933055 GCA_020343455.1 Caldifarciminota bacterium
GGTATTCGTGGAGGGGACGCGTCACAAGAGAATGGCGCTGTGCAAATTTTATCGCCTCTACCTCGGCCTCTGCCGAAGTGAGTGCGGTGATGAATGGAATGCCTAACTCAACTGCCAGGCGCCTCATCATATAACCATCACGCTTGGCACTATGGGTCATGCTGGGCGTGTTGATTATCAGGTCTATGCGCCGCTGACGCATGAGGTCCAGAGCATTCGGCGATTTGTGCTCACTTATCCGGTAAACTGTATCAACTACAACTCCTTTACACCTCAAGAAATCGGCCGTGCCGCGCGTCGCAACGACTCTGAAACCCAAATCGGTTAACGATTTAACAAGATCCAGCACCTTCGGCTTGTCATCATCACGAACCGTGATATAGACCGTGCCTTTTCTGCTGAATCTTTCATCGCTCATTATCGCCTTGAAATAGGCAGCCCCAAAAGTACGGTCAATGGCCATGACCTCGCCGGTCGATTTCATCTCCGGACCCAGAATCGGATCTACTCCAACCAGTTTTTGAAACGGGAACACTGGCCCTTTCACAGAAACGAATCGGCGTCTACCCAGGTTCGGTAACTGACCAGATCTTCTAATATCCTCGATACGATTACCGATCAGGATCAACGTCGCAAGTTTGGCAAGCGGGATGCCGATCGTCTTGGAAACATACGGTATGGTCCTCGATGCCCGAGGGTTTGCCTCGAGTACGTATGTTTCGCCGTTCTGAATTGCGAACTGTATGTTTATGAGACCCCGGGTATTGAGCGCCAGCGCAATCTTCTCTGTTATCATTTCTATATTGCGAACCGTCTCGTTCTTCAATGTTCTGGGCGGTATCACACAGTAGGAATCACCCGAGTGTACGCCGGCCTGTTCGATGTGCTCCATCACCCCGCCGATAAAAACCTCGTCTCCATCGCACATCGCGTCAACATCGACCTCTACGGCATTCGCAATATACTTGTCGACCAGAACCGGGTGTCTCCGTGAAACACGCACCGCTGCATCCATGTACTGCTCAAGTCCCTGCTCTTCATACACAATTTCCATTGCCCGACCACCCAGCACATAGCTCGGTCTCACGATCACGGGATATCCGATAGACGCAGCAACCGCTTTTACATCACCGAAAGTGTACCCTGTGCCGAAAGGAGGTTGCCTGATATCCAAACCCTTGAGTAAGCTCGAAAACCGCTCACGGTCCTCAGCGTGATGGATATCTGCGGGCTGAGTCCCAAGGATTTCAATATCTAATTCACCCTTCTGAACCAGCTCGGCCAGCGGCATGGCCAGGTTGATCGAAGTCTGGCCGCCAAACTGCAGGATGACTCCACCAGGTCTTTCCTTTTGGATGACATTCAAGACATCCTCGAGAACGAGCGGCTCAAAGTAGAGGCGGCTCGATACATCAAAGTCGGTCGATACCGTTTCCGGGTTGTTATTCATCATTATTGCCTCAAACCCGGCGTCTTTCAATGCCAGAGCCGCATGTACGCAACAATAGTCGAACTCAATACCCTGACCTATGCGTATCGGGCCTGAACCGATGATCAATATTCGCTTTCTGCTCTTGGTTCGGCTCTCCATACCGGTATGCGCCATGTATGTCGAATAGTAATAAGGCGTTATTGCCTCGAATTCTCCGGCACACGTATCGACCATGTTGAAGTGCGGCACTATCCCGCACGATTCACGATACGACCTTATCTCCTCAACCGGCTTCTCAATAAGGCGCGCGATCTCCTCGTCTGCGAAGCCGATCCTTTTTGCTTCATATAATAGATCCGCGTTCAGCCCTTCCTTATGCATTCTCTTCTCGATTCCGATTATATTCGCGATCTTGGTAATGAAAAACGGATCGATGCTACTCAACTGCGAGATCTTCTTCACCGTGTAACCCCGGCGCAGCGCTTCGGCAATACAGAAGAGTAACCGGTCGGTCGGTTCTTCCAGCTGTCTTATCAGCTCATGTTCTTTGACCTGCTCCGGTTCGAATCCGAATTGGCTTATTTCCAATGATCGTATCGCCTTGAGCATAGACTCTTCGATCGTGCTGCCGATCGCCATTGCTTCACCGGTCGATTTCATCTGAGTGGTTATTCGGCGGTCGACGGTTGGGAATTTGTCGAATGGCCAACGCGGGATCTTGGCGACAACATAATCGAGCGCCGGCTCGAACGCCGCCGTCGTTTTCTTTGTGACCGCATTGGGAATTTCATCGAGGTTCATGCCGACCGCGATCTTTGCACTGACCCGGGCAATAGGGTAACCTGTGGCTTTCGAAGCCAGTGCCGAAGACCTTGATACCCTGGGATTGACCTCGATAACCCGGTAAGCCCAGCGTTTCGGATCGACCGCGAACTGAATATTGCATCCGCCGCAAATCTTCAATGCCCTGATGATCTTCAGGCTTACGCTGCGCAAGATCTGGTTTTCTGGATCGGTCAGGGTTTGCGCCGGCGCGAAAACAATGCTCTCGCCGGTATGGACACCCATCGGGTTAAGGTTCTCCATGCTGCAGATCGTAATGCAGTTGTCGTTACCGTCACGCATGACTTCGTATTCGAATTCCTTCCAGCCGAGTACACTCTCCTCGATGAGCACCTGCCCGATCTGCGATAATCGGATCCCCGACGAAGCGATCTCCTGCAGTTCACGCCAGTCATGCGCAACGCCGCTACCGGTGCCGCCCAATGTATAAGCAGGACGGACAAGCACTGGATACAACATAGTCCGCATGGCCTGACGTATCTCCTCGATGGTGTGGCATGCAACGCTCTTTGGTATAGGTTCGCCAAGTTGCGCCATGAGCGCGCGGAAGCTTTCACGATTTTCCGCCGCTTCTATCGTCTCGCGGTTTGACCCAAGAAGTTCGACTCCGAGCTTATCCAGTATCCCTTCACGCGCCAGGCGGAAAGAAAGATTTAGGGCGGTCTGTCCACCAAATCCGGGCAGCAAGCCATCCGGTTCCTCCATCTCGATGATCTTAGCCAGCGTTTCGACGTTCAAAGGCTCAATATATACAATGTCAGCGATCTGAGGGTCGGTCTGGATCGTGGCGGGATTTGAGTTGACGACTATTGTCTTGTAGCCTTCTTCCCTCAAGGAACGGCTTGCCTGAGAACCGGAGAAATCGAATTCTGCGGCTTGTCCGATGATGATCGGACCCGAGCCAATGATCATCACCTTCCTGATATCTCTGCGCTTAGGCATTCAGAAAATCCCGGAAAAGAAAAGTAGTATCATAAGGACCAGGGCCGGCTTCGGGATGGAACTGCACCGATGAAACGCGCAACCGCTCGTGCCGTATACCCTCGATTGTATGATCGTTGACATTCATCCAGGATATCTTAACGTCAGGCACATCCTTATCTTCTGCCGCGTAACCATGGTTCTGCGAGGTAATATACACCCTGTTGCTCGAAAGGTCCTTCACGCCGTGATTACTACCACGGTGGCCGAATTTCATCTTGTACGTCTTGAATCCCAGGGCGAGGCTCAGGATCTGATGCCCCAGGCATATGCCCAGAACAGGATACCTATCCAATATCTTCTTCACCGTCTTTACCGTCGTAGCAATGACCTCAGGATGCTCAGGGTTACCCGGCCCATTCGATATCACAATGCCATCCGGCTTCTCATCATCGATCGCAGCAAAGTCCGTATCGTAAGGAACCTGAATGACTGTGGCGTAGCGCTGCAGATTCCTGATAATACTCTTTTTCACACCGCAATCGATCAAGACAACCCGCTTCGCTTTGCCGTTGCCATGGACGATCGTCTTTTCGCAAGATACGCCCGCGACAAGATTGTCGGTATCGGGGTACGGCTTCTGCCCTATCTTTTCGACGATTTTGCCGATTCCCGACTCTGTCCCGGCCGGAACGATCATTCCTTTCATCGTACCACGGTCCCTGATCCTGAGCGTAAGGGCGCGCGTATCGACGCCGGCGAGGCATGCCAGTTTTGTATCTTTCAGATATCTGCCAAAGCGACGGCCTCTCGTCGAAAAAAAATAGGGCTCTTTCAAAACGAGCCCTCTTATTTGAGTCGTACCCGACTCCCAATGCTTTTTGTGGAAACCATAGTTGCCGATCAGGGGATAGGTCATGACAAGTATCTGACCCGCATACGAAGGATCGGTAAACGCCTCTTCATACCCGGTCATCGAGGTATTGAAAACGACCTCGCCAAAAACCTCGTTCTCAATGAAAAAACCCCTGCCTTTGAAGACCGTTCCATCCTCAAGGACAAGGATTGTATCCTGCATTCTAAAATATAAATATAATCATATATTCAGTCGTGTCAAGGACAAAAACTAGCCATGGGGTCAGATCTTGACAATTGACAAATTTGGCACAGTCGCTTTTGTACTAAACTGCGCCTTCCTATCCGGTGCTTACAAGCTAGCTATCAGAGGTAACGCATATTTGTCAATTGTCAAGATCTGACCCCATCTGCCGCACAATTGACAATTCAACGAATTGACTTATAATATCCAAAGAAGGAGGTTGCACATGTCGTGGCACGGTGAATTAAAAAAGATCGACGATTTCCGGTACAAGATTCCGCGCAGTTACAAGACCGGTATGAAAACTGATGGCATCATCTACGCATCGGAAAAGATGCTGCCGCAGATCACGTCGGACAAGGCACCGGAACAGGTCGCCAATGTCGCCTTCTTGCCGGGCATTGTCGGATTCGCCATGGCAATGCCCGACATACACTGGGGTTACGGGTTCCCGATCGGTGGTGTTGCCGCCTTCGATATAGAGAAGGGGATCATTTCACCCGGCGGGGTCGGCTATGATATCAACTGCGGTGTCCGCTTGCTGCGTACCAATCTCACGGATAATGATATCAAGGATAAGATCAAGGAATTGGTGCGTGCTATATTCAACAATGTACCGTCCGGAGTCGGCTCGACCGGGAAGATAAGGATCGATGAACGTGAAGTCAAGGACGTGCTCATCAACGGGGCACAGTGGGCTCTGAAAAAAGGATTTGGACGGAAAGAGGATATCGACCATATTGAAGCGCGCGGCGCCTTACCCGGTGCAAACCCGGAAAAAGTATCAAAGCGCGCACTCCAGCGCGGACGGCCTCAACTCGGAACGCTCGGCGCAGGCAACCATTTCTTAGAGATCCAGGTTGTTGAAGACATCTATGACCGGGAAGCCGCGAAGATAATGGACATTGACGATGTCGGGCAGATAACCGTGATGATACACACCGGTTCACGCGGCCTGGGCTATCAAGTTTGTGATGATAACGTGAAAGTACTCGGCCGTACTACGCAGAAATACGGAATCATCATTCCGGACCGTCAGCTGGCCTGCGCGCCCATAACATCGCCCGAAGGAAGATCCTATTTCGAGCAGATGGCATGCGCGGCGAATTATGCTTGGGCAAATCGGCAGTGCATCATGCACTGGATCAGGGAATCATTCGAAAAAGTCCTGGGCAAGAAAGCAGAAGACCTCGGTCTTAATCTGATATACGATGTTGCGCACAATATCGCCAAGTTTGAAAGACACCGGATCGGCGACGAAACAAAGGAACTGTGCGTCCATCGCAAGGGTGCAACCAGGGCATTCTCTGCAGGGCATGAAGAAGTGCCCGTAAAATACAAGAGCATCGGCCAACCGGTTCTCATTCCGGGTGACATGGGTACGCATTCGTACCTACTACTCGGCACCGACCTCGCGATGAAAGAGACATTTGGCTCGACTTGCCATGGTGCAGGCCGTGTCATGTCGCGCACAAAGGCCTTGGACAGGACACGTGGCAGGAGTATCGACAAGGAACTGGCCCAGCGAGGAATCTACGTCCTCTCAGCAAGCAATGAAGTACTGCGCGAAGAAGTACCCGAAGCATACAAAGATATCGACATGGTCGTCGATGCGGTCCACAACGCCGGCATCTCACGCAAAGTCGCACGCATGAGGCCACTGGGCGTGGTCAAGGGATAACCATATTATTAGGTAATTCTTGCACAACGTATTTTCTTAGTCATATCCAACGTCTGCTCGTGCCGAGATGAAAAAATCATTGAAAGAAAAAATCAACACCGCACCTCTCCTTCCCGGTGTATACCTTTTTAAGAACCAGAAGAACAAGGTCCTCTATATTGGCAAAGCATCGAATCTGAAAAACCGGCTGACTTCCTACCTGAATTCAACATTCATGGATCAAGCAGAAGATATTGATACCATAATAACGAATTCTGATGTCGAAGCCCTCACTCTCGAAGAATCGCTCATAAAACTTCACAAACCAAAATACAACATTCGTCTAAGGGACGACAAAAAATTCCCTTACCTCAAGGTCACGATCAAGGATGACTTTCCACGTATTCTTTTCACACGCGACCTCAAAGACGACGGTTCGCTCATCTTTGGACCATACACGAATGCCAAGGCATTACGCAGAACCCGTGATGCTTTATGCAGGATCTTCAAACTCGTTTCCTGCACCAAAGACCTATCGAGGAAATACACCCGTCCATGTCTCGAATATTACCTGGGCAGATGCAGTGCCCCTTGCACCCAAAGCATCAGTAAAGAGGAGTATACAGGTCTCGTTGACAAGGGAATAAAGTTCCTCCGAGGGAGCTCGGACGAACTCGAAAAGTCTATTGAAGCGCAGATGTGGAAATACTCAGAAAAGGAAAATTTCGAAGCAGCCAAGATACTCCGCGACCAGCTGTTCGCCATCCGTAAAATATCCCAGCGCCAGCAGATCGTCACCGAAGATAATATCAGCCGCGACGTGATCGGCACTTCGCGCACCCGTTCCCATTGCACAGCTTGTCTCTTCAGGATCCGTGAAAACCGTCTCTTCTCTAAAGAGATATATGAATTGAAGATCACCCCGAAGAGCAGCGACGAAGAGATAGCCAGCGCCTTCATCAGATTGATCTACACACACATTTCCTTCTTGCCGCAACAGATCGTAATTGCAGCCACGCCCGGTGACTGGGACATACAGGCACGATGGTTTCAAAGCAGAGACTCCAAGGTGCAGATCGTGACCAGACCGAAGAGTGCGGTAAAGAATATTCTGGATTGGGCAAAAAAGAACGCCGATAACGAGATGTCGACAAAAGCAGGAAAGCACCGGGTTTCACCGGTGTTACTTGAAATACAAGAAAGACTCCAGCTAGGCGAGCCCCCGCGGTGGATCGAGGGTTTTGATGTATCAAATCTCGGTGATAAATTCGCAGTCGGTTCATCGGTTGCATTCAAAGACGGCAAACCGTTCAAACAGTATTACCGCCGATATCGTATCAGAAGAATAGGTGGCCAGGATGACTTTGCCATGATACGCCAGATCGTCAGCCGCCGGCTCAAGGACATACAAGGACGAAAGAGGAAACCAAACCTGCTTCTGATCGATGGTGGTAAAGGCCAACTCAGCTCGGCACTTCGTGTCATTAGAGACCTCGACACAGATATCCCGACATTTGCCCTTGCAAAACGGAGCGATGAACTCTATGATCAAAGAGGAAATGTCATTTCCATACCTCAGACTGCAAAAGGCTTCTATCTGCTCAAGCGGCTGCGCGACGAAGCCCACCGTTTTGCGATCGGATATCATCGCAAGCTGCGCGGCAAACAGATAACGAAATCCGTGCTCGATTCCATTGATGGGATCGGCAAATCTCGAAAATACGCAATATTGAAGTACTTCGGCAGTATCGAGGCGTTGCGCAAAGCAAGTGACGCAGAGATCGCCAAGATCCCCGGCATCGGACCGCACATTGCGAAGCGGATATACGAAGCACTACATACATAACGACCCGATACAGGATACATGACACCCGATGGAAAAAAATAGAGAATCTTGATTACGAAATCCAAAACATCAATAAC
>CP070795.1:933155-954938 GCA_020343455.1 Caldifarciminota bacterium
GGGACCATGAGGTCGTGGGTTCAAATCCCACCGCCCCGATATAGCACAAATCGCAAACTCCAAACTCTAAATCCTAAACAATATCAAAACACAAAATCCAAAACGAACGACCGGTTTGGCAAGCAGAGCGACAGCGCGGGACAAATCCCACCGCCCCGACATAGCGCAAATCCCAAGCTCTAAATTCTAAATCCTAAACAATATCAACGTACGAAATCTCAATGATCAAAACAGAAGCTACGAACGGAGTGATCTAACGACGGAGTTGATACTGCGAGTGAAGCGATCCTATGAGCGGAGCGATACCGCGCGTTTTACCCCAGGTGTTTCTTCAATAGCCGTGCTACCTCGGTGGGTGTTTCGCCAACAACTATTCCGTTTTCTTCGAAAGCCTTGATCTTCTCTGCTGCGGTCCCAGCGGTGCCTGATATGATCGCACCCGCATGACCCATACGCTTATCAGCGGGTGCCGTCTTGCCGGCAATAAAACCGAACACGGGTTTCTTAAAATTCTTCTTCACATATTCGGCCGTATCCTGTTCATCCCGGCCTCCGATCTCACCAACGACTACCACTGCCTCGGTAGCACCGTCTTCCGCAAACAACTCGAGACAGTCGATGAATTTCGTGCCGATAATGGGATCACCGCCGATACCCAAACAGGTCGATTGTCCGAGCCCTGATTTAGTTATCTGATCGACGATCTCATACGTCAATGTACCGCTTCTTGATACTACACCGACATTGCCTTTCTTGAAAATGTGACCAGGCAGAATGCCGACCTTTGCCTCGCCCGGTGAAACAACACCCGGTGAATTGGGTCCGATGAGGCGACAATCTTTATCACGGAGATATGCTACCACTTTGACCATGTCAATGGCAGGTATGCCCTCTGAAATACATACGACCAGTTCTATTCCTGCATCAGCGGCCTCATAGACGGCATCGACCGCAAATTTCGCCGGCACGAATATGACCGATGTATTGGCACCGGTTTTCCCGACCGCCTCAGCAACACCATTGAAGACCGGCACCCCTTCAACCTTCTGTCCACCGCGTCCCGGCGTAACACCAGCGACCACATTCGTACCGTATTTCAACATCTGCATCGTATGGAAACTGCCATCTCTCCCGGTTATTCCCTGCACAAGTAATTTGGTTTCCTTACCAACAAAGATACTCATTTTACTCCTTTCGCCTCATTTCAGAAGTTCAATAGCCTTCTCTGCACCCTCATCCATCGTCTTCGCAAAAATCAAACCAGCCTCTTTGAGTATGTCCATTGCCTTCTCTTCGTTCGTACCGGTCAGACGCGCAACTATCGGGTGTTTTATGTTTAAGGTATGCTTTGCCTGAAGGATACCGTTCGCGACATCATCGCAGCGCGTGATCCCGCCAAATATGTTGAAGAAAATCACCTTCACGTTCTCATCTTTCAACAGAATACGGAGTGCGTTCATGACTTTCTCGGGAGAAGAGGAGCCGCCGATGTCGAGGAAATTAGCTGGTTCACCGCCAAAGTGCTTGACCAGGTCCATCGTTGCCATTGCGAGGCCTGCGCCATTGACGACGCACCCGATATTGCCGCTCAGGCGTACGTAGGAAAGATCCTGTTCCTTTGCCAAAAGTTCGCTCGCATCCTCACTCTCGCGATCTCGCATCGCCTCGACGTCAGGATGGCGGAAGAGTCCGTTGTCATCGAAGTTGAGTTTTGCATCAAGGGCGATCAACCGACCTCCTTTGTCGACGACAAGGGGATTGATCTCAACCAGAGAAGAATCGAGATCAACAAATATCTTATACAACTTCGACGCTACAGAAGCACACTCAAATGCCACCTTAGGATCTTCATAAAGGAACAATCCCACTTCCCTTGCCCGGTGGGGCATGAGGCCCATAAGAGAATCGGCATAGACTTTGTATATCGCTTCTGGCCTTTGTCTGGCGATCTCCTCGATTTCTACGCCACCTTCCTTGCAGGCCATTACCACTGTCTTCTTCTTACCTCGGTCTATAATAATGCCAAGGTAAGCCTCACTGCCAATGTCTATCGCCTCCGATACCAGCACCTTCTTCACGGGGATGCCTTTTATTTCCATATTAAGGATACTCTCGGCATGCTGCCGTACTTCCTTTTCGCTCTTCGCTAATTTAATACCGCCGGCCTTTCCACGGCCGCCAACCATGACCTGCGCCTTGATGACACAAGGGATTCCAATCTCCTTCGATGCCGCAATAACCTCATCGACGGTGTGGCACATCTTCTCCATGGGAGTCAAAATGCCGTATTTCTTGAATACTTCCTTCGCCTGATATTCATGGACCTTCAATTGATCCTCCTCACGTTATCTAATTTGGGCATTAATATTGACATTCAGCTTATTAGGTCGTAGCAGGGTTAACACCCTCACAAGAATACCCAGAATCCTTCCCAAGTCAATACTGCGTACGCCCGATCCATTGTTCGGATATGAGCCGCAAAACCCAATTTCATTAGCAAATGCTACACCTGGGGTTTCCAATTAAGAAAGGAGATGACTCCGAGCGCCAGCTATTCGTTCTTCAAATCATCTGTCCACTCTGGCACAATTGTTCGGAATATTGTGTCGAGCGTCTGCCTGAATCCTGCATCGAGCCCGAGTCTTGCCATGTCTTCAATTGCTTCACGGTATTCCTCAGTCTTAATGCGACGGTTGATGCGGGTATATTCATTCGCCTTAAAGGTAGGATAGTACTGAGCCATCACGTTAACCACGGTCTTGCTTGACAGCCGGCGGCTGATAAATTCGAAACACTGTCTGCTGCCGGCGATCCCGTTCGGCAAGACGAGATGGCGGATCAACAACCCCTTCTCCGCAATACCATGTTTGACCTTAAGGACGCCGACCTGCCGGTGCATCTCTGCCAGCGCTGGACGTACTATATCCCAGTAGTCAGGAACGCCGGAATATGTATCCGCATGTCTGTTGTCGGCATATTTGATATCGGGCATGTAAATGTCGACAATGCCATCAAGCATTTTCAGTGTCACGACCGACTCGTAGCCTCCACAATTGTACACAATGGGCACTTTCAGTCCCCCTTCCTGCGCGATCCTCAATGCCGCCACTATCTGCGGAACCCACGGCGTAGGGGTGACAAAGTTGATGTTATGACATCCCAGACCCTGCAATTTCAACATCATCTGCGCCAGATCTTCAAGAGTCGTTTTTCTGCCGATTCCGAGTTGACTTATCTGATGGTTCTGGCAGAAAACGCAATGCAAATTACAGTGAGTGAGGAATATTGTACCTGAACCACAGCGGCCGACGAGCGGAGGTTCCTCGCCAAAGTGTTGGTGATATGACGAGACCTCAGGTTCCAATCCCGCGCCACAATTACCGAGCTCGCCGTTGAGCCTGTTCACACCGCATTCGCGCGGACATACCGTGCACGGCGACAGCATCTTATGGAACTCCTCAACAAGATCCTTCGTTATCTTTTTCATGGATCAACCCTACCCCACACTGCCCTGCATTGCCGTCCCGTAGCACGCCAGTGCTTACGGGGCTTCGGCCCTCTCAACCTTCTCGAGCCTTCTTTCCGCCCGGCCGAGCCTTCTCGAGCTTTATATTATAGTCTCCATACTTATAATACGCAGCGCACGAACCTTCTGACGAGACCATGCAAGGTCCTACTGGATCCACTGGTGTACATCTCTTGCCGAAGAGTGCACAGTCAAATGGCATGCTCAACCCCAGCAAGACACGCCCGCATATGCATCCTTTTGGCTCCACCGATTCAGGCACTTCGATATCATACTCATTGCGGACATCGAATCGTGAGTACTTCGAAGACAGCTTCAAGCCCGAACCCGGTATCATTCCGATTCCCCGCCAGCGGCTTTCGCAGACTTCAAAAACCGTACTGAGTACCTTCAATGCCTGGCTGTTGCCTTCAGGCTTGACCACACGATCATATTCGATGGTGATAGCGCTCTTTCCGTCGACGACCTGTCTCACGAGAATCAGAATTCCCTGGAGAACATCGATCGGCTCAAAACCAGTTATACAACCTGGCATGTGGTACGTCTCCGCAAGGAACTCATACGGTCTGCTACCGATGATCGCTGAAACGTGCCCTGGAAGTATCAATCCCTGAACATTGATCTCTGGAGATCTGGCAATGTGATCGAGTGCCGGCGGAATAAGTTTGAAAGCGGAGAGCACGTAAAAATTCTTCACGTTCTTCCTGGCGGCTTCCATTATTGTTGCGCCAATTGTGGGCGAAGTTGTCTCAAAGCCGACCCCAAGAAACACAACACCCTTGCCGGGATTCTCTTCGGCAATGGTTAAGGCATCGAGTGGTGAATAAACGACACGTGGCGTATGAGCCTCCAGAGTCCCCCGGGTGCCAGGCACTCTAACCATATCTCCAAACGTCGCGATTATGATATTTTCTTCCCTGCTCAACGCGATGCAGTAGTCGATCGTTTCCTGCGGAGTCACGCAAACCGGACAACCAGGGCCCGAAAGTAGACGAAGATTGCCGGGTAACATCGCCCTCATCCCTGATTTGGCAATGACCATCGTATGCGTACCACAAACTTCCATCAGGTTCACGGAGCAATCCGTGATTTCGGAGATTGCCTTGATGATGTTGCTTGCGACCGTTTCCATGATAGCTTCTAGCAGTTATTATGGAATGACGCTACCCATGGTGGACCACGGGTACGTCAAAGACTGAATCTAACATGTAGTATGCTTTAGATCTTTTCGACTTTTGGGTAGCGAATACGAACCGTGTTTCGCCCCATCCCCTTCGCCTCGTAAAGAGCTTCATCTGCAGATTTTATCAATTCCGAAACTGTGCCTCCATCATCGGGAAATGCAGCGACGCCGGCCGAGAAAGTGACCTTCTTGGCAGATTCCCCGCGGCTAAAGTCGTACATTTCGAGGTCATTCAGGAGATTACCAACGATACGAGCCGTATCCTGTTTCCTTATCTCTGGGCACATGATGACGAACTCATCACCACCGTACCGCGCGATGATATCAGTATCTTCGAAGTGATCCTTGAAGATCTTTGCCAATCTGATCAGTAATTGATCCCCCGCTTGATGACCCAACGAATCATTATAATCCTTGAATTTGTCCAGATCTATGATCGTTATCGAAACACTGTGCTGAAACCGACGGGCACGAGCCAATTCCTCTTGTAGGCGATCCTTGAAATATCCTATGTTGTACAATTTTGTCAGCGGATCGATGGAAGCGGAAAAAGATATGCTTTCGAAACTCCGTGTATTATTGAGCGCGACCGCCGTCATCGTGGATACCACGCCCAACAAGTTTTTCTCCCTTTCGTCAAAATCACTGCTGCGACATATAGCAATAACACCGAGCAACTTATCTTGATATAACATAGGGTAGCATATATTCGGCACAAAAACGTCAAATGGTTCTTTGTTTGTACCTAAGAAATCGAACTCCCGGCTTCCGATCGGCAATCTCTTCTCGGCTGCGAGACCGACCTTACCATCGCCTAGTTTGTACACGATCTTGGGTATCCAGTTATCATCAATACCGCGTTCAGCTACTATGTTCAGGCGCTTACCTTTCTCGTCATAGAGGAATACTGCCAGTTCGTTTGACTCAAGGTAATTGGAGAGCAATCCTGCCGTCTCATTGGCAATCTCTTCCGGGTTCAGACGTGCGGTAAGTCTTATCATTGAGGCGAAAAAGAGATTGTTCAGGGAATTGATACGCTTCAATTCAGCCTTCAAGTGGTAGTTCTCACGTTTGTGTCTATCCAATTCATCGGCAAGAATGTCAGAACGAACAACTTTCTTCGGCTCCGCCTTCCCGCGCCGAGTGAAGATGGTCACGAAAATAAGTATGATAATCAGAGCCGCAACTCCAACGACCAGCAAGATGAAAGTACCTGTATCCAAATCCGGCATTAGCGAATTCTATACATAATACTGTAAATGTCAACATAACATGCGAAACCACGAAGTCCAAACCCCTGGCATGCTGATCGCCCCCTCCATAAAATACCTTGACTTTCATTCATGTTGGAGTATAATTTCAACGCTTTACCGCAATCGTGGAGACGATAAACAATATGGTTGATATGGTCGGGAAATATGGCATATTAGTTATTGCACTCTTATCGCATGTGTCCCTGGCGCAGGCGACTGATGTTCATTCTCCCCCAGATACTCTCCAGATCGCCAAAGCATATTATGCCAGCGGGGCTTACTCAAAATCTGTTACCATGCTCGAAACTGCATTGCCTTACTTAAGCGGAAATCAACTCATCGAGGCTCATGTGTTCCTCGCATTCGATTATGTCGCAATCGGTGATGATGCAAGTGCAATAGAGCATTTCAAGAATGCCCTGACCAAAGACCCCAACCTACAACTAGACGGATATGCGCCTACTCCTGACATACTCACCGTATTCGAAGATGCACGTACAGAAAAAGCATACGAATCAGCTGGCTGTTCCTGTTTCATCCCGGGCATCGGACAAATATTCAAAGGAGATAATAGCAAGGGGCGAGTGATCATTGCAGCGTCCGTACTGACCCTCGCTGGCACCCTGGTGTCATGGTCGATCGCCGACAGCAAACATACCGCATATCTCTCCCTCGGCCCCGATGATCTTGAGAAGATGGATAGCGTATACAACGACTATAACCGATGGCGCAAGATAACCATCCTTTCAGGAGCCGCATTCGTCGGCATATACGTCTACAGCATCTTCGATGCCATGCTTTCGCGAAAGAAGAGCAAGCCGAAAACAAGTAACCTGCAAACTGGCTTCCATTTCAAGTGTGACGGCAATCATACCCAAATCGGGTACGCGATAGGAATATAACATGCAGCGCTTTCTAATTCTTGTTTCAGGCATTTTCTCTCTATTCTTAATAACCTGTCTGGATGCGCCGCGTGACAACATGTACGACGCTGACAACCCCAACAAGGCATATTTCTCAATAAATTTCTATGAACTCGGGTTGTATCCAATCGAGGGATCCGTCGTTCATCTCACCCGAAACGATACGATTGTCAAATCGGACACTACCGATAGCAACGGAATTGCAGCTTTCGAGGAAATCGACCCCGGCATATACTACGTCGGGGCAGCTACCGAACATTATCAATCCATCGAAAGTGGACCTGAGAGCCTATGGGCCGGGTCCTACGTCGTCGATCGTCGTATGGAGTTCCTCACGCTGCACTTCGAGGATGACCTCCCTGGTGTACCTTCGCCCTATCGGCTAAGGACTGAGAGCGGGTATTGGGCTGTTGTGGTATCTGACGAAGAACCGCAAGCACACTCAACTCCACACGTATACCTCGGGAACGACAGCATGCCATCCGGCTGTGCCCTTTCACTTTGCGAGTTCGATGCACAACATTTCCTCTTCTCCGTAAAATTGAAGATGCTCGGAATGGAAGAATCAAATTGGAATGCCGGAGTCGTATTCAGATTTCAGGATAAGCATAATTACTACGCACTGACGCTCTCACCGGACACTACCTACTGCTATGTCTTAAGAGACGGGCAATTATCGTATCTTCGTGTCATCGCAAGGGAGACGAAGGTTGACACGTGGCACAATATAAAGGTCGAACACCGCGATGGTGAACCAACCATACGGATCAACGTCAACGACGCCGTCTATTTTGCTCTCTACGATAACATTCTTTCAGGAGGACGTGTAGGTTTGATCGTCTCGGATGACGACGGCCCAACTCCTGCATCAACGTACTTCGATGATTTCACCCTTGATCTAAGTTACTCGCATGTACAATAGCCCTCAATAGCTTTTGTCGATCTTCAGGACCGTACTCTTGACAGGTATCGACATGCGAATATCATGATTTAGGGATGCGTTCTACAAACTCACATAGGAGGTACCGGATAATGCTGGCCGATGATCACACATTGATTCGCCAAGGATTGAAACGTATTGTCGAGGAAGATGAAAAGGTAGAAGTCGTTGCCGAAACAGGCGATGGCCTGCAGATCCTTCCAAAAATAAGAAAACACTCGCCAGATATGCTGATCCTCGACATCTCACTGCCCCACCTCCGCGGCATCGAAGCTATCAGCAAAATCCGCAAGGTCAACAAGAAGATCAAGATCCTCGTTCTTACTATGCACAAGAACGAAGACTACGTGTATGAATGCCTCTCCAGCGGTGCCCAGGGGTACGTGCTCAAGGAAGATGCCGAAAGCGAATTGCATACGGCAATTGATTCACTGAAAAATGACGGCTACTATATATCGCATTCCTTCAGCAATGAAGTGATCAGGAATCTCGTCAGGCGCCAAGGATCCAAGTACCGTGAATCGGTTTTTGATATTCTCACCGGCCGTGAACGAGAGATACTGAAATTGATCGCCGAAGGCAAGTCGAATAAACGAATAGCCCAGCTCCTCTCTCTTAGCACAAGGACCGTTGAGCATCATCGGCTTCGCATAATGAAAAAACTGCGCATTTCAAAGGTCGCAGACCTTGTCATTTTCGCAATACGCCAAGGGTTAGTCGATATGTCCTGAACCGCGCGGCATGAGAAACGGATGAAACGCAAGAAACCGAACGCAGCACGAACAAGGAGGAGATCAACGAACCTGCGCCGCAACAGACGTTACAGAACGCATAGCCACTCCAACCGCACCATACAAATAGGTGTCAACGGTAACCACAAAGCGCTCTTCGACAATTCCTGTGTACCAATGTTCCTAACCGATCAGCAGGGCCGGATCATAGAGGTGAACAAAGCAGCCAGATTGATGACTGGCTATTCAAATAAAGAATTAGTTGACAGTTCCTTGCTCCTCATCTACCCGAAGAATGAGGGCAAAAAGATAATGAGTGAGTTTAAACGCGGGCTTAGACATGGCGGCGCGTGCTTGCGTGACCTCCCGCTGGTAACGAAAAAAGGAGCGATAATATTCGTCGAAACAACGACGAACATAATTGAATGTGACCACCAAAAACTTGTACAAGTGCATCTCTACGACGTCACTCACCACGTGAAGACAGAGGAGGACCTGCGCAAGACCATAGACAAACTGAACCTCTCCATCGAAGGCTCAGACGGATTCCCCTGGGAATGTGAATTCGATCAGAAACGCTCCGGTCATACGCTGGACAAGATCTACCTTTCTCCAGGCGCGAAACGCATCATAGGCTACTCGGACCGTGAAATGCCAAGCTCCATTCGAGCCTGGCACCGTCGCATCGTGCCTGAGGATATAAAGAAATTGCGGAAAAGCGCCCTTGATCACCTGCACGGGAAGAGTACTCTACATCAAGTTGAATACCGCATTCGACATAAAGACGGCAGTATTCGGTGGATTCGCAGTTGCGGCAAGATAGCACACGATGCCGCCGGCAGACCGCAAAGATGGATCGGTATCCACTGGGATGTAAGCCGAACCAGAGAAACAGTACAGATGCTCAGCGAATCAGAGCGCAGATACCGATCTTTGGTCGAAAGTCTCCCCGATATTGTCTGGTCTTTTTCCCTGCAGCGTGGCATCGTTTATTCATCACCGCGTGTCGAATCGATCTTAGGGTACACGCCGAATCATCTATACAAGAACCCCTGGCTATGGAAGAAATCAATACACCCGGATGATCAGCACCTCGTAACCAAGGCAACGGCTGATTTCCTAGAGGACAAGGATTCCGCGACTGAATATCGCATCAAGGATGCTGCCGGAAGGTGGCATTGGTTTTTGGATCGTTTTGTCGCTCGGCGTAAGTCCGGGCATGATGTCATAATCGAAGGTGTCTCGACCGACATTAGCGAACGCATACTCGCAACAGCCCAACTCCGCCTCAATGAAAAAAGTTATCGCGAACTTGCGGACAGTATCACTGATCTATTCTTCGAAATGGACCATAAACTGAGATACACTTACTGGAACAAAACATCGGAAAATCTGACCGGCGTAGCGGCCAACGATGCTATAGGCAAAACCATCACCGACATCTTCCCGAAAGACAAGCCCACTTTGAGAGCAATACGTTTCTACAGAAAGGTGCTCAAATCACAGAAAGCGGCGACATTTGAGAACGAATACTTCGTTAACGGAACTAAGTACTTCTTCGAAATTAACGCATACCCATCTACTCGCGGAATATCTGTCATCGCAAAGGATATAACATCCCGCAAGGAAGTTGAAGAAACGGTCAAACGTCGCGACGCGATCCTTGCCGCCGTATCGTCCGTTGCTGAGCAATTTCTGAGAATTCGACCATGGGCACGCGTTGTCAACAGCGCATTGAAGTCGATCGCCAACGCCGCCGGTGTCTGCCGCGCATATGTCTACGAGAACCACCTTGCTGACGATGGGACTCTTCTGACGAGCAAGCGCTACGAGTGGACCGGACCCAGCTGTGAACCGCAGTTACGAAATCCTCTGCTTCAGAATGTCACATATGACAAGCTTGGATTCGCCCGCTGGCCAAAAGTCCTTTCCCGAGGCGAACCCATTCACAGTCCAGTTCATATGCTGCCTGCTACTGAGCGAAAAATGTTGACTGCCCAAGGTGTCAAGTCTATCGCCATCATGCCCATCTTCGTTGGCGGAAAATGGTGGGGATTTACCGGGTTCAATGAATGCCGCCATGACAAGTACTGGTCAAACGCAGAGATCGAAGCCCTTAAAGCTTGGGCTGAAATGCTCAGCTCAGCGCTCCACCGCAGGGACATCGAAGCAAGAATTGCCAAACACATCGACGAGCACGTAATGATTGGCAATATTGCCCGTATCGTGGGTAGTTCTGCGAATCTACGTGAAATTCTCGAAAGAATCCTCAACAAGACCATGACGGTGTGCGACTGCGGGCATGGAGCAATCTACCTCCTCGACAGAGAATCAGGACAATACTCAGGTTTCATCTTCCGTGGTGTATTCAGTGAAAGGAGTAAAGAAATAGGTACGCTGAAGATCGATGCCCGAAAGATGGTTGGAGCAATAGCTTCCCGCCATCCAATATCGATGGCTGACTCTCAATGCTGCCCGATACTCTGGCGGAAAATCAAGAAGGCAGATGGGCTGCGGACCGTGCTCCTCGTACCGTTGCCATCTGGCAATGCAATTAAGGGTGTACTCGCGCTGGCAACCGAGAACATAAAGAACTATGACGACAGGGAACTGAATCTCTTCTCAACCATTGGCCGTTATGCTGGCCACGCAATAGAGAAGGCCAGACTCTACAACTCCGCCCAGCGCGAACTCACGGAACGCCGATCCCTGGAAAAGGAATTGCGACAGTCCGAGGCGAAATACAGGACGATTTTCGATACAGCACCAGATCCGATTCTGACGTTCGATCTAAACGGTAAAGTTTCGTCATGCAATAAGACGATAACGACCTTAACCGGATTCCGAGTAAGTGATTTTGTGGGGCATCACTATTCAGAGCTTCCAGTATTATCGCCATCCGATATTCCATCTCTCAGGAAGATGTTCTCGAAAGCCGCAGCCGGGACAGTGCCACCTCCTTTCAGGATCACATGGATGACACATTCCGGCGAGAAACGTATTGCCGAAGTCCGAACGAGTATACTGAAAAAAGGAAAGAAGGTCAGCAACCTCCAGATAATTGCCCGCGATATCACCGAGAACACGAAGCACGAATTGATGATAAAACGTCGCGACGCTATCTTCGAGGCCATAGCCTATGCAGCCGAGAAGTTTCTTAGGACTGTCAACTGGACCGATGTCATACAAGACGTATTGCAACGACTCGGTGAGGCAGCAGAAGTCAGCCGGACCTACATATTTCAAAATCATAAGGGAAGGCACCGATCTCTCCTCGCCAGCCTTAAGTACGAGTGGACGACACAGAATACCACGCCGCAACTGAATAATCCTTTGCTCCAGAGTGTGTCTTATCGTCAAGGCGGATTCGAACGCTGGTCAAGGGCTATGAGCCGGGGCAGCCAAATTATGGGTGATGTACGCCAATTTCCACTGCGAGAACGGAAGGTTCTTCAGTCCCAGGATATCAAATCAATACTCGCGGTGCCCATATTCGTCGGTAGTGAGTGGTGGGGCTTCATCGGATTTGATGAGTGCAGGTATGAACGGGAGTGGTCGACCGCCGCCATCGAAGCACTGAAGATCGCGGCCAATGAGATCGGAGTGGCTGTACAACGAGCCAGAGTCCACGACGTATTGAAATACCAGGCCGATCTTCTCGATGATGTTTCAGACGCGATCATCTCGACCGACCTTCAATTCAGAATTATCTCCTGGAACAAAGCAGCGGAACGCATGTATGGGTGGAAAGCCCAAGATGTAATCGGTAAAACAATATCCGACATCACACATGTCAAGTATCCCCACGACAAGATCACCGATGTCGTAGAAAGATTTTTCAAAGAAGGATTCTGGAACGGTGAGGTAATGCAGAGGCACAGGGATGGTAGACCCATCGATGTACTCGCATCAGTGTCCATCATCAATGATGGCAACGGAAAACCTGTGGGTGCGGTTGCTGTCAACCGAGACATAACAGCACGCAAAAGAGCAGCCGTGGAACTGCAAAACCAACACGCAAAACTACAGAAATACCTGGACATTTCTGGCGTGGTGATCGTCGTCTTGAATTCTGCAAGTAAGGTCGAACTCATCAACAAGAAAGGGTGTAGAGTGCTTGGACTTAAAGAAAATGAGATTATCGGGAGAGACTGGGTCGATGATTTCATCCCTGCGAGGTTCAGAAATGAACAAAGAGCAATCTTTGCGCAAATGATGGCAGGCGAATACCGGAAGCACCGGAATTATATAAATCCTATTCTGACCAACAACGGTGACGAAAGGATCATACAGTGGTATAACACAGTATTGATCGACGAGAAAGGAATGGTCACCGCGACTCTGAGCTCGGGCAACGATATCACAGAACAGAAAAAAGCAGAGGAAGCCCTGATACGAAGCGAAGGCAAATACCGTAGGCTCATCGAAAACACGAACGTCGGCATTGTCAGCGTCGATGCCAACGGCGCCTTTGTCTACGTTAATAACACATTCTGCAAGATGCTCGGTTATCGTCGTGATGACTTGATGGGTAAGCAACTGGCCCATTTCCTCCATGCTGAGGATAGGAAGGCTACGATCGAAACATTCCTGGGCAGATCAAAGAAAGCCCAACGCCGTACCTCTCTCGAGTTCCGAGCCCTACACAAGAATGGACAGATAGTCAGCATGCTGTCAAATCCAACCTTCATCAAGCAAAGGGGAAAGACAATGGAGATTCACGCAATCATTGAAAACATCAGTGGACGCAAAGAGGCAGAAAAGACCGTAAGATACCACTTAAAACTGGAGAAAAGACTTGCCCAGATTTCCGAGAAGTTGGTCAAAACAAGGGACGTCACCTCGGCACTGGATGAAACACTTGCGGACCTGGCAGATATTTTTACGACCGACCGCGCATTGCTCGCCCAGCGCGATGAGAAAGCAAAAAAGTGGCGCATTACACACGAATGGCATAGGAAGGGAATGTCATCGGTAAAAGAGAAGATGGATATAATCAATGAAGAAGACTTCTTCCAGTGGTTCAGCAGAATCAAGAAACAACGATACGTCTCGATCACCGACACTACACGATTACCCAAATCATTGATGGACACGTTTACCGGCATCGTCGACCGCCCTCCGAAGTCAGTCCTGGCAATACCTCTGCATGTCGAACGACGGTTATCCGGCATACTGTGGCTTACAGCAGAGAAGCACCATGCCACCTGGCAGAAGTATGACATCGAAATACTACAGGCTGCAGGTGATGTCATCATGGCGAGCGTCTTCAAAGATCGTTACCAGAAGAAACTCACCCGTACCCTGAGAGATCTCGACATGGAAAGAAAGCGAATCGTAGATCTAGCAAAGAAGACGATCGAAATGCAGGAAAGAGAACGCCTTTACTTTGCTTCCGAGATCCACGACAACCTACTACAAAGTCTCGTGGCCGTTCTATACTACTTGCAAATGTTAACAATACCTGCATCTACAAAGAAGATGGACGAGCAAAAAGAAAAACTTGTGGCAACAATCAAATCCAGCATTGACAGCGGACGTGCTCTAATCCGCGAGATCGAACCCTTGCACGCACCCGAAATAAGTCTTGTCGACGCCGTAAGAAATTCAATAGAAACGAGGTTCATCGACACTGATACAAAGCACAGTTTCGCTCACCCGAAGCGCATGCCGCAGATGAGTTTTGCCGCAAAGATAAATCTGTTGAGAATAATCCAAGAGGCAATAATGAATGTCCGCAAACACGCGCAGGCAAAGAATCTTAGTGTCCGTTTGACGGTAAGGAAGCGTGCAATGCTTGTTGAAGTAATCGACGACGGCATTGGGTTCAACCCCTCCCTGCTCTCCAGGCAACCTACCGGCCACCTCGGGCTCGTGACCATGCAGGAACGCGCCAGACTTATAGAGGGAATCCTTACGATCAGGAGTGAACCCGGTTCAGGTACACGCGTGACGGGCGTATTCCCGCTCAGTGATTTGCGGAAATAGCCGCGATTTCCCACTGACCCAATAAACATAGTCGGCCAACCCCATGCCGGAAGGCCGGCATTGAGACAGCTCTTAAGAAATAGCGCTCAAGTCTAAGTAGAAATACTTACGCAAGAATACGTAGTCTCAGAACTTGTTCGCCCGCTGAGTTAAGTTAGAATAAAGATGGAAATGCGTTCAATGAATCGGATTGCCATCGTCGATGATCACACCATAATACGCCAGGGGCTGCGCCGCATCATCGAAGAGATGGGGGGCTACCAAGTAGTCGGCGAAGCGGGTGATGGTCTCGATATCTTACCGATGATCAAAAAAACGCTCCCCCACCTAATAATTCTCGATATCTCACTCCCTGGATTACGGGGTATCGAAGCCATAAGAAAGGTGAGGAAAACGAACAAGACGGTGAAAATCCTCGTGTTGACCATGCACAAGAACGAACACTATGTTTATGAGTGCCTCGCAGCAGGCGCACAAGGCTACATTCTCAAAGAAGACGCCGATACTGAACTGCTTGCTGCTCTCCAAGCACTGGAGAAGGACAACATTTATGTTTCAAAATCATTTAGCGGCCATGTGATTGAAGCGCTTGCACGAAACAAAGTGCAGGGAGGATCGGCTCTCGACGTTCTCACCGAAAGGGAACGTGAAATTCTCCGCCTCATTGCCGAGGGCAAAACGAATAGACGCATCGCGGATACCTTATCACTGAGCAAGCGAACAGTCGAGCACCATCGTCTACACATTATGAAGAAACTAAACGTCTCAAGCGTTGCCGATCTCGTAAAACTCGCCATCAAACACCATCTCGTGGACATCATATGAGACCTCTTGATTTACGCAGATAATATGAAAGAAGAAGAAAAGTCACGCGAACGGATTTTCCGACGGCCACTCAGCATTCGCGGCAAGATGGTACTCAGCTTCAGCATACTCTTCGCACTAACCTTCATTGTCGCGAACTTGGTCACCATGTTCGGCATTCCCTTCAGTTCTTTCAGAGGGGTGTACGGATGGGAGCGTGATCAGACGTTGCGCGACCTTGATTTCGTTGCCGGACTCAAGCACGAACGACTCGCGTTGTGGATCAAGGAGCGGAAGGCCAACTTACGGATGATCACCCATTGCGAGAAGATCATCGGTTCGGTCCAGGGTCTGAAGCAAACGATTGCCGAGAAAAACCTAAGACCCGGTAAGCCTACGTTCAAGGCCAACATACAGCGTGAGAACTATTATTCAATTCTCCGCCGTGAACTACTGATGATGCAAGACATGTACGGCGAATATAATACGCTGTGCATTGTCGATCCAGGGCTCGAAATTTGCCTTGTATCGACGGACACGACCCGCCTGGGCAAACGCGTTTATCATAAGAGGTTCATTCGCGAGGCGTTCGAAACCGAACATGGCGAAGCGGTCGACCTAGAACTGCATCCCGCATCGCGAAAGTCGAGTATTGCATTCACGCGCCTTATCACGGATGCCGCGGACAAACCAGTGGGCATCTTGGTCGCGCACGTTGATGCCGATGCTTTCGTCAAACCTATGCTCTATGTCGGCGAGGAAGTCGGCAAGTCCGAAGAAGTCATGATCCTCGACGAAAGTGCACGACCCCTTGTTCAGCTGAAACATCCACTGGCCGACGGCTCAAGGGCCGATATGCTCGTCGATAGCATCATGACCGAGGATGCTAAACTGGTGATGAAGGGCGAGAGCGGCGTCATGAGCACGAAGGATTACCGTGGCGTGCACGTCATGGCTGCGTACCGATTCGTCCCGATCACTCCCTACAGAGGGATGGGGTTGATCGTGAAGCGTGATGAATCCGAGATCACGCTGAGCATTCTGACAAGGATGGGTTATTCCCTTGCCGTAGCGTTATGCGGCGTCCTGGTCGCGCTCGTCCTCACATCGTGGAATGCCACGCGGATATCAGAGCCCATCATCAAGCTGAGCAACACGGCGCGGGCGGTCGAAGCCGGCGACCTCACGGCGAGAGCTTCAGCAACGACCCGCGATGAGGTCGGCACGCTGGCGACGGTCTTCAATTCAATGCTCGATCGTATTGAGCAATGGCACGAAGAACTGGGAAAAAAGGTCGAGGAACGGAGCAAGGCACTCAGAAAGATCAACGAAGAATTGGAACTCAGTATTGCGGAGCATAAACGCACAGAGATCGCTTTGAGGGAAAGCAAGAACTTCACCGAGAGGCTCATTAGCTTGATGAAGGACGGGTTTTCCGTTATCGATCCAAATGGCGTACACCTCAGCGTGAACGCGGCACTCTGCCGGATGACGGGGTTCACCGAAGACGAACTCATCGGTGTTGGGCTGCCTCACCCTTATTGGCCAGAAGAAGAAATAGATAGGATCATGGAAACCTTTCAGAAAACACTTGCAGGCGAATTCGACGATTTTGAACTTATTTTCAAGCGAAAGAACGGTGAACGTTTTCCAGTACTGGTAAGTCCATCATGCACTGAAGATGCACAGGGTAACGTGAAAGTTTACTTCGCCACGCACAAAGACATTTCTGAACGCAAGAGAGCGCTGGAGGCGTTACGGCAGAGCGAAGAAAAGTATCGTATGCATTTCGAGAACGCTTCAGACGTCATTTACTCCATCGACCGGAATCTCAGAATCGTCAGCGTCTCGCCATCAGTCGAAAGAATACTAGGCTACAAAGCCAAGGATCTCGTCGGGAAGAATATCGCAAAAACTGATCTCATCGCACCGGAGTACCTCGATGCCGTGTCCTATGATATTGGTCGAATATTCCAGGGCGAGCAAATCCCGTCATCAGTATATGAGTTCCTGACAAAGGACGGTTCCCGCAAGTTTGGTGAAGTAAGCGGTGCACCCTTATACCGTAACCGTAAGATCGTCGGTATTGTCTCGGTGGCCAGGGACATAACCGAGCGAAAGAATGCCGAAGAAGAAGTCAGAAAGGTAAACCGAGCACTGAGAATTCTAAGTAACTGCAACATGGCCCTTGTGCGTACAACAGATGAGAGGGATTTGCTCATGGGCATCTGCAAGCTAATTGTCGAAATCGGCGGTTACCCGCTTGCATGGGTCGGGTATGCTCAGCACGATGACCACAGGACAATAAAATGCGTCGCCCAAGCAGGCAGCAAGAGCAAATACGCACACCACTTCAAGGCAACATGGGGAGATAAACGCACTGGCCGCAATCCGTTCGGAATCGCAATCCGCACGGGCGACTATTATCTCTGTCGGGACATAGGCAAAGATATGAATTGCGCGGCAAACCGAGCTGCTTCGCTCAAAGCCGGATGTAAATCACTGATTGCCTTGCCAATGATGAACAAGGATGTAGTCTTCGGCGTATTGAGTATTCATGCGACCGAAGCCAATGCCTTCGACGAAAGGGAAATTGCCCTGCTGCAGGAACTCGCTGAGGACCTGTCATACGGCATCCAGGCTCTCCGTGCCCACATCGCCCGTCAAGCTGCCAGCGAGGAACTCGAGAGAAGTTACGTAAAATTGCGCACAACCCTCGAAGAAACGGTCAACGCGCTCGCCTCGGCCACAGAAAAACGTGACCCGTACACCGCCGGCCATCAGCGCCGGGTCACCCAGCTCGCCTGTGCGATTGCCAAAGAAATGAAGATGTCGGAAGAATCGATCGAAGGCATACGCATTGCTGGGTTGCTGCACGATATTGGCAAGATATCGGTTCCGGCCGAGATTCTGAGTAAACCAGGTAGACTCAGCGAAAGTGAATTTTCGATAATCAAACTTCATAGCGAAATTGGCTATGACATTCTGAAAACAATCAACTTTCCCTGGCCCGTTGCCCAGATTACTCTCCAACATCACGAACGCATCAATGGCTCAGGCTACCCACGCGGCCTCAGCGGCGATGAAATCCTCATTGAAGCAAAGATCCTGGCTGTAGCCGATGTCGTCGAGGCGATGTCGTCACATCGTCCTTACCGACCAGCCCGTACAATGAGAGAAACGGTCGAAGAAATATCGAGAAATCAAGACGGCCTCTACGACAGCCAAGTAGCAGAAGTATGCCTGCGCCTTTTCACGAAGAAAAGATTCAAATTCACGAAAGTTTGACAAATAGAGAGAGCAATGCACCAGGGCCTATGAAACCGAGTACGCGTCAGACCACCAGCAACAGTACCGTATCTTCCAAGGGCATGTACAAAGGCATGGATGAGATCGTGCGATGCCCGGATAACATACGCCGATTCCTGGATATTCTCACAGCAATGATAGTATGGCTCGATAAGAAGGGCCGCGTAGTATTGATCAACAAGTACGCCTGCAAGATCCTCGGATATAAAGAGAAAGACACCATTGGCAAGGACTGGTTTGACTGTTTCCTGCCCGCGAACGCAAGAGACGAAGCGCGGAAAATCTTCGGAAGCCTCATCCAAGGAAGGACTAATACCGCCAAATACACCGAATACAATGTCATTACTAAAACCGGAGCGGAGAGAACGGTTTCGTGGCACAGCGCCGCATTCAAAGATGAGTCAGGCCAGATCGCCGGAACATTCAATTGTGGCACCGATGTAACGAAACGCCGAAGAATCGAGAATGATCAGGCAGATTCAAAGAAGAATTCAATAGTACCGGTAGAAAGTTCTACCGGCGCCTTCTTCCTCACCGACATCAAAGGTAACTTCAAGTATGTCAACAGGAATTTTGCCGATCTTTTCGGTTACACTTTGGCAGAAATGAAATCAAAATCGCTTAAGCAACTCGTTCACCCGGATGATATTAACAAGGTCACCCGTTACTACCTAGAACGAACCAAAGACAAAAGCATTCCCAAGACGCAAGAAATCAGAGGAGTGAAGAAAGACGGCACGAAAATATGGCTTGAGTTGAATGTCATACCACTGGAGGAATGCGGCGAAGTTACTGGAACACGCGCATATGTTCGGCATATATCCGAATACAAACAGGGAGATCGAGAATTACGTGCCCTTTCAATGGTCGATGAACTGACCCGTCTATACAATCGAAAGGGTTTCCGCGTTTTCGCTGAGCAACAAATAAGGATTGCCGACCGCAGCGGCAAGGGATTCTTCATTATACTTGCCGACCTTGACCACCTGAACGCCATCAACGAAAATCTTGGGCAAAAATACGGCGACCAGGCCCTGAGAGATGTGGCAAACGTGTTCAGTCAAAGCTTCCGAAAATCAGACGTAATTGCTCGAATGGGAGATGATGAATTCGCAGTGGTCGCGGTCGATGCACTGAAAAGCAGCGAATCGATCATTGTCGGAAGGATGTTAAGGAATATATCAATTAAGAACTCACGACGAAAGAAATATGACCTCGCAATAAGCGTAGGCGCAGTGTATTACGATCCAAAAAAGACTTGCACTCTTGACGATCTGCTCGGACAAGCAGAACAGAAGATGTACGCGCACAAAAAGATCAAGCGTGAACTGACGCAACATCGCAGAACCTCCTAGACAATCCTCAGGCTCCCGTCTGTATTGACAACCGAGCTGACATTCATATATTTAATATACTTGTATCATATCTGTTCCGTTGCGCGACCGAAATAATGTTATAACAGGAGTGGCTCTAATGCGGTTGACGTAATTACCGTACTACAACTGCAATTTTTTTGTGTGTACGATTTTTGACCTGCGTGTGTAATTGGCAAAATGGAGCGGAGTATAACCCGTAGCCTGAATTGCAAGCGAACGGACCATTATGCCATTTCCAGGTTACGGTAAGGAAGGGAGGAATGATGTATTTCCAATTTAGAACGTGGCTGATCCTTATTTTGTTCAGTGTAATCGTGGCGATCGGATCAGCCGACCCAGCTGCTTCAATTAGCAGTATCGAAATCGAAAAGGAATATGTGATACGTGACGTCGGCAGATACTCATGGATAAGAGCGGGGACATTGGAGCGATTGCCTGAACCGATACCCCACACCATTCCCGCACCCCGTGAAAATCTGTCGGGGATAAGGGCACCTGATTCTTTTCCATCGCCGGATAATACTCCCTGGGGCCTGGCACCGGGCAACAATTGCATTTGGCTCTCTGATATCGATGCAGCGACTATTTACAAGATTAATCCTATGAATGGTGCTGTTCTTACACAATTTGCCGCCCCGGATCCCTGGACTAAAGACCTTGCGTTTGACGGCGAATACCTTTGGGCGAGCGGTAACATGCAGAGTGGTATATACAAATTCGATACGCTGAACGGCACGGTGATGGGCGCCTACAGCAGTCCTTCGCTGAACCCATTAGGACTGACCTATGATGGTTCGTACCTCTGGCATGCTGCGCATCCCGGCACAAACACAGAACCCACACAGATATACAAGATCGACCCGGCAAATGGCCAAGTCATAACATCTTTTCCCCTGCCGTTTGAGTGGGCGAATGGACTTGCATACATGGACGGGTACTTGCTCGTCAGTGATACTGATCTTGGGATCATTTACAAGATCGATCCAAACACAGGGCAGATCGTGGATGCCTACGGAGCCGCGAGAGATAATCCTCTCGGACTTGCATATGACAATACCAATATCTGGAATGTTGATGAGCTCTTTGATTTTCTGTACTGGTATACTCCTGCAGGTGCGCCACTCGCGGTCGCGATGAACCGACCGCTCATGACGCATACCTACCCGACCTATCAGCCGATTTCCGTGATCGGAACAGTGCAAGGTTCAGGTCTCGTTTCGTGGGGTGTTGAATACGCGCAGGGTGAGCTGCCTGGAACATGGAACCTCATCGGAAGCCTGCAATACCTGCCGCAGGTCTATGATACGCTCGTCCAGTGGGACGCGAGCGGTCTTGCTCAGGATCAATACCGGCTCAGAATCCATGTTACCTGTGGTTCTGGCGTGGACACGTCACATCAGGTGAGTTTCTCTCTCGACCCCGAAATCATGGACGGATGGCCCATATGGTATTCGAATATCTCGCCGATCGCTGTCGCCGACCTGGGTGACGGAGGGACGCATGAAATAGTTGCTGGTATAGACCATAACAATGAAATGAACTGTAATGTTATGGCCTGGGATCTCTCCGGCAACAATGTGTGGCAATCGCCGGAGGGCATAAATAACTCACATAAACCTGTATCCGTAGGGAATACGGATTGTACTGGTCACTGTGAGATAGTCACCGGATATCCGACCCAGACGACAGGACTCGATTCGTGTCCGGTATATGTCATGACCTACGGTTCAGGGATATATCCAAACTGGCC